>DASZMX010000023.1:0-12591 GCA_035551475.1 Verrucomicrobiia bacterium
ACATTTTGCGAATTAGACCCTGAGGTGGTTTAGGGGAAAAGATGAGGTTGCATTTAAGGCCGTAACGTCGGGAATTCGACAAGCACAAACGCAGGGCCACGAAAGTTTCAGGCATAAACATGTTACAATAAGCAACTTAACCAGAATTATCAGGGGACTGTAAGAAAGGCCGACGCTTTGTAGGGGTTTGCCTTGGAAAAAAGGCCAAAACGCCGGGTAGAATGCCGTTCCTACGAGGTAAAAACGGCGGACGAATCAGAACCAATTGAAGCGTTCCGGAACGTAGATGATGTCGTACGGCTTGAGGGTGAACGAGTCGCTTTTCTCCCCTTTCAAGACCTCTTTGAGATTGAGCTTAAAATTGTGGCTTTGGCCGGAGTCATCCTTGCGCACGATTTCCACGGCCTTCAAATTGGCCTTCTGATAATCCACGCCCGCCTCCATGAGCGCTTGCAGCGGGGTCAACACCCGGTCGGAAGTGATTTTGCCCGGGCGCAACACCGCGCCGCTGACATACACATCGAACGCCGAAGAAAGCACGGTGACGTTGACTTCCTTGAGCACGAGCTGCGGCCCGGCCACCCGCAGAAGGTCCTGCTCCAATTCCTTGGGGGTGACGCCGGCGGCGGTCAGCTCGCCAATCATAGGCAAATTGATTTTGCCATCGAGGCGGATCGCAGTTTGGGCGTCCATATTGGGCGCGCCGGGGAAGGAGACCTTAATGTTGTCACCCGGATGCAGCACCAGGGAATTGGTCGAGGCAGCCGCGGCGGCGGTGGACGGCTGATCGTGATTGGTCACCCACGGCGGCGGTCCGGAAGGCTGCGTTTCACAACCCGTGACGACCAGGAGCGCGCCGGCGGCGGCCAACGCGGGAAGAGCCAGAGTGCGGACGAACCGGACGAAGAGTGTGTCAATCATTTTGTTCTCCTGGTGGGATTATTTGTTTGTCACGCGCGCGCCCATTATTAGCGGGTCGCGCCGGGACCGTCAAGAAAGACCCGGGCCGCCTCACTTCATTTCGCCGAGCGCGCGTTTGGCGTCCGCCGCGAGATTGGAGGCGAGGTTAAGGGAAAGGGCCTTGTCCAGCGCGCGCTTGCTCTGCGAGTTCCGCTTGAGCTTGTAATAATCCATGCCGAGGTAATAAAGGCTTTCGGCATCGGAACCGTTTTCGGCGGCCGCAAGGTATTGGGCGGAGCGCGAAAAATCGCCGTGGCGATAAGCGGCGCGTCCGAGGATTTTGGCCAGCTCGGGATCGCTCGGATAACTGGGGCGCGCCTTGTCGGCCAGCGCGGCGGCTTTATCGTCGTCGCCCAGGCGCGCGGCCAGAATGGCGGATTGGCGCAAGGCCGGCGCAAATTGCGGATAGAGCGCGACGATGGCGTCGTTATCCTGCAAGGCGCCTTTGGCATCGCCATCGGCTTCAGCGGCCAAGGCGCGCACCATCATGGCAGGCAGGAAATGAGCATCCTTCGCCAAAACGGCGCTGGCTTGCGGCAATGCGCTTTTGGCGGAAGCGAAACTCGAGCAGGCTCCGACGAGCGTCAAGAATTGGGAGTCCGCCTCATGCTCCGGGCCGGCGGGCGTGGCGGCCAGGGCGCGTTGCATGGCGCCGGCGGCCTCGGAAACTTTCCCCACCGCATAATAGGCCACGGCCAAGGCCGCGCTGGCTTCAGGCGAGGCGTTGTCCGGGGCGGCGGCCTTCTCCAAAATAGCAACGGCGTAGCTATAATCTCCTTTGTCGTAGCTGAGCCGTCCCAAAACATAACAGGCCAGCGGATCATCGCCATTGAGGTCGTGGGCGGCGCGCGCGAGCTTGAGCGCGTCGTCGGCGCGATGCAAATGATCGGCGTAAAGCGCGGCCAGATGGCCCATGAGCGCGGCGTTTTTGGGATTGGCTTTGAGGGCTTGCTCGTAGGATTGCGCGGCCTGGTCAAAGGAGCCGCGGGCTTCATACACCGCCGCCAGGCGCGCGACGGCGATGGAATCGTGGGGATCCGATTTCAGGGCTTGCTCCAGGGTCTCGACTGTTTTGTTGTCAGCATTTTGCGGGTTGATCGCGAGAATGGCCAGCCGGCGCTGGGCGTCCGCTTTGACGGGGGTGGGCGTCAGGGAGGAAACGGTGTTCTGCAACGCGAGGCGGGCGGGCGCTTCTTCGCCCAACGTGTAATACGTCATGCCCAGGTGATACTGCACCTCCGGATCGCCCGGTTCGCCCTCGGCGGCTTCGCGCAGCAAGGCCAGCGCGCGCGGGTAATCGCCGCGCTTGTAAAGAATCCAGCCCAGCGTGTCGCCGCAGTAAGGATCGAGCGGACGCAGCGTGCGGGCTTTTTGGGCATCCGTATAAGCCTTGTCGAGGTCGTTGAGATTCTCGGAATAAAGGTAAGCCAGATTGTTCAAAGCGGCGGGGAAACGCGGGTTGACGGTGAGGAGTTTTTCGTAGGCGTCCCGGGCGGCTTCGTAGTGGCCCATCTGCTGTTGCAGGGCGCCGAGGGACATGAGGGCTGAGATGTCATTGGTGTGGGATACGACGGAATTCAGTTGATCGAGCGCCTCCTGCTCCTTGTGATTGGCGAGATCCAGCGCGGCCAGCGAAACGTAGGCCTGCACCAAATCGGGCTCGACCGCTATGGCCTGATGCAACGCTTCCTCGGCTTTGGCGTTGTTGTCCTGCGCGCGATAAATGGCGGAGCGCAACAGGTAAAGGTTGCCGGCCTTGGGATTTTTATCGAGCCGCTTTTGCACAATGTCCTGCGCGGCGTCAAAATGCTTGGCGGCCACTTCGGCCTCCACCAGACGATTTAAGGCCGGTTGAAAATCGGGCGACAACTCCAGCGATTTCGCGAAGGCTTTGGCGGCGCCCGTCAGGTCATTGTTTTGCGCGAGGGCGACGCCGAGGTAATAAGGCATGCGGGCGTCGTCCGGGCGCATTTGGGTGAGCTGGCGGTAAATGGCGAGGGCCCGCTGGGGCTCCTGCTGCATGGCATAAGCTTCGGCCAAGAGGAGGCGCGGCTCCGGCAAGGTGGGCTGCTGCGCGATGAGGCGCTCCAGACGCGGCACGGCGGCGCCGGCATTCTGCGTCCGCATATCCAATTGCGCGAGCACGAGCGAGGCCTGCGCGTAATTGGTGTTCAGCCGCAGCGCGGTATTCAAGTATTGACGCGCCTTGCCCTGCTCGCCCTGCGTGAGCGCGGTCATGCCCAGGTAATATTTTATCTCGGGGCTGTTGGGCTCGCGGGTCTCGAGTTTTTCGAGCGCGGTGGCAGCCTCGGCGTTGTTGCCTTGCGCGAGGGCGATCAAGCCATTTTCGAGCGAGGCATCGAGATTATACGGATCCTTGCTCAAGATCGTGGCGACCGTTTTTTTGCAGTCGTCCAACTTTTTCGCGGCAAAATCCAAACGCATCAAGGCTTCCCAGGCGGAGATGAAATAAGGAGCGTGCGAGGTGATTTCGAGGAGGGATTTGCGGGCGGCATCCGGGCCTTCGGTCTGGAGCTGGAGATCGACGCCTTTGAGGCGGATGGGGGAGCGCCACGACGCATCCGCGGCGGCGGTTTTAATTTCATTGGTGGCTTCCACGATGTTGGTGCGCTGAAAATAAACCTGGCTTAAGCGGAAGTGTGCTTCCGGCGATTTTGGATCGCGCGCCAGCGCCTGGCGCAACTCGGCTTCGGCGGCGGTCGTGTCATGCAGCCTCACGTCCAGGGTGGCGAGGGCCACATGGTATTCGGGAAACCGATCCGGCTGGCTGGGCAGCGCGCGCAACAAGGATTGCGCCTGCTGGACGTCCTTAGGGGCGAGCGCGGTTTCGCTCAAGACCGTCATGGCCTCGCCGTTGGTGGGCTGCAATACGAGAACTTCCTTGGCCTCGTTAAAGGCTTCCGGGAAATGACGCAACGCGGCGTAAACCAAGGCCAGCGCGGTTTTCACCTGCGGATCCTTGGGGCTGAGATCATTGCTTTTCTTGAGACAGGCGAAGGCGATTTGCGGGCGGCCTTCGCGGCTGTAAATAATGCCCAACTGTCCGAGTGAATGCGGGTCCATGCGGGCGCGGATCAAATCCGAATATTCGATTTCCGCGTTCTCGTAATGTTCCGCGGCGAAATCCGCATCGGCCTGGCGGGTCAGGCGCGCGAGGCGGCTTTTCCGGGTGCAGCCCGATCCGCAGCACAGGACCAGCGCGAGGACGCAAAGGACAGCAGCAAGACGTTTGGTGTTGATCATAAATTTGTGGAAATCGGCTCCGTCGCGGCGGGTATTTTTCGCGGCGACTCCTGCCGGCAAAGCCAAAACAGCAGGATGAAAAACGGCACGAGCGACAGCATGAAGAAAATCGGCCCGCCATGACGATGGATCGGCGAGTCAATCATATGCGGTCCGATATGGACGCACAATTCCGCGATGACGAAAATTCGGAAGCCATTGCGCAGAATAGCGAGGGGAGCGACGATGAGCACCAGGACGGCCCGGCGCCAGCCCGAGCGCAGGAACATATACCCCGCCAACAAACTGGTCATCAACAGCACCATCGTGGAGTGAATCCCGCTGCATTCCGGCGCCACCATCAACGTGATTCCCGGCACGCGCATTTCCAAACCGTCGGATATCACGGGCGTAAAAATTCCAATCATCGTGACGGCCGCCCAAGCCGAGGTGTGCTGAAAAAAAGACACCACCGGATCAAGCAGAAATTGCGGGGGCGGAATGAAAAAAATCAGGAACGCGATGGGAAACGCCATCGAAGCCAGGACGTTCGAGCCGAAGAAATAGAAGGCGGATGCCAGCAGGAAAAAGAGGAACGACGCCGTGGTGAGAGCGAGATGCGCGGTGGTTTCGAGGCCGCCCGCATGCGCCAGATAAAGGTTCCATCCCAAAAAGCCCAGGCCGAGCGCGGCCGACAGGGCCATCCCGAGCGCGTTCGGCGAGGCGGGCGCCGGAATTTTCGACCGATTCACGCGCAGAAGATAGCCGCTGATAAACGGCACCAGCGGCACGTAGGAAAAAAAGGCGCTATGCAGGGAAAAGCGGATCAATTGCCAAAGCGGGACGGCAAAACAGAGGGCAAGCAGGACGGCAAAAATCGCGAAGCGTTTCAACTGACCTGACAAAACGCGTTCAGATGAATCAATCATAGTTACTCGAAACCATGGACACCCGGGGTCGCTCAAAACCGGTATCCGAGAGAAAATCCAACCTGCGTGCTGGAATACTTAAAGTTGGACAACCCGGAGGAATTTTCACTCAGGGAATAAAAAACTTCAACTGTGCCGCGCGGAATAACCGCCCAGCGCAGGCGCACCGTGCATTCCCAATTATTATCTTCCCGCGTGGTGGAGAGGATGGAAACCGGCACCGGACTGACGGCCTGATTGGCGGCGGTGTTGGTGTAGGGGCCGAGCAACGGCACCAGGGCCGTGTTTTGAAAGGGACGGTTGATATACACGCCATCCAGCTCGGCGGTGAGCTTGCGCGAAATATCCTGCACGATGGAGCCGTTGACCGAGGTGGTGGTGAGCACCTGATCTTGAAACACCGAGGGGCTCACCGTGCGGCTGACCCGCAAATCCACGCGCGTATGCTCCAGCGCCTGGTAGGTGACTTCGAGGCCAAAAATCGGGCTGACCAAATCCGGCGCGCCGCCGCCCAACTGCCGTTCCTCAATGCCGCCGTTCATTTGCAGCGTTAATTTGTCGCCCGGCTTCCAGGTCAACCTGCCCTGGCCTTGTTCGAAAGACTCCGCCGGGCTGGCCCCCAGCGCATCATAACCCAGGGTGACGCCCAACCCCACGGTGAGCTGCGGATTGAGCCGGTAATCGAGCCAATCGGGCGTGTTCCACTCCTCCAGGCTTTGAAAGCCGGTGACGTAACGCAGGTTTTGAATCAAACCCACCTGCAAGTTCAGGGCGGAATTCATGGCCCAGGTCCCGACCAAACTTGTCAAGTATGTTTCCTGCTCGCTTTGCAGGCCCGTTTCCACCAGGGGCTGCGTGGTGTCGGTGTAGCTTTGTTTCAGGTTAAAGGCCCAATCGCCCACCTGCGCGGCGCCATCCAGCTCAATGGACTGGTCGAGGCCGTCCTGGAATTGCGGGCTGGAATAGTAACGGAGCGTGGGAGTGTAATCGAGCGTCCAGTTTTTTCCCCAGGCCAGCGTGGCGCCGGCATAAACTTCGTTGATCGTCGTCTTGGGCTTGTTGCCGGGGCTGGATTGCAGGCCATCGGCATAGACAAAGCGATAAAGCAGGTGCGGCCGAAAATCGAACTGGTTCCAATGAAAGATCGCCGGCAGCTCCGGAGGCTCCGGTGAGGGCACGATGTTCGGGACCAGATTCTGGTTGGTCGAGGAGGCCGGCAACTGGGTGTCCACGCCGCCAAAACCGGCCGGCGGAGGCGTTAAGGCAGATTGGGCCAGGACTGAAAAAGGCAGCAGAAAGAGCAAGGCGCCCAGCCGCTGCCCGTAACCGCGCTGTTGTCTGGCGAGAGGATACACGATATGCGCTTGTCAACCGGGATTAAACCGGCAGGCGGCAGGAATTGCAAACTCTTATCGCGGCTCAGGCCGAGGCGTGATGCACAGCCTCGGTGGCGCGGACACCGCAGTGGGTCGTCTCCAAACGATCCAAGGCGTCGTCCAACGCCTCCGTCGCGGGGCGCATGCGGATGCCGGCTTTCAGCAGCTTGGAGGCATCGAGCACGCAATTGGACCGCAGGCCGCGCAACGCCGGACGCGCGGCTTGATCGCGCCCAATCCAGGCGAAGCGGTTGCTCTGGACAATGCCGTGCAGACGCTGCGCGATGGCGTCCACGTGCAGGGGCCCGGGATTGACGACGTTATAAATGCCAAACGGAGCGTGATATTCCCAGAGATCGACGCAGGCCCGGACGCTGTCCTCCAGATGAGAGAAAGAATTCAGCCCGCGCACGCCGGAAGATTTCAAGCGGGCCAGGAAATTGCAGGCTTCATCGCGCTCATTGAAGGGTTCGCGCAAACGCCAGATGTAACACTCGCCGATTTCGCGAATGGCTTCCTCGGCGAGGGCCTTGGTGCCGCTGTAAAAATCGCACGGCGGAAAACGAAAGGAGAAATTGGGTTCGTCGGTCTCGTTAAAGCCGGCGATGCTGGCGGCGGGCAAATCAGCCAGGCCGGGTTTGGTGGAGTCTTTTTCCTGGCGCCAGCGGCCATGCTCCAAAACTTTGAGGCCGGAATAAATGGAGCCCGAAGAAACGTGACCCCACGGCGTCTTGGTCATGAGGCAGACCCGGGAAATCATTTGCGGGAGCAGGGCATTGACGGACATCGCCTTTTCGCGGTCCAAATCCTCCGGGCCTTCCGAGGGATCGGTGCAATAGCTGGCGGCGTTGATCACGAACGCCGGGCGCATCGTGCGCAGGTAATCGAAAAGAAAATCGAAGCGCGTATAATCAAAAGCTTCCCGCGTCAGAGGAATAAACGAGCGACCGCGCCGACGAAGTTCGTTGGCGAAGGTTTTTCCGAAATATCCACTAGCCCCAAGCAGCAGAATCATACCATGGTTGTCTTCACTGATTTTCATTGTTGCAAGCCGCGTGCCATTCTTGAATGAGGGCGGAGGAAGGCGCGGCAATGGGGCGGAGCGAGTTGCGAAAGTATTTGCCGCGCAATTGCTACCGCACGCGGCGGGATTCAGAACATCACCAAAATCCAGCCCCCTCTTGTCACACAAACAGGGCCGAATTGTGTAAAGGTTTACGACACGTTTTACGCTGGCGACTTGGGCTCCAAGTCGTACACGGCGGAAACTTCGGCGCCGGTTTCGTTCTGGGTGGAGAGGATGCGGTAATTTTTGATTTGCAGTGAAACGGTTTGGTCATCGGCCAGGCCCAGCCGCGAATAATCTTCTTTACTGATCCGCGACCGCACCACCAACCCGCTCGGCAAAACCAATTCCAAACGGAGCATGACGCCCAGGAAATAGGTCCGGCGCAACACGGCGCGGTAGCGGCATTCCTGCGGGTCGGGCGAGACCTGGACCGCATACGGGCGGAAACCAATGCGCATGGTCTGGCCGTCGGAAAGGTTGTGGGCGGGAAATTCCAGCTCCTGACAGCGGGCCTTGCCGTCTTTGACTTCGAGCTCCAGCACGTTCAGGACGCCGACGAAGCGCGCGACAAATTCATTGCGCGGCTGCTCATACACTTCCTGCGGCGTGCCCACCTGCTCCAGCCGGCCCTTGGAAAAAATCACAATCCGGTCAGCCACTTCCATGGCCTCCTCCTGATCGTGCGTGACGAAGACAGTCGTGAGCTTCAGCTCCTGGTGCAGACGCACCAGCCATTGGCGCAATTCCTGGCGGATTTGCGCGTCCACGGCCGCGAACGGTTCATCAAGCAAAAGAACATCCGACTTGGCCGCCAGCGCCCGGGCAATGGCCACCCGCTGCCGCTGGCCGCCGGAAAGCTGGTGCGGATAACGCTTGTCCAAGCCTTTCAACTCGAGCAATTCGAGCAGTTCGCCGACGCGGGCGCGGATGCGTTCGATGTCCCATTTCTTGATGCGCAGGCCAAAGGCGATGTTTTTGAACACCGACATGTTCTGGAACAGGGCGTAATTCTGGAAAACGAGCCCCACATTGCGCTGGCGGGCGGGCTTGTCATTGACCTCCACGCCGCCAATGAGGATTTTGCCGCCGTCCGGATTTTCCAGGCCGGCAATGATGCGCAGAGCGGTGGTTTTGCCGCCGCCGCTGGGGCCGAGCAGCGCCACCAATTCGCCGTCATTGACGAGAAAGCTGACGTCATCCAGGGCCGCAGTCTGGCCGTAACGTTTTTGAATTTTCCTAAGTTCGATGCTCACGGTTTAAGGCTTGTGATGGACACGTTTGACCCAGTCCTGATTATCCAAATACCATTGGATCGTTTCGCGAATGCCGGTCTCGAAAGTGTGCGCCGGCGTCCAGCCGAGTTCGCGCTGGATTTTCCCGGCGTCGATGGCGTAACGGCGGTCATGGCCGGGGCGGTCTTTGACGAAGGTGATCAATTTCCGGGAACCCCCGCCCAGGTGCGGCGCCAGTTCATCCATGAGATCGCAAATAAGCTCCACGATGCGCAGGTTGGCCCATTCATTGTGGCCGCCGACGTTATAGGTCTCGCCTTCGGCTCCACGCGTCAATACTTGCCACAACGCCTCCGCATGGTCGCGCACATAGAGCCAGTCACGCACGTTCATGCCGTCGCCATACACCGGAATCGGGCGGCGGCGGCAGACGCTTTCAATAATGACCGGGATGAGTTTTTCGGGAAATTGATACGGTCCGTAATTATTGGAGCAATTGGTGGTAACGACCGGCAGGCCGTAGGTGTGATGATAGGAGCGCACCAATAAATCGCTGGACGCCTTGCTCGCGGAGTACGGCGAATTGGGCGCATAGGGCGTGGTTTCCGTGAAAAACCCGGTGGCTCCCAGGCTGCCATAAACTTCGTCGGTGGACACATGATGAAAGCGGCGCGCGCCGGACGCGCCCTGCCACAGGGAACGCGCCGCTTCCAGAAGATTGAACGTGCCCACAATATTCGTGTGAATAAAATCCCCGGGACCGGTGATGGAACGGTCCACATGCGATTCGGCGGCGAGATGCAGGACGTGGGTGATGGCGTGCTTTTCGAGCGCGGCAAAGGTGGCGTTTTTGTCGCGCAGATCGACTTTCTCAAACGCGTATTTGGGGTGGCGCGCCACGCGCTCCAGATTCTCCGGATGGCCCGCATAAGTGAGGCAGTCGAGCACGACCAACCGCGCCACCTCGGGCTTGTCAATGATATGATGAACGAGGTTCGATCCAATGAACCCGGCCCCGCCAGTGACAAGCAAATTCATACGGCCAGCGGTTTCCAGGCCTGGAGCGAGGCGCGCAAGGCTTCCTCGACCGGCCGCATTTGAACGCCCGCGCCGGTCAGTTTGGATGTGTCAAGCACACAATTGCTGCGCGGCGTTTTCGCGGCGACGCGATAGAATTCCTCGTCGCTGGCCCAAAACTCAAAGGGCCGCGCCGGGCGCAAAATTTCCTGAATCAGGCTGATGACGTGGCGCGTGGTGACAAACCCGGGATTGGTCACGTTGTAAATGCCGAACGGCGCGCGCCGGGCCCAGAGATCGAGGCAGGCGGCGACAAAATCGGCGCGATGCGACAGCGAATTAATGTTGTCGTAAACCTTGGAGTAATTCTGGACTTTGCTGAGGTAATTGCGCGGGTTGTCCTGTTCGTCGAAAGGGATGCGCAGGCGCCAGATATAATTGCGGCCAATACCGTGGACATTCTCTTCGCCGAGCGCCTTCGTGCCGCTGTAAAAACTGCACGGCGGGCGGCGAAAGCTGAAATTGGGCTCGTCCTCCTCCGTGAAACCGCGCAAGGCGCCGGGATCTTTCTCGAGGACGGCGCGCACCGCCGGGCGCACCAGGTCGGCTTCCACGGCGAGATTGCCGTCGCGCAAAATCTTCGCGCCCGTGTAAATGCAGCCAGACGAAACGTGGCCGAAAGGAATGTCCAGGGACTCGCAGGCATGCGCCAGCATGGCCGGGAAAAGAGTGTTGCCCTGCAAAGTGTCGGCGCGATGAATCTCGCAGGAATCCACATTAGGCTTGCCCGTGTAGCCGGCGGCATTAATCAGGAATTCCGGTTTGGTCTGGGCGAGGAACTTCCGCAGGACATCAAAGCGCGTGTAATCCGTCTGGGCGCGCTTGGGCGCGACAAACGGCCAGTCGCGGCGTTGCAGTTCGTCCGCAAACTGCTGGCCGACGTATCCGGTGCTGCCAAGTAAAACAATCATTTCGTTCGCTCTTCCAATACAGTGCGCAAATAATCGCGATATTCGCAATTAGGCATTTGCCCCGCCACTTTATCCAACTGCGCGGCATTAATAAAGCCGCGGCGATAGGCGGCCTCCTCCGGGCAGCCGATCTTGATGCCCTGGCGTTTCTCGATGGTCTGCACGTAGGCGGAGGCTTCGTGCAGGCTGCTGCTCGTGCCGGCGTCCAGCCACGCGAAACCGCGGCTGAGGCGATGCACGCGCAATTGCCGGCGCCGCATGTAAGCGACATTCACGTCGGTGATTTCCAATTCGCCGCGCGCGGACGGCTGCAAGTCGCGGGTGATTTGCACCACGCTGTTGTCATATAAATACAAGCCCGGCACCGCGTAATGGGTGCGCGGCGCCTTGGGCTTTTCCTCGATCGAAATCGCGCGCCCCTCCGCGTCGAACTCAATCACGCCGTAACGCTCCGGGTCCTGCACATGATAGCCAAAAACGGTCGCCCCGCCCTCGAACTCGGCGAAGGCCTTTTTGAATCCGTCGGCGCCGTAGAAAATATTGTCGCCCAAAATCAGCGTCACCGGATCGGACCCAATGAACGATTCCGCGATCAAGAAAGCCTGGGCGATGCCGGCGGGCCGCGCCTGTTCGCGATAATCAATCGACAAGCCCCACGCCTGGCCGTCGCCCAAAAGCTGGCGGAACCGCGGCAGATCGTGCGGCGTGGAAATGAGGCAGAGTTCGCGCACGCCGTTTTCAATCAGCGTCGTGAGCGGATAATAAATCATCGGCTTGTCATACACGGGCTGCAATTGCTTGCTCGCCACCAGCGTGAGCGGAAACAAACGCGACCCGGCGCCGCCGGCCAAAATAATGCCTTTCATACAATTTTATTCCGACGACTCAGGAGGCTGCTCCATCCGGCGTTGCCTAATGCGCGGCAAATCGCGCCGCCCATCAACCCGCGTTCGAGACAGATTAATTCCTCGCACGGCGATAGTAGATCACAAACTAGTTCCGTGAATCACCCAAAGGCTCAAGCTATTATGGGGTGTGACCAACGTAAGGCAACGGGCTCCTGACCGGCTCAGGATGCACGTCTTCATGAGTTTAAATTTAGGCTGATTTTAGAACGCGCGTCAATTCACGATAACCAGGCCAGCAGGACGTTCACGTCCATAAGATCGCCCTCCCGAAAGTCATTGAGAGAAGCGCATGGAAGGGGTAAATTCAAACGAGACAAAATTCGATGATTACCGAGGAACAAAAACGGCGCATAGGACTCTATAGCCCCAAGGATCGCAGCCGCTTCAAAGCAGCCTGCCGAAGGGCCGACGCCGCCGAAGTTGCCTTGGGGCGGGCCCAAGAATTACAGGAGCGGAACCGGGCTCTTCCCCACGCCTCCCAATTTGAGTTTCAGGAAGGCGAGGAGGCTTTGCCGACTGAGGATGAATGAAACGAAAATTCAGCCCTTCCGAAATAAGGCCCGCTCTTCAAGCGCTTTCACAGACAAACGCGGTCATCATTGGCGGGCAAGCGATAAACCTTTGGGCGGAGAAATACCAACAGGAGGAAGCGCCTTGGACGGAATTGCGACCTTACACCAGTTTCGACCTCGATGTTCTGGGCGATCAGACTGACGTGCTCAAGTGCAGCCGGGAGCTGAACGCAGCGCCGTTTTTTCCGGCGCCTTCCGAAAACACGGCGAACTCGGGTAAAATAGTGGTCCAAATCCGAGGCGAAGAACTTGAAATCGATTTCCTAAACACACCCAACGGCCTCTCCCCGGCGGAGGTGAGAGAATTTGCCCGG
>DASZMX010000024.1:0-10680 GCA_035551475.1 Verrucomicrobiia bacterium
CCGGCCCCTCGAAATTCCAGTAATTCGAATTCGGCACCGTGAAGCCAATCGCCGCTTCATCGGTTGGCAAGTTGTTCCAAAACGTGTACCCGCCGTCTGAATCGGAAGGGGTGATTTGCAGACCTGCCGCGCTCTTGAAATAGGTGTAGCCATTGCCATCCGCGCCGACCGCGGCGGTGTTGGTGAAGCTGTCCAGGCCGGTGGCCGACCGCTGAAAAGCCGTGGCGTTGGAATGCGCCGCCGTGCCGAGACTGGTCACCGCAGCAAAAGCGATGTTGGTCAACCCCGCGCCATTGCCGCGAAACTGCCCGGTGGTCAGCACATCAGCGTCATGTATAAATCCAGATGGATTCAAAAAGATGTGGTTGGTGCTGCCCGGCCCCTCCGCGATCATGTTGAGCACGGCGTTGCCCGTCGGCGCATCCAGCGTCATGGAAGTGACGCTCACATTCGGCGCGAGCACCACCTGGGAAGATCCATTGGTGGTGAAGTTCACGCCAAAATTTTGCCCGCCGCCATGCGCGGCCACCGCGGCGTTTAATTTGTTGGAATTGACCACGAAAAAATTCGTGTCGCCGCCGGTCAGCGCGCCGTTGGTGTTCTCCATGATCGGCACGAGCGTGGCCGCCGCGAGGGTGAACGAGGCTGATCCCAGGATGATTGAAAGGAGGATGCGTTTCATGATTAGTAGCCGATGTCGCTGAGGGTGAGTCGAAGGACGCCGCCGGTGGTTTGGCCGGCGAGAGTGTGGTAAAAACCGTCGTCGCACAGCAATTGCGCCACGAGACGGCCGGTGGCCGGATCGGTGAACATGCGGAAACCGCCGCCCGGCGCCGACGAAATCACCGACAACGGCCCGTCATTTATAATAATGGCTCCTTCATCGAGCGTAATGATCTTGGCGGGCGTGTCGTTGGTGGTGGCAAACAGCCGCAGCCAAAAACTTTTTTGCGGCGCGCCGCCCAGATCAAGCGCCGTCTGCGTGTTGCCGAAAATAAACGCCGCGTGCTGGTCCGTGCCCGCCGTCCAATTGGCCGGGTTCAACGTCTGGTTGATCGCCGCGGCGCTCACCGTCGCCGCCATGCTCGGCCCGCTCCCATCGCTCGCGGAGGCAAAAACCTGCGCCGTGACGGCGGCGATGCCGGACACGTCGGTCACGATGGAACCGAGCTTGGCGATGGCGATGTCGATCTCG
This sequence comes from Verrucomicrobiia bacterium, assembly GCA_035551475.1. GTDB lineage: Bacteria > Verrucomicrobiota > Verrucomicrobiia > Limisphaerales > Palsa-1400 > DASZMX01. The sequence goes on from DASZMX010000024.1 coordinate 1,196, forward strand.
ATGTCATCGCCGCGCGTGAACATCGGCAGCGCGAGGGTGTTGGCGTCGGTCAGCGTGGGCGGCGCGGTTTTGGCCGCGATGTCGCAGAGGATGCGAATAGGAACCGGTTTAAAGGCTGCCATAGAATTAGAGTGCGTTGGTGGACCAATCGGAGTTGCCGCGGACCAAATATTGAAAGAGGCACGTCACGCCCGTTTGGCGGCGGCATTTGGCCCATTGCACCACCGCGTTTTTCAAATAAAGATTCACCACGCCGTCCGCGGCCTGATGCGCCACGTTCAAGAGCCCCTGCGCTGGAATCTGCCCCGGGTGCTGCGCGATGAATAGTTGACAGCCAGCGGTGGTGGAAAAACTGCGCTCCACCACGAATTCCAGCCGGTTTTCCAGGTTGAAGCGCGGCGTGTTCGTGCGATACGGCGCGCGCGCCAGGTCGGCGGATTGGATTTTGCGCTCGTGCTGGTTCAAAAATCCGTCGCGCACCTGGCCACCCGCGCCCTGCGGCCAGCCCGACCCTTCCAGCACGCCCGCCGCGTCGTCCGCCAGCAAAAACGCCTGCAAGCCTGCGCCTGTGATCGTGATCTTCATCGGCCTTAGGCGAAAATGGCGCCTTGTTGCGGCGTGGCCGCGCTCACCCAGGAACTGACCCAGCCCAATTCGCCATTGCGCAGCGGCTTGCCGCCGAACACGAAACCCGCCGTCTTCAGCGCGGCATTTTTCAGCGTGATGGAAACGAGATTTTGCCCCGTAATCACCAGATCGGCCGCATTCGCGCTCAGGCGCCGCCCGTGTTTGGCGCCCGTCCCTTGGATCAAAAGCGCCGCATCAATGTTCGCCAGCGTCGGCTCCGCCGGTTTGCATTTCGCGAGGCAGCGATAGGAAACGACCGTCATGTCCACGGTGCGCCCCTGGATTTTCACCGGCGCCAGCTCCAACTCATGGCTGATCGTCCAGTGTTCCTGCGCCTGGAAATTGCCAAAGCCGGCCAACGATCCCCACGCCGCGGTGTAGCGTTGGCGCGTCAGCTTCGTCACATCCAACGTGGGCGCGGTGAACGATTGCCCCGTCGCAATGGCGTAATAACTGCCCGCCGCTTCGGGATCGGCGCCGTTGGCCACGAGGCCGGTGAATTCCATCGGCCCCAGCGCATCCTTCTCCACGCCGAGCGTCAAATCCGGCATCTTCGTCACAGCCGCGTTCGCCACCGTCAGCACATCCCCATTGTTGCTCGCCCACACGAGCGGCTTGTCGCTGTCGCCAAACAACCGCTGGCCAATCGACGGGCTCACCCAAGGAAACAACACCGCCAACGAAGTCCACGTCACCGGCGTTCCCGTGCATTTGACAAGAAGATCGCTGACGGTTTCGTCGATTTTGCCGTAGAGCGCCGCCCGCACTTCCTGCGTCACGGGCGCCAGTTCGATTTTGGAATCGCCGCTGAAATGAAAGCTGGCGGAGTTGAACGACGCGTAAGCCGGCCCCCGCGTCAAAGTTGAACGATTGATGCTCATAATGTTGAATGGGTCTAACTGATGACGGCCTGCGCCGCGTCACTGCCGAGAAATCCCGTTTTATACGCAGCCCAACGCACGATGGTCCCGGCGCTGACCGCGAACGGCCCGCCATAAAGCAGAGCGGCCGCATTGGACGTTCCGGGAAAAGTCCCATCCACCGTGTAATAAATCGCCGCGCCGCCATCCGTGGTTGTCAAAGAAACAGTCCCAACCGCCTCAGCAATGGCGGGGATCACGCATTTGGCCTGGGGCAATTCCGCCATGCGCCCGCGCACATGCACGCGGTAGCCGAGGCAACCGGGAAATTTCAAATCGTCCAGCGGCTCGATTGCCTTTTTGTCCTGGTAAAGAAGAATTTTTCCCTCGATGGCAAATTGATGCAGCGCCCGCCGCACCGCGCGCGCGATTTCCTCCGCCGTCACCATCGTCCCGCCGGCGTTGAAATTCAGCTCGGGCTGCTCCACCACGTCAATGCTTGCCAGGACATCGCCTTGGGGGGCGGCGAGGTTCGGCTGGATGGCCTCCAGGCGCGGCATGTTGACCACCATCCCGCAGCCTTTGCGCCCGTTTTTCCCGAGCAAGTGCGGCAGGCGCCGCTCGATCTCCTGGCGGATGACCTGTTTCCGCCACGACACGGCCGGCACATAATAAAAGGCGGCTTCGCTATTCAACTTGTCCACGAGGTCCTGCTGCAAAGTAAGAAGTAAATCGCTCATGTGATCCTTGCGTTAGCTCGCGAACAATCTCCGGTGTTCATCGAGCAATTCCTTGACCGCCGGCGCCAATTGCAGCGTTTGTCCCGCGGTTTGCCCTTCCGGCGCCTCGGCGATTTGGTTGCCCAATTTGTCCCACTGCCGCCAGACGTTCTGGCATTGCAAATACCAGGCGAACTTCAAGTCGGCGGGCAGCGGCGATGCTCCGACCGGCAGCGTTTGCGAACCGTCCTCGCTGGTGTCAAACCAAAATCCCCCGGTGTAGGTCACGAGCAATTGCGAGAACTCGTCGCCTTGCGTCGCGCCGAACGCGATGTAGCCGATATGCAAGTTCCATTGCTGAATCAAATCCGTCACGGCCAAGGTTGCCCAACCCTGCGTCAAGGTGTCCTGACGCTGGCATTGGCTGATCGACTCCACCGGATAGCGCGGCAGATAATAGTGGCGGCGGTCGGCGCGGAATTGGTCGGTGTCGTTCTGGAGGCGCGCCAGCTTGCGATTGCAATAGTGATCGAACTGCGCGGCCACGCCCTGGCCAATGGCGGCGATGACGTTGTCATAGTTGGTGTCGCTCCGCAGCGACGCCGCCAAAAGCTGCCCCTTCAATTCCGTGAGATTTCCTAAGCCTATGTTCATGGCGTGATAGTGTTTTTTAAAAAGCGCGCCGGCGGTTTCATCTGCCAAGCGCCGCCGGCGCGCGGGTCGGGCGCGGGAGGTGCGCGCCCCACCGCTCTAGCCGTTGCGCTTGGGCTTGATCCAAACGACGGCCGAAAGGTTCGTCGTCGCGTTATTGGTCGCGCCGGCGATGTTGGTGATGCTGAAGTAGCCCGCGCTGCCGATGTAGAAATTCGTGTTGAAATTCACGAAGGTCGTGCCATTGGCGTTGAGGGTGATCGTGCCCGTGCCGGCGCCGGACGTGGCCCAATTCGTGCCGTCGTCGCTGGTCGTCCAGGTGAAGGCCACCGGCCCATTGCCCGCCGCCACCAGCTTGAATTGCAGGGCGAGGTTGAACTCCTGATACTTCGCCAGGCTGGCGTAGGAATTGTAGTTCGACACAATGGAGGTCAGCGTGCCGTTAGTCAGGATGATGTTGTTGGGAATGAGCGTTGCCGCCGCTCCGTACTGCTGCCCGCAGGCCGTGCGCTGCAAGCCCGCCGCGAGCAACAAGGTTGGAATCAATGTTTTCAATTTCATAGGTTCTGTCAGATGAATGGTGGGAGTTACCGCGCCGCCGTCGTCAGGATGGAGAACGCGTCCGCGCGGCGCGTGCCGGTCGCCGCGCGGCCATAGGCGCGGAACGAGCGTTCCAGCGTGTTCCAGCGATAATGATCGCTGGCTTCAAACACAAAGTCGTCGCGGATGCCGACAACCTGGCCGTTGCGATCGCCAAAGGCCGCCACCGCGGCGCCCGGGCCATCGACATTCGGCGCGGCCATCACGGGAATCACCGGGTAGCCGAGGATCGTGCCAATTGCGCCATAGCTGGGCGCCTCGAGGGCGCCGAGGAAAATTGGGCGTCCATTGTGGTCTTTGACCGACATGAGGCGCGCCAGGATTTGCGGATGAACCCACCAGCACGGTTTGCGCTTCAGCACCACGGGGGCCACGGTCGTCAGGCAGCGCAGCACGTCGTCGAAATCCAGGCCTTCCACGCTGGTGTTGCCGGCGGCCGCCGGGGCGGGCGTGCCGCCGGTGAACAGGCCGGTGAAGCCGCCATCCGCGGCGGTGTTGCCATTGGTGCCGCTGCCCACAAACGCGGCGGTGTCAAGACGAAGGTTAAAGGCTTGCTGAAAATCCTCCATCACGACCGACGTCACGTCGAATTCGCTGTCCTCGATCAATTGCCGCGAAACATTCAAGAGCACCGCATTGGGCAGCACGGTCAAGGTCATGGTCGTGCCGGTTTCGTTGGCGTCGTCGCTGATCGGCGCCGCCTCGGTCGTGATCCAGTTGGCCACCACCCGGGCGGTTTTCACGGGGAAATTGGTCACCTTGGTTCCCAGGCGCCGCACGCCGAGCGTGGCCCAATCGCCATACTGCGCGAGCGTGTCGTAGATTTCGCGGAACAACTGCGCGACAATCAGCGTAGAGCCTTCGCCCGCGTCTTCGCCAATCGCCTTGAGAATGGGCGCGACGAAGCGTTTGTATTCGGAGTCGTTGTCGCACATGGTGGCGCGGACCGCGGCGTTGAGGAGGCCGCGTTTGCGCTCGTCCTGCGACAGACGCTGGATGGGATCCAGGCCGCTGGCGCGCGCTTCGGTGCGCAGGCAGGATTGCAGTTTCTGGATCGATTGCAGGACGCGCGCGTGGTCATTGGCGGTGTTCTTCAGGTGGGTCATGTCCTCCAGCGCGCGGCGCGTTTCCTGGCCGAGCTGCTCGTAATTTTGCAGCAGCGTTTCGTTGGCGGTTTCAACCCGGTCGATTTTTTCATCGAGCTGGCGGACCCCTTTGAGGATCGAGTCATGGAACTGTTCTTCGGTCATAGTTGTTTAGGATTAAGTGTGATTACTGCATGGTGGTGAGCTTCGCGGGCAGATAGCCCTTTTCCCAGCCGGGGAACGCTGGCAAGCCAAGCGCCAGGTAGTCGTTCAAGGCGCGCATCGGCACGCCCATCTGGAAATACTTTTGCGCGGTGTCGGCGCGTTCGCGGCGCACGGCCTGCATGACGGGGTGCTCATCCCAGTCAAATGAAGCCCGCAAGGGCCGGCCGGTTTGCCGGCGCGCCGCGTGGCTGATGGCCTGGGCGAGGCGCTCGCCGGTGGGCATGCAGGTCTCGGTGATGAGCATGAACCAATCGCTCGCGCTCCCAATCGAATAGCTGGCCCGCACATCCGCCATGGAAGGCGGGACGCCCAGCGCGATGTAGATCTCGTGCCGATTTTCCAGGCGAATGTTGATGAACGCCTGGTCCGGGACGCGCACCCGCGCATCCTGGATTTCCACGTCGCCCGCCAGGAACACCGCGCGAAATTGCCCGCGTTGCGAGAGTTCCCGTTTTTCGCGCAGTTGATCAATGATCATTTGCCGCTGGCCGTCGGACGGCAGGCCGTTCTTGGCGACGACAAAAACCCCTTGGTCGCCGTTGTTGGCCATGAGGTTCTTGTTGAACTTGCCGGCCATGAAATCGCTTTCGGCCGCGTCGCGCGCCGCGTGCATTTCCGAGCAGCCGCGAAAACGGTCGTAGGGATTCCACATCTTGCCGTGGATCACCTGCTCGGGAAGCAGGACGACATGCTCGCCGCCGCCCGCCACATAGTCCCAGCCGGTGATCTGCCCATGCTTGACAATGTGCCGCATGTGATCCGGGCGGGCGACAATCAGCGGCGACACGTTACCCCCGGCGGGAAACGGCATGAGCCACGAATCATCCATGATCCAAAAAAATTCCCCCTCCAATTTCAGCCAGCCGACCGAAGCCTCGATGAAATCCGCGCGACTCATGGCGCCGGCGCCGTCCACGGCTGGGTGGGCCCAGAACGCCTCCAACGCGGCGTCGCGATAAACCTGCCCATCCAGGTAGAACTCCAAATCCACCGCGCTGATAGGCCCCGAGATTTTCTTGATTGCGCGCTGCACCCAGGCGCTTTGTTTGTAGGGATGACACAAAGGCTCGCCGCCAGTGGTGTCATAGGGAGTAATCCTATTGAAGGGAAACGGCGCTCCGCTTTTGACAATGTTACCGGCTAGCTTGAGTCGTTGCCAAAGGTTCATAGTAAGTGTAAAGAAGCCCGCAAGCCCGGAGATGAGCGCCCGGCAGGGAAGGAGGCCGGATGGCTGGAGCCCAGAGAGCAAGCTTGCGGGTTGAAAGTAAAAGGGCGGCGCCGCTTTAGCGTCTCATCCCTCATTCCCAGCCTCAGTTTTGTTTCCATACTGACGCGCTAAGGAAAGCAGAAACAAAACGGAGGGTGTTACCCTGTTATGGACACGGTTCCACTTATAGAAGTATTTTTCACGAACCTAGGCCAAAGCAGGCTGGTTTCGCGAAATTGTAGAAAAAAGCTTCGCAGTTATCCCCTAGTCGGGAAAGAGCCGCACGCCCTTCGGCCGGAGACGCCGAAGGTCAAGCATAGGGATGGGAAATTTTTCGGCGAAAAGCCGGGCCGCGTTCTTAGCTCAACGCCCATCCGGGCGGCGGCGGCTGGCGCCAATCTTACTAATGGTGTTGGCGGGCGGCCGCGAGTTGGCCGACCACGGCAGTCAAGGCGTCGAGTTTTTCCTTGAGACTCTGAATTTCGTCGTCCTTTTGCTTGAGTTTGGCGTTCAGGCCCTGGATAGCCGCCAGCGCGACTCCGCTTTCGTCCAAGTCAGTGATGTGCTGGTCGTCCGAGCCGGTGCCGAACGCGGCGTAAAAGTCCTGGGCCATGGGCCCCATATGACGGACTTCGCCCTCGGTCTTGTAACTCCAGGAACTCAGAGGCAGGGCGGCGACCTTGTCCAGGACGGCAGTGGGGTTGACGGGCACGAGGTTCCTTTTGGAGTGGCGATCACTGAGCGAAGCCCATGAACCGCTGCCGGCGTTGAGTTCGACGCCGTGGTTTCCCGAACTGGAGTACAAATAGAATCCACCGCTGGCGCGAACGACAAAGGAATTATCCAAGACAGCATCCGTCTCGGCGGAGCCGTCGCCCCAAGCGAAGGCATGCGAGCTGAAAATGCTGGCGTTATCGCCGGCGGCGAAACCGCATTCGCCAAAAACGCTATTGTTGATTCCGCCGGCCACGATCGAAAAATCATCCCCGGCGATATTGTTGCTGCCGCCGCAGACGACGGTTCCGGGCGAATTGGCCTCGTTCAAAGTGCCGCCGCCCACGGTGGCGGCCGCATGCACGGCCGAGTTGAAATACCCTCCCGCGACCGTGCCCTCAGTCGAATCAACTTCGTTGTTGTTTCCGCCGCCGATGGTTCCATAGGTGGCATTGTCTCCGATCACATTGTCCAGGCCGCCGCCAATGACCCCAAAACTTGAGTTGACTCCAACACTATTGAAATTGCCCGATCCGATGCACGACGCCAGGGAGGAAACTTTATTGTTATAACCGGACCCGATAAAGCAGTTGTTCACGTTCGAGGAAATCGTGTTGGCGTTCCCCGCCGCAATAAACGAGGTGCTGCCAAAAATCCGGTTGCCAAATCCCGGCTGCCCGCCCGCGCCGATGCTGGAGAAAACCGCCGTGGGATCAACCGCGTTCTCAGATCCGCCTGCGACCGTGGTTCCGTTCACGCGCAAGGGCCCGCCGAACGTGGCCAAGGCTCCCGCCGTGGCAAAATCGGCGCCGCCCTGCGCCCGGACATTAAAGCTATCGGCCCCGATCGATGTAAAATACCCCGATTGCGAATCCGCCCAGACAAAGGCCCCCGCATGGGACGCCACGGCGGAGAATCCGCCCGCCCAGGAATAGGGTCCGGAGGCCAGACAGTAGGCGCCGCCGGGGACGGTGGCCCCCACGCCTCGGGCTTCATTGTAAAAGCCCCCGCTCACCAGGCTGTATTGGCCGGAAGCCGTGTTTCCATAGCCGCCGAGGACCATGGACTGAAGGGCATCATTTGAAACGGAATTATACAACCCGCCGCCAATCATCGCGCCTTCGCAGCCCGGCATGATGCGGTTGCCCTCCCCGGCCCCGATAAAGGCGCGCGGCGAATAAACCGCATTGATTAAATTGTCCTGACCGCCGCCCGCAATCGCGGAGGACGTGGCCGTGGGATCGATCACATTGCCCTCGAACCCCGCCAGCAGGCTCCCCGCCACTTGCAGGCGCGCCTTGGGCGAACCGGTCCCGACGCCGACGTTGCCGGCGAGGTACACGACGCTCGTCCCGGCCGCTTGCCACAGGCCAATGTTGGTGTCGATGTTCGCCGCGTAAACCGCAGCGGGGGCCAGCAGGTTGGAAGTCACCACGCCAGGGGCCAGATTCGAGGCGGCAATGGCTCCCCGCAAGCCGGCGGCGTTGGCGGAAGCGGCATACACCGCGTAAGGCTCGGGCGTGATGGCCTGGCGCGGCGTCAAGGGCGTGAAGCCGGCTCCGCCATTGGTCTGCGCGGAAATGGCCAGCCACCGCGCGCCTCCCGTGAAAATCCCGGGGCCGAAATCCACCACGGCCGAGAAAATGCCATTGGTGACAGGCGTGGCGCTGAGGGTCACGGTGGCGCCGATTTGGTTGCTGCCCGTCGCATCGTCATAAATCGCGAGCCGCAAATCATACCAGCCGGTGGCGGGCGCCCCGTTGTCAAGCAATCGGCCATTATAGGTGAAGGCCGTTCCTTGTCCGTGTCCGACCGTCGCGCCGAGAGCAAGCAGGAGGATAAGGACCGCATCGAGCAAAATACGTTTCATAGGTTTTCTTAAGCAATGAAGGGCGACAATTCACCGCATGATTTACCAGCAAACCGCCCAACTTGCCAACCCAAGTTGCCGCTGGGGGGAAAAAGCTTCCTAAGCGCCGGGAGTTCTATTGATGGAAGGTGGTGGCGGGAATTTCCTTGGAAGAGACGGGCGCCACTTTCGCGGCGGCGGGCAATTGCAATGGAATCAGCGGGCTCCATTTCTTCCATTCGTCCTGCGACTTTTCCTGGATGACGTAGCTTGTGCCGTCGGCGGCGGGCGGGCCGTAGTTGTCCGGCGTCGCCATTTCCACGGCGCCGGAAATCAGCGCCTTGGCCGATTCCGCTTTCACGTCCACGCCGTGCATCAGGCCAAAGTGCATATCGATTCCGCCGGCGTTCCAGAACATGGAATTTTGCCGCACCAACGGCGCGTATTCGTTGTGAATCCGCGCGTGCAAGACCACCTCGCGCGCGTCGCCGCCCAATTGGTAGGTGGTCATTTCGCCGACTTGCACGCCGCGATAAAAAATCGGCGATCCTTCCTGCAGCGAGCCCAGGCTGGAGGTCAACAACACAATGTCCAACGCCTTGCCCGGCAACTCCACCGGCGGCGGCTCCTCGGCTCCGATAAATAAATTGGTCTTCGCGCCGTCCCCCGGTCGAATCTGCACGAAGGCCCCAGACATCACCGTCTCCAACCCCCGCACCATGCCCGCCCCGACGCTGGGCCGCACCACCCAGAACAGCGCTCCACCCTGCGCGAGTTTCTCCTGGCCTTTTTTGAACGCGATCTCCAATTCCGCCCATTGCCGGTCCGGGGAGAGCGTCACGCGTTTGACCGTCCCCACATTGGCGCCGCGGCACCGCACCATCGTGTTGCCCTGGTCGTCAATCCCATCCACGTTTTTGAACCGCACCTTCACGGAGCGGCTCTTGT
>DASZMX010000025.1:0-5687 GCA_035551475.1 Verrucomicrobiia bacterium
TCAACAATGGGGCATGAAGAACATTCTCGGCCAATCCACCCTGCTCCATCACGGTTACGCGGCGGAAGTCGTCGCCAACCGCAACAAGGTCGAGCGCAATTTGCGCCTGCTGGAGAAGGCGATTGAAGAATTGCAGGACGAGCCGAATCTGCTCATGAGTTATGGCCAGGAGCTGGCCCGTTCCGGCCGCTTTGCCGCCGGGCTCGACCAATACATCGAGGCCTTGCGCTGCCTCAGCGCCATGCCGCCAGCCGAGGTCACGCCCGAACTGCGCGAAACGCTGCTCTCGCAATTGACCTCGCACTTGATGGTCGCCAAATCCTTCCAGGACGTCGTCAATGTTTGGCAAACGCCCGTGGCCAAGGCCGCGGACGTGACCGCTTCCCAACATTTCAGCCTCGGCCTGGCTTACATGGAGCTCAAGCAGCCGGCCCTGGCGGCGGAGCACATGCGCCAATGCCTGGCCAAACGTAATCTGCCGGCGTTGTCTCCGATCAATCGCGAGATTCTTAAAGCCGGCCCGTCCCATTGCCTCGCGCTTTGCCACGTGGCCCTGCAAGAAACGGCCCCCGCCGCCGCCGCCTTTCAAAACGCTATTGCCGCCGAACCGCAAGCCCGCGCGCCCCGGTTGGATTACGCCCGTTTTTTGGGAGAAAATGGAAAACCGATCGACGCCCTCAAGTGGCTCAATGAACTGGTTTCCGAAAAGGTGGACGACCTGCCTGCCTGGCTATGCGGCGGCCAGATTGCTTTGAGCCAGGCTGAGTTTCTGCCCTTTGCCTGCGATTGGACGGGTGAGGCAGTCAAACATTTTCCCGCGCATCCCGCCATTTTGTTGCAGCGAGCGGAAGCGCTGTTGCTTTCGCAGCGCACCGCGGAAGCGCTGCCTCTGTGGCGTGATGGCCGCCTGCCGCAAAACCCGCGTCATGCCGCCGCGCGTTTGCTCTGCGAAATTCTCCTCGATGAAACGCAGCTCCGTTTCGCGCCCGTGCATGAAGAGGCGCTCAGCCATGAAACGCTGAAATGGTGCCGCCGTTTAATCGCCGTGGGAGCCAACGACAGCGTCCGCCTCCTTCAACAAAAGATCGAAATCGCTCGCGCCGCTCTGCCCAGTTTCGTCGCAGTGTGGGAAAGCGCCCACAAGCGCGCGGCCGCCTCCGCCACTCCGGCTTAAGCGCCACGCTGGCTTGCCCCGCCGCACGCCCCCTGCAAGGATGGTGGCGTTTTCATGAGCATCGCCATTATTGCCAGACTAGCGCGGCCGAACTTCCGTTGATATGAATGCTCGCGCCGCGGCTGAAGAAATTTTTCGCGCCGGCGTGGCGCGGGTTCGCCCCGAGCGGCTGATGGGCCCGGCTTTGGGCGGCCTGGATCTGAGCCGCGTGGACCGCATCTTTGTGATCGGCGCCGGCAAAGCCACCGGGGCGATGGCCGCGGAAACCGAAAAGATCCTGGGAGACAAAATCACCGCCGGGCATATCGTGGTCAAATACGGCCACGGCTGTCACCTTCAGCGGATTCGCTTGACTGAAGCAGGGCATCCGACGCCGGATGCGAACGGGCTTGCCGGAGCCGACGCAGTCCTTCGGCTCGCCCGCCGGGCGGGCGAACATGATTTGACGCTTTGTTTGCTCTCCGGCGGCGGATCGGCGTTGCTGTCTGATGGGCCGCTCGAAGAAATCATTCCGCTAAATCTCGCTTTGGTGCAAAGCGGCGCCGCCATCACAGAAATCAACACCGTGCGCAAACACCTTTCGCGCCTTAAAGGCGGCCAACTCGCCCGCGCCGCCCAACCCAGTCGCGTGGTGAGTCTGATTTTGTCCGATGTCATCGGCGACCCGCTCGATGTGATCGCCTCCGGGCCCACGGCGCCCGATCCTTCCACGCGGCAGGATGCGCTCGACGTTTTGCGTAAATATGGATTGCAGACAAATCTCCCTTTTGCCGAAACGCCCAAGCCCGGCGATCCAATCTTTCAGCGCGTGGAAAACCGTGTGATCGGCAACAACCAAATGGCATTGGAAGCGTGTCGATTTAAGGCGGCGGAACTGGGCTGGAATCCACGCATTGTCACCGCTTCGCTCGAGGGCGACGTGGCGAACGCCGCGCAAGAAATTTTGGATGCAGCCCTGGGCGCGCCAAAGAGAAGCTGCCTTCTATTTGGGGGCGAACCCACTGTGAAAGTCACCGGCCCGGGACGCGGCGGACGCAGCCAACGGCTTGCGCTCCTCGCCGCCGACCGGTTGCGAAATCATCCCGGCATCACCCTGCTCGCGGCAGGAACGGATGGCACCGATGGCCCCACCGACGCCGCCGGGGCCGTGGTGGATTCCAACACGCGCCCCACCGCGCGCGACCTGAGAGGATTTGATTCCTATGATTTTTTCCAAAGGGCCGGCGGCCATATCATCACCGGCCCGACGCTCACGAACGTCATGGACCTTATCGTGGTGTTGACTTGACAATCAACTCGATGCCCGGTGACAAAAAGCGAATGCGGCCCGCTTTGTAAAGGCCGCCCAGCGCCTGCTTGAACGCGCCCTTGCTGACCCCGAATTTCTGGCGAATCGCCTCCGGTGAACTGTCGTCATCGAACGTCAAGCGTCCACCCTGGCGTTCCAGGGCTTCGACGATCTGGTCGGCCAACGCCGCGCGCCGCCCCGGTCGGCTGCGCCGGGTCGTAGCCACAATCCGGTTGGATTTTTCGTCCACCTGGATATAGACGTCCACCCATTCGAGTCCCGGTAGATGAAGACGTCCAGCTTGTCCTTGGGCTTGAGATTGGCCGGGATATATCGGCCCGGCAGCAGGATTTCTCCGAGCGCGCCGCCGTCCAGATAAAGTCCCGGCGGAGCGGCTCGCACGATCGCCAGGATGTTGCGTTGCCCAAATTTTGCCATGCGCCGCCACGGTAAGCCCGAAGCAGCGCCGTGGGTAGCGTAATTTCCGCCCCTACGGCGCCTTGTGGCCTGTCAATAATCCGTGCAAAATAATCGCCGCCCCAATCAAGGGCAATGGAATGAAGGCCACGCGAATGCGCACGCCGGTGAAGTATTGCGTCATCGTGGCGCCAAGCTGCGCCCCAATCGCGCCGCCGGTATGCATGACAAGGGCGATCAGAATATCGACATTGCCTTTGAGCGCGTGGGAAAAGGTTCCATATCCCGCCGAGATGATGATCTCAAACAAATCCGTCCCCACCGCCACATGCGTGGGAATGCCGAGGAGATATATCATCGACGGCATCCGAATGTAGCCCGCGCCGCCACCGAGAAAACCGCTGAAGAATCCGCCAAAAAAAGACACGAACACAATCGTCCAGACGGAAATTCGTTTGATGCCCGAGACCGGCAAATCCACATAAGGCGGCAACCCCCAGCGTTGCAGTTTTTTGGCGATATGCTGAAAGGCGGACGCATCCGGCGCCCGGGCAGCCGGAGCTTTGCCGCGCCGCGTTTTAATCGTCTGGAAAGTCTCCCACGCCATGAAGGAGGAGATGCCGACAAGAATCACGATAAAGCTAATTCCCACCACCGCGTCGATCTGGGCAGTCTTCTTCAGATATTGAATAAACTGCGCCCCCACCTCGACTCCGCCAATGGTGCCCAGCGCCATGATGCCGCCCAGTTTGAGATCGATATTGCCAAGCTTGCGATGTTTGCGGGCCGCAACGATCGACTTCCCAACAATATGAGCAAGGTCTGTCCCAACGACAAAATTCATCGGCACGCCAAAGCCAAACAGCGCCGGCCCCGCCAGGAAACTTCCGCCTACGCCGAAAAACCCGCCAAAAACGCCCACAACAAATCCCACCAAGGCGAGCAACGCCGGGTTGATGTGAACGCCTGAGATCGGGAACAGCACCTATTTCTCCTTTTTTCCGTTGACCAGGCCGAGCAATCCGCGCGTGACCAATTCCAAGACGTATCCCTGCCCGATGATCAAACCCAACGCCAGCAGCGCATACATCGGACGGTTTTTCGTGAAGACCTGGTGCAGCCATTCGGCCAGGAAATGCAGGACGAGAAACACGTACACCACCGCCAATCCCGCATAGATCGGCAGCTCGATCGAAAACGATTTAAATACTTTGCGCAGGCTCGGCTTCACAACGACAACATTACCACCCGGAATTCAGCCATGGTGCATGGCGCCGACGCCTTGTCCAGCCTACCGTTCAAGCCGGCACCGGCCGCTGATGAACCAGGACGACAAAAGATCGCCCTTCCATTTTGATGGCGCCATTTTGAATCGGCTCCTTTCCCAACGGCAAATCCGGCCGGGCGGTGTCGATGGCAATCTTCCAATCCCAACCTGCAATGTCCGGCGGGAGCTTGAAATCCACCGGCTCGAAATGTGAATTAAGCAACAGCACAAAATCATCATCGCTGACATGACGCCCCTCCCGGTCGCGAATCTCCGGCGCATCGCCCTTCAAAACCATTCCCAGGGTCCGCATCCAGCCGCCGTTCTCCCAGTCCCCCTGCTCCATCGGTTTTCCATCGGAGCGGGTCCATTGCACATTTTCGGATTGCGCCGCCACGTTTGGATCCTCCTCGTGGAAACTGCGCCGGTGAAAATTGGGATGCGCGCGGCGGTATTGAATAATGCGCGCGGCGAAATCCAGCATGCGCTTTTTGCGTTCATCCAAATCCCAGTGATGCCACGACAATTCCGTGTCTTGACAATAGCCGTTGTTGTTCCCCTGCTGTGTCCGGCTGATCTCGTCGCCGCCGCAGATCATCGGCACGCCCTGCGCGAACATCAGCATGCACAGAAAATTGCGCTTTTGCCGCTCGCGCAATTCCAGGATGCCGGCGTCCGTCGTGTCGCCCTCGGCGCCGCAATTCCACGACGCATTGTCATCCGTGCCGTCGCGATTGTTGTCCAGGTTTTTCTCGTTGTGCTTGCCGTTATAACTGACCAGATCGTGCAGCGTGAATCCGTCGTGCGCCGTGATCAGATTGATGCTGGAGGATGGCAGCCGCCGCGTGCGCTCATAAAGATCGGAGCTGCCCCCCAGGCGGGTGGCAATCTCCGCGTGCAAGCCCGTGTCACCTTTCCAGAACTTGCGCGCGGCATCGCGAAACTTCCCGTTCCACTCCGCCCAGCCGATCGGAAAATTGCCAACCTGGTAACCGCCCGCGCCCAAGTCCCACGGCTCGGCAATGAGTTTCACTGTGGCCAGCAAAGGGTCTTGATAAATCGTGTCAAAGAAAGCGCCGAGTTGATCCACATCATTCAATTCACGCGCCAAGGCCGCCGCCAAATCAAACCGGAACCCGTCCACATGCATCTCCTTGACCCAGTACCGCAAGCTGTCCATCAACAATTGGAGGCTGTGCGGATGCACCATGTTCAGCGTGTTGCCGCAGCCGGTGAAATCCATGTAATAACGCGGATCCTTGGCCACCGTGCGGTAATAGGCGCGATTATCGATGCCCCGATAGGAAAGCGTCGGCCCGGCCTGATTTCCTTCCGCCGTATGATTGTACACGACATCCAGAATCACCTCGATGCCCACGTTGTGGAACCGCTTCACCATGTCCTTGAATTCTTTGATCACCTTCACCGGGTCGCTTCGATTTGTCGCATATGAAGGCTCGGGCGCAAAAAAGCTCAGCGTGTTGTAACCCCAATAATTGCGCAGCCCTTTGTCCACGAGAAATCTGTCATGCAGAAAATGA
>DASZMX010000026.1:0-5359 GCA_035551475.1 Verrucomicrobiia bacterium
ACCTATTAAATCAAACACAGGCCGGTGGCCAGTCGCCGTCGGCGTGATCTGTTCCATGGTGCATTGCTCCGGCGCCTTGTCGGGACGCCAGCGCAAGATTCGTGTGCCATGCCGGAAGCGGTTTTGGGTGACGTGATCAAAGCTGACTTCGACCACCAACTCGGGGCGCAACGGTTGCCAGGATTCGCTCCTTTCGGTGCTCCACCGGCTCGGCCCTCCCGGGGCGTGGCCCGTGAATCCGGGCGCCTGAATGAGCGGCTTTAGTTTGCGCAGAAGTTTTGTCCGCTCCGCTTGGGCAATTCCCGAAGTAAACCCAACATGATGCAGCAATCCTCCTTCGTAGAGTCCAAGCAGGAGGGAGCCGACGGCTTCCTGCGCATGCCCCGCGTAACGAAACCCGCCGACCACGCAATCCGCCGTGCGAATACGTTTGAATTTTTGCATGGCGCTTCGCTCACCCGGCGCGTACGGCAAATCAAGCCGCTTCGCGATCAAACCGTCCAGAAAACATCCCGGCCCCTCCAGCCATTGCTGCGCCTGCGCCAGCGCCGTGGTGGCGGGAGACAAATGGAGCCGCGGAATTTTGGAAAAATATTTCTGCGCGAAACGTTCCAATTGCGGGCGGCGTTCCGCCAAAGGAGTTTTCAGCAAGTCGCGTCCGGATTCATCGCCCAATAAATCAAAGGCCATGAAATGCGCGGGATGTTCGGCGGCGAGTTTGCGCACGCGGCTCGCCGCCGGATGAATGCGTTGCAGCAATTGGTCAAAATCCACGCCGTTTTCCGCCGGGATGACAATTTCGCCGTCCAGGACAAATTGCTTCGCCCTTATCTTCGCCACGGACTCCATCAGCTCGGGAAAATATCGGTCGAGCGGCTTTTCGGATTTGGATTGCAGGCGGATCTGGGCGCCTTGGCGAAAGATGATGCAACGGAAACCATCCCATTTGGGCTCGTACTGCCAGGCCGCGCCGGCCGGCAATGCCTCCACCAACTTCGCCTCCATCGGAAGAATGCCCTTCATTCACGCGGAACATACTTCATGCACTGAACGCGGGCCAATTCGCGCGCCAAAGAAGCCGTTGGTTCAGGCAATGTTGGAGGCGGGAACGGGGACTCTTTCTGGGCGCGGGCATTGGGCAAAATGCCGGATGCCGGATGGCGCGCGCGCGCGAATAATGGGCGGCATGGCAGCGGGAAGATTTTTTATAGGGCATCGTGGCGCGAGGGCAGCCAATCTCTGTGACACGTTGTGAAAACGATCACCCAGCCCGAAGAGATCCCGGGGATGGCCCAGCCCTACACCGTTTCCAAATTGCAGGCCGCCGCCGCGCATTGCCGCGCCTGCCCGCTTTGGCGGAACGGCACGCAAACAGTTTTTGGCGAGGGCCCGCCACGCGCCCGCGTCATCCTGGTGGGCGAACAACCGGGCAATGACGAGGATCTGGCGGGCCGCCCTTTTATCGGCCCCGCCGGCAAACTGCTCGATCGCGCCCTGGTCGAGGCGGGCATCGCGCGCGCAGACGTCTATGTCACGAATGCTGTCAAGCATTTCAAATGGGAGCCGAGCGGCAAGCGGCGCCTGCACAAAAAACCCAACGCCCGTGAAATCGCCGCCTGCCGCCCCTGGCTGAACGCGGAGCTGGCAACGCTGAAGCCGAAAGTCCTGATTTGCCTGGGCGCCACGGCGGCGCAAGCATTGCTGGGCCGCGCCTTCAAAGTGAGCCAGCGTCATGGCGAATGGGTGGAATCGAATCTCGCCGAGCGGGTCATGGCCACGGTTCATCCCTCCGCGATTCTTCGCGCCCCGGATGAAGCCGCGCGCCATGCACAAATGGCGGCGTTCATCCATGACCTGAAAATCGCCGCCCGCGTAATTTCCGCCGCGAAGAAATAGGCCCGCGGCGTCGCGGCGCAAACAAAATTTTTGGCGTGGCCGCCGCGCGCGGCGAGGAGTATCAAGGAAGGGATGAAATGTCTGGTCATGGCGGCGCTAGGCGCCAGCTTGGCGGGATTGCCTGCGGCCGAGGCGCCGATGCCGTATGGGCCTGTGCCGACGACAGCGCAATTAATCCGCCAGACGAACGAGTTTTATGGCTTCATTCATTTTACGGTAAACACATTTACCGACAAGGAGTGGGGCGAAGGCGACGAGGCCGAAGCCGTTTTTCAACCGGAAAACTTTGACCCGGCGCAAATCGTGCGCGTCGCGCAGGAGGCGGGGATGCGCGGCTTGGTTTTGACCTGCAAGCATCACGATGGCTTTTGCCTCTGGCCGTCCGCCTTCACCGAACATTCGGTGAAACATTCGCCGTGGAAAAACGGGCAGGGCGATGTGGTGCGGGAGCTGGCTGACGCCTGTCGCGACGGCGGCCTGCGGTTCGGCGTCTATCTCTCGCCGTGGGACCGGCACGATGGACGCTACGGGACGCCCGCTTATCTCACCTACTATCGGCAGCAATTGCGCGAATTGCTGTCAAACTACGGGCCAATCTCCGAAGTGTGGTTCGACGGCGCAAACGGCGGTTCCGGCTTTTACGGCGGCAGACGCGAGGAGCGCCGCATTGACAACCGCACGTATTACGACTGGCCCCACACCTGGGCGATGGTGCGGGAATTGCAGCCGGGCGCGGTGATGTTTAGCGATGTGGGTCCCGGCGTGCGCTGGGTGGGAAACGAAGCGGGGCAGGCGGGCGACCCTTGCTGGAACGTGTTTGATCCCGACGGCCAGGCCCCGGGCCACGCCGACTCGCGGCTGCTCAATCAAGGGATGCGTCACGGGAAAGAGTGGATCCCGGCGGAATGCGATGTCTCGATCCGGCCCGGCTGGTTTTATCATGCGAGCGAAGATCACGCGGTGAAAACCCCGGCGCAATTGGTGGATCTTTATTATGCGTCGATTGGCCGTGGCGCCTCGTTGCTCTTGAACGTCCCGCCCGACCGGCGCGGCCAGATTCACGCGGCGGACGAAGAGGCGTTGCGGGGGTTTCGCCATATTATTGACGCGACCTTCGCGGAAAATCTGGCGCGAGACGCGCGCGTCCGGGCGGACAGTGTGCGCGGTCCGGAGAAACAATTTGCCGCCGAGAATTTGCTGGATGGGGATCGTGAAACCTACTGGGCCGCCGCGGACACGGCCACGAATACAGCGGTCGAATTCGATTTTGGGCATCCCATCTCATTCAACGTCATTCGGCTGCGGGAATATTTGCCGTTGGGCCAGCGCGTGGACACCTATGGTCTGGATCAATGGAGCCAGGGCGCGTGGGTGGAAGTGGCCAAGGGCAGCGGCATTGGCAATTGCCGCCTGATTCGCAGCGGCTGGGTGAAGACCGAGAGGGTGAAATTGAGGCTGGCCGGTCCCGCTTGTCCCGCGCTGAGTGAATTTGGATTGTTCGTGGAGCCTGTCGGGAAATGAAATCCTCACTGGTGCGCATCTTAAGCATGTGGGCTGCGGCCTTCGTGCTCAATGGGATGGGGCAGGCCGGCACGCTGCCGCCCATTCGGACAGTTTTCCTGATAGTGATGGAGAATTTGGATTGGGCGGAGGTGCAGGGCAACGCCTCGGCGCCGTATTTGAATGGGACCTTGCTGCCGCAAGCCGCTTTCTGCACGAATTACTTCAATCCGCTCGGCCTGCATCCCAGCGAGCCGAATTATATCTGGTTGGAGGCCGGGACAAATTTCGGAATTCGAGATGACAACGATCCGGTTTTCAACCACCTCAACGTGACCAATCATCTGGTCTCGCTGCTGCAGCGGGCGGGAATTAGTTGGACAGCGTATCTCGAGGACATCGACGGCGCGACCGTGCCGCTGACCGCCACCAACGGCTATGTGCCGAGGCACAATCCGTTTGTCTTTTTCGATGATGTCACGGGCGGTAATGATGCCCTCGATCCGTATGGCATTGCGCACAATCGGCCTTATCCCGAACTGGCGCGGAATTTGGACGCCGGCGCGGTGGCGCGATATAATTTCATCGGGCCGAATTTATGCGACGACATGCACAGCCCTTGCCCGCCCGACAACGACGTGTTGCGGCAGGGCGACGAATGGCTGCAGGCGAACATTCCCCGCATTATGGCGGCGAAAGCGTTTCAGGATGGGGGCGCGATTTTTATCACCTGGGACGAAAGCGACACGGGGGACGAGGCGATTGGCATGGTCGTTTTGTCCAATTTTGCAAAACGCGGATACAGCAGCGGCCACCTTTATTCGCACAGCTCCACCTTGCGCACGCTGCAGGAAATTTTCGGCGTGACGCCCTGGCTGAATGACGCGGCGAACGCCGAGGATTTAAGCGACTTGTTTTTACAGCCCGACGATCCGCCGTCGATGTGGATCAGCGCGCCGATCCTGGAAGGAAACGGCTTTCGTTTCGGAGTGTACGGCGTGGCCGCGGGCCGCACGAATTGGGTGGAGCAATCGACAAATTTAAACGCTTGGAGCGCCGTGGCCACCAATGTCAGCGCGGCGGGCTGGTTTGCGTTCACGAACACGGCGGGCGCCGGCGCGGCGCCATCGTTCTATCGCGTGCGGCAGGCGCCGTAAGGGGCAAAAAAAAAGAGCTTGCGTAAAAACAAATTGTTACTATCATAGTAACAGTTATGGCGGTGAACGTTCAGTTTGCGGTGGCGGTGCACGTGATGGCGGGATTGGCCGCGGGTTGCGGGCAGGATATGACCTCGGCGCGCCTGGCGCGGAGCGTCAACACCAGTCCGAGCTTTGTCCGGCGCGTCCTGGCGAAGCTGTCGAAGGCTGGCCTCATCCAGACCGCCACCGGCAAGGCAGGCTCCTGCTGGCTGGGCAAGGATGCCCGGAACATTTCCCTGCGGGATATTTATGCGGCCGTGGGGGCGCCGCCGGTGTTCGCGGTGCACACGTATCGCGAGCAAAAAGAATGTTCCGTAAGCTGCCACATCAAGGCGGCCCTGGACCACGCCCTCGAAAAATCGCAGCAAGCCATGGAAGAGAGCCTGGCGGAAATCAGCCTGGCCCAAATCGTGCGGGAGATGAAAAAAGGCTGAAATTTTTTTGGCCGTAATTGTTACTTTGTTAAAAACAAAAACCGTAAATAAGAAATCGAAACCTATGAACTCAAATAAAAATCTGGCGGGAAAAACCGCTCTTGTCACTGGCGCCTCCAAGGGGATTGGCGCTTCCATTGCCCGGCATTTGGCGGCGGCGGGCGCCTCGGTGGTGGTGAATTATTCGTCCAGCAAATCGGGCGCGGAGAAGGTCGTGCAGGAAATCGTGGCGGCGGGCGGCAAGGCGGTGGCCGCGCAGGCGGACGTCTCCAAAAAGGCGGACGTGGATCGCCTGCTCGGGGAAGCGCGGAAAGCCTTCGGGAAAGTGGA
>DASZMX010000027.1:0-34960 GCA_035551475.1 Verrucomicrobiia bacterium
GATTGCTTCTTTTTGCGAGCGGAGCCTCGGAAATCAAATGCGAGGGCCGCACGATTCGGGGGGTAAGCCGGGCCAATAGTGGAGGCGTTGCGGGGAATTTTGGCTCGTATTTTGTCCTGCAGTTTGACCGCGACCTGACGAAATGCGAGGTCATCGGGTCTTCCAACAACGTCGCAGCCTATGAGGAGTTCAAAACCGCGCCGAACGATCCTGTCGAAGTAAGGATCGGAACCTCGTTCATCAGTTGGGAGCAGGCCGAGCAGAATCTGCGCGCGGAAACCTCCGGCGGATTCGATGCGGTCCATGCGCGGCTGGAAGGGCTTTGGAACACCAATCTTAGCCGCGTCGAAATCACCGCCAGCGAGGAGCAACTAAAAACATTCTACTCCTGCCTGTATCGCGCCCAGATGTTTCCCCATCGTCTTTACGAGATCGATGCCACTGGCAAACCTATTCATTACAGCCCCTACGACGGAAAGATTCACGACGGCGTGTTGTATGGCGACATTGGAATTTGGGACGCCTTTCGCACGACCTTTCCGTTGATAACCATTCTCTACCCGGCGCAACTTGATGAAATACTCCAGGGTTTTGTTAACGCCTCCGCCGAGGGTGGAACGCTGCCGGAATGGCCCAGCCCTGGCTATCGCGATTGCATGATTGGCCAGCATTGCGCGGCGATTTTTGCCGACGCCGTGGTGAAGGGCCACACAGGATTTGATGTGGCTGCGGCTTACGCCTCGTTGCGCCGCAGCGCTTTCCAGCTGCCCACGGAAGGGCAGCTTGTGCGTAGGGGATTGGCGGACTATTTGCAGCTCGGTTTTATCCCGGACGGCGCGAGCACGTATGCCGTGTCCGCCACATTGGACTACGCGTACGACGATTGGTGCGCCGCCCAAATCGCGCGTCAATTAGATAAACGGGAGGACTATAATCTCCTCATGACGCGCGCGCAAAATTACCGGAATCTCTGGGATACAAATGTTGCCTTTATGCGCCCCAAGAATAGGGCAGGGCATTGGGTCGAGCCCTTTGATCCCTTCGGGTGGGGCGGGCCGTACGCCGAAGGCGGCCCCTGGCAAAGCAGTTGGTTTGCTCCGCACGACACCGCCGGCCTGGCCAGCCTCCTCGGCGGCCCGGAAAAACTCACCGCCAAACTCGATCAGATGCTTGGTTTGCCGCCGGTGTTTCACGTCGGCGGTTATGGCCAGGTCATCCATGAAATGTCCGAGATGGGCCACGCCAAATTCGGTCAATACGCCCATAACAACCAACCCGTTTTCGACGTGCTTTATCTTTTTGCCGCCTGCGGTGAACCCTGGCAGACCGAGTATTGGACGCACCGCGTCTGCGCTGAATTATATAACTCAACCCCGCAAGGTTTTCAGGGCGACGAAGACAACGGTTCCATGGCGAGTTGGTATGTCCTCAGTTCCGTGGGCCTTTATCCTCTTTGCCCCGGCACAACGCAGTATATGTTCACCAGCCCTTTGTTTTCAAAATCCACGCTGCATCTGGCCCAAGGCAAATCCCTCACCACCACCGCCTCGTCCCACAGCGGCCAAAATGTTTACGTGCAATCGCGTCAACTAGACGGCCAAACCGTCACCCACACTTTCATCACACACGACGATCTCATGCACGGGGGCGATATGCGCCTCGAAATGGGCCCATTCCCCAAAATTTCCCCGCGCCCTGAGACCGATTTGCCTTATTCCGCCTCGCGGTAGGTGCGGTTCTATTTGGCGTTCAGTTTAATGACACTGACGGAATGCGCGGGCGTGTTGTGCTGGAAAGACGCGGCCAAGCCGTTTAGCGGAATCTGGCGAGGCGACACCTTGGTCGGCTCAAGCGCCGTGTTAACGTCATTCGGTTCGCCGTTTAATTCGAGGCATAGACCGTCGCCGTTGACGGTGCTGGCGCCTTTTAGATCGAACGTGACGTTGCGGGCTCGGTCCGAGACGTTGGCGAGATGGATATAAATGTCGCCTGAACCGGGATCGATCGTGGCGTTGGCAAAGATCGGGTCGGCAGGCACGGGCGCTTTGTCGGTGGTTTCGCAGACCAATTGGCCGTCCAAATAACAGCGGATGGATTGGCCTTGCACGTCCACTTTGACGTCATACCAACGGCCGGTTTCGACGATATTTGTCGCGGCGACGCCGATTTCCATTTTGGCGCCGTTTTCGGATTTCTCGAGGGCGGTTCGCGTATTGTTCCAGCCGCCGACATTGAACCAGATAAAGTCGTCACGATCCACAACGTGGAAGAGAACGAGAAAACCTTCGGCGCCGCCCGTGCGTCGGGCTTTCAGGGTGTAGGTGTAATCGGTCCACTTCCGGTCGCCCGTGGTGGCGCGAAAATTCTCACCCGCTCCCACCTGGCTGAGGATGCCATTTTCGGTTGACCACTGGCCCCCGGAGCGGCGCCATCCCGTAAGTCCGTTCGTAAAGTTTGACTCAAACAGAACCTTGCCGCCGTGGCTGACCTTGAGATCCTTGAACTCTGCTCGCGTGTTCCATGTGCCGACGCCGATCGCGCCCCCTGGCGTAAAGATCGCCGGCGGTTTGTCATGGACGGCTTCGGTCTCGACCGGCAAAAGGCGGGCGCCGTGATTTTTGGCGAACATCGATTGCACGTAATAGGAAGGCGAGCCGAAACTGTGTAGAGCATCGTATCCAATCAAATCTGTCGCCCACTGTTTGGCTCCCGCATTTACGTTTACCAGGAGGGGAGCATAGGCTTCCATGATCACCAAATCCGAATTGCGCTCCAAATCAATCAACCAAGCGGCATCACCGAGCGCCGCGTTCATGGTTGGGGTGGGATCTCCTTCCCGGCTGGCCCATTCGCCGACAAAGACTTTGGGGCCTTTACGGCTTTGGGTGTCGTAATGGTGATCATTTTCCATTTGCCGAGCCGAACGATAATAATGGTCGTCGATGACATCGGGCGTGCGTGAGCGCACGGGGGCGGTCGCGATAGCCTGAAGGTTCGGATACTTCTTTTTTATGGCGTCATAAAATTGGCTGAAACGGCCGTTGTACGAGCTGGAGCGATCGAATTCATCTTCGTTTCCGACTTCGACGTAAGTCAGCGGGAAAGGATTGGGATGGCCATCTTTGATGCGGCGCGCCCCCCAAACAGTGTCCCCTCCACCTGTGACATATTCGATTTCCTCAAGGGCCTCGTCGATATAAGGCTGCAAGGCCGGACCTGGTTCGACGTGCTCGCCACCCAGCGCGTAACCCGCCCACACGGCGAGCACGGGCTCCATTTTTAAGTCTTCACACCATTCCAGGTATTCCAACAGGCCTAAGCCGTCGGATGAGCGGTAACCCCACGTCCCAGGATGCCCCGGCCGATTTGCCAGGTCGCCAAGGGTTTTCTGCCAGGGGTAACGAGTGGCAATGGTGTTTCCCTCCACGTAATTTCCGCCAGGCAACCGCAGAAAAGAGGGCTTCATCTCACCAAGGAGGTTCATCAGATCCACGCGATTGCCATTAGTTCGGTGATTGAAAGTCGGCGGAAAAAGAGAGACGAGGTCCAGCCAAATCGTGCCCGGATGTCCCACAGAAATGACCAAGCGCGCGTCGGTCGTCGGGGTGGCGCCGCCCGTGGAAAGGGTGGCGTCATACTTGGCCCAGGGCGTTTTGATCCCGGCGATTTCCGCCTTGGCATAGATTACTGAGCCATCCAGGCTCTCAATCGAAATGATGATGGAAGAATTAAAATCGTTGCTTGTCATGGCATAAAACGACGCGTGGTATTCCGTGTTGGGCAAAACTGGGATGCCCCAATAGCCCTCGTTGGCAAGGCCGGCGCGCGCGTCTTCGGCGGCTGCGGTTACCGTCCACTTCAGGCTTTGGCGCAGGGCCTCGCTCGGGCCGGTGGTGCGGTCGATCGCCATTTCTGCCGCGGCGTTGACGGCATTCGTCATGGACCAACCCACCGGACGGTCTCCATCCTTGAACGCCCGATTGCGAATTAATTCCGCGTAGATGCCGCCATCATAGGAGTGATTTATCTCTTCGGTCATCAAGCCGTAAAAGGTGGGGCTAAGAGTGATGCCCGGTTGATCAACGTGGATGGTGACGCGGTCGGCTTGACAGGGCAACAGGAACGCGGCCAATGCTGTGCCTGCCATCAGGAGACGAAGAGGGATCGATATTCTGTTCATGTGATTCGGCGGCCAGAGTAAAAGCCCACGGCGCCCGCCGCAACGCCACTTTGCGCATGACAACAGCCATTTTGCGAAGTGAATTTGGCGCGGCCGCTGGCGTGGAAGTGGAAGACGTGCGACAAATTATCGATCAGAAAAATGGAACGAATCCACGTCCACGAACCCGCCTGGCGAAGCCTCATTATAGCAGAAAATGGCAAATTGCTCGCCTTGAAAAGTGCCGGAGCGCCAATCAAAAAGCAGCTCAAATTTGCCGCCAAGTTCCGTCCAACTCCGACCATCGAGGCTGTAGCTGCAGGTGGCTTCATTCTGGATAAAATCAAGGTCGGCGCGCAGCCAAATCTCCTTCGCCTGAATGGGCGCGGCGGCCGCGCGGCATTCGTTCTTTCCGTTGTCGATTCCCACCTCCATGTTTAATGACAGAGCGCCGCCTTGGTCGCAGCGCACGGCGATGTGCCCGTTAACTTTGCCCAAGGTGCCGAAGCCGCACCTATCGCCGGGCGCCAGGCCGCGCAAATCGAGTCTCACTTCGCCGCGGCTCCAGGGGCCTTGCCCTTTCTGGGTCAGGGTGTTTCGGGCCAGCCAGAAATTGGAGGCAGTGATGGAGTGCAGCCGGAGGAAGCCCGGGCGTTCGGTCAGCGACCAGCGGGAATTATCCGGGTTGTGGTTCCATTGCCACTGCAAGCCAAGTATTGACGAAGCGAACTCATCAGACGCGGCGGGTTGTCGAGCTAGTCCGCCTTGGACTGGTTTGCGCGCGACTGGGGGAACCTTGCCCGGAGCCTCCGGGAGTCCCCAGCAGGGCCAGTTGTTCGACCAAAAAATCGGGCATAAATAAGTCATGCGCCCAACGGCGCCGCAATCTTTCATCACGAAACCAAAATCACCGCCAGCGGCCAGATCCACGATGGCGCCTTGGTGCCCGCCCGTGCGATCGCTGAGTTGTTCGATCGTTTCGTACGGGCCAAAAAGGTTCGTGGCGCGCGAGCAGGTCAACGCCAATTTTGCGGGCAGCGCATTGAAAATGTAATACCACCCCCCGCGTTTCACCACTTTCGATCCCTCCACGCCGCGATGATAAAAAATGGCATGAGAGCCGACAACTTTGGAGAAGTCCGCGTTCAGTTGCAGGAGGGTGACATGGCCGTCCCAACCTCCGGAAGTGGCGAGGTAGCCCGCGCCATCTGTGTCAATAAATAATCCAGGGTCAAATGCCTGGCGGTCAAGCTCGTGAAAGCGCCATGCGCCGCCAATGTCTTTGGAATAGTAGATGCGCGTGTTTTGCTGGACGGGTGTCACGGCGAGGTAAAACATTCCCTGGAAATGGCGCAAGCTCGTGGCAAAAAGGCCGTGGCGGTAGGCCCCCCCGTTTTTTAGATTGTATTCCTCGCGCCCGTCAATTTGCGCGACAACGTGGGAGGCGAACTCCCAATTCACCAAATCCTTCGAATGTAAAATGGTGATTCCCGGCGCGTTCACGAAAGTCGTGGTGGAAAAATAAAAATCATCGCCGACCCGGATGATGTCCGGATCGGGGTAATCCGCGTAAAGCGGCGGGTTCGCAAATGACCCGTTACCTTGATCTGACTGCCAGGCTCCGGCGCAGGCAGCCAGCAGCCCCATCAGGGCGACTGCGCCGCGCGTCATCCATCGAGATTTTATTGACATGCGGAAGTGAGGGGAATCCGGCGGCGTGCCGCTCAGGGCGTTTGAAAGAGAAGCGGGGCAAACTCATGCAAGCTGCGGCGCCAGGTCTGCCATTCGTGCGCCGTGCCGGGTGACTCATAAAAAACATGGTGGACGCCGGCTTTTTCCAGCGCCTCGTGGAAGGAGCGGGTTCCACCGGTGAACGAGCCCCCCTCAGCCGAGCCGACGCTGATGAACAACAGGTTGACTTGTTTTGCAATAGCCGTGGGATCAGCCAGCAAACCGTTGAAGCCTGTCGAAATCTCCGGAAACCCGAAGGGCGCGCTAAACGAGCCGAAATAGGAGAATTGGTCCAAGTGCGCCTGCGCGATTTGCCAGGTCTGCGTGCCTCCCAATGAGAGGCCGGCCATAGCTCGGTGGCGCCGATCCGGCATTGTGCGGTATGTCGCGTCTATCATGGGGACGATTTCATGCACGAGGGTCTCGGTGAAGCCGTCCCAGAACTTCGGCCCCGGGCCGTTCCCGCCGCGCCTGGAGCCGGGCGTGATGCCGCCGTCATCCATCACGACCAGCATTGGCTTGGCTTTGCCCTCAGCGAGCAGGTTATCGAGGATGAAGCCGGCGCGTCCCTGCGTGGGCCAGCCGCGCGCGTCTTCTCCCATGCCGTGTTGAAGATATAAAACGGGATATCGCGCCGTTGTATTTGTATCATAGTCGGGAGGCGTATAAACGAAACACCGACGCGTGGCCCCGGACGATTTGGCCCGGTAATAATGCGCGCGGACATCGCCGTGCGGCACATCCTGGGCGAGATAAAAATCCTCGCCGGGCGATGGAATCTCGATGGCGCTGCTCATTTTTCCGGTTCCGAAATAACTTTCGCTCCCCGGATCGGCCCCGAGGGAACCATCCACTGTGACGGTATAATAATGGAAGCCGGGCGACAGCGGGACGGTGGCGCCCGTCCAAAATCCGTCAGCGCCTTTGGTCAGGGCCACGCCGCCACCCAGGCTGACTGAGACCGCTCTCGCGTCCGGCGCCGCGACGCGGAAATGCGCCCTCCCCAAGCTGTCGACCTGCGGAAATGACGCCCCGGGAACATTGGAGGAGGCGGCTTTGGCGTCGGCGTCGGATTGGTTCGTTTGGGCATTTGCCATCGTGCCGACCAGCGCCGCCAGGACAAGAAGGATCGCCGGATTCATCGATGCGCCCTCGCCAGGAGAAGATAAAAATGGACGGAATGTGGAATGAGCAAACAGGTGTTCATGAGGCTTATTGGCTCAATTTATCGAAACACCCTAATTGAGGGAAATATAACAAACGTCATATTGCTTATTTTGGTGTAGCTACTCAGGAGGACCAAAGCTCTAACGGAGCGAATTAAGAAAAATGCGCAATATGGTCTTTTTCATGCGCAAAGTGGCGTTGAAGCAAGGCCTCCCTTTTTCTTACGTTGAGACTCACAGCATGCAAACCGGTTAAGGTTAGTTTCGGCCATTGTCGAGACTGTTAGCCGATGCAAAAGTGAACATGAGAACTTATATTTCTAAATCCCGCCGAGCTTTCACCCTGATAGAGTTACTGGTGGTGATTGCGATCATTGCCATTCTGGCATCAATGCTACTTCCGGCGCTGAGCAAAGCCAAGCGGCAGGCTGTTGTCACGCAGTGCAAGAACAATCTGCGGCAGCAGCTGATCGTCATGACCATGTATGGGAATGACTGCCGCGATTTTCTGCCAGACGGAAAGGATGGCAACTGGGCCTGGGACATGAGCGCCGCCTTGGCGAACCAGCTTATCGCCTATGGCACCACGCCGAACACCTGGTATGATCCTGGGACGGCGCCGCGATTTGGCCCAGTGGATTGGTTTGGCACGACTCCTTATGGAAATGTTCCCGGAGGCACGGCTTCCTTGTGGACATTCGGAGCTGCTTATCCCGATCCAGATGCAAAGGTCGGTGATGGCGCTTTCCGTGTCATCGGCTACGCCTTGACCTTGTATGATACACCGTCCTACACGACCTACTACGTAACCAACACCAATCGCCGGTTGTCGGACTCAACTACGCCCGGCAATCTATTTGTCGGCGCCGGCGGCGTCCCCATTGGCCCCACCGCCAGTCGGCCGTTGACCGCCTGCGCCGAAATTTGTGATCAGACCGGAAATTATCCGACCGACCAAGGCTATAACTGGACCAGTTTGGCGGGCGGCTACAAATTCAACGGGGCCCCGAAGCCCCATATTAGCGCTCATGTTTCGGGGAAGGTCCCGGATGGCTGCAACGTGGGCATGCTTGATTCGCATGTCGAGTGGAAACCTTTCCGGAAGATCATCGCGCGCACGCAAGCGGCCGGCAACGCGCCCTATCGTTTCTATTACTGAGCGTCGCTGGCGCCGGCGGCCACCCGCGGCTGCCAGATAGGGTCATTGTGCCACGGCCAAGGAGCATCCTTTCCATCTGCCACTTCGTCGCTGTGGCCGGGTTGGCGGCGTGTGCCGCCTTGGCTGATTATCCTATCGAGTCGCAGCGGTACGCGGCGGATCCGACGGGCGTCGAATTCAATGGCCGCCTCTATTTATACTGCTCGAATGATGATGATAATGGCAGCAACGCCTACATCATGCATTCGATAACTTGTTTCTCCACCGACGATTTAAAAAATTGGACCGATCACGGGGTGGTTTTTCAAGCGCCGCAAGATGCTGCGTGGGCAACGCTGTCTTGGGCGCCGTCCGTGGTCTCGAACAACAACACGCTCTATTTGTACTTTGGCAACGGCGCCTCGGGGATCGGCGTGGCGACGAGCCGTAATCCGGAGGGCCCTTTTACGGACGCACGCGGCAGCGCCCTCATTTCCGCTTCCACGCCGGGCGCCGCCACGGCCACGCAATGGGAGTTCGATCCCTGCGCCTTTATAGATGACAATGGCCGGCCTTACCTTTACTTCGGCGGACAATATCCCACGAATGCGCGGGTGATTTCCTTGAACACGAACCTGACGGCGGTCCAAGGCGCGGCCACGCCGATGTTCGCGACGAATTTTTTCGAGGCCTCCTACATGCACAAACGCAATGGGATATATTATTTCACGTACTCGACCAGGCCGGACGCTGGTTTAGTCATCTATTGTGAAACCAACTCCAATCCAACCAATGGTTTTGCGCCGGAAGGAACATTGCTGGCCAATCCTCCCCAAAACGTCAATAATAACAATCACCACACTGTCTTCGCCTACGCCGGGAGCTGGTATATCGCCTATCACAATCGCGCGCTGGCCCTGCAGAATGGCCTGGCTCCGGCCGCGGCGGTTTACAAACGGAGTCTCGGCCTTGAGCGCGTGAATTACGCCGCCAATGGCTCCGTGTCGCAAGTGAGCGTCACCACGGATGGTCTGGCGCAGTTGAAGAGCCTGAATCCGTTCAACCAGGTGGAGGCCGAAACAATGGCCCAGGAAAGCGGGATAAAGACCGAAATCTGCAGCGAAGGCGGCCTGGACGTCGCGGTTAAGGCGGATGGTTCGTGGCTTCGGGTGCGCGGCGTGGATTTCGAAGCCGGCGCCTCGTCCTTCTTCGCCCGCGTCGCCGGGGCCAATGGGACTGGATCGATTGAGGTGCGGCTGGACAGCCTGGCTGGAGCAGTTGTTGGATCTTGCGCCGTGCCGGCGACGGGCGGGGCGCAAGTGTGGAATACCGTCTCGTGCGCCATCAGCGGCGCTTCCGGCATTCATGATCTCTACCTTAGATTCATGGGCGCGACGAGCAACCCTTTCCAGCTGAACTGGTGGAGGTTCCAAGCCAGCGCGGGATCGCCGGGCGCTTCGAAATCGCTCACCACAGATCCCACGACAAAGTATCAAACAATCGAGGGGCTGGGCGGCGCCACGGCGTTCTATGCAGGCTGGATCAGCGATCATCGTTATAAGGCCGAGATTTATTCCAACGCCTTCGCCGGCCTGAATATCTCCATGCTGCGATTAGGCGACTGGTTCCGTTACCAAAGTTCAGCGCTCGGATTCGATGTCGCCGCCAGTGACATCGTCTCCAATGCCACCCGAGTATTGGGGCATCCTGTGCCGGTGTATATGAGTTCGTGGGCGCCGCCTGCATTTCTGAAGAGCAACGGACAAGTGGGCTACGGCGGGACGCTGCTAAAAACCAATGGCGCGTTCGCTTACACCAATTTTGCGAACTACTGGTATGACTCGATCCTGGCATACCGGTCCAACGGAGTTTCCCCAAGCTGGATAAGCATTCAGAACGAACCTGACTTTATTGCGAGCTACGATTCCTGCGTGTTTCATCCAAACGAAGACACAGTTAAGGGCACCAATTATGCCAGCTATTCCAAGGCGTTGGACGCGGTCTCTCAGCGGCTCACCAATTTGCCGGCTCCCCCGAAGCTGCTCGCTCCCGAAGTCGTGGGCCTGGGTTTCAACGACGTGCAGAATTACGCGGCGACGATGAACGGCAACAGCTTTTATGGACTGGCTCATCACCTTTACGGCGGCAGCACGGACGGAACGCCAGCGGGCTATGTCCCCGCTTTGCGCGCGTTGGCGAACGTATTCCCGGGTAAACCGAAGTTCATGACCGAGTACGGCCTCAGCAACATGATCGATGCGGCGTGCCTGATCCACTATGTTTTGGCGGTGGAGCAAGCCAGCGGCTACAATTTCTGGAGCCTGGTCTGGCCGCCAGGCGGCGTCGGGTTGGTGCAAATTGAAAATCCTTACGACGTAAGCAGCTGGACGAATGCGCCTCCCGGAACCACGACGCAGTCGCACGGTTGGTGGCTGGCGCCATGCTACTGGTCGATGAAGCATTTTTCGTATTACATCACCCCTGGATTTCGGCGGATTGCCGCCAATTGCGGCGACACTAACGTGCTCGCATCGGCCTACCTTTCGCCCGATGGCTGGCGGCTTGTGGCGGTGCTGATCAACCAAAGCGCCAGCGCCGCTTCCACGCTGGCGGCGGACTTCGGTTTCTCGCCGTGCGTCGCGACGGCTGAATATCAAACGGTTGGGCCAAGCCATTTCCAGTCACTGGGTGCGATCGGGTCGCAATTGGCTTTGCCAGCTTGGTCGCTTACCACCGTTGTCATGGATAAATATGTCGCGGTCGGCGCCGCGACAACACCGACGCCGGCAGACGGCGCTTCCGCTGTGGCCGTGAACGCAACCCTCGGGTGGTCGCCCGGAACCAACGCCGCCTGGCACGCGCTTTACCTTGGCCTCGATTCCAACGCGGTGGCGACGGCGACGCCGGCGTCGGCGGAGTTTCAGGGCATTCTCTCCAATAGTTTCTTTCAACCGCCGGCGCTGGCGGGAACGGCCGTTTATTACTGGCGCGTCGACGAAATAGCCGGCGCGAACACCAATGACGGCGTCGTCTGGTCCTTCGCGACGGCGGCCGGGCCGACCTTGGCGCATCGTTACAGCTTCAATGAAGCAGGCGGCGCCGTGGCGTCAGATTCCGTCGGCGGCGCGCCTTGGAATGGCTCTTTGCCTAAGGGAGGCAGCTGGAGCGGCGACGCCTTGACCCTGTCAGGCGGCTCCTCACAATACGTGGGGCTTCCGGCGGGCTTGATGAGCGGGAGCAGCAACTTTACCCTTGAAGCCTGGGTAAAGCTCAATTCCGCGGCAAGTTGGAGCCGCATCTTTGATTTTGGCAACAATTCCGCCTCATATATGTTCCTCACGCCGCTGAGGGGCGCCGGCGGCGCGCTGCGTTTTGCGATCACCACGAATGGCGCCGGACGTGAGCAGCAAGTGAACGGCCCGTCGGCCTTGAATGTCGGAGTTTGGAGCCATATTGCCATGACGCTGGCCGGAAATGTCGGAACGCTTTATTTGAATGGCGCCGCCATCGCCACCAATCGCGCCATGACCCTCCATCCCTCCAGCCTTGGCAGCACGGCGAACAACTATTTTGGCCGGTCGCAGTACGCCACCGATCCTTACCTCAATGCCGCGTTGGATGAAGTGCGCATCTACAACGTGGCGCTATCGCCGCAGGAAGTCGCCGCCACCGACGCGCTGGGGCCAAACCAGCTCTTGACTGAGGATAGGCCGGCGCTAAATGCGTCGGTAAATTCGCCCACGGGTCTTACTCTTGATTGGCCGCTGGCCGCCGCCGGTTTTAAATTGCAATTCCGCACCAATCTTACGACGGGAGATTGGGCGGATGTATCCTCGCCGGCGCCAACCATCGTGGCGGGCCAATGGCAAATCACTCTGCCTGTTTCAGAAAACGTCGGCTCTGTTTTTTATCATTTAACAAAGTAGTCAATATATGAACGCCTGTTCGATTCCGGGGTTCGCGCAGGTCATTGCCTGGTCGATCATTTTGCTGGCGGCCGCTCCTCGTCCTGGCTGTCTGGCGAAAGAAATTTCTGCCGGCGCCCCGATTCCGGCGGCCCTGTTTCCGTTGCGCGCCGTGCGTTTGCTTGACAGCCCTTTCAGCGCGGCCGCGGCCGCCAATCGCGCGTATCTTTTGGCCTTGGATCCGGATCGTCTGCTGGCCCCCTTTCTCAAGGAAGCGGGGCTGAAACCACGGGCGCCGTTTTATGGAAGCTGGGAAAGCGGCGGGCTGGGAGGCCACACCGCCGGCCATTATCTCTCCGCCCTGGGCAATATGATTGCCGCGGGCGAGGACACCGCCGACTGCGCTTTGCGCCACCGTCTGGAGTATATGCTGGCTGAACTGGATCGATGCCAGAAAGCCGGCGGCAACGGCTACATTGGCGGCGTGCCCGACGGGCCCGCCTTCTGGAAGGATGTCGCCGGGGGTCATATTGACGCCAACGGGTTCGGCATCAACGGAAAATGGGTGCCTTGGTACAACCTACACAAAACATTCGCCGGCCTGCGGGACGCGTGGCTGGTCGCGGGCGAGGCGAACGCGCGCGACATCCTGGTGCGATACGGCGACTGGTGTGTCGGCCTGATCTCGCACCTCTCCGATGACCAAATGCAAACCATGCTCCAAGCGGAGCAGGGCGGCATGTGCGAGACGCTCGCTGACATTTACGCCATCACCGGCGACGATAAGTTTCTCCACGCCGCCCGCCGCTTTCAACACAAGGCGTTCATTGATCCCTTGCTGCGCCACGAGGACCATCTCACCGGCTTGCATGCCAACACGCAGATTCCAAAAGTAATTGGGCTGGAGCGCATCGCTGCTCTCACGGGCGACGCGCAAGCCGATAGCGCCGCGCGTTTTTTTTGGGAGGACGTCACTTCGCGCCGGAGCGTCGCCTTCGGCGGCAATAGCGTTTCCGAACATTTTAACGATCCGGCCAATTTCCGCGGCATGCTCGAAAGCCGGGAGGGCCCCGAAACCTGCAACACTTACAATATGTTGCGTTTAACCGAGCAACTTTTTGCGAGCGAGCCGCGGGCGGCGTATGCGGATTATTATGAGCGGGCGCTTTACAATCACATTTTGGCGTCCATCCATCCAGTGACGCCCGGTTACGTTTATTTCACTCCTATCCGGCCCGGGCATTACCGGGTCTATTCTCAGCCGGAGCAGTGTTTCTGGTGTTGTGTCGGAACTGGCATGGAAAATCCAGGCAAGTATGGCGAGTTCATTTATGCCCAGGATCGCGTAGGGGTCTATGTCAATTTATTCATCCCCTCTGAACTTTCCGCGACCAATTTCGGATTGACGTTGCGACAGGAAACTCAGTTCCCCGATGTGCCGCGCACCAGCCTGACATTGAACCTGACCCACGCCACAAATTTCTCGCTGCGCCTGCGCCATCCAGGCTGGGTGGCGGCGGGCGCTTTCGCGGTGCGGCTCAACGGCCAGACTATCGATGTGACCTCCGCGCCGTCTTCCTACGTGGACTTGAACCGCGTCTGGAACGACGGCGACCGCCTCGAAATTGAGCTTCCGATGCAGACGACCACGGAGCGTCTGCTGGACGGGTCGGACTGGGTGGCCATCCTGCGCGGGCCCATAGTGCTGGCCAATCCGGATGGCGTGGATAATCTCATCGGCCTGCGCGCGGACGACTCACGAATGGGTCATGTCGCGCACGGTCCGCTGAGGCCGCTCGATCGTGTTCCGGTCCTGCTCGCCCGGGCCGAGGATGTGCCTGCCCACGTCCAACTGGATTCTGAAGCCGGCCCATTGCGATTCCGACTGAAGGACGTCGTCGCGCCCGCTACAAACGGGGGCCTGCAACTCATGCCCTTTTTTCGCCTGCACGATTCGCGCTATCAAATGTATTGGCAGCTAGCGACGCCACAGGAGCTGGAAGTCCGGCAGGCCGGCCTGGCTGGGGCGGAGCAGGCAAAGGCGGCGCTGGAGGCGAATACGCTGGATTGGTTGGCGTTGGGCGAGCAGCAACCCGAGGTGGAACATGGCTTGGTGGGGGAAGCCTTGGAAACCGGCTGGCAGGAAGACCGGCATTGGCGCCGCGGCTCCTGGTTTCAGTGCGAATTAAATCCCCGCGGCGAACAGGCGGCGGCGCTTATTGTGACGTATTGCGGTGGAGTCAGCGATCGTGATTTTGAGATCTACGCCAATGGTTTGCTCATGGCGAGCCACCGCGCCGATAAATCGAAGTCGACACTGTTCACACGGACGACGTTTTCACTGCCATCCAACCTGGTTCGCAACGCGGACGGACATCTCACGGTCAAGTTTTCCGGCCACCACGGTCCCACCGCCTGCATTTGTGAGATTCGCCTCATGCGGAGTGCGGCGCGCTAATTACGCCGCCGCCCTCCCCGTCTTTTTCGCTCGTAATTGGGCGCAAGCCAAAATGCGCAAATAAAAACCCAAAATGCGCAGGCGTCCCAAAACGAAATTCGCAACAAATTGAAGGGTAACATGTTATGAGCCTTTTGGGGGGCGGTAAATTCCCGGGCATATGACGAATGTCATATTGTTGGGGCGGGGCCATTCTAGGAGAGTAGCGGGAATCAACACACACACAATTGCATCGAATCAACGGTGATTATAACCGCGTTGTCTTAGCGTGACTCAATTTGTCCTGAACATGATGCCGGCAACGCAAAACTCCAAACGCAATGTGTCAAGAGTATTTACCGGCAACTCTATTCGCGGATTGATTCTCCGACTTCAGGCCGGAATGAGCAGGCCGGAGCGAAGCATAGCAGCGGCGTGACGCAAAGTTCCCTTATTCAGGTAAAGTATGAAGGCATTAGATCAAGTAAAAACCAAACAACGTAACGCAGCCCGGAGCAGAGGCTTCACTTTGATTGAGCTACTGGTGGTGATCGCTATCATCGCCATCCTAGCCTCGATGATACTTCCCGCGTTGAGCGCGGCTAAGTTCAAAGCCAAGGTCACCAACTGCACCTCCAACATGAAGCAATGGTGCGCCGTTGTGAACATGTACGCCAATGATGACACCAAGAGCCGGCTGCCGAGGTTTGATTTCAGCACTGGGGGCGGCGGCATGTATGCGTGGGATTGCCCGACGAACATGGTGCCTGGGCTGGCTCCCTATGGCTTGACCATACCGATGTGGTTTGACCCCGTGCGCCCGCAGGAACTGGATGCGGTGGTCAAATACTTGGGTCATTATCCCGCGAGCATTCAAGAGCTGGCCCTTTACATGAACAGCAAGGACGGCGAGTGCATTATTCATCACAATTGGTGGGTTCCCCGGCAGCAAGGCACGGATGCCCAGAACCTTTTCCCAAAGGATTATTCAGCCCAAAGCGCCATTACTGTGCCTTCCTGGGCCAAGGGCACGCCTCCCGCCATATACGGCTGGCCCACGGCCACCACCTTTAGGGCTGTGACACTCGTCCCGTTTATCAGCTGCGCGGCCGCCTCGGCCGTGGGGTTGGATAGTGATGGCTTGAAGAGTTCCCCCACCGGGAAAGCATCTGCGTCGCCCGATGACTTATGTCCGAATCTGGCTCATTTTAATGGCAACAAGTTGGCTGGGGTCACCGCCGCCTATGCTGATGGCCATGTCGAAGGCCACAGCAAGGTGAGAATGAAATGCGGCTATATTCCAAATGGCGCGGGCAACCAAGGCCCCTATTGGTTCTACTAACGATTTCTGTCTGTAACCCTTAATCACATCCATGCAAATGAACACCGCTACACCAAAACTACATCGACTTGTCAAACTAACCGCCATGTCGGCGACTCTGGCTGTATTGGCCGGCGCCGCCCAGGCCCAGGTCACTTATCAACAGGTGACCAATGGCTTGGTTGACTACTATCCATTGGATATTGTCGTTACCAATGGCACAACCATCACTACGCCTGACTACATTGGCGGGCGAGACATGATCCTGAACAACATGAACAGCGGCAACCTGGTGGCCGCCACCCGGCCCACGCTCAACGCCGCCAGCACCAACGCCTGCCTGAATTTCTCGCAAGTGGGCGGCCCGACGTTGATCTATTATGCGTCGAAAGGCCAGAATGCGGTGGATGGCTCCGGCGATTTCTTGCCGTTCTGCAATCAACTCAACGCCTCGATGAGTTTTTGGGTCAAGGTCACGGCGTCCGGCGGTTATAACGACACGCGCTTCTTCGGCGAGTGCGACAATAGCAGCGGGCAGTCCGGGCCCATCTGGCTGTGGGGCAGCAGCAGCGGAGGCAATGGCATTAGCACGGATCAGCACATGCATTTCCTCTTCCGTGAAAACTCTGGTGGCGCTGTGCCCTTCGAGACCTTGGTGGATGGAACCTACCAGGCGCCATTTGAAGGATATTATTGGGTGCAGGGAAATAGCTTTACCGCCGCCAATCCGCTGGATGGCAGTTGGCATATGTTGACGATGACGATCGACACCAATCGCGTCATCGATATCTATGTCGACGGCGTGCGCGACGCGGGCCCAGGCTCGACCGGGGCCACGGCCTACACCGATGCCAACGGCAACCCGAACTGGGGTCCCGATGTGCCGCTGACGAACACGTATTACACCACAAATATGTATTCGGCCACGATCAGCTCCAATCCTCCTCCCAACGGCTATGTCCGCTGGATGTGGAATGCCACATTCAAGACCGGCAACACGGCCTTCGGCGGATTCAAGCGCAACGCCGCGTTCAACGGCGGCATCCCCACTCTTATGGACGACATTGCGTTTTGGAAGCGAAAGCTGAACAGCAATGAAATCATGTTTGTTTACACGAATGGATTGCCCGGAATTCAAATCAACCGTCCGCTGGAGATCAAGAGCTTCGCGGCTGACTTCCCGGAGGTGGGGGCGGGCGACACCGTCAGATTGAGTTGGAGTGTCACTGGCGCAAACACCAATAGCGGCGGCCTTGTGATCAGTGGTGTGGGCGACGTCAGCCAGCTTGGGCTGACCGCATCGACCAATTTCAAAGTCACCGCTAACCAGACCTTCACGTTGACCGCGCATAATGGCGTGGCGCCGGACGTCTCCGCTTCCGCGTCGATCAAGACGTTCGACGGTGTCGATTCCAACTGGCATTTGATTCAACGCTTTGACGGCGTTTTTGCTGATACATCTTCCAGCCCGACCGGCATCTCCGGGAATGGGTGGACTAGCGACGTGTCTGATTATCGCGGCCAATTCGAACAGTGGAATGTCGTCACCTTAAATTCCGGCAATGGCTCCAATAAGGTCTTGACCCCCAGAAACGGTTACACCGCCGACGTCAACTCCATCACCGGATTTGATTCCCGCGGCGCCACCGCTTATGGAGCGCTGAACGGACTGACTCTGTCTCCTGGGCAAATGAGGACGCTGTTCTTCCGTTTTTCCCTCCAGGAAGCTCCGGCTGGCAACCTAAACGGCACGCCTGTCTTTAGCGACATGGACTTTAACGTCGGTGTGACGGATTCCGGCCTGATTGGCCCGTTCCAAAGCCTGGTGTATCCGGCGAATGTTGGGCCGCAACTTAAAGTTTATCGCAGTTCTGGCGGTAACTTTGACGGCAGCGGCCTGTTCAATGTTTACGCCGGTGATTTCAGCGGCACGAGCGCCGGGACAACGAACAGCTTCTCCTACACGACCGCCGTGGATCCGGCCGGCTTGCAGACCAACGTCAATTATTATGTCTGGATGGACATCTCGAATGATAACACCCACTTGGTGGTCAATAGCGATGGCACTTCCAACACCGTCAACATGGCCGTCTATTCCGTGTGGATGCAAAAGCAGGGCGGCGTCCGCACAAATCTGTTCTCCGGTTATCATGCTGATCGCGACTACGCCACGTTCAATGTCCAGGACATTCCGACGCCCTTCCTGGATAAAGTGTTTGTGGACATCGGCGACGAAGACATCACCACCGGCACGGCTGGCGCCTACATCGGCACGAACATGATCGCGGTGGATGACTTCTACCTGAGCAAGGCCGGTTTCAATTCTTCCATCCCGCGGCTGTTTGATATCACAGCCGTCGCGAAGAATCCTTCCGGCGTGACCATTAAATGGGATTCATTGGGCTCGATGTACGGAACCAACACCTACACGATCCAACGGAAATCGGCTCTGACCGATGCGACATGGACGACGTTGGCGAAAGTTCCGTCGGATGGCGATTCTACGACCTATACGGACGCCACGGTTCAGTCTGGATCGGCCGCCTACTATCGGATCAACTGGCCGTAGCCAGCGCCTGGAACCCAAGGGTTTCGCTTCGCGCTGGCAGGAGCCGCTGCTCCTGCCAGCGCTTTTTTATGCGCATATCTCAATCGTTGCGATGGTTGTGGATAATCTCGTAGAATGACCGCGATGGCCCGTTATCCCCAAGCTGCCCGTCATGCCGGGCAGATCCTGCTCGGTTTGCTTGCCTTGGGCGGCGCGTTTTCTTCCACGGCTGCGTCGCCTGCCATAACTAACCTCTCGGCCTTGACGGAGGCCCTGCGATACGGACGGTCAGGCAACCATGACATCGCGCTCGACGTCGTGGTCTGTGCGGAGAGCCGATCCGATCTGGGGGTCATGATCGTGCAAGACCAGACGGGGACCGAACTGTTGGAGCTGGGGAAGTTTGACCCGGAGATTCGCGCCGGCGAACGGGTTCATATTGAATGCGCGAATTGCTTGTTGCGAAAGCGCAATTTAGGAATCCAGCTTTCGGCTCCTCCAGTCGTCAATGATGATGGCACGCATAATCGGCGCACGGTTAGCGGATCGGTGGATTTGCGAGCCGGACTCAATCCTATCTGCCTTGAGTGGTTTAATTGCTCAGGCCCGTTTGGCCTGCAACTTTCGTATGCCATTGATGGTGGCGATCCGCGCATCGTGGGTCTCTCGGAGCTTTGGCACAGAGACGGCGGCGCCGCCGCCATCGACGGCTGCCAGTTGGGCCTAAATGCTGATTTTTATGAGGGCTACTATGAAGCCCTGCCTGATTTCTCCCTGCTGAAGCCGGTCAAGAGCGCCCGAGTGCAGAATTTCGATCTCAATCTTCGGCCGCACGACGAAATGGTGGCTATTCGGTTCAGCGGTTATTTTAAGGCCCCTTCCAGTGGGCGCTATACCTTTTGCTTGAATTCCGACGATGGGAGCCAATTGTTTTTGGGCGCGCCGGAACTCTCCGTTTCATCGCGGGGGTTGGTCCAGGCGCCGGCGCCAGAGCCCGTCTTTTGTGGGGACGCCATGAGCGGGCCGTTTGAACAATTGTGGGGGACGGTCGAAGGCCGAGTCAGCTTTGTCTCGAGCACAGCCCGCGGCCTGAAGTTCGAATTGCGTGGAGGCCAAAATGCCGTGTTGGTGGATGTGGCCGACGCCGACGGCCAGGCTCCATTCGCACTTCTGAATGCGCGCGTGAAAGTTAGCGGGTTGGGCCGCGCTGCCCTCATGCCGGATCAGCGTCCGCGGCTGGGAAGGTTCTCGGTTGCCAGCTCCCGTGAGATTGTTGTGCTGGACTCCTCGCAAACGGACGATAAAACGCTGCGGCTGCTGACATCCATCGCTGATGTCCGGCGCCTATCGATTGACGAAGCCGACCGCGGATGGCCCGTGCGGCTGCGCGGGACTGTCACCGGCGCCAAAATCCAGACTTACGTGCATTGGCTCTCGCTGCAGGACGACACGCATGGCATTTTTATTGACCTGGATTCGATGGCGGATGCGGTGGCCTCTGCCGCCCCCTATCCGGGAGAGTTCTGGGAGATTCAAGGCCATACGGCTCCCGGGGATTTTGCCCCGATCGTCATTGCGGAGAAAATGGCGTTTCTGGGGAAAGGACATTTTCCCGAGCCGGCTCGTCCCACTTGGGCTGACCTTCTCAACGGCAGCTACGACGCCCAATGGGCCGAACTGCAAGGTGTGGTCACAGACGTCCAAAGCAACCGGGTCACGTTGCTTTTGCCCGAGGGACGGTTGGAGGTTCAGATGGACCAGCACTTTGAATCTGAACTGGCCGCCTATCTTAAGGCTGTCATACGAATTCGAGGCGTGCTTTATGCCGTCTGGAACGCCCAAAGTCGGGAAGTTCAGGTGGGAAAGGCGCTGATGCGCAATGCCTCCGTCGAAGTGAAAGCTGCCGCCCCGGTCGATCCTTTTGACGCCGTCTTAAAAAGCCCGCGCGCGTTGTTGTTGTTCGATGCGCAAGCAGACGCGTTTCGCCGGGTGAAGATCCAAGGAAAAGTTGTGCACGCGGATCTGGCCCAGGTCTTTCTTAGCTCCGGCGACGTCGGCATGCGCGTGTTGCTGGGAAGCAAGGCAGATGTTCATCCAGGCGATTTCGTGGAAGCCGTCGGTTTTCCCGACCTGAGCAAGACCGCGCCTTTGTTGCGGGAGGCGGCGCTCCGTAAGATTGGAGCGGGACCCTTGCCCGCGGCCAAAAGCATTGGTGGCGCGGAATTGCTCGATCCATCGCTCGATTCAACCTTGGTGAAGATCGATGGCGTCTTGCTCGGTTGGCATTATTCGGATGGGGCATGCATTCTGGAGATGCAATCGGGCGTGCATTTGTACGTCGCCCGCCTGGCCTCAGCGGGAGCCGTGGAGCCATCGTTGCGTGCCGGCAGCAAGCTGGCCTTGGAGGGCGTTTATGTGAGACGCGAGAGCAGTCAGAATTGGAATTCCGGCGCCGGTTCCTTCGAGATTTTGCTAAACTCCGCGTCCAATATCGTGGTTCTTTCGCAGCCGCCTTGGTGGACACTGCGACGCCTGCTGCTGGTGGTGGGAGCCCTGGTCACGATTCTCGCCGCCGCGTTTGGGTGGATCACGCAGTTGAAACGTCTGGTGGAACAGCGCACCAGGCAGTTGCGCCATGAAGTTCGCGAGCGCGAACGCGTGGAAAAACAGGCGGCGGTGGAATCCGAACGCTCGCGCATCGCCAAGGATTTGCACGATGATCTGGGTTCAAGCCTCACGGAAATCGGCGTATTGGCCAAAAAAGGGCAAAGGCTTCGCTCCCTGGAAGATTTTAATGACCTCTTTCGTTCCATCGGCCAAAAGGCGCGCGGCTTGGTCACAGCGTTGGATGTGATTGTGTGGGCGGTAAATCCAGAGGACAACACGCTGCAATCCGTAGCCGACTATTTGAGCGATTTTGCGGCCGAATTCCTCTCTCATTCGGAAGTGGCTTGCCGCTTCGATATTCCGGTGCAGCTGCCTGCCGTATCGCTGGAGGGGCGTGTCCGGCATGATTTGCTGGTGGCCGTCAAAGAAACACTAAATAACGTCGTTCGGCATGCGCATGCGGGCGAGATTCAATTCAGGATTCGGATCACCGACGGTCAACTTGAGATTGTCATCATTGACGACGGATTGGGATTTGACCAGGCGACGTTGTGTTATGGCAATGGATTGCGAAATTTGCCGCTGCGCCTTTCCGGCCTGGGCGGTCGCTACGACGTTACGTCAAGCCCCGGGCGGGGAACCAAAGTCGCCATCAGCCTGCCGCTGTTCCGGAATCGCGATGGTGTTGTTTCAGCCGATCAGGCATGATATGACATTTGGCATATATCCTTTTGTCACACCCGGGTCCAAAATGGGGCGCTTGAAGACCGCCGCCATACCTTCATCCGATCTCGCTGTTGCCGTTACGCCTGCGGCGGCTGATAATGCGGTGACCAAAGTCGCTATCGTCGAGGATAATCCCACGCTGCGCCAGTATCTTTCGGAATTAGTGGGGTCCACCACGGGCCATCGTTGCGTTTGCGCCTGCGCTTCCGCTGAGGAGGCGTGGGTGATGATTCCCGATCAGCTCCCGGACGTTGTGCTGATGGATATTCATTTGCCGGGTGAATCTGGTATTGCCTGCACGGCGCGCCTGCGTCAAACCATGCCCACCGTTCAGGTGATCATGCTGACGGTTTACAAAGACATAAAAATGATCTTCCAGGCGCTTAAGGCGGGAGCCTGCGGCTATCTGCTTAAGCGTTCCGACGAAAAGGAAATTCTCGAAGCCATCGCCGAGGTGCGCGCGGGCGGCGCTCCCATGACGAGTCAAGTCGCCCGCATGGTCGTGCGATCCTTTCTGGAAGAGTCCACCGCCTCATCCGTGACGGAGGAGCTTTCGCCGCGGGAAATGCAGATTCTCGCCTCGGTCGCCAAAGGCCGGTCCAACAAGGAAATTGCCTCCGAATTAAACATCAGTGTGGGCACCGTGCGCATCCACCTCATGCATGTTTACGAAAAGCTCCATGTCCATTGCCGCACCGAGGCCGCCGCTAAATATTTCGAAAACAAACCGCCGCGGAATGTTGGGGAAATGGGGCTGCTTTGACTTGTTCCGTAGTCTGATCCGCATTGAGCCCGGTAAGCGGC
Organism: Verrucomicrobiia bacterium; assembly: GCA_035551475.1. Lineage (GTDB taxonomy): Bacteria > Verrucomicrobiota > Verrucomicrobiia > Limisphaerales > Palsa-1400 > DASZMX01. The sequence continues at coordinate 22,543 of DASZMX010000027.1, forward strand.
GCCGAAACTGGCTTCTGCATCACCAACTATGACGTTCGTCATATGGGCAACCTCTTGCCTGAATAGTAGGCTGGGGCTCTCAATCTTAATGCGCGTACGATGCTCCTTTAGTCGGTGTTGTGTTTGCCGTCCAAAACATCCAGGGCGGACGTTTGGAATCTCATCGCGCTCAATTGCAAGGCCGCAACGCCTTTAGCCTGAAGCAGTGCGGAAAATAGATTTAGACGACATTCGAGTGGCGACGAGCGGCACCGCCCGGGTCATTAACACCAGGTTGGTTCTGAGTTTGATTCGCAGGCACCAACCGGTGTCCCGCGCGGACCTCTCTCGGCGCTCCGGCTTGCAGCGCAGCACCGTTTCCAAGATTGCCGACGATCTTATTGCGTCACGATGGATCAAGGAAAGTGGAGTTGGTTTCCTGCCGCGCGGGCGGAGGCCGAATTTCTTGCAGTTGAATGATCAGCGAGTGCGAGTCATTGGCATAAGCATTCAACCCGCCGTGACAACCATTGGAGTGGCTGCGCTCGATTTTCAGTTTGTCCGCAAGGAGGCCATCGCCACGACGCGGGATTTAAAGGCTTTCCAAGCCGCTCTCGCGCAGCGCCTCAAAGCGATTATGGCGGCGCATCCGGACGATTATTTTGAAGCCATTGGGATTGCCGTCTCCGGGCGTTTGGATCGGCTGAGCCAGAGGCTTGTGTTCGCGCCGCATCTGCCTTGGGATGGTTGTAACCTTAAACAAGAATTGGAAGCGGCCACCGGGTTGCCCGTCGAGATAGAGAACACCGCCAACGCCTGCGCCTCAGCCGAAATTTCGAGCGGGAAATATGGCGAAGGCGTTCGCAATCTTCTCGTGGTTTCCGTTTCGGAGGGGATTCAAGTCGGGATGGTGTTAAATGGCCAGATGGTGCTCGGACGCCAGGGATTGGCGGGCGAATTTGGACATGTGTGTCTCGACGCTGACGGCCCGGTGTGCGCTTGCGGCGGGCGCGGGTGCTGGGAAAGTTTCGCGTCTAACACGGCGGCGGTTAATTATTACGCAGAATTTTTGCGCGCCTCAGCCGCCCATCCCGCGCGCATCTCCTTTGAGAATCTCCTGAAGCTTGCAGCGCAGAATGACGCGCGCGCGCGCGAAGCTCTCCATCGCATGGCCTTAAGCTTCGGCGCCGGATTGGCGATGCTGGTCACCGGCTTGGCGCCAGACGTCATCGTCATCGTTGGGGAAGTGACGCGGGCTTGGCCGCAAGTCGGCGAAGTGGTGAACCAAGTCCTGCGGGAACGCGTGCGTTTGCAATGCATTCCCCGCGTCATTCCTTCCGAAGTCGAGGCTGATTTGCCGCTGCGCGGCGCGGTGGCATTGGCTCTGCAAAAGTGCTTCGGGCGCTCCGGGCAAAGTCAATACTAAGCAACCCTTTTCGTGAACCAGGCAACTTTATTGTTTTTTCAATATGTTAAACACTGCTCTGAACGCTGTGACCCGTCCGCAGCCGGTCGGCGGGCAGTTTAGGCCGCACTCGGTGGAGCGGGAACCGGAGGCGTCCGCCGCTCCCAGGCTTCAGGCCCCGGGGCACGCCTGGATCATCCCCAGCAATGACGAAAAGGTCGAACGCAGCGTGGTTTACATGAAGACCCACCTGTCTGAGCCGCTCACGGCCAAGAAAATAGCCGCCGTCGCCCACGTCTCCTGCTCCCATTTCTTCGTTTTATTCAAGCGGCGCATGCAAAAGTCACCCATCGAATATTTCATAATACTGCGGATGGAGGAGGGCGCGCGCCTTCTGGAATACACGCGCATGGCGATCAAGGACGTGGCTTTGGCTGTCGGCTATAAGGATCCCTTTTATTTTTCCCGCCTTTTCAAGCTGGCGTACAAAATTCCCCCAACGGGTTATCGACTGGCCGCTCAGCAAGCCCGTTCCGGGAACGGATATGGGGCAGCAGCGGGGCTGCGGCACGATCGTCAGGTCACTGAGCGTTCCACCGTTTCATGAGCGCCAAACCAGCCAAGGTCATTTTGATGATCGAATCGTCGCGCGCCTCCGGCAGGGCCCTCCTGCGGGGGATAGCCGAATACTCTCATCAACGCGGCCCCTGGACATTCTCGTGGGAAACGGGCGGCTTGGAAAAGGCCTGGCCTATATTGAGGGACAAGGCCACCAAAGGGATCATCTTGCGGGATTTGGACAGAGTGGCGGACGTTTTATCTTACGGACTGCCGACGGTCGTCATCGGTCATCAACACACCGAAATACCCGGCGTCGTGAACGTCGTCACCGACTCGGAGGCGATAGGGCGCACCGCCGCCGAGCATTTGATTGAATGCGGCTTCAAAAAGTTCGCGTTTTGCGGATACGCCGTCACGGCCATGACGAAGACTCCATGGTCGGAAGCCCGCCAGAGTTCTTTTCAGGCGTGCCTGACGGAGCATGGTTTTGGGGAGGCTCCCTCAATTATTCTGCCGATGGACCGCCGCGCCTGGGAAGAAAGCCAGCCGCATGCGATTCGCTGGCTGCGCGGCCTGGCCAAACCCACTGGCGTGTTCGCGTGCAACGATGATTGCGGGCATCGCTTCATGGAGCTTTGCCGCCTCGCAGGCTTAACGGTTCCCGATGAGATTGGCGTGCTGGGAACCGACAATGACCAATTGGTTTGCGAGTTGATCGATCCGCCAATGTCGAGCATTGCCATGAATTTTCAGCGCGCCGGCTATGAGGCCGCGCTCGCGTTGGACCGGCTCATGAAGGGCCACCGGGACGTTCCCCTCCGAATCATTACGGAAGCCATGGATGTCGTAGCCCGGCGCTCCACTGATTTTGTCGCCGCCGAACATGCGAATTTGCGCAAAGCGCTGGAATTTATTCGCGATAATGCCCGTCGCACTTTGTGGGTTCCAGATGTGGTCGCGGCATCCGGCTTATCGCGTCGCGGGCTGGAAGCGGCCTTCCGCAAGCATCTGGGGCGGTCCATTTCGCAGGAAGTCCGTCGCGTTCGCAGCGACCAGATTGCGCGGCTGCTGATTGAAACCGATCTCTCGGTGTCAGAAATTGCCGACGCCCTCGACTTCGATTTCCAACATGTCGGCCGCTATTTCGAGGCGGTCAGAAAAGTGCGGCCGACCGAATTCCGGCGCGCCCACGGCTGGCGCAAATTGCGATGTTAAGTCGATAGCGGCGCCGGTTACAGGAGCGCCACAGAACCGTCGCTGTGATCTCGGCTAAACGGGGCTGTTGGCGGCGGCTCGGTTCGGCGCGGCTTCCGCCGCAGGACTGGCGGATGATGCGGTCTTCATTCTCACGTCTGACCACGGTTCGCATGACGTCAAGTCCAAGGATGGCCAGGTTTCCAGCACGCATGGCTCCGCCGGCGCCATGGATTATGGCGACTGCGCAGTCTGTCAATAGAACGCCCCGGTTAAGCCGCGCCCGCTGAAGTAACTGGTGCCGGAGGCGGGACTCGAACCCGCACGCCAGGTTAGTGGCCCAGGATTTTAAGTCCTGTGCACATATTAAAATACCCTAGTAAAAATGGCCTAAAATATCCGTCCTTGCTTTGTGTCCTACTTTCTGTCCTACTTTCCCAAGATGGAACGCACCAAAACGCGTCGCTCCGCATTGAGCATCGAGAAAATCCAACGGGCAAAACCGAATGCCTGGGCCAAAGTTTTCGACGAACGGAAACGCCGCGTGCGCGGGCTGTGGAGGCGTAACGGGTTTTATTACGCCCAGCTCAACGTCAACGGAACTCCGGTTCGATTTAAACTGCACGCCGCGACAGTACCCGAGGCTGTGACCGCGCAGCAAGCTCTCAAATCCGAGCAGCGTGCCGGAACGCTAAAGCGCCCGGGTGAGCAGCCCTCGCCAACTCCGTCGGCAAACCCCGGGGATCACACAATCAAAGAGATGCTGGATGCCTACCGTAAAGAGCGGGACGAATTGGAAGGCAAGGACCCGAAAACGAATGAACGAGAGAACTCGGGTTTAAACAAGTGGAGCAAATTTGCCGGCAGGCGCTCTCTGGGAGAAGTCCGCGATCAGCTGCTGGTCGATTACGCCAAGTGGAGGAAGAAGCAAAAAAACCGGAAAGGGGCAACGATTTCAGGGCGGTCGATCGATCTGGACGTTATGAGCTTTCGCCACGCGCTCAAGGCTGCAGTGGTTTGGGGGTGGTTGGAAAAGATGCCAGTCGGCAAATGGAAGAAGCTCGCCAAAAAGCCGGCAAAGAAAAGGTTGATCGCGACGGAGGAACTGACCAAATTTCGCAAATTGGCTGTGGATGAATGCCCCCTCCGTGGTCAGTTGTTTGCAGACTATCTTGGATTGCTCTCATATTCCGGCGGACGTGAAAAAGAAACGTACAGGCTCGAGTGGAAGCGCCACGTTCATTGGAAACGGAGACAACTCGAGTTCCCAGGAGGCAAGAAGGGTGGCGGCAGCCACCGGGCTGGGGAACCTCGGTTCATCGACTTTTTCCCAAAGCTTGAAGCCCACCTAAAAGCCATGTACGCAAGGCGGGATAAAACCTCCCTGTTTATGTTTCCGTCTGATGACCATCCGGAGAAGCCCGTGACCACATTCAAGCAAATCTGGAAAAAGGTCCGTCAGGCTGCCAAGATATTCGGGACGGACGAGGACATCGGATTCCATCATTGCAAACATTATTTTATCTCCCATTGTGTCATGGCCGGGATCGATTTCATGACCATCGCCGTTTGGGCTGCCCACATCGATGGGGGAATCCTGATTGGAAAGGTCTATGGGCATCTGCGCCCCGGGCACTCCGCAAACGAGGCGACGAAATTGAACAATGCAGCCTGGAATTGATGGTGCCAGTGGCGGGACTCGAACCCGCACGATTTTTTAAGATCCCAAGATTTTAAGTCTTGTGCGTCTGCCATTTCGCCACACTGGCCTCGACGTAGGATACCAGATGAAACCCGCGGGTTGCAAGCCGTTGGATTAGGCGCGTTTGGCTTCACAGGACGCCTTTGCTTAGCCGTCACTCATCGTACGGCACTCATCAATGGGGATCGGGAGACCGGGGGGGATGGCAAATCAACAATTCTTCGTAAAGACAGAATGCAGACGATCTCGATAGAAAGTAGGAGTCCTGCTATCGCGTCCGTTGCACAGCCTGGATATTTTGAAAAATAGCTAGAAAAGGGACTCGCATTCCGAAAAACATTTGCTCGTAATCTCTGCCGTATTTTACTTCAATTGCCCATCATATGGGCAATTTAAAAACGAGTAAACTCATCACCTCCGTAGCCGCGACGTGACTACTCAAAATCATGCCCAACGAATTTTTTGAGCAACCGATTCTCAACTCGCCGTACCTTTGCCCTCATCGGCATTGGGAATTGGACGCCCATGGTCAACCAACACAGCAAATTATTGAGCGTCGCCGCCGCGCCGAGTTCATTACTCCGATACCGAAGCCACGAAAACGGAAGGCGCCGTCTCCCGAACAGGAGCAGATAATTTTCGATGAAGGCAAGGGACTTTCCACCAAGGAGCAACAGTATGATCCTACGTCGATAATCAATCAGTTGCGGCAGCACGTCGATCAATGGCGCGGCCTCTCAAATCCGGGTAGCTGGCAGGTGACGCCTGAAACCGCCCGGCTATTGTCGCATTGGCGCAGTCATAAATTTGCAGGCATCCGCCCGTTTTTTTGTCAGGTCGAGGCAGTGGAAACGGCGATCTGGTTGACCGAGGTCGCCCCACACGCGGGAAAATCAGGCCAGGGCATCCTTGACCATCTTCACAACGCCAATCAAGACGCTAATCCGGATTTGATGCGGCTCGCGTTGAAGCTCGCTACCGGTGCCGGTAAGACCACGGTCATGGCGATGCTCATTGCGTGGCAGACCATCAACGCAGTGCGTCGTCCCCAGAGTCAAAAATTTACACGCGGGTTTCTCATCGTCGCACCTGGCCTGACTATCAAAGACCGCTTGCGCGTGCTACAACCAAATGACCCGGACAGCTATTATGGCAGCCGCGAGCTTGTTCCCAGCGATTTGCTGGAGGACGTGAATCGAGCCAAGATTATCATTACCAATTTTCACGCCTTCAAACTTCGCGAACGCATTGAGCTTTCGAAGGGGGGACGCTCGCTCCTTCAAGGTCGCGGCGAAGACTTGAACACCCTGGAGACCGAGGGCCAGATGCTTCAGCGCGTGATGCCCGATTTGATGGGACTGAAGAATATTTTGGTGCTGAACGATGAGGCGCATCATTGTTACCGCGAAAAGCCCGGCGCGGAAGAGGAGTTGGAAGAACTGATGGGTGAGGAGAAAAAGGAGGCTGAGAAGAACACTGAGGCAGCACGCCTCTGGATCTCCGGTCTCGAAGCCGTGAATCGCAAACTCGGTGTCGCCCGTGTGATTGACCTCTCGGCCACGCCGTTCTTCTTGAGCGGTTCCGGCTATGTCGAAGGCACGCTCTTCCCGTGGACGATGAGCGATTTTTCACTCATGGATGCCATCGAATGCGGGATCGTCAAGCTCCCGCGTGTCCCGGTGGCTGACAACATCCCCGGTGAGGAAATGCCGATGTTCCGCAATCTGTGGGAGCATATCAGCAAAAAGATGCCCAAGAAGGCGCGCGGTAACGGGAACACACTCGACCCGCTTAGCCTCCCGCCCCAACTTCAGACTGCCCTGGAAGCCCTTTACGGTCACTATGCCAAGACTTTCGATCTTTGGCATAAATCGGGCATCCGCGTGCCGCCTTGTTTCATCGTTGTCTGCCAGAATACAGCCATTTCCAAACTTGTTTACGATTTCATTTCCGGATTTAAGCGGCCAAACGACGACGGCACTTTTACGTTGGTCAACGGGCGCTTTGGACTTTTCCGCAATTTCGATGAGAACGGCAATCCGCTGGCTCGCCCGAACACTCTGTTGATTGACAGTGTGCAACTCGAATCTGGCGAGGCACTGGATGATAATTTTCGGAACATGGCCGGCGACGAGATAGAACGCTTCCGACGTGAGGTCATGGAGCGGGGCGGCAAGCTGGCCAGCGAACTGCAGAGTGGCAAGGAACTGGATGATGTCACCCTGCTGCGTGAGGTAATGAACACCGTCGGCAAATTCGGCCAGCTCGGCGGCTCAATCCGATGCGTCGTTTCCGTCTCCATGCTCACGGAAGGCTGGGACGCCAACACTGTCACACATGTTCTGGGTGTTCGCGCCTTCGGTACGCAATTGTTGTGCGAGCAAGTCATTGGCCGCGCATTGCGTCGCCAGTCGTACGATCTGAATGAGTCCGGCCTGTTCAATGTCGAATATGCCGATGTGCTCGGCATTCCGTTTGACTTCACGGCCAAGCCGGTCATCGCGCCGCCGCAGCCACCGCGCGAAACCATCCAGGTCAAAGCCGTACGGCCGGAGCGCGACGCGCTTGAAATCCGTTTCCCGCGCGTCGTCGGCTATCGCGTCGAACTACCTGAGGAAAGGCTGAAAGCGCAGTTCAATGAGGATTCAGTGATGGAACTGACACCGGACTTGGTCGGCGCTACTGAGACACAAAATTCCGGCATCATCGGCGAAAAGGCCGACCTAAATCTTGTTCACACAAGCAATGTCCGTCCTACGCAGGTGGTGTATGAACTGACATCGCATCTCGTGTTGACCAAATGGCGCGATCCCGGCGAAAATCCAAAACTTCATTTGTTCGGCCAGCTGAAACGCATCACCCGCGAGTGGCTTGACGGTTATCTCCGCTGTAAAGGCAGCACCTATCCGGCTCAGCTCAAATACAAGATGCTTGCCGATCTGGCATGCGAAAAAATTACCGCCGGGATTGTACGCCAATTTGTGGGCCAGCGCCCGATCGTCGCCGTGCTAGATCCTTATAATCCCACAGGCTCGACGCGATACGTCAATTTTAATACCTCCAAAAACGATCGCTGGGAAACCGACTCGCGCCGCTGCCAGATCAATTGGGTCATCCTCGACAGCGATTGGGAAGGCGAATTCTGTCGTGTCGCTGAGAAGCATCCGAAAGTTCGCGCCTATGTGAAGAATCACAATCTTGGTTTCGAGGTGCCTTACCGATTTGGCTCGGAAATGCGGATATACCGTCCGGACTTCATTGTGCTGGTGGACGACGGCCATGGCGACGACCTGTTGCACCTCGTCGTGGAGATCAAGGGCTACAGGCGCGAGGATGCAAAAGAGAAAAAATCCACTATGGACACATACTGGATTCCGGGTGTGAATCACACTGCCCAATATGGCCGTTGGGCCTTTGCCGAGTTTACGGAGGTTTATCAGATTGAATCCGACTTTGCGGCCAAGGTGGAGAGCGAGTTCGGCAATATGATTGCAATGGCAACGACACCGACCCAAACGACGGAGCCGGCGAAAGGGAAATTCGCATGAAGATAAATTCGTTTCCTTTGCGGCATATTTCGATTCGTGTTCCGTGGCATGATAGTGGATGGAACGGCACGGTTTGCTGTCAACCGAAGCACAACAGCGCGTGCTTGAAGTTGAAGAACATCAGCGATTCCAAGGATGAAGTGCAGGAGGAAAAGATCGCGGGCCAGTCCATTAGTACGATGCCATGGCAGGAGTTTCCGCCGTGCGTGAAAGAGCGTGGAACATTCATGGCCCCATTCGCCTTTCACCGCTTCCACGTACACCCTTATTCCAAGACTTCGCCCGACACGCACGAACACTTTGCGCCCACCCAATTACAATATCCCGCGTTTGCCGCCGCCGCGTTGCCATTTCGTTGGCTCATGCGTAAGGAACTGGAAGAAACGCTTACCAAACAACATCCCCTCGGCGACCTTGATTTGAGCCGCGAGCCGGAATTACCGTTCAAAACGAATTGGATTCAGGAGAAACAAAACCATCTTTGCACGCTTGGCACTTTTTGGAATTACGTCCGCGAAGAAGAATCGCTAGTGTTTTTCTATGCCAAACAGGTGCCTTTTCTGGAGGATAACACAAGACGAATTTTGATCGGTGCTGGTCGGGTGAAAAAATTGGGCGGTCTTAACGAATATGCTTATAACGGTTCGTCCGCAGGTAAAATCCAGTCCATGATGTGGGAGTTGATGGTCACGCATTCAATTCGCACGGACGGCTCCGACGGGTTTTTGCTCCCGTATCACCAGTTGATCGTGGCGGCTGAAAGTAATCCTGAAGTCGACTTGTCCGAATTTGCCGTGCTGGCTCCCAGTGAACGTTTTGAGGAATTTTCCTACGCCACCGAACATGTAACGGACGACACTGCCATCGCGGCCCTCGCCGCGTTGCAAATCGGACTTCGGAAAGCCGCGTCCATTTTACCTGACTTTGATCCCCGCGCGGCTGAAAAATGGATTGATCAGGAATCCGGCCGACTCTGGCGTAAGCGTGGTCCTTTTCCGGGTCTCGGTGCGGTTTTGACCGCGTTCGGTGTTCATCTCGGCCACTTTGCCGCTCACACTATTCAGACCAAAGCGGGCGATGACGGCGATCCTTGGCCATTGGTGGATCAGATGTTTCAAAAACCTACTTCTGTGCTTCCGGCTGAATTGGCTGGGAACGTGGACACGACTTTGGGCAAGACCTGGCAGCGCCTTTCCACCGAGCGCCGTGCCTATTTGCAATTGCTCTCGCGTCTTAATCTCACCGATGAACAGGCCAACATACTTTACAGCGAGCTGTCGCGCTCGGATAACGGCGTCCAACTTACCGACGTGCAAATTCTTGAGAACCCGTATCTGATTTACGAGGCGACCCGACTCACTCTGTTCCCTGTAGCCGTCGCCGTTGTAGATCGTGGTGTATTCCCCACGCCCGCCATTCGCGAAAAATTTCCCGTCCCCGAACCATCCAGAGTCACGACCAATGTAGATGCCCGTCGACTTCGCGCACTTGTGGTTGCCGAGTTGGAAGCCGCCGCTGCTGCCGGCGACACTTTGCGCCCACGTGACGCGATCATTGCGACCTTTCGGGAGGGCACCGAGGACGAAGCGGCTACACCAGTCACAGAGGATTTATTGGGCGTGGCCGAAGATGAAACCTTTGACGGCGAAATTATCTGCGTCAAGATGGGGGATGGCCGAATCGCCTACCAGCTCGATCGTTTCAAACTGGTCGGGTTAAAGATCCGTCAAGCGGTGGACAAACGAACCGGGGACAAGGCCCAACCGTTGGAAGTGAAAGTCGATTGGCGCCAGCGGCTCGATGATTTTCTCAAACCAATTCCCGATGACTCCGACCGCGAAACGGAGGAAAATGCCCGTCAAGAAAAAGCTGCGGCACTTGTCCAGCTCGCCAGCTCCAGATTTTCTGTCCTGATTGGTCCTGCCGGCACAGGCAAAACCACATTACTTTCCGTTTTGTGCGCACATCCCGACGTTGCGGAGGGCAACATCTTATTGCTCGCGCCTACCGGCAAAGCCAGGGTGCGGATGGAATCCATTGCCCGTCGTGCCGGCACGCAAAATTTTCAGGCCGCCACGCTGGCGCAATTTCTGTGGAAATCCGGCCGGTATGAAGGCAGGACGGGTCGCTATCGTCTCCAGCCCGATGCCGAACCCGACGGTGGAGCGCGAACCGTCATCGTGGACGAAGCGTCCATGCTGACAGAGGAAATGTTCGCGGCCTTGCTGGAGGGTTTGACTGGTGTCCATCGTTTGATTCTTGTCGGCGATACTGCCCAGCTACCGCCCATCGGCGCAGGTCGACCATTCGTGGATATTGTGCGCAAACTTCAGCCGGACGATATCGAATCCAAATTCCCGCGCGTGGCCCCTGGTTATGTGGAACTTACCATTCCGCGCCGGCAGGGTGCGGCCAGCCGGGAGGACCTCCAACTCGCGACGTGGTTTGCCGCGCGTGCTGGCGGCCCCGGTGATGATGAGATCTTTGATATACTCACCGGCCGTCGTACCAGTCCGCATCTGCGTCTCGTCGAGTGGAATACTGCTGCTGAATTGGATGTGCTGCTTCCCCAAGTGCTCATGGAAGAACTAAAAATTCCAGCAGGAGCCGAAGAAACCAAAGTTTTCGCTCAAACACTTGGCGGCAGCGAGTATAATGGGAATGTTTATTTTCACGCCGGACAGCTTGGACCCGCGGAAAGCCAGCTACATGGTGCCGACCGCTGGCAAATTCTCACACCTACCCGGCAAAAAGCTTGGGGCGTGGATGAAATAAACCGACTCTTGCACCAACGTTTCCGCGCACAAACCCTCAATCATGCGCGGCAACATCCGTTCAAGCGTAAAATTCCCAAGCCGATGGGCACGCAACAGATTGTCTATGGCGATAAGGTTATCAACAACCGTAACCAGCGGCCAAAAGATGACCGTATATACGATCCGCAGAACGTCGGTGTGAAGTATCTCGCCAACGGCGAGATTGGTCTGGTCACGGGTCATTTGCGCTCGAAGAAACGCAATTGGGTGCCCAAAGACCTCGAAGTCGAATTTTCGACCCAGCCCGGTGTAAGTTATACGTTTTGGGGTTCGGACTTTGCCGAGGAAGCGGAAGTGAAATTGGAACTCGCCTACGCGTTGACCGTCCACAAAGCCCAAGGCAGCGAGTTTGGCGTAGTGTTTCTGGTGTTGCCGCGTGGCACACGTCTGCTGAATCGCGAAATGCTCTACACTTCGCTCACGCGCCAGCGCGAAAAAGTCATTGTTCTGCATCAAGGTCCGGCGACAGAGTTGCAGAAACTCAGTCACTGGCAGTTTTCTAGCGCCGCGCAGCGGCTCACCAATTTATTTGTCGCGCCCAAGCCGCGCCAAATCGGCGGCAAGGGCGGACGGTTTCTGGAAGAACGTCTTATCCATCTCACCCTGCGCGGCGACTTGGTGCGGTCCAAGTCCGAATTGATCGTGGCCGACAATCTTCACCGCGAAGGTATCCGCTACACTTACGAACGACCGCTAACGCTCGACGGTGCCTTGAAATATCCCGATTTCACCATTGATGATGAGGATTCCGGCATCACCTACTATTGGGAGCATTGCGGGATGTTGTCCGATGCCAAGTACCGCGAGCGTTGGGCTGCCAAGCAGCAATGGTATCGCGACCACCAGATTCTTCCCTATCAGGAAGGCGGCGGCAAAAAAGGCACGCTCATCGTCACCGAAGACACACGGCAAGGGGCCATTTCCTCGCAGGAAATTTTGGGTATCATCCGCAAAGTTCTTTTATCGCAAAGTTGAAATCATCATGGCCAAAAAACCTTTATATTCTACGCCCAAGCCCGTTACCGCTATTCTACATGACGAGGCCAAGCGCAAGAACATCCCTACGGCGGAATATCAATCCATCGTGCAGAAGGCTGACCAAGGTGCGTTGCGCGTGGCATATGAACGCCGCAACCGCGATCTTGACCCGCAACTTGTCTGGCGCGGCAAGGATGAAAAAGACTGGTCCGACCTCGTTGTCCATGCACCCCCG
>DASZMX010000028.1:0-20364 GCA_035551475.1 Verrucomicrobiia bacterium
CGCTCTACGAATTGGTGGTGAATTACGGCGTCTTCAAAATCACGGCCCGCGAAATGCGCGGCGGGGCCATCGTGTTCCTCGCCCCCGCGGCGGCGTCTTCTGCGACTTGACGTATGCATAATAAAAAGCTGGACCAACTGATCGTGCAACTGGAGAACTACCTGGAATGTTGGAAGCAGTTCAATTATTTCGTCACCCTCGCGCGCGGCAAAAAATTCTCGCCGGAAGACGAAACGCAATTCCTTGAAGTCAAGTCGATTATTATCCAGGAGCTGGAGCTGATCACCGCCGCCATCGAATGCACCTCGCCCTCGCGGGAGGAAGTCCACGCGCTCATCGGGCTCGCCCCGTCGATCCGTTATTTGAGCGAAAGCAACGAGGGCAATTTGCGCGGCCTGGAGAATCATTGGCACAAGGTGTACGTCGGTTTTCAGGCGATTCTCGGGCAGTTGAAAGTGAAGCAGCGGCAGTTGGAATCGCAGTCGTTTTTCGCTTCCCTGTTGGGGCGGAACAAGTAATCCTCCCGCCTCATGACTGATTCGTTGACCGCCATCATCCTCGGCGTAATTGAGGGCATCACGGAATTTTTGCCGATTTCCTCGACGGGCCATCTGCTGATCGCCGAACAATGGCTGCCGCGCCAGGATGACCTCTTCAACATGGTCATCCAAGCCGGGGCCGTGCTGGCGGTGATCCCGCTTTTTCATCAGCGCTTCCATCAATTCATTTACAATTGGAATGACCGCGCGGTGCGGGAATATTTTTTCAAAATCATCATCGCCTTCGGCATCACGGGAGCGGGCGGGCTGGTGATCGACAAAAAGGGGTTCAAGTTGCCCGAGGAGCTCTGGCCTGTCGCCCTGGCGCTGTTGATCGGCGGCATTTTATTCATCGTGGTGGAAACGATGCTGTCAAAGAAACGCACGTCCGGCGCGCCCGAGCGCAGCGATCTCGCGCATGTCACCTGGCCGATTGTCGTGGCCGTGGGCGTGGGGCAATTGATTGCGGCGGTTTTTCCCGGCGCGTCGCGCTCGGGGACCACGATTTTGCTGTCGTTGATTTTGGGATTGAGCCGCCCGCTGGCGACGGAATTTTCCTTTCTGGTGAGCATTCCCACCATGCTGGCCGTCGCGGCCTTCAAGATTTTCAAGGCCTTGCATCATCACGCCGGCGCGGCCTCGCAGGAAAATTGGCAGATGGTCATCATCGCGACGGTCGTGGCGGCGGCGGTTTCCTTCGTGGCGGTCAAATGGCTGCTGCGCTATGTGCAAACGCACACGTTCATGGCGTTCGGCTGGTATCGCGTGGCGTTGGGCGGCGCCTTACTGGCCGCTCTGGCCACCCACGTGATCGGCGGCGCGCATTGATGGGTTGACAGGCATGGTGGGGCGTTGAATTGTTCTGGCATGAAGCCAAAACTATTTCTGCTGGGATTGCTGTTGTCGTGCGGGCTGGCCGTGCAGGGCCAGGAATGGGCCAAGGCGCGTTTGGAAAAATCGCCGCGGCATGGCGAATGGGTCGATGTCAAGAATGGAGACCGCTCCATCCATTGTTTCGTGGCGTATCCGGAAGTAAAAAATCCCGCGGCGGCCGTGATCGTGATTCATGAGATTTTCGGCATGACCGATTGGGTGCGCGGCGTGGCCGACCAGGTGGCGGAGGCGGGTTATGTGGCCATCGCGCCGGATTTGCTTTCCGGCATGGGCCCGAATGGCGGCGGATCAAGCGATTTCAAAAGCGGCGACGATGTGCGCAACGCCATTTTCAAGCTGACGCCGGACAAGGTGGCCAGTGATTTGCATGCGGTGGCCGAATACGCGAAATCGCTGCCCTCGGTAAACGGCAAGCTGGCGGTGGCGGGATTTTGCTGGGGCGGCGGGCAGTCGTTTAATTTTGCCTGCCACGAGCCGGACTTGAAGGCGGCCTTCGTGTTTTACGGACCTCCTCCTCCGGCGGCCGAGATGAAAAAAATCCAATGTCCCGTGCTCGGTTTTTACGCGGAAAAAGACAGCCGGATCACCTCCACCCTGCCCAAGGCGGAAACAGATATGAAAGCCGCCGGCAAGACCTTCGAGCCCGTGACCTACGATGGCGCCGGGCATGGCTTCATGCGCCTGGGCGAAGACCCGGGCGGCTCCGCCGAAAATAAGGCCGCGCGGGACAAAGCCTGGACGCGCCTGAAAGACGCGTTGAAAGGGTTGTAAACTAGACCGCCTTTTCGCCTTTTTCCTCGGTGCGAATGCGGATGACTTCCTCAATCGTCGAGACGAAGACTTTTCCATCGCCGATTTTCCCGGTCTTCGCGGTGCGAATAATAGCCGTGACGGCTTCCTCCGCCTTGGTGTCGGCCACCACGATTTCCAATTTTATCTTGGGCAGCAGATCAACGGTGTATTCGCTGCCGCGATAGATCTCGGTGTGGCCTTTCTGGCGGCCAAATCCCTTGGCCTCGAGCACGGTCATGCCTTCGATGCCGATGTCGCGCAGGGCTTCCTTTACCTCATCGAGTTTGAACGGTTTGATGATGGCTTCGATTTTCTTCATAAGAACCGCGCAGGCGCGCGGGCCAAAACAACAAGCCCCAGGAAGGAGGCGAACGCAAGAAGATTGTGGCCGCGGCCAGCGGTTCGGCGTACGCTCGCGCGATGCAGGTCCAGGAATCCATTCAATGCCCCTATTGCGGGCAAGCCTCGGAAGTGACCATCGACACCAGCGTGCCCAGCCAGACGTTCGTCACGGACTGCGAGGTTTGCTGCCGGCCCATGGAAATTCGCGCCGAGTGCGAGCCGGGCGAAGTTCTCAGTGTGGAGATCGCAAGCGGTTGATTGATTTTAAGAAGTCGATGCGATAGCTTGCGCGATATGGTTGACCAAGCTCCCGTGTCAGGTTCCGCTGGAGGCCCTCCCCCACCCTTGCCGCCGCCGCCGATCATTTCGCCCCTGCCACCGCCGCGACCTCGCGGCGGGGCCGTCTGGAAGGTCTTGGCAGTGCTTTTTATCGCGCTGTTCGTCCTCAGCGCCTTTTTCAATGTAATGGGCTTGATCCGGTCGCTGGTTCCCGGCGGGCATGGCAACACCGAACGCACGCGCACCCTGGAGGAAACGGTCATTGAACACACCAACTCCGACAACAAACTCGCCGTCATCACCGTGGACGGCGTGATTTCGAGCGGCGAAGTGGACCGGAGCGGCATGTCATTGCAGGAATTCGTCAAGGAACAGTTGAAAGCCGCGGAAGCCGACAAGGACGTCAAAGCCGTGATTTTGAAGGTGGACTCCCCGGGCGGCGAAGTGCTGGCCTCGGACGAGATCAACATGGAATTGCGGAAATTCCAGGATCGCTCGCACAAGCCGGTCGTCGTTTCGATGGGCACGCTGGCGGCGTCCGGCGGTTATTATATTTCGGCGCCCGCGCGTTGGATCGTGGCCAACGACCTGACCATCACCGGCAGCATCGGCGTGATCATGCACGGTTACAATTACCGCAAGTTGATGGATAAAATCGGCCTGCGCCCGCACGTTTACAAAAGCGGCAAGTTCAAAGACATGTTGAGCGGCGAACGCGAGCCGGACGACGTTTCGCCCGAGGATGAAAAAACGCGCGCCGAGGAAGACGCGATGGTGCAGGCGTTGATCGATGAGACCTACAACAAATTCAAATCCGTCGTGCAATCCGGGCGCGACGCCGCCGCCAAGGCGAACGCCGGCGAAGGCAAATCCCTCGTGCCGAATTGGACGGAGTATGCCGATGGCCGCATTCTTTCCGGCCACCAGGCGCTCGAGCGCGGATTTGTGGATGAGCTGGGGGACTTCGACACCGCCGTCAATCGCGCGGAAAAGCTGACCTCTATTTCGAGCGCGAATCTCATCGAGTACCACGTTCCGGTGGACTTGGGCGCGGTGCTCTCGCATGTCCTGGGCAAGAGCGAGGCGCCGGCGTTGAAGGTGGATTTGGGCTGGGATATGCCGAAACTGCAAATTGGGCGGCTCTATTTCATGGCCCCCACAACCCTGCCGCATTAAGCAAGAAAATTTTCTCCGCCGGCGGCAACAATGCTGTTGCGTCCGGCGGAGCGAATTGCTTTCATCAAGCAAGCCGATCTTGATTCCCGCAAGGCGCCTTGCGCGCGGATTCCTTGGATGAGCGAACCGGAAAACCTTTTGATGGTGGCCGACAGCGAGCATGACGCAAACATGCTTTATGCTGTCGGCATGTTTTTGCCGGAGCCCTTCATTTTCTTCCGCGTGGACGGCAAGTCGCATATCGTCGTGTCGGACGCCGAGATTGCGCGGGCCCGCCGCAAGGCGCGCCATTGCCGCGTAATCTCCCACAACCAAAGCGTCGAAAGGCTGCGCCGCGACGGCGTGAAAAAGCCAACGCTGGCCACCGTGGTGCAACTCCTGCTGCGCGAGCGGAATTTGAAGAAAATCCTGGTGCCGGCGGATTTTCCGCATGGGCTGGCCCGTGATTTGCGCCGGCACAAAATCAAAGTGCGTGTCAAGAAGACAGCGGTGTTTCCCGAGCGCGCCTTGAAGCGGGCGGATGAAGTCCGCAAGATCAGCGGCGCCCTCACCATGGCGGAGGTGGGCCTGGCCGAGGGCATCCAGGCCCTGAAGAATTCCAAAATCGGCCAGGACGGCAAACTCACCTACCACGGCGCGCCCCTCACCTCCGAAAAATTGCGCGGCATTATTGACACGGCGATTTTGCAGGCGGGCGGCACGGCCAGCCACACGATCGTGGCGGGCGGACGGCAGGCGTGCGAGCCGCACGAGCAAGGCCACGGCCCGCTGCGCGCGCACGAGCCCATTATTATTGACGTTTTTCCCCGCTCCCAAAAAACCGGCTATTACGGGGACATTACGCGGACGGTGGTGCGGGGGCGGGCCAGCGAAGCGGTGCGAAAGCTTTATGGGACCGTCGAGCGGGCGCAGCAGTTGGTGTTTTCCAAGCTGCTCTGCGACATGCCGGCGGCGGATGTCCATAAGGTCGCGCTGAACTATTTTGAAAAGGAAGGCTACAAAACCGGACGCAAAAACGGGCGCATGCAGGGTTTCTTTCACGGCGTCGGGCATGGCCTCGGCATGGAAGTGCATGAATCCCCGCGCGTGAGCGGCACGTCCACCGACGTGTTGGAAGCCGGGCATGTCGTCACGGTCGAGCCGGGGCTTTACTATCCCGAAATCGGCGGCGTTCGCCTTGAGGATGTGGCCAGCATCACCCCGACCGGCGCGCGGAATTTGACCAAGTTCGAGAAATCCCTCGAAATCTGAGCCTAGTGCGCGGGGTGCCAGGCCACCGGCACCGTGAGTTTCTTGCCGTAACGATCGTGGTAATGGAGGCGGCGATGATGGACGCCAAATTCATGCACCATCCGCGTGATCTTGACGTCGTAGCAGCAATATTCCGCAATTTCCATGAGCTTCCCTTCCTTGAACCATTGAATGGCCTGCAAGCCTTCCGCGGTTTTTTCCACGCCGAAGGTGGCGTGCGCGATGGAGTCCAGGGAGAGGCGATGCTGCAGCGTCTTCTGCACGTCGATCAGCATGTCGAGCGTGGGAACCTGCTCGACGTCAAAGAAAGGATTGTGACCCACGAGAACTTCGTAATCGAAACGCAGGTTGTTGAAGCCCACCACCAGGTCGGCGCGCCGCAATTCCTCGATCAAGGCGTTGATGTCGCGCTCATGATAAATCCGGTATTCGCCCCGCGCCGTGCTGTAGGTCACGCCGACGCTCATGCGCATGTCGCGGATGCGGTCCCAGCCGCCCACTTCATCGGCTGACTTCTGCGTTTCCAGATCGAAATAGACAATGTTTTTCATCACATGCCCATGATCTGATAACCGGAATCGACGTAAATCACCTGGCCCGTGATGGCCGCGGCGCCGTCGCTCGCCAGGAAGGCCCCGGTGGCGCCCAATTCGTCGGGCAGAACATTGCGCTTCAGCGGCGCGTGCGCTTCGTAGTGCTTGAGCATCTCGCCAAATCCGGCGATGCCGCGCGCGGCGACGGTGTTGACCGGCCCGGCGCTGATGCAGTTGACCCGAATTTTTTTGGGGCCAAGATCGTAGGCCAGGTAGCGGCAGCTGGATTCCAGCGAGGCCTTGGCGACCCCCATCACGTTGTAATGCGGCACCACTTTTTCCGAGCCATAATAGGTCATGGCGAGAATGCTGCCGCCCTCCGTCATGAGCGGCGCCGCGGCGCGCGACAACGCCACGAGGGAATAGGCGCTGACATCGTGCGCGACGCGAAAGGCTTCGCGGCTGGTGTTGATGAATTCGCCTTCCAAGGCTTCGCGCGGGGCGAAAGCCACCGAATGCAGCACGAGATGGAGCTTGCCGAATTTCTCCCCCGCGTGCTTGAACACGCGGGCAATGTCTTCGTCGCGCGTGACGTCGCAGGGCACAATCATGATGCCCGGCCCGAAGGCGGCGGCTAGCTCCTCGACATTTTCCTTGAGGCGTTCGCCCTGGTAGGTGAAGGCCAGCGTGGCGCCCGCGGCGTGCCAGGCTTTGGCAATGGCCCAGGCAATCGAGCGTTTGTTGGCGACGCCAAAGACAATTCCGACTTTTCCAGCGAGTAACGACATATAGTTTTAAGCTTTGCGCAGTTTGATCAGCAGATCCTTGCTTTCCACCGTGTCGCCGACATGCGCGTAAATGTGGTCCACCGTGCCATCACACGAGGCGTAGATGGTGGTTTGCATCTTCATGGCTTCCATTGTCAATAGCTTTTCGCCCTTGGCAACTTTGGCGCCGACGCTCGGCGCCAGTGACGTGATCAGGCCGGGAATGGGCGCGGCGATTTGCGTAAGATCGGCGGGATCGGCCTTGGGGCGCGCCTTGGCTTTGGGCTGGACGGCGCGATCCTGAATGGAGGCCTCGCGCGTCATGCCGTTCAGCTCGAACGTGACGATGCGGCGTCCGTCTTTATCCACATCGCCCACGTGAATCAATTTGATGAAAAGGGTTTTGCCCTCCTCAATTTCCACGGATATTTCCTCGCCGGGTTTCAAACCGTAAAAGAACGCCGTGGTGGGCAGCACGGAAACGTCGCTGTAATCACGATGGAACTTGGCGAAGTCGGCGAAGACTTCGGGATACATCAAATGGCTGAAAAGATCGTCGTCATTGGGTTCCCGCTTGAGCTTGGGCGCGAGTTCTTCGCGAACTTTTTTGAGCGAAAGCGGTTTGAGCCCCGCGCCGGGCCGGCCGCGAATCGGCTTGCGGTCGCCCAGAACCACCTTCTGGATTTGGCGCGGCCAACCGCCGGCCGGCTGGCCCAGATTCCCCATCAGCATGTCAATGACCGAAGCAGGAAACGGCACCGAGCCCGGCTCCAGATTTAGAACATCGGCGGGCTTGATGCCGCGCGAAATCAAAAACATGGCCATGTCTCCCACCACCTTGCTGGACGGCGTGACTTTTACGATGTCGCCAAAGAGCTGGTTGACCTCGGCATACGTGCGGGCGATTTCCGGCCAGCGTTGCGCCAGGCCCATGCTGCCGGCCTGTTCCTTGAGATTGGTGTATTGGCCGCCGGGCATCTCGTGCTCATAAACATCGGCGCTGCCGCTGCGCGGGGCCGTGTCAAAGGGCGCATAATACGCCTGCACGTCGTGCCAGTATTCAGAGAAAAGGTTGAGGGCTTCGAGATCCAGGCCGGTGTCGCGTTTGGTGTGCGCCAACGCCGCCACAATCGAATTCATATTGGGCTGGCTGGTCGAACCGCTCATGGAAGCGATGGCCAAATCCACAATATCCACCCCGGCTTCGCTGGCTTTCAGGACGGACGCAGAATTGACGCCGCTGGTGTCGTGAGTGTGGAAATGAATCGGCAATCCCACCTCCTCCTTCAACGCCTTGACCAACGTGTACGCCGCAAACGGACGGCACAGGCCGGCCATGTCTTTAATCGCCAGGATGTGCGCGCCCATCTTCTCCAATTCCTTGGCGAACTTGACGTAGTAAGCCAGGGAATATTTGGTGCGTTTCGGATCGAGGATGTCGCCCGTGTAGCAAATGGCCGCTTCGCAAATCGCGTGGGTTTCCGCCACGGTTTCCATGGCAACCTGCAAATTGGGCGCGTAATTGAGCGAATCAAAAATTCGGAAAATATCGATGCCCGACGCCGCCGCGTGTTTGACAAAGCCCGCGACCACGTTGTCGGGATAATTGGAATAGCCCACGGCGTTGGAGCCGCGGAAAAGCATCTGGAAACAGATGTTGGGAATTTTCTCGCGCAACGAACGCAGGCGGCTCCAGGGATCTTCGCGCAGGAAGCGCATCGAGGTGTCGAACGTGGCTCCGCCCCACATTTCCAGGCTGAACAGTTGCGGGGTGCGGCGCGCCACCGCCGACGCGATGGCCAGCATGTCGTAGGAACGCACCCGCGTGGCCAGCAAGGATTGGTGCGCGTCGCGAAACGTGGTGTCCGTCACCAAAAGCTGTTTTTGATTTCTCGTCCACTCCGCGAATCCTTTGGCGCCCAGCTCCAGCAGTTTTTGGCGCGTGCCCGGCGGCGGGGTTTGCTTGCGGTCATACGCCGGGATGGCGACGGGCGCCAGCGGCATTTTCGGCAGGCGCCCCTTGGCCTGTTGATTGCCATTGACGACGACATCGCCGAGAAACGCCAGCAGCTTGGAGGCGCGATCGCGGCGCGGGGTGAAATGAAACAGCTCCGGCGTCGTGTCGATGAGCGTCGTGGTCGCCTGCCCCGCGCGAAAGACGGGATTGGTGATGACGTTTTCGAGGAAGGGAATGTTCGTCTTGACGCCGCGGATGCGGAATTCGCGCAGAGCCCGATCCATGCGTTGCAGGGCCATTTCAAAATTCCGGCCGGACGCCGAAATCTTGACGAGCAACGAATCGTAAAATGGCGTGAAGACGCTGCCGGCGTAACCCAAGCCGCCGTCGAGCCGAATGCCATAGCCGCCCGCCCAGCGGTAGGTCAGAATCTTCCCGTAATCCGGCGTGAACTTGTTCTCGGGATCTTCGGTCGTTACGCGCGCCTGCACCGCAAAGCCCTGCCGCGGAATCTCATTTTGCGGCGGCAGATTGATTTCCGGGCCGTGCAAGGGCAGGCCCTGCGCAATCAGGATTTGTGAGCGGACGAGGTCGATCCCCGTGATGACTTCGGTGACGGTGTGCTCCACCTGGATGCGCGGATTGACCTCGATGAAAAACCATTCGCGCTTATCGACGTCATACAAAAATTCCACCGTGCCCGCATTGTCAATTTTGACATGCGCGGCCATGCGGGCGGCGGCGTCACACAATTCGCGGCGAATCTGCTCGTCCAGGTTCGGCGCGGGGGCGATCTCGATGACCTTTTGATGGCGGCGCTGCACCGAGCAATCGCGCTCATGCAAATGCACGACGTGCCCGTGACGATCGCCCAGAATCTGCACTTCGATATGCTTGGCGCGCGGAATATATTTTTCCAGAAAGACGGCGGGATTGCCGAAAGCGCGTTCGGCCTCGCCTTGGGCTTCGTCCAGCATGTTGGCCAGATCCGCGCTGCGATGGACAACGCGCATGCCGCGTCCGCCCCCGCCGAACGCCGCCTTGATGATGAGCGGGAAACCAATGTCCTGCGCAATTTTCAGCGCCTCTCCACGATCCGAAACCGGGTCGTCCGTGCCGGGCAACGTAGGCACCCCGATGCTGATGGCCAGCGCGCGCGCCGCCACTTTGTTGCCCATCAATTCCAGAAGCTCAGGGCGCGGCCCGACGAACGTGATGCCCGCCGCCTGGCAAGCGCGCGCGAATTCCGCATTCTCCGCCAGAAAACCATAGCCGGGATGAATGAGATCGATGTCCTTCTCCTTCGCCAGCGCAATGATGCCGGGAATGTCCAGGTAAGCGGCCACCGGCCCTTTGTCTTCGCCGATGGGATATGCTTCGTCGGCCTTGAAACGATGGATGCTCAGGCGATCTTCGCGGGCGAAAATGCCAACCGTGCGCAAGCCTAATTCGGTGGCGGCGCGGAACACGCGAATGGCAATTTCGGAACGGTTGGCCACCAGTAGCCGCTTGGCGCGCGATGGAGCGGGCGGAACGGCGGGCTTGGTATTCTTAATTCGTGGAGCGGCGCTCATGATCGGGCGTGTTTATAATGGCGGGCGCGGCGGTTGTGAAGGGAAAAGGCCAAATTCGCGGACGAACGCCATGGCGCCCAACTTTGCCGGGGAAAAAAAGGCGATCCTGATGCGAGTCAAGGAATAAGCCGAGAATTGCATTGAAATGCGGGCGAGGGCGCATACTATGCGCGGACTTTTACCATGCAGTTCGCTGTATATAAAGAACACGGCAACGGAGAAACCCGGGTGGCCCTTGTGCCCGACAGCGTCAAAGCCCTCGCCAAAAAGAAGCACACGGTCATTGTGGAATCGGGCGCCGGGCTGGCGGCTTCCATCCCCGATGCCGAATTCGCGGCGGCCGGAGCGCAGATCGCGCTCAACCCGGCGCAGTTGGCGGCGGCGGATTGCGCGGTCAAGGTGCGGCCCATGACGGCGGCGGAGGCGGCGGTTTTTCCGGAAGGCAAGGCCCTCATCGGCTTTCTGGCGCCCTTGCGCAATCCCGAGTTGGTGGACTTGCTGGCCAAACGCCGCACGACCAGCTTTAGCCTGGATGCCATTCCGCGCATCACCCGCGCGCAAAGCATGGACACTCTATCAAGCATGGCGACCATCGCGGGCTATCGCGCCGTCCTGCTGGCGGCAAGCCATTTGCCAAGGTTCCTTCCCATGTTGACCACCGCCGCAGGGACCATTCGTCCGGCGACTGGTTTGATTTTGGGCGCCGGCGTGGCCGGCTTGCAGGCAATTGCCACTGCGCGCCGCCTGGGCGCCGTGGTGGAGGCGTTCGACGTGCGGCCCGCCGTGAAAGAACAAGTGCAGAGCTTGGGCGCGACCTTCATCGACGTGCCCATCCAGGAGAATTTGGAAACCAAAGGCGGCTACGCCAAACAAGTCTCGGCGGAAACCTTGGCCTTGCAGCAGAAAGTCCTGCATGAGCGCGTCAAGGTGGCGGATTTCATCGTCACCACCGCGCAGGTGCCCGGCAAAACGGCGCCGCGTCTAATCACCAAGGAAATGGTGGCGGACATGAAACCGGGCTCCGTCATTGTGGATTTGGCGGCGGACAGCGGCGGCAACTGCGAATTGTCCAAACCGGGCCAAACGGTGCAGGAGCACGGCGTGACGATCCTCGGCCCCACCAACCTGCCGGCCATGCTGCCCTTGGACGCCAGCCGGATGTTTTCGCGGAATTTGCAGACGTTCATTTTGGAAATCACCAACGAAAGCGGCTTCACCATGGATTGGAAAAACGAGATTTTTGCGCAAACCTGCATCACGCTTAACGGCGAGGTGAACCAAAAACGGGGGGCGGCATGAGCATCGGAACTTTGGCGATGATTTATATTTTCATCCTCGCGATTTTCGCGGGGGTGGAAGTGATCAGCCGCGTGCCCACCGTGTTGCACACGCCCCTGATGTCCGGGGCCAACGCCATTCACGGCATTGTGCTGATCGGCGGCGTGATCCTCCTGGGCAAAGCGGGCGATAACAACGCCTTGATCGCTCTGGGTTTTCTGGCGGTGATTCTCGGCACGCTCAACGTGGTCGGCGGCTTCGTGGTGACTGATCGCATGCTGGAAATGTTCAAGGCCAAACCGGCGCCCAAAGACAAGACTCCGAAATGAACCCGGACACGAATTCCCTCGCGGAAGCTTCCTATCTCGTCGCGTCGCTGCTGTTTATCTTCGGCCTCAAACGCCTGAGCTCGCCGCGCACGGCGCGCTCCGGCAATCTCGTCGCGGCGGTCGGCATGGGGCTGGCCTTGCTCGGCACCTTCCTGCTTCCGGGCATGGGGCATTTCGGTTGGATTCTCGCGGCCATTGCCATCGGCACAGTCCCGGGCTGGCTGCTGGCGAAACGTGTCAAGATGACGGCCATGCCGCAGATGGTTTCGCTTTTCAACGGCATGGGCGGCGCCTGCGCCTTGTTTATTTCGCTGGGCGAATGGATTCATGGCCATGAAGAGGCGCATCTGCTGGGCTTGACGGTCATCGCCGGGATGTCATGGGGGCAGGCGTTGCCCATGGTGCTCGGCATTGTGTTCGGCGCGGTGAGCTTTACGGGGAGCCTTGTGGCGTTCGGCAAATTGCAGGGCCTCATCACCGAAAAGCCGTTGCGTTGGCCGGGACAAAAAATCATCAACGCGGCGTTGTTGGCGGCGATTTTTGCGGCCTCGATCCAAGGCGTCAACCAGCCGCAAAACCATTTGGTGTGGATCGTCATTTTGGCGGCGGTCGCGCTGGCGTTGGGCGTGTTGCAGGTGCTGCCAATCGGAGGCGCGGACATGCCGGTGGTGATTTCGGTGTTAAATTCCTGCACCGGTCTCGCAGCGGCCTTGACGGGCTTCGCGATGCACAACATGGCCATGATCATCGCCGGGACGCTGGTGGGCGCGGCGGGCTCCCTCTTGACGCTCCTCATGTGCAACGCCATGAACCGTTCGCTGGCCAAGGTGATTTTTGGCTCGTTCGGCATGGGCGCGCAAAGCGGCGCGGCGGCGGCGGGCGCCGATGGGGAAAAGACCATGCGCGAAATCTCGGCGAATGAGGCCGCGATCATCATGGGCTACGCACGGAAGGTGATTATTGTGCCGGGTTACGGCTTGGCCGTGGCGCAGGCGCAGCATCTGGTGCACGAATTTGAGTCGATGCTGGAAAAGCGCAATGTGGAGGTCAAATACGCGATCCATCCGGTGGCCGGGCGCATGCCGGGCCACATGAACGTGCTGTTGGCAGAAGCGGACGTTCCTTATACAAAGCTGCTCGACATGGACGAAATCAACCCGGAATTCGAGCAGGCCGATGCGGCTCTGATCATCGGCGCCAACGACGTGGTCAATCCCGCCGCGCGGTTGGACGCCGGCAGCCCGATTTACGGCATGCCTATTTTAAACGCGGACCGCGCGAAAAACATCATTGTGATCAAGCGCGGCCGGGGCGCGGGCTTTGCCGGCATTGAGAATGGGCTGTTTTTTGACCCGAAAACCCGCATGTTATTCGGCGACGCGAAGAACGCGATCCAGGAATTGATTTCCGAAGTGAAGGCGCAATAACGCCGCCGGCTGGGCACGCTGGCTGGAAAGCACGATCGTGCTACAGCGGGATAAGACACATGAGCGAAACAGAGAAGCCGGGTGAGCCGCAAGCTCGCCCGCCCCAACAACAATCGTCGTCAAAGAAACCAAAGAAAGCATGGTATCGCCGGCCCGTCATCGCGGGGATCGTCATGCTGGTCCTGATCACCGCCGTCGTGGTGGGCGTGCTGTGGTGGCGCCATTCCCGCGAGTACGTCACCACCGACGACGCTTATATTGACATTCAATCGCAGTTTGTGAGCCCGCAAGTCCCGGGGCGCGTGGCCCGCGTGCTGGTGAATGACAACCAGGACGTCAACGTCGGCGACGTCCTGCTGGAGATCGATCCGTCCGATTACGAGGCGCGGCTGGAGCAAGCCAAGGCCGCCGAAGCGCAAAGCGAGGCGCAGGTGGAGCAAGCCAAGGCGCAAGCCCTCGTGATGGACGCCCAGTTTCGCCAGGCGCAAGCCAATGTGCTCGTGGCGCAGGCGAATGCCACCAATGCCGCGCGCGACCTCCAGCGCTACACCAGTTTGCGCGATTCGCTGCCCGGCGCCGTTTCCCAACAGCAGCTCGACACCGCCTCCACCCAGGCGCGCACCACCTCCGATCAGGCGCTCGTCGCGCAAAAAGCGGCGGACGCCGCGCAGGCGCAATTGGGTTACGTCAGCCGGCAAATCAGCGCGGCGCAGGCGGGGCAGCACAGCGCCCAGGCGCAGGTCGCCCTGGCGGAATTGAATCTGTCCTACACCAAGGTGAAGGCGGAAGTCGCCGGACGCATTTCCGGGAAATTGATTGCGCCCGGCAATTATTTGCAGCCGGGCGCGCAGGTGATGGCGGTGGTGCCGACTAATGTGTATGTGACAGCCAATTTCAAGGAGACCCAACTGGCCCACATGCGCCCCAATCAGGCGGTGGAAATCAAAATCGACGCGTATCCCGATATGAAACTGCGCGGCCACGTGGACAGCGTCCAGCCCAGCAGCGGGCAGGCCTTCAGCATCCTGCCGCCCCAGAACGCGACCGGCAACTGGGTGAAAATCGTGCAGCGCGTGCCGGTGAAAATTCTGTTTGATACGCCGCCGGGGGATGCGGTGCGACGGGTGGGGCCAGGGATGTCTGTGGAAGTGAAAGTCACGATTTCGACCGCCGGATCTTGAGCGCGAATCAACAGTCCCTGCCCCGTTCCGCGGCGGGCCAGCATAGCCCGTGGCTGATTGCCGTGATCGTGTCGATGGCCACCTTCATGGAGGTCCTGGACACGAGCATCGCCAATGTCTCCCTGCCGCACATCGCCGGCGGCGTTGCCTCCAGCCTCGAGGAAAGCACCTGGGTGCTGACGAGCTACCTGGTGAGCAACGCGATCATTCTCCCCATCAGCGGCTGGCTGGCCACCATTGTCGGCCGCAAACGTTTTTACATGCTGTGCGTGGCGCTGTTCGGGATCAGCTCCCTGCTCTGCGGACTCGCGCCTTCGCTGCCATGGTTGATTTTCTTTCGCGTGCTGCAAGGTTTGGGCGGCGGCGGTCTCGCGCCCTCGGAGCAATCCATTTTGACGGACACATTCACGCCGCAACAGCGAGGCCAGGCTTACGCGCTGTACGGCGTGGCCGTGGTCGTGGCGCCGACGATTGGCCCCACCCTCGGCGGCTGGATCACGGACAGCTATTCGTGGCGCTGGATCTTTTTCATTAACATTCCGGTGGCAATCGCGTCGCTCGTCCTGACATACATCTTCGTGGATGAGCCGCCCGCAGTGGTCGAGGACCAAAAAAAGGCGCGGCAAGGCGGCATTCGCGTCGATTACCCCGGCATTGCGCTGATCGCGCTCGGGCTGGGCTGCCTGCAAGTGGTGTTGGACAAGGGCCAGCTCGAGGACTGGTTTGCCTCGGATTTTATCACCTCGTTCATCATCATTTCCGCCCTCGCGCTGGTGTTCCTGATTATTTGGGAGAAGCTGCATGACCATCCGATTATTGACATGAAAATGGTGTCACAGCGCAATTTTGCGCTGTGCATGGCGATGATGTTTGTCACGGGCTTTGTGCTGCTGATGAGCGTGCAGCTCATTCCCCAGTTTTTGCAAAGCATCGAGCCGTACGACGCCACCAAGGCCGGCATGGCGTTGACGGCGGGAGGAGCGGCGACGCTTGTCTTCATGCCCATTGTGGGCGCGTTGTTGAAAAAGGTGCAGCCGCGCTATTTGATCGCCATTGGCCTGGCGATCCAAGCCGGCGCCGCCTACCACCTGGCGGGCATCAATGCGGATTTGAGTTTTGAGCACGCCGCCTGGGCCCGAGTCTTCCAAGCCATCGGGCTGCCGTTTTTATTTGTGCCAATCAACACCATTGCGTACTCCGGCCTGCCGTCCGGCAAAAGCAACGACGCGTCGGCCCTGCTGAATTCCATGCGGAACCTGGGCGGGAGCTTCGGCATTTCGGTGGGCACGACTCTGCTGGCGCGCCGCAGCCAGTTTCATCACGCGCGCCTGGCCGAATTCATCACGCCGATGGACCAATTGCGGCACGCCCATTTGTTTCCGTCATTCAAGGCCCTGGACGGCGTGTTGCAGCAGCAGGCGGGCGTGCTGAGTTATATTGACACGTTTTGGATTCTGGCGTTGGTGTCGGCGGTTTGCATCCCGTTGACCTTTCTCTTGCAGCGCATCAAGCTGGGCGGGGAGCCGGCCGGCCATTGAGGCGCGGCGTTATGAAACATTTTTTACTCATACTATTGGGCGCGGCCATCCTGGCGGGTTGCACGGTCGGGCCAAATTATAAGCACCCGAAAATCGCCACGCCGCCGTCCTATTCTCAAACCAACGCGGCCGCCGCCTCCTCCACCAACCAACCGGAATCGCTCGCGCGCTGGTGGACGGTGTTCCACGACCCGGAGTTGGAATCGCTCGTGCAGCGAGCCTTGCAAAACAATCGCGATTTGCGTCAGGCCGCCTCACGTGTGCGCCAGGCGCGGGCCCAACGCGGCGTGGTCGCCTCCGGGTTGCTGCCGGAGATCGATGCGACGGGCGGCTTCGACCATGCGCGCGGGAGCAAAAACGTGAACATCCCATCCGCCGCGTTTGGCGCGGGCGGCGGCGGGGGCGGAGCGCAAAAGGCCGTGGCGCACAGCCCGCGCCAGCGGACGGACGCCACCACCACAAGCGCGCGCACGCCCAGCGCCACGCCTCCCGGCGGCCCGCAAAGCCCGTTCGGTTTGGGTGGTTTTCCAGGGTCGGAAACGGACATTTATCAGATGGGCCTGCAAACCTCGTGGGAGATTGATATTTTTGGCGGCGTGCGCCGTTCCATCGAAGCCGCCTGGGCCAATATTGCGGCGACGGAAGAGGGACGCCGCGCCATCCTCATCGGCCTGCTGGCGGAAGTGGCGACCAATTACGTGGAATTGCGCTCGGTGCAGAATCAATTGCAGATCGCCCGCGGCATGCTGCAATCCCAGCAAGACACGCTGGCGATCATCAATGCCCGCTTCACCAACGGCCTTTCGACCGAATTGGATTTCCAGCAACAAACGTTTGAAGCCGCAACCACCACGGCGAGCATCGCGCCGCTGGAAATGCGCGAGCGCGAAATCATGCACGCGCTGGCCTATCTGGTGGCGGTCGATCCCGGCGCGTTGGATGGCGAATTGGCCGGGCCGCGCGATTTGGCGGAGGCGCCTCTTCCGCCGCTGGGCCTGCCGTCGGATTTATTGCGGCGCCGTCCCGACGTGCGGCAGGCGGAGCGCGCGCTGGCGGCGGCGACGGCGCAAATCGGGGCGGCCACGGCCGATCTGTTTCCAAAATTTAGTTTGACAGCGATGGCCGGCCTGGACTCCAGCCGGGCCGAAAACATCATGGACTGGTCGAGCCGCTATTTTGCCTTCAGCCCGGGGGTGAGCTGGCCCATTCTCGATTGGGGGCGCATTCACAGCAATATCAAGGTGCAGAATGAATTGCAGGCGCAGGCGTTGCTCGCATACGAAAACACCGTGGCGCGGGCGCTGCGCGATGTGGAGGACGCGCTCGTGCGATACGACCGGGAGCTGGCCCACCGCCAGGCGCTCGGCGCCGCCGCCCACGCCGGCGAACTGGCATTGCGGCTGGCGCGCGCGCGTTACGAACGAGGCTTGTCCGATTTCCTCAACGTCCTCACCGCGCAACGATCCCTGCTTGCGGCGCAGGATTCTCTGGCGCAAAGTGACGCCGCCATCCGCTCCGATGTGGTCAAGCTGTATGTGGCCCTGGGCGGCGGCTGGGAGCCTTAATCAAAATCCAACATGAAGCGCATTATCCGCGGGATCATCGCGGCAGTGATTGTTCTCGGGATTGTGGCCGCGTTTTTCTGGCCGCGCCCCAAACAAATCACCCTGACTGGCACCGTCACCACGGACGAAATCGTCGTCGGCCCGGAAATCCAGGGCCGCGTGCAGCGTCTCCTCGTGCAGGAAGGCGACATCGTCACCAATGGCCAATTGCTCGCCGTGCTGCAGCCGCAGGAATGGCGCGCGCAAATGGCCTTCTATTCGCATAGCCAGGAGCAATCCAAAGCCGACGTCACCCGCGCCGCGGCCGAGCTGAAATTTCAGGAGGCGCAAAGCAGCAATCAAATCGCGCAGGCCGAGGCTTCGCTCGCGGCGGCGCAGGCCCAGGTGACGCAAGGCGAGGCGGACCTGGAGAATTTCACCTTGACGCTCAAACGCGAAACGGATTTGTACCATCGCGGCGTGGATCCGGTGCAGGCCTATGATCAGGCCCGCACCGCGCAAGCCGGGGCGGAAGCGCGCGTGGAATCGCTGCGCAAACAAGTGGCCGCCGCCCAGGCCGCCGTGGCGCTCGCCCAATCCGGCGCTGAGGAAACCGCGGCCCGCCGCGCCGCCCTGGCGGCCAGCGAAAGCCAATCCAGCGCCGCCGCCGCCCAAACCGAATTGGCGCAAGTCCGCCTGGATTACACCGAAGTCCGCGCGCCCACCAATGGCGTCGTCAATGTCCGCGCCGCCTTGCAGGGCGAAGTCGTCAATCCCGGCCAGGCGATTGTCACATTGATTAATCCCGACGATTTATGGGTGCGCGCCGATGTCGAGGAAACGTATGTGGATCGCATTCGCCTCGGTGATTCCCTGCCCGTGCGGCTGCCCTCCGGCGTGGAGCGGCCCGGCACGGTTTTCTTTCGCGGTGTCGATTCAGATTACGCCACGCAACGCGATGTAAGCCGCAGCAAACGCGACATCAAAACGTTTGAAATCCGCCTGAGTTGCGACAATCACGACCGCGCCCTGGCGGTGGGCATGACGGCGTTTGTCACGGCCCCTTTGGAGAGGCGCTAGCATGGGGGCCGTCGAGGTCGAAAGTTTGACGAAGCGTTTCGGCGAATTCACCGCCGTGGCCGGCATCAGCTTCACCGTGGAAACGGGCGAAATCTTCGGTTTGCTCGGCCCCAACGGCGCCGGCAAATCGACCCTCATCCGCATGCTGACCACGCTCGTGCCGCCCACCTCCGGGGTGGCCCGCGTGCATGGTTTCGACGTCGTAAAACAGGCCAACGACGTCCGCCAATCGATCGGCGTCATTCCGCAGGCCATGACGTCCGATCTCGATTTGTCCGCCTGGGAAAATTTGACGATTTTCGCGAAGCTCTACGGCATCCCGCGCGAACGCCGAAAGCGCACCATTGCGGAGCTGTTGGAGGCGGTTGATCTGGTGCCGTGGGCAGACAAGCCTGTCAAACAATTTTCCGGCGGCATGCGGCGCCGGCTGGAGATCGCGCGCGGGCTCGTGCATGAGCCGAAAATATTTTTTCTCGATGAACCGACGACGGGGCTGGACCCGGTCTCGCGCGTGGGCGTGTGGGAAATGCTGGCGCGCCTGAAGCGCGAACGTGAGTTGACCATTCTCGTGACAACGCACTACATGGACGAGGCGGACAAGCTGTGCGACCGCATTGCGATTGTTGATCACGGCAAACTGGTGGCTCTCGACACACCGCACAACCTCAAGGCATCCGTCGCCGGAAAAAATATTTTGGAGGTGGGATTTTCCCAGACGCCAGACGGCTGGACGGATGTGTTGCGGCGCCTCCCTGATGTCGCCGACGTGACGGTGACAGACAAAATTTTCCGGATCACCTCGGACAACAGCCCGAAAACCGTGGCGGCGTTGCTGGATGCCGCGCGCGCCGCGGGCATCGACTTGACCTCGTTGACGGTGCAAAGCACGACCCTGGACGACGTGTTTGTGCATTACACGGGGCATGAAATCCGCGACAATTTGCAAACGGGCGCCGGCTACGACACGAGTTTCATGTACGACAAAAAATAATGCATCGCATCCTGGCCATGATTGAACGCGACCTGCGCCGCTTTCGGCGCAGCCCGACGCTCATCCTTATTTCGGTGATCATGCCGCTGGTGCAATTGGTCGTGCTGGGCTACGCCTTCGGCGGCAAGGTGAAGAACCTGCAATTGGGCGTGCTGGACCAGGACCACGGTTTGCCCGCAATCAAAGTGCGCGAAATGTGCCAGGCCGTGGCGGCGAATGCCCGCACCTTCACGCCTATCACCTATCACGATGAAGCGGCAGGATTAAATGATTTGCGCAATGGCCGGATCAGCGGACTGCTGGAAATTCCGCCGCAATTTTCGCGCAAACTCCTCGCGGGCGATAATCCGCAAATCGCGCTCGTCGCCGATAACATTGACCAATTCTCCGCCTCGGCCCTGCAAGGCAGCCTCGACCAAATGATGGCGGCCTACAATGCCAAGACCCCTGCCCCGCGCCTGACGGGCAACGCTTCACTGGCGGTGGTGGAAGTCTATCCCTACGTGCCCTATATCCAATATCTTCTGCCCGGCACGGCGGTGCTGGCGATTTTTGTCTCGGCCATGATTGGCGGCGGCATTATTTTTATTGACGACAAAGCCCGCGGCTTGCACGAAGGCTATTTGGTCACGCCCATCCGAAAATTCGAATTAATCATGGGCTTCAACCTGGCGGGCGCGCTCAAGGCCATTGTGTCGGGCGTGGTGATCGTGACGCTCGGCTCGATCATCGCCGGCGTGCCCGACCCGCTCAATTTTTTGCGGATTTGCCGCGCGCTGATTCTCGTGATCGCGACCGCGCTGGCCCTGATCAGCATGATGTTCCTGCTCATGGTGCGGGTCAGCGATCCGTTGATTCCGCGCGCCATTTTCGGCGTGTTGAACACCGTCCT
>DASZMX010000029.1:0-11386 GCA_035551475.1 Verrucomicrobiia bacterium
CCATCCCGATGCGGACGCCCACGGCATGATCGCCGTCCCGGACATCAACATCCACGAGGAAATGGTGGACATGATTTCCTCTTCCCGCTCCTACGACGCCAATATCGCAGTCGTCAAGAATGCGCGCGCCATCGCCATGCAGGCGCTTTCCATCGGCAAACATTGATTTGACACCTCGTGGACGCCCTCTCCTCATTAAAATCCGCTCTGCCCGGCGATCTCGGGGGGCAAATGTCCTCCATCGTCAAGGACGCGGCGTCCAACGCGCAGAAAATTTCCCCGTCCGACCTGGCGAAACTGGACGCCCCGCCGAGCTTTCAGGCCTTTGCGCCCTCCGGCTCCTCCAGCGGCTCGTTCGAGAACCTCCTCGGATCGTTCGTCGGCGACGTCAATCAAAAGCAGGCCGCCGCCTCGGATTCCGTCAATTCCCTTTTGAGCGGGAAAAGCTCCTCGCTCCACCAGACCATGATTTCCATGGAGGAAGCCAGCATCTCCTTCCAGCTCATGGTCGAAGTCCGCAACAAGCTTTTGGACTCCTACCAGGAGCTGATGAAGATGCAGGTCTGATGATTTCTTTCAGTCATGAATAAAAACCTAACGCAACTCGCCCAGCAAATCGCCGCCATCTGGAAACAGCTCGGCCTCAATCAACGCATCAGCATTGTCCTGGCCACGCTCGTCGTTTTCGGTGGTCTCCTCGCCATGGCTTTCTGGTCGGGCCGCGCCGATTATGCGCTTCTTTATGGCCGCCTCGACGAAGCCGAAGCCGCCAAGGTCATTGCCGCCCTCGACGACTCCAAGGTTCCCTACCAGGTCCGCAGCGGCGGCACGATCCTCGTCCCGTCCGACAAGGTTTACCAGGTCCGCATGCAAATGGCGGGCAAAGGCATTCCGCGCGGCGAAGGCGTCGGCTTCGAAATTTTTGACAAGGCCAATTTTGGCATTTCGGATTTCGTGCAGCACGCCAATTACACCCGCGCGGTGCAGGGCGAACTCGCGCGCACGATCGGCCAGTTGGAAGGCGTCGATTCCGCCCGCGTCATGATCGTCATGCCCGAAAGCCGGCTCATGCTGGACAATGCGCGCAAGCCCACCGCCTCTGTTTTCGTCCGCGTCAAAGGCAATTTTCAAATGCCGCCGTCCGCCGTCAACTCGATCAAATTCCTCGTGGCCAACAGCGTGGAGGGGTTGCAGGCGAACAATGTCTCTGTCGTGGATAATTTTGGCAATGTCCTCTCCGAAAACCAGGAAACCGATTCGCTCGCCGGCCTTTCCAACAACCAGCTAACCGCCCGCCGCAACTTCGAGCAATACCTCACCAAAAAAGCCCAGGGCATGCTCGAACAAGTCCTCGGCCCCGGCCAGGCCGTCGTGCGCGTTTCCGCCGAAATGAATTGGGACACCCTCACGCGCACCGAGGAAAAATTCGACCCGGACGGCCAGGTCGTGCGCAACAGCCTGATGAACGACGAGAATTCGGACACCGTCGCCGCCAGCCCGGCTGCCGCCGCCAATCCTCCCACCAATTCCGCCGACACCAACGCCGTCGCCGCCGTGCCTGTCAATACGACGCACACCAAAAAGAAAGTTCTCAACAACACTTACGAAATTAATAAGAGCACCAGCAATCTGGTCCAGGCCGCCGGCAATTTAAAACGCCTCACCGCCGCGGTTTTTATCGCCGAGCGCTTTGAAGGCGAAGGGGACAAACGCAAAGCCGTCCCGCGTTCGCCGGAAGAAATCGAAAAATTACGCGGCGCCGTCCGCAGCGCCCTCGGCGTCGCCGACGGCGCGGATGGCGACCGCAAGGATATGGTCACGCTGGAGGAAATGCCGTTCAACGATCAGCCGGCGGTGGAAATGACCCAGCAGTTGGATCGCCAGCAAAAGCGCCAATACTGGATGGATACCGCGCAGAAGCTGATTTATCCCGCGCTTGCCCTCGGCATCCTTTTCATGTTCTGGCGCCTCTGGCAGGGAGCGGCCAAGGATGAAATTCCCATCGGCATCCCGCTCGGCGCCCAAAACGGCAATGGAAATGGCAACGGCCATCATCGGCCCGGCGCCGGCGTCGTGACGGTTGAGGTTCTCAATCAATTGATCCGCGAAAATCCCGCCAACATGACTCAGGCCGTCCGTTCCTGGCTCGCGCGCGGCAAGCCGGAAAGCTAATCGCATGGAAACCGATATCGCCGTCTTTCAAGTCTCCAAGATGACGAAGCTGCAGAAGCTCGCGGCGCTTCTTATTATCATCGGGCCCGACAGCGCCTCACATCTGCTCAAGAATCTCGATGAAGCAGAACTCGAAGGCGTGTCAGCCGAAATGGCCAAGCTCACCGTGGTCACCCCGGAATTGCGCCTGGAAATTCTCAAGGAATTCACGGACATCGCCGTGCAGGCCAGCGCGTCCGTCCTCGGCGGCGCCGCCTACGCCCGCGGCGTCCTCGAAAAATCCGTCGGCCTGTTTCGCGCCTCCGACATCCTCAGCCGCGTGGCCCCAGCCCCGCTGCCCATCGCCACGATGCGCCAGATTATCGAGATGGATGTCCGCCAGCTTTTCAACCTCGTCAAAAACGAGCAGCCCCAAACCATCGCCCTGCTGGCCAGCTTTCTTTCCACGGAAAAAAGCTCCCAATTATTGACAATTTTTAAGCCCGAGACGCGCGACCAGGTGGTGGAGCGCCTCGCCACCCTCGGGCCCACGCCCGTGGAGGTGGTCGAACGCATGGTCGAAGTCCTCAACCAGAAAAATAAAGTCAAATCGACCCGCGCCCTCAACCAGACGGGGGGCGTCAAGAACGCCGCCGATTTGCTCAACTCCCTCGAAAAGGACATCAGCCACTCGCTGCTCATGGATCTGGAGCGGCGCAACCCCGAGCTGACCATGGCCATCCGCCAGAAGATGTTCACCTTCGAGGATCTCGCCATGCTGGATAAGACTTCGCTCCAGAAAATCATGCGCGAAGTGGACACCCGCGACCTCGCCGTCGCCCTCAAGGCGGCCAGCCCCAAGCTGCGCGATATTCTGCTGGGCTGCATTTCCAAGCGCGCCGCCGAAACCGTCAACGAGGAAATCTCCTTCCTCGGCGCCGTCAAGAAGCGCGACACCGAAGCCGCCCAATTGCGCATTATTGACAGCGTGCGCCAGTTGGAAAGCGACGGGGAAATCGAACTGACCGCCAACAAGGACGCCGCCCGCGATGAAGCCCTGGCATAACACCATTCGTTTCGCCCACCCGCTTCGCTCCGTGCGCCTGGCAGGCCCGCGCCCGGCGGAGCCAAAGCCTTGCCCGACCTGCGACAAAGTCACCCCGGACGAAAAACAGGCCGCTTACGAGCGGGGCCGCATCGACGGCGAAAAATCCCTCGGCGAAGCGCTCCTGCGCCAGCGCGCGGAATTGCACGAGGTCATGGAAGGCGTGCTCAAATCGCTCCGCCAATCTGTGCCCCAAGTGGTGCGCGAAACCGAAAACACGCTCGTGGCTCTCGCCCTTTCCATCGCCCAGAAAATGGTGTGCGACCTGCCCATATCCGTCGCCATGGTCGAGGCCGCGGTGCGCGACGCTCTCACCCAGGTGGAGGGCAGCGCCCATTTCACCGTCCGCCTGCACCCCGCCGATCTCGAACTGCTCCAAAAAGCGCAGTCGCCGATGCTTAACCCCACCGACGACGAGCGCGAGTTTCGCTTTCTCTCCTCGCCCGAAGTCAGCCGCGGCGGTTGCCTCATCCAGACCCAATTCGGCGCCGTGGATGCCCGTCGCGAAACCAAATTTGATCTCCTGAAAGCCGCGGTTCTCGCATGATCCCTAACACCGACATCGCCACACCCAATCGACTCGCCAGCCTCGTCCGCCGCGTGCAGGAAGCTGAAGTCGTTCGCACCCATGGCCGCGTGGTGCAGTTGATCGGTCTGGTCATCGAGTCCGAAGGCCCGCTCGCCGCCGTGGGCGAAATCTGTCGCATCGAATCCGCCGGGCACGAAGTGTCCACGCTGGCTGAAGTGGTCGGCTTCCGCAACCACCACGTTCTGCTCATGCCGTTGGGCGAATTGCACGGCATTCATCCCGGCAGCGAAGTCATCGCGCTGGGAACGACCTTGCAAGTTCCCGTCGGTGAAGCCCTCAAAGGCCGCGTCATCGACGCGCTCGGCAACCCTCTCGACGATCTTGGCCCCATCGACACCGGGCATCGCGTCAGCCTGAATTTTCAGCCGCCCCACCCCCTCAAACGCCAGCGCATCAAGGAATCCTTTGAAACCGGCGTGAAGGCGATTGACACTTTCACCCCATGCGGACGCGGCCAGCGCCTCGGCATTTTCGCAGGCAGCGGCGTCGGCAAATCAACCTTGCTCGGCATGATCGCCAGCCGCGCCGAGGCGGATGTCAACGTCATCGCCCTGATCGGCGAACGCGGTCGTGAAGTGCGCGAGTTCATGGAGAAGGATCTCGATGAAGCCGGCCGCCGCAAGTCGGTGGTCATCGTCGCCACCTCCAATCAACCGGCCATTGCCCGTCTTAAAGGCGCCTTTATGGCCATGGCCATCGCCGAGCATTTTCGCGACACCGGCAAAAATGTTTTGATGATGATGGATTCAGTCACCCGTTTTGCCATGGCCCAGCGCGAAATCGGCCTGGCCGTCGGCGAACCTCCCGCCACCCGTGGCTACACCCCATCGGTTTTTTCGTTGCTGCCGCA
Source organism: Verrucomicrobiia bacterium (assembly GCA_035551475.1). GTDB lineage: Bacteria > Verrucomicrobiota > Verrucomicrobiia > Limisphaerales > Palsa-1400 > DASZMX01. The sequence continues at coordinate 4,696 of DASZMX010000029.1, forward strand.
ATTGCTGGAACGCGCCGGCGCGGGCGAAGTCGGCTCCATCACCGGACTTTTCACCGTTCTCGTCGAGGCCGACGACATGAACGATCCCATAGCTGACGCTGTCCGCTCCATTCTCGACGGCCATATAGTGTTGACACGCGAATTGGCCACCCAGAACCATTACCCCGCCATTGACGTGCTGGAAAGCGTCAGCCGCCTCACCCGCGATTTGACCTCAGCGGACCAGCAAAAGCTCGCCGCGCGCGCGCGCGAAACCCTCGCGACCTATCGCAAGAATCAGGACTTGATCAACATCGGCGCCTATCCCGCCGGCACCAATCCTGCGATTGATCTGAGCATTCATCTGCATGAGCCGATGAAAGGATTTTTGCGCCAGCCAATCGATCAAGGCGTGTCGCGCGCCCAAAGCTGGGCCGCGCTCGAACAAACCATGTCCATCCCCTTGCCCGCCAAAACGCCCGCCCCGGGCGTGCGGCGCCTCTAAGCCATGAAAGCCTTTCGCTTCACCCTCGAAGCCGTCCACACCTTGCGCTTGCGCCAGGAAAACGACGCGCTGGAGCAATATTCCCGCGCGCTCCTCATCCGCCAGCAAGCTCTCGCCGCGCTCGAAACCGTGCGTGACCGGATCCAGGCCAACTGGGTCGAGATGCGCCAGCTCCTGGCCGGCCTTTGCGCCGCCGCCCAAATGCGTCAATTACAGGATTTTCATCGCGCCCTGGAACAGCGCCAGCAGGAATGCGTCGCCGCCCTGCGCGCCGCCGAGCGCAGCGTCCACGCCGCCTCCCAAAACATGCTGCTGGCCCGTCAGCAGCGCGAAATCGTGGATTCCTATCGCGACAAACAAATCGCCCGCCACCAGCGCGCCGAAGCGCGCGAAGAGCAAAAAGTAATCGACGAATTTGCCGGGCGCCGCAGCCCGCTCCTCAACCTTTCCCCATCATGATAAAACTGCTGACCTCCAACTGGCTGACCGCCCCCATCGGCGCGGTCGTTTATTTGACATTCACCGTCATCTTTTGGCAGACGCCCAAGCCGCCGCCTATTGTCAAGGCCGGCCCGGTTACCACCCTCGTGGGCCCCTCGTGGGAATTTTCCAATCCCGAGGCCGACCAACTCGTCGCCGAATTGAAAGCCGAAAAGAGGGCGGTGGCCGCCCGCGAGCAGCAGCTCAACGACATGGAAACCCGCCTGCAAGCCGAGCGCGCCGAACTCAGCCAGGTCACCCAATCGGTTCGCATCCTGCAATCCGATTTCGACAAAGCCGTCGTCCGCGTCCGCGCCGACGAAACCGTGAACTTGAAAAAGCTCGCCAAAGTTTACTCCGACATGGCCCCCGACACCGCCGCCAACGTTCTCGCGCAAATGGACGACATCGCAATTGTGAAGATCATGCTTTTTATGAAGGAAGCAGAAACCACCGGCATCCTCGAAGCGCTGGCCAAGCAAAATCCAGCCGGAGCCCGCCGCACCGCCGCCATTTCCGATCGCCTGCGTCTGGCCTCCAACCGACCGCCCACTGCCAAATGATAGCCTCGCTGCCCTCCCTGCCTGTCGATCCCAAAGCGCCCGAGAAACCCCGTTCCCCCGCCCCTCCCGACGCGCCGCCCGCGCCGGATTTTTCCGATTTCATCAAGGCGCTTTCGGATCTCTTAAATCCAACCCCCGGCGGGAAAACTCCCACCGAAAAATCCGCGTCGAAAGCCTCCCCGTCGGCCGCTCCATCCGCCGACCCAGACTTCGCATCCCTCGCCGCGACGCTTCCCCTCCCCCCGGCGCCGCCCCCGCCGCCCCTTGCTCCCACCCCACCTTCCATCCCCGCCCACGACCAATTAAATGTCATACCTATAACAAAGTTTGGTAAGGCCGGGGTCACTGCCAACCAGCTTTCGGCAGACGCGAAGCTCGGCCAGGGCGAGGGTTCGCCACAAACTGCGTTGAAGCCCGTTTCCCTGGAAAAGGAGGCGAAAAACCCTAAATCCGACACTTCGTCCGAGGATAAACCCGCACCTCCGCCAAGTGGCATGACCGTTGCTCCCAAGGAAGAACGAATGAAGTTTCAGGTGGAAAAGAACGAAATTGCCGGGCCGGTGACGCAAAAGTTGCCGACCACGGGTTCTGTTTCCTCTGCCGCCGTAGTCGCAGCCCCCGCCTCGACGGCCAAATTGCGGGTTCCGGTGGATTTTTCCGGGCGCGATAATTCGATCGAACAATTCACGATTAATAATGCTTCCAAAGCGGCGGTCGAAACATCCGCCCCGGCGGCCCCCGCCCTCAGTCCCGCGGACCGCGTGGAGCAATTGATTTCCCGCGAAGTTGTCAGTTTCAAAAGCAGCGGCGCCGACCATGTGGGCGTGGCTTTGAAAATTGATGCGCACACCCAGCTTTTCTTGGAATTGAGTTATCGCGACGGCCAAACCCAGGCGGTTCTCCGTTGCGATAAAGGCGATCTTCCCGCGTTCACCGCCCATTTTGGTCAATTACAGGAATCCCTTGCCCGTCAGAACATTCAACTGCAACCCTCCAGCCAGGGCGCGAGCCTCGGCGGGAATAACACCTCCGGCGGACAACGCCAGCAGCAGGCGCCTGCCGCCGATTACGCCGCCGCGGAGCCGGTTCGTCCGGTCGCGATCAAAAAATCCAAAACCGCCACCTTCTCCCGGCAAGGCTGGGAATCCTGGGCCTAAATCTATGGCAACCACCACCTCACCGATTACTTCCAATCAAACGCTGTCACAAGCTGACTTTCTACAGTTGCTCGTCACGCAGATGTCTTCGCAAGACCCGCTGAATCCGCAGAGCGACACGGAATTTGCCGCGCAGCTCGCGCAGTTCACCGCTTTGCAGACCGCCCAGACCACCCAGGGCAACATCGCCACTCTCCAAGCCAGTCAACTCATCGGCTCCACGGTCACCGCCGCCCCGTCGGACGGCTCGGCCAACGTCACCGGCGTCGTCTCCGCCGTCGTGATGAACGGCAGCAAGCCCGATCTCGTGATCGCCGGCCAGCCCTTCGACATGTCGCAAATAGTGTCGATCACTCCCACGCTCGCCACCGCCAATCAATAATCCTTAACCCACAAAATTATGCTCGGATCTCTTTCAGCAGCCGTCAGCGGCCTCGATGTCTTCCAGGACGATATGAACGTCATTGGCAACAACATCGCCAACGTCAACACGACCGCTTTCAAGGCGGCGCGCATGGAAATGTCCAATTCCTTCAGCAACACCCTGCTGGCCGCCACCGGCGGTTCGGGGGGCGGAAACTCCATGCAAATTGGCACCGGTGTGGCCGTCGATTCGATTTCCAATAATTGGACCAAAGGCACCTTCGCCACCACCAACGACTCCAATGACGTCGCGATTAACGGCGATTCCTTCTTCATGGTGCGCGACCCCAATGCCGCGACCGCCACGACCTACGCGACGCAAGCCGGCGCCTTCAGCGTGGACAGCTCCGGTTACCTGGTCACCGCCGATGGCAATTACCGCGTGCAAGGCTACACCGACAGCACGCATTCGACGATTGGCGACATCCAGGTCAATGCCTCGACTTTTTCGGTTGGTTCCGACGGCACAGTTTCCACCAACATCAACGGCACCCAAACGCCGGTCGGCCAGATCCTGTTGCAATCCTTTCAAAACCCCTCGGCGCTCGTCAGCGTGGCGGGCAATTTGTATTCCAACACCGCCAACGCCGGCCCGCAGGCCACGGCCACCGCGCCAGGCACGAATGGCCTCAATTACCTCCAGGCCGGGGCGCTCGAACTTTCCAACGTCGATCTTTCTGGTGAAATGGCCAACCTCATCACCGCCCAGCGCGGCTTTGAAGCCAATTCCAAGATCATCACCGCCAGCAATGAAATGCTTCAGACGGTGGTCAACATGGTCCACTAACCCTTAGCGTCGTATGGCTGATAATCCTCTCGAACAAGGCCGGAACGGTGGCCGCGCCACCCAGGAAGCCGATCCCAAAGCTGCCTCCGGCGCCGCGCCAGCCGCAGCCTCTGGCGGGATCAAATCCTGGCTCCCGCTGATTATCACCATCGTTTCCATGCCGGCGCTCGCGTACGCGACCACCAAGTTTGTCCTCGTGCCGCAAATGAAAAAGTCTCTGGCTGCGGCCACGGGTGCGACCGAAACCCCCGCCCCGGGCGCGCCGGCGGAAACGAAAGACGGAGCCCCCGCCGAACCGGCCAAAGGCAAAGTCAAAATCCCGATGAGCAAAATCCTCGTCAACGTGGCGGGCACAATGGGCACACGCTATTTGATGTCCAGCATGACGCTCGTCGGCAACAGCGACCAACTGCGCGCAAAGGTCGAGGAAAACAAGGATCAGCTCATGGATTTGGCCACCAGCACGCTGAGCACCAAGACCATTTCCGATCTCGAAAAACCCGGCGCCCGCAACGTCATTCGCGCCGAATTAATCACCGTCTTTAACAATGCCCTGGGCGGCCCGTGGGTGACGGAGATTTACATCACCGAAATGGCGATCCAATAGCGACTTTTTATGCCCGACGGCGGCGTCCCATCTGAGTCTGTGACCACTGCAAACGAGGCGCCCGCCGCGGCCCCCGTGGCAGAAAACGCCCCTGCGCCCCAAACCTTGCACTGGCGCGGCACCACGCTGCTCTCGCCCCGGCAATTGCGCAAATTACGGCTGCACGAGGACGAATTTACCCACGCGCTGACCGCGCGCCTCTCCAGTTATCTGCGCACCGAGGTGGTCATCAAACTGGGTGAGATTGAAGTCCTGCCCTACCAGCGTTTGATTTCGGCTTGGGACGGCCCCTGCCATCTCGGCCTGTTTAAGACCGAGCCGTTGCGTGGCGTCTCCATTCTGCATCTTTCCATGGGACTCGGCATGAGTTTGGTCGATCGCATGATGGGTGGGCCGGGCAAGGCTTCCACTTCCGGTGGGATGGAAATGAGCGAGATCGAGAAAGCGCTGCTTGACCAGCTCACGCTGATCATCATGGAAGAGTGGACGGCAAATTGGGCGCAAATCAAGGAGCTCAAGCCTTCGGCGCTGGGCTCCGAAACCAGCGGCTCCTATCTCCAAACCGCCGCGCCGCAGACCAACATGCTCACCCTGCCGCTCCAACTCACGATGGGCGAGTTGAGCGAGCCGATTCTTTTTGCCATTCCCTATCCCGCGCTGGATGCGTTGATCCGCCAATTGACGGGCGAGAGCGCCGTGATCGCCTCCGCGCCGGCGCCGCAGCCGGCCCCCGGCCCGGCCCGCTGGAACCCCAGCCTGGACGATGTGAAAATCCCCGTCACCGCCGAATGGCGCGGACAGGAATTGGCCGCGCGCGACATCCTCAATTGGAAAGTTGGCGACGTCCTCCCTTTCGACCCCGAACGCGCCGGCTCCGTGGTGGTGCGGCTGGCTGACCTGCCGAAGTTTTACGGCCGGCTCGGCGTGGTGGCCGAAGCCTGGGCCATCGAATTGCAGCAACCGATCAAATCTTGAATTTATTATGGACGCGAAACCTAATCCCGCTCCGAACCTGGAAATGTTGCTTGACGTTCGTGTCAAGTTGACGATTGAGCTGGGCTCCTGCCAGATGGCCTTGCGCGAGGCGCTGCAACTGGCCTCCGGCTCGGTCGTCAAGCTCGACCAATCCACCCAGGTCCCGGTCGCCCTTTACGCCAATCAAAAACAAATCGCCCGCGGCGAAGTCGTGGTGGTGAACGATTGTTACGGCATCAAAATCACCGAGTTGCTGGGAGCCGCCGCGTGACCAACCTCCCCGTCATGCCGGTGGCCTCCGATATGGGCTCCTCCGCCCTGCGCGTGAGCGGCGCATTGATCGTCGTCATCAGCCTCTTTTTTGCGGGTGTCTGGCTCTTTAAAAACTGGCGCCGCTTCACGCAGCAAAACGGGCGCGCGCCCAAGTTGAACATTCTCGAAGTCAAATCGCTCGGCCAGCGCCACGCCATTTATGTGGTCGGTTACGAGCAGCAACGCCTCCTGCTCTCCGCCTCCCCCGGCGGCGTGTCGCTCCTTAGCCACCTGCCTGCGGCCGAAATCGAAGCCGCCGCGCCGGCGCCCGTGACCATCAATTTCGCCGCCGCCCTGCAACAAGCGCTGGGCCGCAAGTAAGTTCCCATGACCAACGCCCTCAATCTCAGCATCGGACTCAACGGCATGGGCCAGAATGGCGACGTCGATGGCGCCATCAAGATCCTCGTCATCATGACGTTGTTGACGCTCGCCCCGTCAATCATTCTTTTGATGACCTGTTTCACGCGCATTGTGATTGTGCTTTCGTTCGTGCGCTCCGCCCTTTCGCTGCAAGGCGCTCCTTCCAATCAAATCATTATCGGCCTGTCGCTGTTCCTCACGTTTTTCATCATGTCGCCGGTCTGGGAAAAAGTGGATCGCGACGCCCTCGAGCCATATCGCAGCAAACAAATCACCGGCCAGGAAGCGTTGGATCGCGCCACCGTGCCGATGCGCGCCTTCATGCTCAAGCAGACCCGGCCCAAGGATGTGGAACTCTTCGCCAACATGGCGCGGCTCGGCCCCACGTCCGCGGAGCAACTGCCATTGAAGGTGGTCATTCCCGGTTTCATCATCAGCGAGCTGCGCACCGCCTTTCAGATGGGGTTCCTGCTCTTTCTGCCCTTTATTCTAATTGACATCATTGTCGCCACCGTCCTGATGAGCATGGGCATGATGATG
>DASZMX010000030.1:0-8769 GCA_035551475.1 Verrucomicrobiia bacterium
GGGCGCAGAAGTCCAGCATCTTGGCGATCGTGGCCGGGCTGCCCATCGGCGTGCCCGAAATGGATTTCTGCCCCAACAATTCCACCGGCATCACGCCCAGCGGCTCCGGGGCGACCCCGACGAAATGCAGCCGGCCCCTCGGCGCCAGCATCTTGATATAATCGGACCAATTCAGCCCGACGTTGACGGTGGAAATAATGAAGTCGAGCGAGCCGGCGAGTTTTTCCATCTGGGCGGGGTCGCGCGACGAAACGGCGTGATGGGCGCCAAGTTTTTTGACCTCAGCCTGCTTGGATTCCGACGACGTGAACGCAAAAACTTCGCAGCCCCATTTGCTGAGGAATTGCAGCGCGAGATGGCCCAGGCCGCCAATGCCAATCACGCCCGCGCGATCCGTAGGTTTGACATCGTATTGCAGCAGCGGATTAAACACGGTCGTGCCCGCGCAAAAGAGCGGCCCGGCCGTGGCGGAATCAAGCGCCGCCGGCAGCGGCACGGCCCACAGCGCCTGGCAACGGACGCGCTGCGCGAAACCGCCTTTGCGATGCACGATGGTTTGTTCGGCCTTGGGGCAGAGATTATGATCGCCCGCCAGGCATTGGGGGCAGGTCATGTCCGAGCCCGAGAACCAGCCGAGCCCCACGCGCTGCCCGGCTTTCAAATGTTTGACATGCGCGCCCACCGCCGCAATGGTGCCGATGACTTCGTGGCCGGGCACCAGCGGAAATTCCGACCAGCCAAATGCGTTGTCAATCATCGACAGGTCCGAATGGCAGATGCCGCAATGGCTGACCTGGATTTCAACCTGGTCATCGCCCAGGTCGCCTAGGTCGTATTCGATCAGCTCCAGTTTGCGGCCCTGGGCGGTGGCGGCGTATCCTTTGATTTTTGCGCTCATCATCAAACCTTTCTCAAACGACTGATATTTTCCAATTTTTGCCCTCCCAATGCTCAGGGGACAGCCAAAAAAACGTGAATTCGATCGCCCTTCCGGCGGGCAGCTTTTCGCTGGCCAGGTCGGCAAACCACAAACCCAGTGACTCCTGCGCCCGCGCTTCCGTGCGCTGGGTCGTCGCCCAATTGTCCGCCGTCCAAACCACCGTGGCCGCGCCCGGCAGCAGCAGACGCAGCTTTTGCCCGCGTGGCAGCCGGGTCGTGCGATGGCGGGGGGTCCAAAACTCGTATTGACTCTTCACCGGCTGCGCCACATATCGGCGGTAAGCGGGCTCGATGCGGTCGAAGCACACGCCGTCGTGCCGGCTGCGCACCAGCGAAAGATATTCCGCATGCGACCAGCACAGCGGCATCGCGGCTCCCGTGGGAAATCCTTTTTTCATCTTGCCGCTCGGCAAATCCTCGTCGTCCCACAACTGCTCCGAAATCATGCCGCCGGCGTTCGCGAATTTTTCCAGCGCCTTGATGTAAGGTAACGGGTCGCGGCCCGCCGCCAATTCGTAGTGCCCGCGTTCGCCGGTGAGAATCGGCCACGAGCGGCCCACGCCGGTTCCGTCAAAGGCCGAGCCGTCATCGTGCTGGCCGTACCCGTCAAAATTATACCGGCGCCAGCACGGGCCTTGCGGCAGGTCGCGCTTGAGGATGCGATCCATCACTTCGATGGATGAAAGCACAATCGGATCGTCCGCAGCGCGAATGCCGAAGCGCACCAATTGCAGAAAATCGCCGCCCACAATATCGCGCGAAGGATGAAGGCCGCCGCCGTTGGCCACCTGGATCATGGTGGTGTTCGGATCGGCGTCCGGGTCGGGCGAGTCCGCGTCCGTCACATTGATGCGCACGTAATGGCGCGGCGCTCCGGGCACGATTCCCCCGCGCGTCGTCACCGTCCAGCCTTCGATATGCGCCGCGAGCCAATCCGCATACGCCAAAATAAAATCCCGCGCCCCCGCGCCTTGCGCAAAATCCGCCGCGCACACCAACCCGGCAATGATGGCGGCGAGCGTCGAGGGCGAATAACCGGCGTTTTCCTCCCAGCGATCCTGCATCGTGACCGGCCCTTGCAGCATGAGATACGCCGCCGCGCTGGTAATGATCGGGCACGGATCCATCTGCCCGAAAGGCACGCCTTCCCGGCGCAAACGCCAGGCCAGCAGCAGCGGCGCGGCAATTTCATCGAGCTGCATCCCCGACCAATACATGCGCCCATCGATCCAGCTATTTTGCGGAAAACTGCCGTCCGGCCGCTGCACCACCGCCAGCCAGATCAACGCGCGGCGCGGCGTAGACGTCTGGCCGCTGGCCAGCAGCGCCGTGGCGCTTTGCACTAGGTCGCGCGTCCAAACCAAGTGATAGCCGCCCAGGTCATTGTCCCCTTTCGTTTCGCCCCACGGAATGCACATGGACGCCACAATCGCCCCGGAAAAAACCTTGTCCTCATGCGCCAGCAAAACACAGCGGCTCAACCGATGCATCGCGCCATCGTCCCCGGTGTCGTCGTTATAAATGTGCTGCTCGTCCGTCAGCGTCCGCTGCCATTGGCGAACATAGGTGTCGCGCTGCGCGGCATAAGGATCGGACAGCGCCCCCAGCAATTTCGCGGCGGTGCTGGGATAACTTTGCCCCAACGCAATCGCCACCGTGAATTCCATGCCGCGCTCTGGATCGATTTCGCCCGTCAATGCAATGTTGCCCTCGGGCGCGGAGCGAAATTCCCAGTCCATCCGAAAATTGCGCAAATCCTGCCAGCCATCGCTCGCCCCCGCATAACCGACCGAACGGCGCGTGAAATGCGTGGTGCAGCCCATGATGAGATGAAACCCGTGCCGTTGCGCGTGCAAAAGCCGGCCCGCGCCAATCTCCGTGCAACGCCCCGAGTTGCCCGCGCCAAAACGCTCCAGGTGCGGCGAGAGCAGGGCGTAAAGCTTGAGCTTGCCGCGTAGGGACTCGTCGAGGATCTCCAGCTTGGTGCGCACCAGCAGCACGGAATGATGCGGGTCGGTCAGGACATGTTTGACAATGCGATACCGCCCGTCGCGCTCGCGGTTGGTGATCTTGTAAAACAAACAGCCCCGCTCCGGGTATTCGATCTCGTGGTCCAGGTCGCTGCGCTCCTCGTGGCAAAAAGTCGCGCCATCGGTGATGAGGTATTGAAAATCCCGCGTGTTGGGCTGATCGACAAACGGATAATAAATCTCGTTGACAATGCCGTGGCTCAGCGTGAACCACAGCCGGCAGCTGGTGTGATAGGCGGTGCCGAAGCCTTCCTTCGCGCTGGAGGTCCAGCGCGGCTCCATGCCGGGCGCGCCAAAGGCGATGCTGTCCGGAGGTTCGTTCATTTTTTCCATTTTTCCAAAGCGGCCAGGGAGGGCAAATTAAAATCCAGCAAATCGCCAATGCGCTCGACAGATAAATCAGCCGCCGGATAAGACGCCACCAGCGCCGCATCGAGCGCGTAATGGCCCTGCCGCACAAAAATGGTCGTCAGGCGCGCGCCCCAGCTTTTTTTCATCGCCGCGAGGATGCGGATTTTATCATCGACCATCACATAATGCGCGGCGGGAAAGCACGCCGCGACATTGTTCAATTCCTGCTCCTTGTGCGTGTAGATCAGGACGCGCCCCTCCACCGCTTCCGCGAGCCCCGAGCGCTCCGCCTTGCGCGGCTGAAAAACCACATCGCCGTCCGACAGCAAAACCGCCGGCCCCCACTGTTGCACATGGGCGATGACATCCAGGGAATTGGGAAAAAGGCGGTTGGCAAACGGATACTCGATCATGAAGCGCGACACCGTCAGCAACTGCCAATCATGCGGATGCCGGGTGCGATAACGCTGCAACGCGCCCAGGTAATCGGCGTATCCCAGTTCGCGCCGCAGGCCCTCGAATATCTGCCAATACGCCCGGCAGCCGGCCGAGCCCACTTCCGCCTCCAGGCGCTTGCGCAAATCGGCGCCCACCTGGTCGTTGTTGAGCAGGGTGTTGTCTATGTCAAATAGAAACACCACCGGCCGCCGCTTTGGCGCTTTTTTGCGTGTCATATAGTTGCCGCCCCTCACGCCCGCGCGACGCGACCAGAGCCAGGCCCCCGCCCCGGCGCGCGGGGCCCGGCGGCGTGGAGATTACTGGCCGTATATACTCATGATCCGGTCCAGAAACTTCAAGGCTTCATCGTGTTTTCTTTGGAACGAATTGCGCCCGATGATCGAGCCGAACCCGCCCCCGTCATGGATCGCCTTGACCTCCTGAAACACCACGTCATCCGTGTTCGCGGCCCCGCCGGAGAAGATGACGATGCGCCGCCCGCCGAACGTGCATTGCACAACGTGCTTGACACGATCCGCCAGCGTCGAAATGTTGACCTTCTCCTTTTCGTAAACCTTCTTCGCCGCCGCCTGCTCCAAAAAAGCGGTCGGCAGCTTGACCTTGATGATGTGCGCGCCCAATTCCGCCGCGATATGCGCCGCGTAACCGCCAACATCCATGGCCGTTTCGCCATCCTTGCTGAGGGAGGAGCCGCGCGGATAGGACCAAACCACGACCACCAGGCCGTGGCGTTTCGCATGGCTGGCCGCCTCGCGCAATTGCTCATACATCTTCTGCGCCTGCGAGGACCCGGGATAAATCGTGAAGCCAATCCCCACGCAGCCCAGGCGCAGCGCGTCATGGACGCCGCTGGTCAGCGCCGGCAGCGGATCTTTCTCGTCATGCAGCGTGTCGTGATTGTTGATCTTGAGAATGAGCGGGACTTCGCCGGCGAAATCGCGCGCCGCGGCCTCGATAAAACCGAGCGGCGCGGCATAAGCGTTGCAGCCGGATTCCACCGCCAGCTGCGGATGATAACGGGGATCGTAGCCGGCGGGATTCACCGCGAAACTGCGGGCCGGGCCGTGTTCAAATCCCTGATCGACCGGCAGAATGACGAGGCGGCCTTTGCCGGCGAGTTTGCCGTGGTTGAGCAGCCGCGCCAGGTTCGTGAGCACGCCGGGATTATCGGCGCCATACCAACTGAGGATTTCTTTGACTCTGGGTGTATTCATACTTGTTGTCTGATGCATTGTTGTGGTTGGAGGAGTCTCGGGAAATTTCAATGCGGCCCGGTCGGCTCGACGTGGCCGCCAAATTCATGGCGCATCGCGGAAAGCAGTTTTTCGCCAAACGTATGCTCCAGGCGCGAGCGAAAACGCGCGTACAACGCCGCCGACAAAACATCCGCGGGCACCGCTTCCTCCAGCGCGGCTTCAATCGTCCAACGCCCTTCGCCGGAATCCTGCACGAAACCGCTGAAGCCGGCCAATTGCGGATCACTCGCCAGCGCCGCCGCGCTCAAGTCCAGCAGCCACGAACTGATCACGCTCCCGCGCCGCCAAACCTCCGCAATGTCCGCCAGGTTTAAATCGTAACGCCGCTCCTCGGGAATTTCCTTCGCATTGACCGACTGCATGATTTGAAATCCCTCGGCGTAAGCCTGCATCAGGCCGTACTCGATGCCGTTGTGCACCATCTTCACAAAATGCCCCGCGCCCGACGGCCCGCAATGCAGATAGCCCCGCGTGGCGGTGCCCTTTTGCGGATCGCGCCCCGGCGTGGCCGGGATGCTGCCCGCGCCCGGCGCCAGCGTCGCAAAAATCGGATCCAGCCGTTGCACCGCCGCCGTGTCGCCGCCGATCATCAGGCAATAGCCGCGCTCCATCCCCCACACGCCGCCGCTTGTGCCCGCGTCGATGTAGCTAATTCCTTTGGGCCGCAGCATCTGGCTGCGCCGCACGTCATCCTTGTAAAATGAATTCCCGCCATCGATCACGGCGCTGCCGGACGGCAAAAGCCCCGCCAATTGCACCACCGTGTGCTCCGTCGCCTCGCCGGCGGGCACCATCACCCAAACCGCTTTCGGCGTTTCCAATTGTTTGACCAAATCGTCCAACGACGACGCGCCGGAGATTCCGGGATTTGCGCCCGCCAAAGCCTGCACCGCCTTGGGGTCGCGATCAAACACCACGCAGCGATGCCCATGAGTGACGAGCCGGCGAACCATGTTCCCGCCCATGCGGCCCAAACCGATCATTCCAATTTGCATAAAGCCCCGATCATTACGAAAGTTTGCCACAACACGGCGGGGGACGCCGTGACTTGCATCAAACTACTCGCGCGCACGGGTTTGGCAACCGGCAATAGCGGCGCCCACTCCCATTTTACAGCGCCGCCCGCCCCGCGCGCATCTCCGCCAGCCCCGCCACCACCTCCGCGCGCGGCAGGTTCCCCAACAGGAGCCGTTCGTCGTTCTGTTGACTCACGCGTTCGTAAAATTCGACGCCGAAATCCCACGCGTCCGGGTTGCGCGGATCAGCCTCGAGGATGGTGTGGAGCGCATCCTCGGCGCGGCTGAATTGGCCGGTCGTTTCGTAATGCTCCATGAGCAGCGCTTTCGTTTCCAGCGACAGCGCCGAAGGGCTGATCGCTTCCACCAGGGTTTCCACGCGCGGCACAAATTCCGGAAAATCAAACACGTCGGCCCCATGCAGAACCTTGAGCAAAAGATGAAGCCCTTTCAAATAATAGCGGTCGCCCTCCTCCACGCGATCCTGCGCCACGGCCAGATCGCCCGCTTCCTTGAGCAAGGTGGTCAGCAGCCACGCCTTTTCGCGGACGAGCCCGGTCGTTTCCCCTTCAATCAGCAGCGCGAGCAAGGCCGTCTCGGAAAGCTGCACCACCTCGCGCACGTCCCGGCCCGTCATCCGTTTGACTTCATCATCCACGATGCCGCCCGCCTCGCCATAACGCTCTTCCTTTTTCAAGGACTCAATGCGGCGCAACTCCTGGCCGAGCGCCTCGATCATGCGGATAAAATAGTCGCGGCGAATCATGCGTCGGGCTTGGGCCGATACAACACCGCCACATTGCCGACGCGCGTCACCAGATGGCTCCCGCTCTTCTCCGCGAGCTGCGGCGCCAATTCCTTTTTCTCGGTTTTGAACTGGCCAAAGCGCACCTTCACCAGCTCATGAAATTTCAGCGTGTCATCCAGGGCCGCGAGAAACTGCGGACTCAAGCCGTCCTTGCCGACTTCGAGGGTGGCTTTGAGACGTTGCGCCTGCGCTTTCAACGCGCGTATTTTCGGATTGGGCAGCGGATCCATACCCCCAACGTACGACAATCAGCCGGAAATGCCACGCCCGTTTCGCCCGCGCAATTTCCTTGTCGGCCCCACCGCGTTTCCCGTTAAAGTCGGCCATGCGCAACATCGCCGTGTGGCTGGTCCTGAGCCTTGCCCTCTCCGCCCTCGCCCAGGACGCCGATTCCATTCTCGGCCTCTGGCACACCTCCGAGAACCGCAGCGTCGTGCGCTTGACTAAGCGCAATGACCATTACTTCGGCCAAATCCTCACCCTCAAGGAGCCCGCCTGGCCCGCCGACGACAAGCAAGGCATGGCGGGCCAACCCAAAAACGACCGCAACAATCCCGACCCGTCCCTGCGCGCCCGCCCCATTGCCGGGATCGAGTTTCTGACCGACTTCACCTACGCCGGCGACAACCTCTGGGAAAAAGGAAAAATCTACGACCCCGAAGTCGGCAAAACCTACAAATGCCGCATGACCCTCCTAAACTCCAACACCCTCGAAGTCCGCGGCTACATCGGCCTCCCCCTCCTCGGCCGCACCGTCACCTGGACACGCTGACCCAAAATCCGAAAATCATCGTGAAGATCTTAGATCCAGCTAACATGCTGGGAAACAATCCCTTGTGAAAGGGCAGCGCGTAGATGCGCGAAAATTCCGAAGATGTTTCCGAAGATCATTGGACACCACCATCTTGGAGAATACGGTTCAATAATTCCCGCCTGCACGCTACCATCCCTCGTCCAAAGTGGAACAGACGATGATCGTTTGCACACAGCGCGGCTACGTTTTCTGGCGCGTCCGCACCTTCCTCGCAAAGAGGCACCACATGATGCGTTTCCAAATAAATTTCTCCCTCCTCCTGTCTCAAATCCGCGCTCACCGCACCACTCGCATACTCCGTTTGCCCTATTTAACGCGGTTTGCCTGATTTCTCGGTCTCGAATAAATGCAGTCGTAGAAGATTGGCGACGCTTTGGCGGAATGCAGCCACCCGTTTCAATAGAGAACTGGTCGACAAACCTGCTGTCGCTGCGGACGAGGCACGTTTCTCCTGTCTCCAAATCGTAAACGGCGACCCTCCATACAGCCGGATCAAGCGAGCGTGCGGTTAGCCGCCCAATTCAGGTCGAAATGATCGCCGCCTCGCAAACGTGATCTGATTAGAAAACATGGGTTGCAAAAATGTAGAGAAACCGCATGATGGCTCAACTTTTCACCTATGGCAACGTTCGTTTTCTCAGTCGACAGCGCACTGCTTAGTGAGCTCGGAGAAAAACTTGTCTCCAGCGTTCACGTGGCTTTGACTGAGTTGGTTAAAAACGCCTACGACGCCGACGCGACCTCCGTTCAGATTACAATTAAAGAGAACGCCGAGGGATTGCCGGAAATCACTGTCAAAGATAACGGATCTGGGATGACCCTCGAAGAAGTGCGCTCATACTGGATGAAGATTGGCACTTCAAATAAAGTTGACAATCCTCACTCTAAACGCTTTGGTCGGCCGCGGACCGGTGCTAAAGGAATTGGTAGATTTTGTTGCCGACGGCTGGGAACCCATCTCAAATTGGAAACCTGTGCCAAATTACCGGGCGGTCACTATGAGGAGACGGAAATCTTCTTCAACTGGGAGGCCTTCACTCCAGGCACGGATGTTGGCAAAATCACATGCGAAGGCAGCAGTCAGAAGAGTGCTGCG
>DASZMX010000031.1:0-35148 GCA_035551475.1 Verrucomicrobiia bacterium
GTTAGCAACCTACCCATTGATCGTTGTCACCCAAAGTCGACAACCAGCGCCGCCCTCGCCATCAACAATCTGCCGGTTGCCTCAAATCTGAAAAAAAATGCCGGCGCGCGAAAAAAGCGCCGGTTTTTCAACAGCCTGTTAGGATGCAATCAGGACCAAGACTCGTCAGGGATTATTGATTTCGTTAAAAATCCAGGAGCGCGCAAAAGTCCAATAATTCTTGGCGGTGCGCACCGATATGCTCAGGACCTGCGCGATCTCCTCATAAGTCAGCCCAGCGAAATAGCGCAACTTGACCACTTCAGCTTGCAAAGGATATTCGTGGGCGAATTTATCCAATACCTCATGCACGGCCAGAACTTGCTGGTCCGCCCCCGGCGCCGCCAAATCAAGGCCATCGAGCTCCATCTTTTCACGTCCGCCGCCATGCCGAAGGGCAAGTTTGCGACGGGCGCGGTCGATCAGTATGCGGCGCATCGCCTCGGCGGCGGCTGAAAAGAAATGAGCGCGATTTTCAAAGGTGGGATTTTTTTCGCCGGCCAATCGCAACCACGCTTCATGCACCAATTCCGTAGGCTGCAAAGTCTGGCCAGGAGTTTCTCGCGCCATTTTGCTGGTTGCCAGCCGGCGCAACTCCTCATAGACAAGGTCGAGCAATTTGCCGGCGGCTTTCGGGTCGCCGGGCTCAACGGCGTTTCGCAAAATGGTCGCGTCGCTCATGTCGGCGCTCGACGATGGCAGGGTTGATGACTCCATCATAGACAATCCTTCAGTTATTATTGACGCCGCTTTTTTTCTCAGGCGCCGATCCTGGTTGGATCATCGCCGCCGCTTCATTGAGCGAAATCCGCGCGGCGAGCCACGACATCCAGGAACCGCCAATATCTTCACCTTCGTGCCCGGCGGAAATGCGGGGCGCTAACCCGTCCCCTTTGCGCAAAGAGGCCCGCGCTTCCTCCACCTCGCCCAGTTTCCACTGCGCCATC
Source organism: Verrucomicrobiia bacterium (assembly GCA_035551475.1). Taxonomy (GTDB): domain Bacteria; phylum Verrucomicrobiota; class Verrucomicrobiia; order Limisphaerales; family Palsa-1400; genus DASZMX01. Next base: position 987 of record DASZMX010000031.1, read on the forward strand.
GCCAGAATGGCGTTCGCATGGGCCAGGACGTGGGCCGGACAGTCTGAGGGCTTTTTGGCCCACTCCATTGCTTCAGCATAGCGCCCCTGGCGAAAACACGACATGGCCTTGGCGACCTGGAACCAGGGCATTCCGGAAGCGTCGTTGGCTCCGAGGCTGACCGATGTCTCTGCGAGCTTGTCCACCTGGGTCAAATCCACTCCCGCATCTGGGAGGAAAAGACAATCCTTGGCCATTCGCTCGGCCGCGTAGGGATTTTTTGTGTCAGCAAATGTCGTTAGAATTTTCTGACAGAGCATTTTGTAGGCGGGCCGATTTGTGGTGAACGCCAGGAGCTCGGCCAAGGTGTGGTAACGGTAGTGCTCGGTGGGTTGATACTCGACTACCAGGGCCGCGTCGGCTATGGCCTCCTGCCAGCGTCCCCGGCGCCCCAGGATCTCCGCCCGTTGCACCAGAAGATTAACGCTCGCTTTTTGGCGAACAAAGGCTGGAGTCAGCGTTTCATCAAGCGCCTGTTCCGCTTCACTTAATTTGCTCTGCGCCAAAAGGACTCGCACGAGATCTTCCAATCCCGTCACGGCCTGGGGACCGTCGTTGCCGATCATTTGGCGCCATGAAGCCAGCGCCGCACGGTCCGCCATTTCCGCGTCACCCCATTTGCCCTCGCCTTCAAAAGTCCAGGACAGAGTGCGGAGGGTGTAAAGCGTGTCAGGATTTTGGTCGCCCAGGACTTTGCGTTGAATCGAAAGGGCGGCGCCCAGGACCGCATCTGCCAAGGGTAGGTTGCCCTGCTGTTTCATGCGTTGGCCCAGCAAGAAGAGGGATTTGGCCACGGCTGGATGTTCATCGCCCAGAACCTTCCGCTTTAGCGCCAGGGAATTTTGCTCCAATCCTTCCGCCTCAGTTAATTTGCCATTAAGCCCGGCTGCCCAGGCGACATCATCCAGTGACGACGCCACCAGCGGGTCGTCAGTCCCCAACACTTTTTCTCGAATCGCTAGGACCTCGCGCGCCATCGCTTCGGATTCTTTCGGTTTCCCCTCATCCGCCAGCAGTATGCTTAGGTTGCGGAGCGAATCCGCCGCTTCCAGGCTGTCTTTGCCCAATAATTTCTGTCGAATTCCCAGGGCTTCACGCGTCAGGGCTTCAGACTCTGTAAAACGATGCTGCTGGCGGTACACGTAAGCCAAATTATTCAGTGACGCCGCCACCTTTAAATTCTCGGGGCCAAAAAGGTTACGCCGAATCTCGAGCGCCTCGCGGTTCGCGGATTCGGACTCGTGCAAATTTCCTTTACGCCGCAGTGTTTCAGCCAGCTCGTTCAGAGAGGCCGCTGTCTCCTCGCTTTCCGGCCCGGTTAATCGCCGATTGAGCAGCAAGGCGGCGCGAAGCATCTTTTCCGATTCATCAAACTCTCCCAACTTTTGATAAACCTGCCCGATGAGATTGCGCAATTCCGCCTCCACCACGGGTTGATTGGTTAAATCCCTGCCGACCGTCACGGCGGTTTTGTCCAGAATTTCCCGGACAATCGTCGTATCACGTCCGCGCGCCACGGATGGTCCGACTCCTCGCAGCATTTCCTCCAAGAAATCCGTGACCTGCTGGCTTTTGGCAACTTGGATTTGCGCTTCGCGCCGCGCCTGCCTCTCCTTGGCAAGGGATATCGAGACAAAACCCAAACTCACGATAAGCAAGAGCGCGATCACACCAAGGCCGGAAAACAAGAGCCGGTGGCGGAGAACGATCTTCTGGAATTTGTAAATCGTGCTGGGAGGTCGCGCTGAGATTGCTTCACCCGTCAAAAAATGCTGGATGTCGGCCGCCAACGCGTTGGCCGTGGCGTAACGGCGCGTGCGATCTTTTTCCAAGGATTTCATGACGATCCAATCCAAGTCTCCCTGAACGGCACGAATCAATGAGGGCGATTCGGCATGCCGGCATTGCGCCACGACCGTCAAATCCGCGGCTGTCATGGTGCTCAAACGAGTGGAGGGTCGTGATGGCTCCTGCTCCTGAACGATGCGGCGGATTTCATCCAGGCCTGCCTTCAGAAACCTTTTCGCATCAAAAGGTGTCGAACCGGTGAGTAATTCATAAAGAAGCACCCCCAGGCTGTAAATGTCCGTGCGCGTATCAATATCGACGCTGGTCAATGCCGCTTGCTCGGGACTCATATAAGCCGGCGTTCCGATCAACATCTCAAAAGCGGTAAAAATTGTCTTGTCCGTCAATCGCTGGTTGGTGGTGGCCTTGGCGATTCCGAAATCAATCACCACCGGCAAGGCCGCGCCTTCGAGAGATTGAGTGACGAGAATGTTGGATGGCTTGATGTCCCGATGAATGATTCCCTTCTGATGCGCGTGTTGGACCGCCAGGCACACCTGCATGAAAAGGCTCAACCTCGCCTTTGTCGGCATGGAATGCTTATCACAGTATTCTGTGATTTTTATGCCCCGGACCAACTCCATTACAAAATACGGTCTCCCGGATTCCGTCGCTCCGGCATCGAATACTTTGGCGATGTTGGGATGATCCATCAACGCCAGCGCCTGGCGCTCGGCTTCAAAACGAGCGATCACGCTTTTGGTGTCCATTCCCAGCTTGATGATCTTCAGCGCGACCCTGCGATGAACCGGCTCCTCCTGTTCAGCCATGTAAACCACGCCACAACCGCCCTCACCGATCTGTTGCAAGATTCGATAACGGCCGATTCGATCGCCTGGCTTTTCTCCGACCAGGGTTTTGGGGCGCGCCTCCGCCACCGCCTGATTTGGGAATTCCTCAAGAAAGTCTCCGGCGCGCTCATGGGCGAGCAAAAGCGCTTCCACCCGCTTTCGCAACGGCAGGTCGCCGCCACAGGCTTGCGCCAAATATTCTGCGCGTTCCGCTCCGGACAATTGCATCGCCTCCGTAAATACTTCGATATTGCGATTTGAAGTCTCGCTCATTCTGCGTCGTTAAATTCAGGCTGTGAGGTTGCGAAAACCATCCGGGACCAATCGGCGCAAAAATTCCTGCGCCTGGCCCGTTGGCAGAAAAACGAATGCCTAGGCATTCCTTAACCCAATGCGGGATTTAAGCAGAAAAAGTGCAAACTTAAGATATTTAAATTTTGCACGCCGGAAGCCGCCTCGTGCAGTAGCACGGTTTCCACCCGTTCCATAACAGCCAAGCGGGCCAAGCGGGCTGGGTCAATCTGCTCCGAGCTCAACAGTTGGGCCGCGGCGCGAATATAAGCCGAATTGTAGGGATGGTTTCCAAGGCACAACGCCACACTAACTTCCTCGTCGCTGAGCAAATGGTTGTCGCCCGGCAAGCTCGCGGCAAACTCCCGGCGGTAATGAGTTGCTCCACGCTCGACGGCGCATTTTAGCAGCCACTCGCCCACGCAATCCTCCGCGCAACCGCTGATCTTCACAGCTTTGTGCACAAGCGGAGACACATGAGCAACCGCGCCTATTCTGCTGCCCAACGTGGCAGGGTGTTCGGTTTCGACCATAACGAAGCACAGTCTCGGACCGGGACCCTTGTAAACTGCGTGGCGGTCCGACGCACTCTGCAATAGCGTCCCAGGGATGGCCGAATCTGGTAAAATCCTGCGATGTTCTTCCGTAAACGTGGGACGGTCATTACATTCGCAGATGCGCGAGGGGTCCTTTCGGAATTGCTCGCGGATGTCGGCGAGGAATTCTGGAACGGGAAACTTGCAGCCGTCTCCCGTGTGTCGTTCAAATCCATTCTTGGCGGCATGGGCAGCTTCGATGATTTGATTGTGTGCCCGCTGCAAGAACGCGCAGACGTGCTCCTATCGGTGGCGATTGGAAAATGCTAAGTTTGGGCCAACATCAGACAATTTGCGCTTGAAAATGTCATAATGCGTGGTTGGACAAAGAATGAGCCCTTCCGAAAAAAGTAACTTTTGATGAAAGGATGGTGGAGCCGAGGGGAGTCGAACCCCTGACCTTCTCATTGCGAACGAGACGCTCTACCAACTGAGCTACGACCCCATCCAATTGATGCGCCCAACCGTTTCGAGCGCAGCCGCAAAGTATGAAAAGGGCATCCCAGATGGCAAGCAGATTTTCTGGGGTTTTGGCAATTTTAGGGGCAAATCGGGTTAATTCCCTGTCCCATTTTGGCGTTGAATTGGCGGCGTCCGGGGCTAATCTGGCGGGGCGATGCTCGATCCGGCGTTACTTTCACAAATCGGGCAGATCGTTCCTGATTACGAATTGTTGCGGCGGATCGGCGGCGGATCGTACGGGGAGGTCTTTCTGGCGCGAAGCAAGGCCACGGGCATTCTGCGCGCGGCCAAAATCGTCTGGCGCCACTCCTTCGAGGACGAGCGGCCTTTTCAACGGGAATTTGAGGGCATTCAGCGATTCGAACGCGTCGCACGAGAGCATCCGAGTCAATTATCGCTTTTCCACATCGGACGCAACGACGCTGAAGGCTGTTTCTATTATGTCATGGAATTGGCGGACGATGCGCAGGACCGGCGTGAGGCCGAATTCTACACGCCGCGCACTTTGCGCGCCGAGTTGGCGCAGGGACGTCTAAGCGCGGCGCAGGCGCTCGAAATCGGGTTGATCCTGGCCGAGGCGCTCGGCCACCTGCATAAGAACGGATTGATCCATCGTGACGTCAAACCTTCGAATGTGATTTTCGTGAATGGCCGGCCGAAGTTGGCGGACATCGGCCTGGTGACGGAAACCAGCGACACGCTGTCGGTCGTCGGCACAGAAGGATATCTTGCGCCGGAAGGGCCGGGGACGCCGCAGGCGGACATCTTCGCCCTGGGCAAGCTGCTTTACGAAGCCGCCACGGGTCTGGATCGGCGCGAGTTCCCCAAACTGCCGGAAGACCTTCGGTCGTGGCCCGATGCCAAACAGGTTTTCGAACTTAATGAAGTTGTGCTGAAAGCCTGCGCCCGTGAGGCCAGCCAACGCTACCCAACTTGCGAGGAGTTGCGCGCCGATTTGGCGCTGTTGCAGCAGGGCAAGTCTGTCAAACAAAGGCGGACGAGGCACGTTCGACTGACGATGCTGAAAAAAACCGCGGTCGTCCTGACGGTGGCGGCGGCGCTGGCCGCTGGCGCGACGTTTTTCTGGCGGCAATCCCAGGCGATGGGACCGCTCAAGTTGGACTCGGCGCAATATCACGCGGCCAATTCAATGGCCAAATTTAATGCCTGGAAATTCGAGGAGGCCATCAAGGAAGCGGCGCTGGCCATCCAGCTTGACCCGGGATTTTTGCGGGCGCACGGCTACTATGGCTGGTATTTGGAATTGGCGCGCGGGGACGTTGCCGCCGCGCAGCGTGAATACAAGATTGCCGAGAGGATCAATGCCAATGATTCGGTGATCCAAATGGTCATGTCCGAGCCTCTCATCATGGCACACAAGTTTGACCTCGCGATTAAACAGTTAAGCAAAGCCGCACGCCTGGATCCGCGCTCGGCAGAAATCCACGAACGTCTCTCCGAGGCGTACGAGTCCGACCAGCAATACGGCAACGCCATTGACGAGCATGTCACGGCTGCGCTCCTGAACAACAACGACCCGAAATTTCTCAAGGAGTGGCAACAGAAAATGCATTTGGCCCTCCGGGAAAATGGGCCGCGCGGTTTGTGGCAAGCCGAGTTGGAGTGGCAGAAGCAGCGCTCATATGTTGATCCTTATCAGATGGCCGCCCTCGAGGCGCGCCTGGGGAACACGAATGAGGTGTTTTCCCTCTTGAACCAGGCGCACAAGGAGCACAATCGTCAAATGATTAATCTTTTGGTTGATGATCATTGGAGCGGATACCGGGAAGATCCGCGCTTTAAAGCGTTATTGGATGCAATTGGCATTCGCCCGCTCTCCGCCGGCATCAAATAAATCTTCACCGGCGCCGCGGCCCCGTTGACGAATCTTCAGCCTACTGGGAAACGGCGCGGAAAAAAACCTGCCCGGACGCGGGAGGACCCAAGTCAACAATTGGGGAGATGCCATTGAGATTGGTGATGGTCACGGCGCTGGCGAAGGACCAAGCGCGCAAGTCGGATGACGATTCAATTTCGTAATGAAAGCCGCGACCGCCCTTCAATGAAAACTGGGGCGCGCCATTGGATAAGGCCGCCATAAGGCGCGGCGGCTCAGTAATAGTCAGGCTTTGTTTCGTGGCCACATTGTGAAATTCCTGCACGGCGCCGGACGGCCATTCGATGCGCAAGGTGTCCACGTTTGTCGCGTCACCCAAGCCGAAATGGGCATCCAAAGGGCCGGCGGAAAAACCATCGCCGGTGTTGATTTCGCGCAGTTGCCAGAAGGTTTTGCCGCCGATGGCGGCATGGGCGCGCACTTTGGCGCCGATGGCCGAGCGGTTGGAAACTGTGCCCACCAATTTTACGCGCAGCCAGGCGTTGCTGTTGCCATTATTATGACAGAACAAGTTGTGGGCGGGCTGCGCATCGGCGCCGCCGGCGACGAAGATGTCGAGAAAGCCATCATTATCATAATCGTCGCAGGCGATTCCGACAGCCGGCCCAATCTCATTCACCAGGCTGCCTGTCGTGATGCGGGTAAATGTGCCGTCGCCGTTATTATGGTAAAGGTGGACGATGCCAGCCATATCGAGGTCGGTGGCCAACAGATCGAGATAACCATCATTGTCATAGTCCAGCCAGAGGCATTGCGCGAAGACCCCCTCGTCGCTGGCGATGCTTCCCACCTCGGCGCTGCTCATTCTCGAAAACGTTCCGTCACCGTTGTTGCGGTAAAAAGCGTTGCTTTCCGGCTCCTCCCAGCCATTCGCCACGAACAGGTCTGGGTAACCGTCGTTATTGCAATCACCCCAAGAGCAGCCAACGGAGGCTTGAGCGTCGGTTACGATGCTGCCTTGCGTAATACTGGTGAAGCCGCCGTTTTTTTGATTTTGGTAGAGATAATTAGGCTGGTCCGAAGTTAGGTTGATATCGGTGGTCACGGGAACGAACAGATCCGGCAGGCCATCATTGTCATAATCGCACCAGGCCGCGTTATAGCTGTTGAAGTTATTATTAAGACTGTCCAACGCCGGGTTGGCGATCTGCCTGAAGGTGGCGTCTCCGTTATTGCGAAAGAACCAATCGGGGCCGTAGCGCGCGACGTAAACATCCACAAAACCGTCGCGATCATAGTCGGCCCAGACGGGCCCCTCCGAACCGCCGGCGGCAGAGGCCACAATAGGTCCGGAGTTGCCTGCCGTCATTTTCGTAAACGTTCCATCGCCATTGTTGTTGAAAAGTTCGTTCTGCGCGGCAAAGCCGTTATCGTCCGTGCTGGTGACGAACGCGTCGAGGTTGCCGTCGTTGTCATAATCCACCCAGGAACAACCGCGCCAATCTCCATTTTCGGACGTGACCGTGGAATTAACGGCGGTAAAGGTTCCATTTCGGTTATTATGAAACAGGAGATTTTTCTGGGTGACGCCGTTGGACGGATTAAAAGCGCTGGTCACCAGGAGGTCCACGTAACCATCGTTGTCATAGTCTCCCCACGCGGCGGCGGTGGCGGTTCCTATGTTAGCCACCAAAGGGCCGGTGGTAATCCGGGTAAAGGTGGGATCAACCTGCAAATTCGCCATTCGGCTGGTAACCGCCAGTGAGCTATTGGTTACAACGACGCTGTAGGAGCCCGCATTGGTTAGTTGGACATTTGTCACCATTAAAGTGGCATTGGTGGCATTCACGAGAGGCACACCATTAAAGCTCCACTGATACGAGAGCGGGGCCGCGCCGAGCGCGAGGACACGGAAGGGAATATTGGCGCCGAGGCTGGCCGATTGGTCATCCGGCTGTTGCGGCAGGCTCAAGGGACTCGAGACGTCAAATCGAAAAACGACTCCTCCGGCATCGCTGCCGCCGCGGGTTGTGGCGCCGTAATAAAGCCCGTCGCTTCCCAGCGTCAGCCCGGCATAGGGCCAGCCGCCGTTGACGCCATTGAAGGCCAGGACCGTCGTCAGTGTTCCGCTCGGGGTGACGCGAAAGGCCGTCCCGAACCCATTGCCATTGCCCGTGGTGAGGTCACCACCCCAGACCGTCGTGCCATAAAAATTGCCGTCGATTCCCTGGATCAGGGCTCCAGCGGGATGTCCGCCGTTGCCGGCGTTGAAGGAGACGAGTTTTGTCAGAACGCCGCCCGGTGTAAGTTTGAAGACCGACCCAAAGCCGCTGCCGCCATTTAACGAGAGGTCGCCGCCCCAATAAGTTGTGCCATAGAAATTACCATCCGCGCCTTGAACCAAACTCCCGTAGGGATGTCCGCCGTTGGCGCCGGAGAATGAGACAACGGTGGCCATCACGCCGGCCGGTGTCATGAGGAACACCGTTCCCAGACCCGAGGCGCCGCCTTGCGCAGTGGTCCCGTAAAAATTGCCATCCGCCCCAAGAATTAATCCCGCGTACGGGTTGGCGCCGTTGGCGTGGTTGAAGGCGACGAGCCTGGTCAAAACACCGGCGGGCGTGACGCGGAAAATGGCGCCGTAGCCCGAGCCGCCATTGAAGGTCGTGCCATAAAAGTTCCCATCGGATCCCCGCGCCACTCCCGCTTCTGGCAACGCCCCGTTGACGTTGTTAAAGGAAGCCAGGCTCGTCAAGACGCCGTTTGTGGACATTTTAAAGACGGTTCCAAGATTATTGGAGCCCCCCGTGGAAGTCGTTCCATAAAAGTCGCCGTCCGGCCCCTGCGTCAACGCGGAATAAGGACCCGCGCCATTGGCGCCGTTAAATGAAACCAGGGATGTGAACCCACCGGCGGGAGTGATTTTAAACACCGTGCCGAGATCGGCGCTGCCGCCGCGGTAGGTGACGCCGTAGAGATTGCCATCGCTTCCCAGCGCTAGAGCCCCGTCCGGCTCTTGCACGCCGGGAAAGCTATGCATGACATCACCGCAAGCGGCCTGGCTCATGCGAGCTACGACGAGCGCGCACGTTACGATTCGCCCGAGACTCGAAAAATTCCAAATTCCGCAATTCAATTTGGCCCCACGGGATCTCTGAAGTTGGTTTGCAAACATGTGCTTTAAACGACGCTCCTGGCCGCCTCTTACAAAAAATCTGTAAGATTTCTTTCGGCGCGTCGTTAAAGTTGTAGAGAACCGAACACGACGATGCCTGATCGCAGCTCCATTCAAACGCGCCCGACGCTGTTGCAATCCCTCAAAACGGGCGCCGTGGATGGCTGGAACGACTTTTACCTAATTTACGGCGCGCTTTTACGGAACTTCGCCATGCAAGCTGGCTTAACTGCGACCGAAGCCGACGAAGTCGTGCAAGAAACCGCCATCGCGGTCGCGCGGCACCTGCCCGAATTCAATTACGATCCCAAAGTTTGCCGATTTAAAACCTGGCTTCTTAACCAGGCTTCCTGGCGCATCAAAGATCAAATCAAGAAGAACAATCGGCACGCCCGCCATTTGGCGACGCCAGAAGCCCACGACTCCGCCCGCACCTCCACCACCCATCGCATTGCCGATCCCGCGGCGATCGACCTGGACAGCCTTTTTGAAGCAGAATGGCGCAAGGGCCTATTCGACGCCGCGATGCTGCGCGTGAAGGAGGAATTTAACGATCGCCAGTTTCAAATCTTCGATCTGCTCGTGAATAAAGAATGGCCGGCCGCTGAGGTCGCGCGCCTGTTGGGTGTTTCTGTCGCTAATATTTACGTCATTCGACATCGCGTTTCGGCGGCGATCAAGAAAGAGATCAAACGACTTGAGCGCCAGCTTGAAGAAGCGGCCCAACGCCAGGCCGACCCATCCCAACATCTAAGTCCAGCCCCGAAAAACTGAGACCGTAGATGGCGCCGCGGGGCTCCGCAAAAATCCTTTTGACTTTAAACTGCGCTCAAGCGCCGCTACGCTGGGCGAGCGATGGCTGATCCCGCGTTCATCCCACAAATTGCGCAAATTGTTCCCGATTACGAATTGTTGCGGCGGATTGGCGGCGGGTCTTACGGAGAAGTCTTTCTGGCGCGCAGCAAAGCCACGGGCGTTCTGCGCGCCGCCAAAATCGTCTGGCGCCGCTCCTTCGAGGACGAGCGGCCCTTTCAACGGGAATTCGAAGGCCTCCAGCGGTTCGAGCGCATCTCGCGGGAGCATCCGAGTCAACTATCGCTTTTCCATATCGGCCGCGACGACGCCGAAGGCTGCTTCTATTACGTCATGGAATTGGCGGATGCCATGCAGCCCGGCTGGGACGCGGAGTCCTACACCCCACGCACCTTGCGGGCCGAATTGGCCCAGCGACGTTTGGCCGCGGAGGAAACGCTCGAAATCGGCGTGGTTCTGACCGAGGCGCTGGGCCGCTTGCATCGCCATGGGTTGATCCATCGGGACGTCAAACCCTCCAACGTCATTTTTGTCAATGGCCGCCCCAAACTGGCGGACATCGGACTGGTCACTGAAGCCAGCGACACCCGTTCCATCGTAGGCACCGAAGGATACCTGCCGCCCGAAGGCCCCGGCGCCGCGCAGGCGGACATCTTTGCCCTGGGGAAAGTCCTGTATGAAGCCGCGACCGGTCTCGACCGCCGCGAATTCCCCCGCCTCCCGCCCGACCTGCGTTCCTGGAGCGATTCCCAGGGTGTATTCGAAATGAATGAAATCGCGCTCAAAGCCTGCGCGCACGATCCCAATGAGCGTTATGCGACATGCGAGGAAATACAGGCTGACTTGCGGCTCCTCGACCAGGGCCAATCGGTGATCGAGAAACGAGCGGCGGCCCGGCGCGGGGCTTTGGCCCGAAGAGCGCTCCTAACAGGAGCCGGCATGATCGCCCTCGTGGTGGCAGCATTCTTATTGTGGCGGCATATGGGGCCCAGTCCGCCCTCGTCGAAAAACCCGGAGGCGCTGCGCCTTTACCGCGAGGCGCTGTATTATACGAAGAGCGATACCTTGGCGCGACGTTTGGAAACTTACACCAATTTGTCTCAAGCCATAAAATTGGATCCTGGATTTGTCGATGCTTACTATGCGATGTTCGAAGCGTACTTCGACTCTTTTGTCGGCGATAGGATGCCGCCTTATTACAACACGGCGGCTAACTTTCGCGCGGTGGCGGAAAAGCTGCGTCAAATAGCTCCCCATTCGGCGCAGTTTCACACGGCCAACTCCATTGTGATGCAATCGGATTGGAAGTTCGACGAAGCCATGGCGGAAGCGGCCCTGGCGATTAAAATCGATCCCAATTTTTTGCGCGCCCATTCCACTTACGCTTACTGTATCTGTCTGGCGCGCGGAGACGCCGGGCTGGCGCTGCGCGAATTGCGGATCGCAGAGCGGATTGATCCCACTGATCCGTATGTCCAAACCACGAAGTCGATTGCCTATGCCACCGAAAGGAGATTCGATCTGGCGATCGAGCAGTGCTGCAAAATCATGGACCTGGAGCCGCGCACGACGCAATTGCATCTCAATCTTGGCTGCCTTTACGAGAGCAACCACCAGTATGACAAAGCGCTCGATGAATTTGAGCAGTTCGATTTGCTGAATGGCACGGAGCCGTCCCAAGCCAAAGCGTGGCGGCAGAAATTGCGCTCCTGCCTCCATCACGGCGGGCCGCAGGCGATGTGGCGGGCGGAATTGGACCGCGACGGAGACAACGCGCGCGGCAGCGCCTACAGCGCCGCCACGCTCCACGCGCGATTGGGCGAAACCAACGAAGCGTTCCGGCTCCTGAACCTGGCGCACCAACAGCGCGACGGTTGGATGGCGTTTCTTCTAATTGACGATGCATTCGACTCGTTGCACGACGACCCTCGTTTCCAGGAGCTCGTCAAAAAAATGGGCCTGCGCCCTATCGCCGGCGCCCTCTGATAAGAGGCGGGCTATCATCAGGGGAAAAATATTCGAGCCGTTTTGTTGGCGCCGGCGCCACGGCAAAGACGGGAATCCTTGCCGATAATCCGGTCGAAACGCGCCTAGGGCGAGCGGAGCCGATAGTAACGGGCGGAATAATTTGTCCAGTTTGGATCGCTGAAATAGATGACGCCGTTGGTGAGCGTGTTGGTGGACAACGGCTGCCAAACCGGCGCGGCCAGATTGGCGCAGGCTTCCACCACCACGGGAGTGTTCGTCGCCCAGGAAACGGTAAAACTGAATTGGTTGCTTCGCACGCCAACACTGGCGCCCAGGATGAGCGGCTCGGGCAGAAGCCACAGCGCGGTCGCAAGCGCGGGAGCCGAGGGAGGCCCATTCCAGCCCGTTGTGCCTGGCAAATAATAAGCCGTCGCGTTCTGGTCGTAGGCAAAGGCCCACAAGCCCACGGCTGGAGCATTTCCCCCGAAAAACACGTTGGTTAAGTCCACGCAATACTCGAACGCGAAGTTTCCAAGGTGCGTGACCGTGCTGGGAATGGTGACACTGGCAATATCAGAATCCGCAAATACATTTTGCCCGATGCTGTCCACAGTGGCTCCGTCGATTCGGTCGGGAACGGTCACAACATTGCTTTGACCGGCATAGCCTGTAATTACGCTTTCAACATTGTCGCTCACGTATTCCCAGCCGTCAGCTGTGGCGCCAAAATGAACTGAGCCATTCCATCTTAGCGCGGGCAGCCCACCGTAATTCACCCCCCAGCCCGTGGTGGCGGGCTGGTAATAGACAATCGCCTGATCATCACCCGCGAACGATCCATGCAGCGTGAATCGGTAACTATTGCCATCAATCGTGAAGAAATCGTTGCCCACGGCGGGAGCGTTGCCGAGGAAGTAAACGCTGGCCAGGCTAGGACAGGCGAGAAAGGCGTCAACCTCTATGTTGGTGACGCCGCTGCCGATCGTGGCCGTGGCCAAGCCGCCGCATTCAAAAAACGCGCCCTGCTCAATGTCGCGCACGCTGTCAGGAATTGTCACGTTGGTCAGCCCGGAATTGCCAAACGCGAAAAATCCGATGGTGGTGACGGCATGGCCGATCGTGACGCTGCTCAGATTGACGCAATTGGCAAAGGCAGATCCTCCAATGTTGGTAACGGAGTCGGGAATAGCTACGCTCGTAAAAGCGCCGTCCGCGAACGCATTGTCCCCGATGCTGGTGACCGGCAAGCTGGCCATGGACGCCGGAATAATCAATGGGCCGCCTAACGCCGTGGACGAATTTACCGAGATGGCGCCATTGGTGATGGCGTAGCCGAATTCGGTTTGGGGATCCCACAGCGAAGTCGGAAAATAATCAAAGGTGGCCCCCCAGCCTACGGCGTCCGCCAAGTAGTACATCGTCGTCTGGTTATAACCATAAACAAACGCATCCTCGGCTCCTGCCGCGGGCGGATTGCCGAGAAATATCACGTAGCGCAAACTGGCGCAGCCCCAAAACGCCTCCTCTCCAATGTTGGTGATGCCGGCCGGGAGCGTCACGCTGGCTAAATCGGCGCAGTCCTCAAAGGCGCCATCCCCGATATTGGTGACATTGTTGGGGATCTGGTAACTGCCGCCTCGGCCGCTCGGGAACTCGAGGAGCGTGGCCTGCGTGTGGTCGAACACCACGCCGTCCACGCTGCTGTAGAATGGGTTGAGCGGGTCGATTGTGATGTTCACCAGGTTGGTGCACGAGCCAAAAACCAAAGTCCCGAAATGGGCGACGCTGCGGCCCATCGTGGCGTTGGTCAGGCTGTAGTTCTCCTCGAACGCGCCGTCCTCAATATTGGTGACGCCGCCCCCCACCGTGATATTGGTCAGACTGCATGAATCAAAGGCAAACGATCCAATGTAGTTGAGGCTGTCCGGAAGCAACACGCCCGTTAAGCCGAAGCAGTAACGAAAGGCGCCATCCCCGATCGAGGTGAGATCCGGGCTCCACCCGACATTGGTCAGGCTGTTACAATCTGTAAACGCATTTTCTCCAATGAGGTCAAGGCTGTCCGGCATGGTCACGCTCGTCAGGCTATCGCATGAGTCAAACGCGCTGTTCCCGATGCTCGCAACGCCATCTGGAATGTCGTAATGGCCCGCCAACCCGATGGGATACTGCAGAAGTACGGTTTGATTTTTGTCGAACAACACACCGCCAACACTGCTATAGAACTGATTATGCGCATCCACCGTAAAATTCGTCAGGTTGCCGCATGAGAACCACACCGCGCTCCCAATGGCCATGACGTTGCTGCCAAGGACGACCTGGCTCGGGCTGCAACCGATGAATGCGCCGTCGCTGATCGTGGTCACGCTGTCGGGCAGCAAAATGTTGCTGACGCTTTGGCAATAGAGGAACGCGTCAACGCCGATGTTGGTGACGCTCCCCGGAATTGTAAAATTGCCGCTTCGTCCGCGCGGACAATCCAACAGCGCAGTCTGGAGTTTGTCAAATAAAACGCCATTAAAGCTGCTGTAGGCCGGGTTATCCGCCGCCACCGTGATCGTCTTCAAGTTGAAGCAGTTCGCAAACGCATCCTCCCCAATGTTCGTGACGCTATTGGGGATGGATATGCTGCTCAAGCCGGGATCGTAAGCGGCGGCGAGGCCGAAAGCCGAGGCGCCGATGCCCGTGACAGTGCGCCCCAGGATGTTGGTCGGTATGACCAGGGCGCTGTTGAGTCCGGTGTAATCCGTGATGGTGACAGTCTTTCCATCGGCGTTAACCGAGTAATCGAAAAACTGGGCGCGCGCCGCCATGGGCCACGCCAGGAACGGGAGGATCAGGGCCACGCCAAAATAGGTAGTCGTTTTCATTGGTGATTGCTGCAACTGACGCTTTAACGACGCCGCCGGGGAATCCTTACAAAAAATTGTAAGAATTCTCGTGAGCTGGCGTTGAAGTGGTAACATGACGACGATGCCGACGGACGAACCCAGCTCGATTCAAACCCGGCTGAGCCTCCTGCGCCGGCTCAAAACCGGCGAAGACGTCGCGAGCTGGCAAGAGTTCTACGGGATTTATGGGAAGCTCGTGCGGGATTTTGCGATCCACGCTGGTTTGGGAGACACGGAAGCCGACGACGTGGTGCAGGAGACGGCCATTGCCATGGCCCGGCACTTGCCCGGATACCGTTACGATCCCAAGGTCTGCCGTTTTAAAACCTGGCTGCTGAACCAGGCCTCCTGGCGCATCAAAGACCAACTCAAGAAACGCGAGCGCGAAGCCGTGCACCGGGCCAACCCGCGCCTGGACGATGATCCGGCGCGCACGTCCACCATTCATCGCGTGCCCGACCCTGCCGCCGCGGACCTGGAAGCAGTGTTTGAAACCCAATGGCGCAACAATCTCTTCACCGCCGCCCTCGCGCGCGTCAAAGAAAAGTTTTCCCTTAAACAATTTCAGATTTTCGATCTTCTCGTCCTCCAAGGATGGCCCGCCAAAGACGTCACCCGCTCCCTCGGCCTCACCCTCGCCAATGTCTATGTCACCCGCCACCGAATGTCCGCCGCGATCAAAAAGGAAGTAAAACGCCTCGAGAAACAATTCGAAGAAGCCGCCCAACGCCAACTCGAACCGGTCCAACCCGAGAATCCGGCTCCTAAGGGCTGAAGCAATCGTCCAATAATCATCCAGGTAGTTCCGGTTTTCAACAACTGGACAGGTCCCCTAATGGCATTTTCCACGGCCTTGCGATAGGTTGGGGAGGAAAGGAAAATATATGAATCCCAGAATCGACCCAAAAAACATCCCCCCGGGCGCTTTCCAAGCGATGTTTGGCCTGGAGAAATATCTGCACGCGTGCGGGCTGCCCGAAATGCTGCTGCAGCTCATCAAAATGCGCGTTTCTCAAATCAACGGCTGCGCCTATTGCCTTGACATGCACTCGAAGGACCTGCGGGCTGGCGGCGAAACCGAGCAGCGACTTTATTTGCTTCCTGCCTGGCGCGAGGCTCCGTTTTATACCGACCGTGAACGCGCGGCGCTGGCTTGGGCTGAGGCGGTGACGCTTGTCACCGACGGCCACGTGCCGGACGAAGTATTTGACAGCACGCGGAAATATTTCAGCGTGGAGGAAGTCGCGAACCTGACCATGGCCGTGGTCACGATTAACGCCTGGAACCGTCTGAGCATTGCCTGCCGCACTGTTCCCGGCTCTTACCAACCCGCGCCGCGTCCAGCCTCGTAACCGTGCTGCGCCCGCGCCTTACTCGCGCGCCGCGCCGAAGACCTGGCGGATGACGTCCTCGATGGGCGTTTCCTGGATGTCGATGTCGTTGACAGGGAGTTGGTCGAGCAATTGTTTGCAGACGGCGATCACCTGGTCGCGTTTTACTTTCAATTGCACGCGGTTGGGGCCCTGCTCCACCACCGCGCCGAAGGTGTTGAAATCCAGCGCGGGCAGCGCGGCGCCGGGTTCCCATGCAATGGTCAGGATCTTGGCATCGGCAAAGCGGTCGATGATCTCGCTCAAAAGGCCGTCGAAAAAAATGCGGCCCTTGTCAATCACAATCACGCGGCGGCACAATTCCTGGATGTCCGCCATGTAATGGCTGGTCAGGAGCACGGTTATCTTTTGCTTGACGTTATATTCGCGCAGGAATTGCCGCACGGTTTTTTGCGAAAGCACATCGAGCCCGATGGTGGGCTCATCCAGGAAGAGCACGCGCGGCTGGTGCAGGAGCGCGGCGATCAGTTCCATTTTCATCCGTTCGCCCAGCGAGAGTTCCCGCACCATCACGTTGAGCTTGTCGCGCACGGTCAGCAGCTCCGTCAATTCATCCACCGTGCGCGTGAAGCGCTCCGGCGGAATGCCGTAAATCTTGCTGTTCAACTCGAGCGATTCACGCGCCGGAAGGTCCCACCAGAGCTGGTTTTTCTGGCCCAGCAAGAGGGCGAATTGCCGCCGGTAACCGTCCTCCCGTTTCCATGGGGTGTAGCCCAGCACGCTCGCCGCGCCGCCTGACGGATAGAGCAACCCGGCCAGCATTTTCAAGGTGGTCGTCTTTCCGGCGCCGTTGGGCCCGAGGAAGCCCACCAACTCGCCCTCCTCAATCTGGAAGCTCACCTCGTTTACCGCCGTGGTCTGCTCATAACGCCGGTGAAACAACCCTTTCACCGCGCCACCCAGGCCCGGCTCCTTCTTGTACGTCCGAAACGTTTTGCTGAGTTTGTTGACTTCGATTAACGCCATGGCTGCGGCAAATCGTCCGGGAATTTCTCAATCGTGGCGAGCGCAAAGCGCCGGGCGCGGAGAGGGAAAGAAAATCGTTTTATTGACAGACCAGCGCGGCGCCCGACCCCATCACTTCAACAATTGCTTTTCCAGATAATGCACCGCCTGGCGGACGTGCGCGTCCACTTCCATGCGGTCTTTGACGAGGCGGCAGGCGTGCAACACCGTGCCGTGATCGCGTCCGCCGAACGCTTCGCCAATCGTGTTCAAGGAGCTTTCCGTCATTTGGCGGGCGAGGAACATGGCGATTTGCCGGGGGAACGCGATGTTCTCCGGGCGGCGTTTGCTGGTCATGTCCGCCAACCGGATGTCATAATGCTCGGCCACGCGGCGCTGAATGCTTTCAATGTTAACGGTGTAGCGGCCTTCCTCGTGCAGGACTTCGCGCAAGAGCCCTTCCACGACTTGAAGGGTCAATTTCTTGCCTGTCAACGATTGGAACGACGACACGCGGATCAGCGCGCCCTCCAGGCGGCGGACGTTGGTGCGAATGCGTTGCGCGAGGAAATTCATGATTTCCTCGGGTAAATGCGTCCCGAGCGCGGATTCCTTTTTGCGCAAAATGGCCAGCCGCGTTTCCACGTCGGGCGGCTGCATCTCCGTAACCAGGCCCCATTCAAAACGCGAGACCAGCCGATGCTCCAAATTCTGCAACTCCGCCGCCGGACGGTCGCAGGTCAGGACGATCTGCTTGTGCGCCTCGTGCAGGGCGTTGAAGGTGTGAAAAAATTCCTCCTGGATGCGCTCTTTGCCGGCGAGAAATTGCACATCGTCAATCAGCAGCACATCGCTCTGGCGATGCTTGCGGCGAAAACGCACCAACTGATTATTCTGGATGGCGTCGATATATTCGTTGGTGAATTTTTCCGACGACATGTAGGTGACGCGCGCGCCTTTTTTCTGCGCTGCCACATACTGGCCAATCGCCTGCAACAAGTGCGTTTTTCCCAAGCCCACGCCGCCGTGCAAAAAGAGCGGATTATAGGATTTGCCCGGCGCCTGCGCCACCGCGGAGGCCGCGGCAAAGGCGTGATTGCTATTTTCGCCCACCACAAAGGTGTCAAATGTATTGTTCGGGTTGAACAACACTTCGCGCACGGCGGGATTGCCGCGCTCCGCCGGCTCCGCGGCCACCTTGGCTTTGGCCTTGGCGGCGCTGACCGCGTGCGACGCGCCGTTGACTTGCATCGAGACGGGCGCGTTGGGGTTGACGGTGAATTTGACCTTAAGGGTCTGGCCGGAGCATTGCGCCAGCACATCGCGAATCAAGCCGAGGTAATTGTCCTTGAGCCAGACCTCGCAGAAATCGTTGGCGACCTCCAGCAGGATCGTTTCGTCCTCCATCCCCACCGCCCGGATCGGATGAAACCAGAGATTGTAAATGTCCGGGTTCAACATCGTGCGGAGCAGATGCTGCGCCGCAGGCCAAATATTGTCTGCAGAAGATTGCATTTTGTATAGCGCCAGGGTTAAAACCCCGGATTTATTCACCAGCCCGTTTTCCTACGCTCAAAACCGCTTCCTCTGGCAGACTTGGATAAAGACGCACCGCCGAGGTTCGCAGGGTTTCAAAACACCTTGCGCGCCTCGCCGGGGAGGAAGCGTCGATTTAGATTGTAACTTGCTGAAATTCAATTGCTTGCGAGCCTTGTTGACTCTTGGTTTATTTCGTCGCGGGCGACAGTCGTGCGAATCACGGGCGGTTGTGTGCTTCGCCCGAGTGTTTTAGTAAAACGCTGCGACTGTGACGAGGAGAACATATTAACTTTTATTCACGAGTTATTAACAACGGAAATCTCCTTTAAAATCGGGGTTTCCGTGGGGGTTTGTGAGGGAAAAACCCCTAGCTCCCTCTACTCCACCCCACAAGAGACTTTGGCCTGCCATTTTGTCCCTGAAGTTCACGGGCGCGCTCATGTTTTTCCACACCGACACTCATTTCCGCTTTTACCGACAAAAAAGCCCTGGTGCCCGCAGGCAACAAGGCGCCAAATTGCTTTTAAATCGCGGCGTCGCCGGATTCCTCAGTCCGAATCCGAATCGCGCTTTCCACGTTGCTGACGAACACCTTGCCATCGCCGATTTTCCCGGTCCGGGCGGATCCCACAATTGCCGTCACGGCCTGTTCCACCATGGCATCAGCCAGCACCACTTCAATTTTGATTTTCGGAAGGAAATCCACGGTGTATTCACTGCCCCGGTAGATTTCGGTGTGCCCCTTCTGTCGGCCGAACCCTTTTACCTCGGAAACGGTCAATCCTTGGATCCCAACCGCGGCCAGCGCTTCTTTGACTTCTTCCAGCTTGAATGGTTTGATAATAGCGTCGATTTTTTTCATTTCCGCGTAGCGCGAATGGGATACTAACAACCGAAAGAGGGGTGTAAACAGGAATCTGAAAAAAACCACGAATTTAGGGGTGAATTCGTTTGAATAAAAATGAGTGCAGATTGTCTATTGACTAAAGGCCGCCACTGTGGCTAAATGCAGGTGGATTAAGGCTGAATTGAATTTACGGGCGTATTTGAACTGTTCTTTGATTACGACGCCCAACTGAGTTTCGGACGGCTGTATTGCACAGCAGCCCCCGGATTACCCCTAATCCTACGTTTGTGCTAAATTCGAAAATTCCCCGGGCACGGTGGTCATCCTCTGGTCACCGTGCCCGGTTTTTTTATCTTCAGAGGGCTTGACTCTTCGCCGCGAAAAGGCACATTACGCGGCTCATTTTAAAATGGATCATATTCGCAATATCGCTATCATCGCCCACGTCGATCACGGCAAGACGACGTTGGTCGACTGTCTCCTCAAACAATCCGGCACTTTCCGCGCCAACCAGGCCATTTCCTCAGAGGAGCGCATCATGGACTCCATGGATTTGGAGCGGGAAAAGGGCATCACCATCCGCGCCAAAAACGCCGCCTTCAAATACAAGGAATACCACATCAACATCGTGGACACCCCGGGCCACGCCGATTTCGGCGGCGAAGTCGAGCGCATCATGAATATGATTGACGGCGTGCTCCTCGTGGTTGACGCCGCCGACGGCCCCCAGGCGCAGACCCGTTTCGTCCTCCGCAAGGCTCTCGAAGCCGGCGCCAAGCCCATCGTCGTCATCAATAAAATCGACCGCGACAATGCCCAACCGCACAAGGTGCTGGATCGGGTGTTCGATCTTTTCGTCTCGCTCCACGCCACAGACGAGCAATTGGATTTTCCCGTCGTTTACGCCAGCGCCAAGGAAGGCTACGCCAAAATCGATATCAAAGACGAGAGCGACACCATGGTGCCGCTGTTCGACGCCATCATCAAACACATCCCGCCCCCCCGCGCGCACGCCGGGCAAGGCTTCAAGATGCTGGTGGCCAACCTCGATTACTCCGATTACCTCGGGCGTATTGCGTTTGGAAAAATTTACAGCGGCATTGCCAAGGTGGCCAATCCCGCCGTCTGCATCCACGGCGACGGCCGCAAGACGGATGGCAAGATTACTGCGATTTTCCATTTCGAGGGCCTCAAGCGCATTGAGATTCAAGAAGCTCATGCCGGCGACATCGTGGGCATCACGGGTTTTGACGACGTTTTCATCGGTGAAACGGTGGCGGACAACGCCACGCGCGAGCCGTTGCCTTTCGTGCCCATCGATCCGCCGACGATTCAAATGCAATTCGCCGTCAACGACGGTCCGCTCGCGGGTCAGGATGGCAAGCTCGTCACCGCCCGTCATATCTGGGAGCGCCTGCAAAAGGAAATCCGCACCAACGTGGCCTTGCGCGTCGCGCAAACCGAGGTCGCCAGCATATTCAACGTGGCCGGACGCGGCGAAATGCAAATCGCCATTCTCGTCGAGCAAATGCGCCGCGAAGGCCATGAAGTTCTCGTCTCCCGCCCTGAAGTCATTTATCGCAAGGACAAGGACGGCAATCTGCTCGAACCCATCGAAAAGCTGTTCCTCGAAATTCCGAAGGAATCGATGGGCGCCACCATGGAAAATCTCGCCCAGCGCAAAGCCGAGATCATCAACATGGATCATCACGGCGAGGAAGTGACGATTGAAGCCTACATCCCCATGCGCGGCCTCATCGGCTTCGAGACGGACTTGGTCAACATGACGCGCGGCCTCGGCGTCGTCAGCCACCTCTTTCACGAATACGGCCCGGATCGCGGCGACATCGTGGCCCGCAAAAACGGCTCGCTCGTCAGCATGGAAGACGGCGAAGCGATGGCTTATGCCCTCAACATGGTGCAGGAGCGCGGACGCCTCATGGTCGAGCCCGGCGATAAAATCTACAAGGGCATGATCGTCGGCGAAAACGCCCGCGAAAACGACATCCCCGTCAATCCTTGCAAAGCCAAGCGCTTGACAAACATGCGCTCCCAGGGCGATGGTAAAGGCATTCAGCTCGCGCCGCCCTTCAAGCTCTCGCTGGAGCGCGCCTTGGAATACATCAGCTCGGACGAATACGTCGAAGCCACGCCCAAAAACCTGCGCTTGCGCAAAAAGGTGCTCGATGAAGTCCAGCGCCGCCGCGCCGCCCAGGCCCGCGCGCCGAAGATCGTCGAGACCGTAGCCTAAGTTTTGCGAGACGGACGCCGCGTCCCGGCGTCCGTTCTTCCTGGCGCGCGTTGGTTCCCTCGGCCAGCTCAATTCGTCATCATTCCGCGCCCGTTCGTCCCCACCCTTCCCCTTCGGTCACATTTCCGTCGTGGCCGCGCGTGCGGTTGCGTAGAACAGCGATCACATGCCAAGGATCATCTCGCCATCGCTCGCTCTCGTCGTTCGGCTCGCGCTCCTATTCGTTCCATTTCTGGCGCAGGCCGACGCCACTTTCACGGCTGTCACCGGCCCCGTCGCCTCCGGCAGCGGCGCCACCGGCGGCGCGTGGGGCGATTTCAATCACGACGGCTTCGTCGATTTATTTGTCAGCATTTCTCCTGGCTCGCCCAGTATTCTCTATACAAACAACGGCCGGGGAAACTTCGCCATCGACACCTCCGCCGGAGTCGGCGCGGGCACCGGCAGCTCATGGGGCTCCGCCTGGGGCGATTATGACAACGACGGTTATCTCGACTTGCTGGGCTCCGTGTACGGCGGCAACAATTTCCTCCTGCATAATAACGGCGCGGGCGTAGTCACCGCTTTGACCGGTGCGCCTATGGGCGCAGGTTCCGGCAACAATGTCATCTGGGGCGATTACGATAACGACGGCTTTCTCGACGCCTTTTGCGCTCACTCGGGAGGCTGCCTCTTTCATAATGACAGCCACGGCGGTTTTACGCCCGTCACCAACGTCATTGCCGCCGCGGACGTCAACGGCCAGGGCTGTTCCTGGGGGGATTACGACAACGACGGTTTCCTCGATTTATTTGTCACGCGAGTCAATCAAGCGAATCTTCTCTACCACAACAACCGCGACGGCTCCTTCACCAAAATCACCAACGCCCCTTTCGCCGCGGATGTGTCGCAGTCGCAAGGCTGTTCCTGGGGCGACTATGACAATGACGGCTTCCTCGACCTTTTTGTTTGCAATGTCGGCGCGAAAAATTTCCTGTATCACAACAATGGCGACGGCACGTTCGCCAAAATCACCAACACCGCCCTCACCAGCCTCAATGTGAATTCCAGCGGCAGCGCCTGGGCTGATTACGATAACGACGGCTGCCTGGATCTCGTGATCGCGGTTCGCGGCGGGTTCAATCTCCTCTTTCACAACAACGGCGATGGCACGTTTAGCCGCGTGCTCTCGAGCCCGGTGGTGGCCGCCAATGGAACCTGGATTGGCGCCGCGTGGGGCGATTTCAATAACGACGGCTTTCCCGATTTATTTGTCGCCAATCAAGCCGGCCACAATGCGCTCTACGTCAATAATGGGAATTCCAACAACTGGCTGGCCGTCCAATGTCTCGGGCGCGTTTCCAATCGCGCCGCCATCGGCGCCAAGGTGCGCCTGCATGCCGTCATCGGCGGCAAACCCATGTGGCAGCTGCGCGAGATTTCCGGCGGCGGCGGCCTCGCTTCGCAAAATGATTTGCGCGCCGAATTCGGCCTGGGCGACGCCACCAATGCCGATGTCATTCGCCTCGAATGGCCTTCCGGCGCCGTGCAGGAATTCCACAACGTGGCTGCCCGGCAATTTCTTGTTGTCAAAGAGCCGGCCAAACTTTCGGCCGACGCCGACCCATCCAGCCGTGAACTTCATGTGACGGTTCGCGGGGGCCGCGGCGTGGCCTACAGCTTGGAAACTTCCTCCGATCTTGCCGCGTGGCAGTCCGCCGCGCTCGTGACGAATTCAACCGGCCTCGTGATTTGGACCAATCCGATTTCGTCCCAACCCTCGGCTTTTTTTCGCGCCCGGGAACAAACTGCTCCCTGAAATCTTCGCGCTGAATTATTTTTTGGGGCGATAATGGGTCGCCGCCAGGCGGCTGTCCAAATCGATGGTCGAATAGCCGACGGGCGAATAGCGTTCCGCGCCTTTTTTGTCCGGGTGTTCCACGCGCCAGGCGTTGACTTCCCAGCCGTCCCCGGCGGGCGTGACTTCCCATTCCGCCCGGTCCGCCCAATCCTCATTCTGCTCCAGCACTCGTCGCGCCGCGGCAATTTGCTCGCGATAACGCCCGCCCGGATCCTCGGCGTGCGCCATGCGCCCGTGCCGCCCTTCGCAGGCCGCGAGCAGGCCGCACAATCCCAGAATCCAACCGCGCTTCATCCCCTTATATCGACGCCGCAGCTTTCCGCTTTAGACCGTCCTGCCTGTCACGCATGAATATGCGATGGACTCGCGCTCCCTCCAGTCCCTAGACTTCGCCCACTGACCCATGGAAAAACCGCGCCCGAGCCTTCTGCAAATCTGGAACATGAATTTTGGATTTCTCGGAATCCAATTTGGCTGGGGCCTCCAGTTGGCCAACATGAGCGCCATCTACGCCAAGCTCGGCGCCAATTCCGATAAAATCCCAATCCTGTGGCTGGCCGGCCCCATCACCGGCCTCCTGGTGCAGCCCTTGATTGGCTCCATGAGCGACCGCACTTGGAACCGCCTCGGGCGGCGCCGCCCTTATTTTCTGGCCGGCGCCATTCTCTCCAGTTTGGGATTGTTCTTCATGCCCGACGCCCCGGCGGTGTGGGCCGCGGCGATGATGCTCTGGATTCTCGATGCCTCCATCAACGTCAGCATGGAGCCGTTCCGCGCCTTCGTGGCCGACAAGCTTCCGCTCTCCCAACGCACCACCGGTTTCGTGATGCAAAGTTTCTTCATCGGCCTCGGCGCCACCGTCGCCAACGCGCTGCCGTGGCTGCTGCAGCACAACGGCGTCACCGGAAATGCCGCCAACGGCGTTCCCCTCGCCGTGCAATACTCCTTCAAGCTCGGCGCCGCGGTTTTCCTCCTCGCCGTGCTCTGGACTATTTTCACCACGCCCGAATATCCGCCCGAAAACATGGAAGAATTTCTCCGCCAAAAAACCACCAAAACGCCCTGGCAGATTCCGTGGAATTTCATTTTGACGGGCGCCGCGATTTGCGCCGTCGTCGCCGGCTTGCGCGGTCAAATCGCCGATCACAGCATAACTCTCTGGCACGTGGTCATTGGCGCCATCCTCGGCGCCGCCATCGGCTGGGTTCTCGGCGGACGCCACGTCGGCCCGGCTGTCAAAGAAATGCCCTCCACCATGAAGCAACTCGCCGTCGTCCAGTTTTTTTCCTGGATGGGCCTCTTCTGCATGTGGATGTTTTTCGGCCTCGCCACCGCCCAGCAGGTTTTTGGAACCACCGACTCGAAATCACCCGCGTTCGATGAAGGCACGATTTTCGGCGGCGGCGCCTTCGCCTGGTATTCCGTCGTCTGTTTTATCGCCGCGTTCTTCCTGCCGCCCCTCGCCCGCATGATCGGCCGCAAGTGGGTGCACGCTCTCGCCTTGATCTGCGGCGGAGCCGGCCTCCTCGCCACCGGCGTGATTCACGACCGCGTTCTCTGGCAATGCACCATGATCGGCGTCGGCATCGCCTGGGCCTCCATCCTCGCCATGCCCTATTCCATTCTATCCGGCGCCTTGCCCCCCGCCCGCATGGGAGTGTATATGGGGATCTTCAACTTCTTCATCGTCCTGCCCGAAATCATCCTCTCCATCACCCTCGGCCCCATCGTCCGCGAACACTTCGCCAACGACCCCGTCAAAGTCGTCATGCTCGGCGGCCTCTGCATGATCATCGCCGCCGTCGCCACCACCCGCGTCACCGACATCGCCGCCGTGCCCACGTCACCCGAACACCCCTTGGCAGAACCGGCCGGCGCCTAATTAGCCACGTGTGCCAACCGCCCCCCAGCACGGCCAAATGTTAAAGTTTAAAATTTGATCCTGCCGCGATCATTGATGCAAGGCGAGGCGCCCTTCAGGTTAACGGCCCATTTTCCGAGATCCTTTCAATTTTCTCCCAGTTCATGACTTCTGAAAGAAACGGCCAACTCCTCCGCATCCCTTGAAGCCAGCGGATATAAACGAAGAGCATGCCCATCAGAAACGCGATGACCAAACCAAGGGCAAACCAAAAACCGCCGACCGCAAGCAAAAATAGAATGATGGCAAAAGGCACAGAGTAAAAAGCGTAATCTCTGGCTCGCAGTCGAAAAAACGGACGGATCATAAATCCGTGGGTCCGGGTAATCAGCAACCGCTTCGCCATTATCGTCTCGCTAGCTTTTTTCATAACGCGTAGGCCTCCTTGCTATAAGCATACGAACATCGGTTCATACGTTGAAACACAAATCCTGGCGCAGTTTCAGGCCTCTATGTCAGGAACAGAGGGAAAAGCGGCGCGAGGCTGAGAACTGCGACGGAGCGGGCGTTTCCGGTTGTGCGCGATGGCAATCGAGGCCGGCAACGATGGCGACGGCAAGGAGCAGGCCATAGAGAACGGGAGATTCCATTCCGAGACGCCACTCGTAGAACAGCCAGTTGGACACGGCCGCGAAATGACAGAAAATGACGGAAAGCGCGCAGATCAAACCCGGGGTGCGCGGCAATCGCGTCGCCAGCGAAAACATAAAACTTGCGTAAGTCAGCGTGAGCGCCAGAAAGGGAGCCCAACCCCGCGACAGAAACACCCGTACAACGGCATCGCCCTCACGGCAGGTTTCCGGATGTGGCCAGAAGGAGGCGGGCTGGCCCAACAGTGTGACGGTAAAATCAGCGGCGATCACCATCATCATTACCCAACGCAAGCGCCGCCCCGCCGCAGGGCCAGCAAGATCATCTGCATCGGAAATCGCGAGGCCAAGGATATAGCTCAAGAAGGTGCCATAACCCAACGTTCCGCCAAATCCGGTTCTCCAGCGGGAAGCCAGCCAGTTGGAAGCCCCAAAATAGTGACCGAAGATGCAAGCCAGCGCGATCATTAACGCCAAGCGTCTCGGAACAATGGACACCAGAAGCGTCGCCGCCACGAGATAGGCCAGACTGCAACCAAGGTAGGCCAGCCAGCCCGCGCCGAGTAAAAATTCAAAGGTATGATTCGTGGGATGATGAATTCCCAGCCCATCGCCGCGCACGGCGGATTGGGGATTCTGCCAAAAGCCCGGCGGTTGGCCGGCCAGCGTGAGAACGATGCTAAAGAGTATCGCGCCCATCATGAGCCCGCGAAGCCGCTTAACCAGACGGTCATCGGAAAAGCGCAGGAGAAAGGTTGATGGCATGGAGCAAGGCTGGCCGCAATTGACCGGTTTGTCAACGCTAAGGACAGGGCCAAGTATCGGGCCAGCCTCTTATGTGACCTGTTAGTCTCACTCAACTTATTGATGACGGTTTATTCCAATGAGGCGGGAGGTTCGATCGTAGAAAGCCCTGAACCAACATTCTAAAGGTCCAGCCAAAATAGGGTCCTCGGAAGGGTCCTCGGGGTCACATCTTAACATTTAACATTTGACGCGGGCGGCGGTTCCAGGCACCCTCAGCCACATGGCTAGGCCTTTGCGAATTGAACATGTGGGTGGATGGTATCATATCACCGCCCGCGGCAATGAGCGTCGCAACATTTTTCGAGATGACCATGATCGCTCTCATTTTCTGGAATTACTCGGGGAGATGGCCGAGCGCTTTGCGGTCACGTTGCACTGCTTCGTATTGATGGACAATCATTATCATCTCATCCTCGAACTACGGCAATCCAATCTGAGCCGGGCCTTGCAATGGCTGAACCTAAGTTATAGCGCCTGGTTCAACCGGCGGCACGAGCGCAGCGGCCACCTGTTTCAAGGGCGATTTAAGTCGATTCTATTTAACGCTGCGGCCTCTGCGCTCGAAGTGAGTCGGTACGTGCATTTGAATCCCATTCGGGTGGGGCGCTTGGGGTTGGGGAAATCCGAACGAGCCGCCAAGCACGCCGGAGGGAGTTCTGCGCCAGACCCCCAGCAGATTCGAGAGCGCCTTCAACGTCTACGGAGTTACCGGTGGAGTTCGTATCGGGCCTATATCGGCCTTGGCGCGTGCCCACCTTGGCTGGATCGAAGTGATGTCGTCGATACGAATCGCGGCACTCAGGCTCAGCAGCGAGAATATTATCGTCAGTATGTGGAATCAGCCGTGCGAGAAGGAGTGAACACCGCAGGACTGTGGGCGGAGTTGAAGGAGGGCGTGATTTTAGGAAGCGCGCAATTTGTCCAACGGCTGCGAGAGCGCTTCGAAGGAGACCGGCAGGAACAGCGGGCGGCGGCGCGGCTGAAGGCCCCACGATTGACCTTGCCCGAGGTGATCGCGGCAGTGGAAAAGGTTAAAGGCCAACGGTGGGAAGCGTTCCGAAACCGTCATGGCGACGGGGGTCGGGACATGGTCTTATATCTGGGCCGACGCCGCTGCGGGTTGACGCTCAGGGAACTCGAAACAGCTTGCGGGCTGGGCAGCTATGGGGTCGTTGCGATGGCCATCCGCCGATACGAGAGGAAGGTGATTCAGGACGTCGCCGAAGCGAAGCTGCTAAATAAAATAAATCAAATGTTAAGATGTGGACCTAATCTCGCGCTTAAATGAAATCGGCCCCCCCATACTTGCGGAATACAAATGCGGTTCTAAAGGCTTTTGGTTATTGGCCCAGCTTTCATGATGCGCCGGTGGTTGCCTTCCGTTATGACCGCAAAGGACACGGAGCAGTAGAACTTACTCTTCATGGATGGGAGATGACTGCAGACGTTGATGCACGCGGCTTCTACAAACTGATTAAGCGCCACTTGGTTCGGTTCGCATTCAAAGAAATCACGGAACCGAAGCTGGACGAGTTCGATTCCGAGAACATTCTCTTCGGATTGAATTTTTCGAGCCCTGAAGACTTTGCGGCGGTCGGGAGATTTTCCGTGGAGTTGGACTCGGCTATAGGCTGCGAGCTCTGTGGTTCATTTTGTGCAAAATCCGGCGAGGTGCTGGAAGTCATTCCGTGTGACGCAGAAGGCCGCCCCGAATAAAATAAACCAAATGTTAAATGTTAAGATGTGACCCTGATCCCCTTGTGTAAAGGCCCAAATTTTGTGCAACGAAGGAGGGTCATCGGTGAGGTCATCGGTAGGTCATCGGAGCGGGGTCCGGAGTCAGAGGGGGGGGCCCCCTTACCGTGTGACGCAGAAGGCCGCCCTGAATAAAATAAACCAAATGTTAAATGTTAACAGTCATCAGGGTCACATCTTAACATTTAACATTTAACGCCAGCGGCAGTTCTGATTCTGCTCCTTCCTTTAAATTTGCTCATTGCTTTTTCCCAGTGCGTCAACTGTATTATTCCCGAAAAGGGCCTTGTTCAATTATGATCCCAGATGGCCTCATTATCGAAGCTCGGGCGAAAATCACCTGGGGCGAGTTTCCTGCAACGGTTTGCGAATTTCTCGTGGCCCACGGTGTTCCGAGAAGCGAGGCAGCATTGCAGATCAAGCAACTAGCTTTGGAGAGAAACGCCGCAGTCCGGAAGCTCGGAATCAAAGGTATCTGTGTCGGCGTGGCGCTGATATTGTCAGCGACAACATTCCTTTGGTTTGTATTTGGAGGCGGCCATCTTGGATATGGATCGACCCGGGCTGGGAAAGCAGCTGGTTTTCTTTTCCTCGCGGGCGCATACGGAATTCACAGGCTCATCAAGGGCATCTTTTATTTGGTGCGCCCGCAGTTGGATGAAGAATCTCTTAGTGATGTCGACTAAGGGCCTCGTCAAGACTATAAATGATGATGTTAAGATGTGACCCTGATTCCGCGGTCCTGCTGCTTCAGCGTATGAACGGTGAACATTTATTGATTTGGTTTACGAGCGGGAAGGCGCAAGCGGTTGGTCTCCGATCGTTGCCAGACTCTTCAGCGTTTACTTTTGACGGTGTCACGTTTTATAGGATTCCTGAATACCTTGGCGACGTAGATTATTTGCGCGATGATCAAGGCCGGCTCGTGGGCTTTGCTTGGATGTTGGGCGATGACGATTACTTGGCGGCTGTTCGTGATGAACTACTCCCACAAAGTGAGGCTGTAAAAGTGAGCGACGGCATGCTGATAATATTACTCGAGGAACGCCCTTTTGAGGTTAAATGTGTTCAGGCAATGGGCTCGGAGCTTTATCGAAGTGAAACTAAAGGCTTGATGGTGACCGTTCCAAATTGGGGTTTTGGTGCGATTGGTTTTCCGCTGATTCATTCGCACACTCCTGTGGCGGTGGTTAATTGATAAATGGCGCAGGGTCACATCTTACTGTGAACAACGTCACGCAATGAAAACTGAGCGCAGCACGGCGCAGTGGCGTCCAATGTTTTCTCGCGGCTAGGCGGCGGAGCGGGCCAGGCCAAGGTTTCGCACCACGGCCACGGTGGAGCGCGCTTTGTTTAAGGTGTAAAAGTGCAGACCCGGAGCGCCAGCTTTGAGGAGCTCGGCGGATTGCTGGGTGGCGTACTCGATGCCGAATTGCGCGCAGGCTTCGTCGTTTTCGGCGTGCTCTTCCAGGCGGGCCACGAGGGCGGCGGGCAGGCGGGCGCCGCACATCGCGGTGAAACGCTTGATTTGCGAGGCGCTCAGAATGGGGATGATGCCGGGAAAGATCGGCACGGTGACGCCTTTTTTCGCGAGGTAATCGCGGAAGCGGAAGAAATCGTTGTTGTCGAAGAAAAGCTGGGTCAAGACGAAATCAGCGCCGTGATCGATTTTGGCCTTGAGCCGGTCCCAATCCACTTCGCGCCCTTCGGTGCAGGCGATGTGGCCTTCCGGAAAGCCGGCGGTGCCGATGCCGAAGCCGCCCATTTCCTTCAAGTATTTGACAAGCTGGTAGGAGAACTCAAAGCCGCCTTCGGTCTTCTGGAACTCGCCTTTGCTTTCGGGCGGGTCGCCGCGCAGCGCCAGGATATTGCGAATGCCGCGCGCCTTGGCCTCGTCCAGCACGTGGCGCAAGTCGGCCACGGTGGCGTTCACGCAGGTCAGGTGCGACATGGTGACGATGCCATGCTCGCGCTGCAACCGATCCACGATGCCGAGGGTTTTGTCGCGCGTGCCGCCGCCGGCGCCGTAGGTGACGGAGCAAAAATCCGGGCGCAATTCCTGGAGCGCGGGCACGGTCTTCTCGAAAAAGTTGCGCTCGCCCTCGTCCGTCTTGGGCGGGAAAAACTCAAAGGACACCACCGGCTGGCCCGCCGCCTTTCTCTCGGCATAAATATCGCGGATAAATCGCATCCATCTCATTATGGAAAGGAAGCGGCGGAAAGTCTAACGTCTTCCGCCAGTTACCAAAATGATTTCGGCTAATATCGCGCGGGAAAAACCGCTTCCCATTTGCAAAAGCGCCTCTGCGGGCTACCTTAAGGGCATGGCAGAGTCCAAGAAGAAATCGGCCACAGGAAGTTCGCCATCCAAATCCGTCCCCAACGAAGATCCTTCCCCAATTTCCGCCGCGCCGGAGCTGCTTTCCCACGAGGAATTGGAAACGTTGTCGGCGCTGCAAATTGTGGACATGGTCGTGGCCAAATTGCCGCCGCGCCACAGCTCGATCCTCGACATGGTGTATCTGCGCGACCGCATTTCCGAGATGGAGGAAATGAACGATCAGGCGCGGCAGGCTATCGAAAAACTCGATGCCATTGTGGAGAAGCTGCGGTCACCCGCCTATCGCGTCGGAACATTTTTGATGCCGGTCGAGCCGGACAAGGCGCATGTGTGCGCGGGCGGCGCGGATTATGTTTGCCGCATCGATCCCCAAATTCCGCTGGTCAGCCTGCAAGTTGGCCAGCGCGTTTTGCTCAACGAAGCTTTCGCCGTGGTGCAAGGCCTGGGCTTCGACCGCAACGGCCCCATCGTCCGGATCGACGAATTGCTTTCCAATGGGCGCGTGCGCATCGGCCAGGAATCCGGCATGGTGTCATCGGTGATTTTGCGCTCGGCGCTGTTGACCAAGGAAAAGCTCAAGGCCGGCATGGAGATCCGCCTCGACGCCAATCAGCGCGTGGCGCTGGAAGTCATTGGCGTGGGCAAGCGCATCGAGCGCTCGCTCGAAACGGTCACGGAAATTCCGTGGGCCTCCGTCGGCGGGCAAAGCGACGCCGTGCAAGCGATTCGCGACACGATTGAATTGCCGTTTTTGCATCGCGAATTGTTCAAGCGCTTTGAGCACAATGTCCCGAAAGGCTTTTTGCTGCACGGGCCGCCCGGCTGCGGCAAGACGCTGCTCGGCAAGGCCACCGCTTACAATTTGCGGCAGCAAATCAAATCGCAAACGGGCGTCGATCACCCGGAATTTTTCCTGCACGTCAAAGGCCCCGAAATCCTCAATATGTGGGTGGGCGAATCCGAGCGGCAGGTGCGCGATCTGTTTGCGCAATGCCGCGAACGCGCGGCGGAAGGTTCGCTCGCTTTTCTTTTTATCGACGAAGCGGAATCGATTCTTGGCACACGCCGCGCCGGGCGTTACAGCAGCATTCTCAGCACGCTGGTGCCGATGTTCTGCTCGGAAATGGATGGCTTGGAGCCGTTGCAAAATGTCGTGGTCATCCTCGCTTCCAATCGCGCGGATTTGATTGACCCCGCGATTTTGCGCCCGGGCCGCATTGACCGGAAGATCAAGGTGAACCGCCCCACGCAGGAAGGCGCGCAGCGCATTTACGAGATTTACTTGAAGGAGACGCTGCCGCTGGCCGAACCGCGCGACACACTGGCCCGCGCGGTGGCGGAGGCGCATTACGCGCACACGCCGGAAAATCAATTTCTCGAAATCACCTATCGCAGCGGCAAGCGGGACTTTTTATATCGCGGCGATTTGGCGAGCGGCGCTATCATCGCGGCGATTGTGGAGCGGGCCAAGAGCGTGGCGATCAAGCGCGCCATCGACACCAAGGCGGACACGCAATTGACGCGTGACGATCTGCTCGTCGCGCTCCAGCGGGAATATGCCGAGAACGATTTGTTCCCGCCCACGGACATCACGGAAGATTGGCTGAAGCTGACTGATTTCGATCCTGATAATGTGATCCGCCTGGCGCCCATCCGTCCGCGCAAGCAGGAAGCGGCCAGCTCCGGCATTGTTTGAGAAATGGAAACCCTCTCCCAACGCGCCGCCGCCGAGTCCGGCCATTTGCCTTCCGCCGCGAACAAGGATCCGATGATCATCCAATTCGGCACGGAAACCGAAATTGGCATCGCGCGCGATTCGGATGACAACCTCGATGTCGTCGCCGAATCCATGGCCTTGGTGCGCAGCGCGACGAAGTCCGGCGTGCTCATGCGCTGGGATTACGATTGCGAAGATCCGCACGCCGACATGCGCGGCTTTCATGTGGAGGAATTGCGGCAGGATACTGATGAAGCCTCCTACTTCGCGCAGGACGCGGAACGGGAATTGAGTTTCGTCGAGATCAAAAGCGATCTCGTGCTGGGCAACGGCGCCCGCTACTACAACGACCACGCGCACCCCGAATATTGCACGCCGGAGTGCAGCGTGTTTGATGAATTAGTCGCCCACGATCGCGCAGGAGAGCAAATCCTGATGCGGTGCGCCCGCAAGCTTTCCGAGGAGCGCGGCAGCGTCGTTCGTCTGTACAAGAACAACACGGATTTTTGCGGACACAGCTACGGCTGCCACGAAAACTATTTGCTCCCGCGCTCGTTGCCCTGGGAAAAGCTCGCGCGGAACATCCAGGCTTTTCTGGTCACGCGCCAGATCATTGCCGGCGCAGGGAAATTTGGCATCGAGGAAGAAGACAAATTCATTTCACCCGGTTTTCAAATTTCGCAGCGCAGCGATTTTTTCAGCGAATTGCAAAGCGTGGACACGATGCAGCGCCGCCCGATTGTCAATACGCGCGACGAACCCCACGCCAATCCCAATTTATTCCGCCGTTTTCATGTGATTCTGGGCGACGCCAATATGTCGCCGTTCGCCACGCGGCTGAAAATCGGCTCGACCGCGCTGGTGCTCGAAGCGCTGGCGCGGCATCCGCAGCGTGATTTTCCCGCGCTGGCTGATCCACTCGGCGCGCTCGCCTCCATTTCGCGCGATCTGAAATTTCGCTGGGAAGTGGCGTTGCGCGACGGCAAAGGCTCCAATGGCCTGGCGATCCAACGCGAATACTGGCAGGCCGTCACGCAGCTGTGCGACTTGAGCGAGCCTGGCAAGAAAGCGCTGGTGGCGGATTGGGACCAGGCGCTGATTGATTTGGAGGCCGACCCAATGCGCTGCCGCGACCGGTTGGATTGGGTTGCCAAGTATAATTTGATCCGCGAATTTCAGGCGAGCCAGAATCTTCAAGCCGACGATCCCTGGCTGCAAAGCCTCGACCTGGAATATCATCGGCTCGACCGCGAGTGCGGGCTGTATTACGGATTGGAACAGGCCGGACAAATGCAGGGAGCGCCGGATGATTTGCTGGTGCGCCGCGCGATGGGCGAACCGCCGCGCACGACCCGCGCGTACATTCGCGGACGCTGCATCCAGAAATTCGCCCCGAGCGTCATTTCGGCGCAATGGGATCATATTACTTTACAAGGCTCCCGGCGTCCGCTGAAGATTTCTTTGCTGGACGTCTTCACCGCCCCGGAAATTGCCGCCTACGCCGACG
>DASZMX010000032.1:0-31098 GCA_035551475.1 Verrucomicrobiia bacterium
GTCGGCGGGCACCACCGCGTTGAGGTTCACCACCGTCAGAAAGTCAGGCTGCGATTCGGCTTTTCCACGCATCTCTATCCGACGCCTCTGTCAAGCGCTGTGTTCAATCAAACCGGCGCTTTTCAACAGCCTGCTAAGTCAGGTCTCGGGCATTTGGGCAACACGCCCTTAAGATGTAACCCCAATGTGTGCTTTTTTGACCCTTTTCAATACTTTCTGACCCGACAGTATCATTAACCGACCCGTTTTCCTTTTCGCCAGAAAACCGATCCACCGTGGGGGAATGAGCCTTGCAACAAACAATATTGCCGCGACAATTGGCACAGCGCTCTCCCCTTCATCGGAGTAGATTTATGCTGTGAGGCTGGCGATCCGCAGCAAGTCGCCGTGCGGCCAACCGTCGCCCAGTTGGTGATTACTGCCCGGAGCGTGAAGTCGTCAACGGCGCGGGCCGTGTATCCGTGCCCGACGGCGGCGTTGCTGAGACCGCGACCCAAACGCATGGCGTTGACGTATCAGAACGCTTTGATCAAACTAATGTGACATCTGCGCGTACAGGGATGCCATCGTCCGGAACCAAATGAAAATACAAAAGCTCGCAGCACTCTGCGCTGTTCTGTCGGTCGCGGTTTCGCCTGGCAGTGCCTCTGCCCAAAATCCACTCGCGACCAACTTAATCTGGTGCCCCCCAGGATCATTTACGATGGGAAGCCCTGCCACGGAAGCCTACCACCAACAAAACGAAGAGCCGCAGACTCTCGTCGTCCTTACGAATGGATTCTGGATCAGCAAATACGAGCAAGTCCAGGCCGAATTTGTTTCCGTCTACGGCTTTAACCCGAGCAAGTTCGCTGGAGACAATCAACCTGTCGAACAAGTTAACTGGTACGAAGCGATGGAATTCGCGGTCCGGTTGACTGAACGCGATAGGATACTCGGCCGTTTGCCGACAGGCTACGTTTACCGATTGCCCACGGAAGCAGAATGGGAATACGCAGCCAGGGCAGGAACAATAACGGCTTACAGTTTTGGCGATAATAATTTGGCTGGAAGCTCATTTGTCTGGGATGAGGACGACAGCAAGGGATCGCCGCATCCGGTGGGTGAATTGCTGCCAAACCCGTGGGGCCTCTATGATATGCATGGCAACGTGGCCGAGCTCTGCCTCGATTCCTATTGGATCTATCCGGGTGGCCGTTTAACGAACCCGATCGGAGCCGCTTCAGGAACAGCAAAGGTGTTCAGAGCGCCGGCGTGGGACTTTGGCATAGGGTATTCGCGCTCAGCGACGCGCTTCTCGTTCGATGCGAATTACGGCGATCAGGCCGTTGGTTTTCGAGTTGTCCTGGCCCCGGTTAAGCCGAATGACTGGTGGCCCAATGCAAGAGAGGCGCGCTCCCAGCGCCTTTCAATTACGGGGCAACCTAGTTCTGTGGCGGTCAGCTTTGCGCCCGACATTCCTGGCACGTACGCCATTGAGTCGTCCACGAATATGAGGGTTTGGAATCCCATAACCAACGTCGACGCATGGAATAGCTCGCTCACAATCACAAATTCGATAACAAGCCAACAACAGTTTTACAGAGTGGCCTCTTCTACGCCAATGCTCAGGAGACCGTTTTTGAATGTCCTAGTGCGATTCAGTGACACAACCAACTTTACGCCGCATCCCCAGGGCTGGTATCAACAACTGTTCGGAACGAACTACCCAGGTCTGTCCCACTTTTACTGCCATCTATCCTACGGTAGAATCGACCTTTCCGATTCGGTCGTTCTCGATTGGATGAACCTGCCGCAAGCCCAGACAAATTACATGACTTATAACGGCTCTTTCTTAGCGTTTGATCCGAACAAGCTCCTCACAGACATTCTGCCTGCCCTGTCGTCGTCGGTTGGGCTGAGTAATTTCTTTGGGATAAACATCTTTTGCAACGCCGATGATGAGGGCAACGAGGGAATGTCCGGCACCGATCTTCCCGTTCCCGCTGCTGTGCAACCATATTTATTTGGAATACCGGGCACGCCGCCGGGATTCTTCTACGCCGTGATCCCCTTGCGAGGAGCCTATCACCGAGTTGTCGCCCATGAAATCGGCCATGGCTTGGGGCTTGATCATTCCTCTGGGCCCTATGCCACCGCCTACGACTCGGATTGGGACTTTATGAGCCACGGATACAATTCCAGCCACCCCGATCCCCAGTTCGGCCCCATCGCGGTTTTTGGAAATTCGTATCATCTTATGCACGTAAATTGGATGCCAGCAGATAGAGTTTTCCTTGCTGTAAGTGGGACTAACACGGTGCGAATTGAACGGTTGTCCGATCCGGTGACGATGGGGTTCCTGGCGATCAGGATTCCTATTACAAATAGCCCAACCGTCTATTATACCGTCGAGGCGAGAATGTATGCCGGTTACGACCAACCCGGCGTGCTTCCTGGAGAAGCCGTAATCATCCATGAAGTTGACGAGAACAGGCCGGCATCGCCCGGCGACGGTGGCGCGGGCTTGCTCTCGCGCCGGAGGTCTCAAGTGGTCGATCCCGACAATAATGGCAACCCCAACGACGCCGGAGCGATGTGGGTGCCGGGAGAGACGTTCTTGGATTCGACAAACGGAATTACTGTGAAGGTTCTATCCAAAGACGCCACTGGATTTACCGTCCAAGTTACCGTCAATTGAAAATTGCTACCGAAAGTGCCGTCTGGGACAACTGCGGGCTGGTGATGCATCATGTTGACTCCCGCGTCCCGGCGCGGACTCGCGGAAGAGATCACGAGTTGGCCTGACCTTTCGGCCCGTAAAGCAAGCAGTGTAATGGTATTGTCATATCTTCAGAAAATTCTTTCAGTCCGCAGCTTAGAGGCGGGGGTGTCCAAAGAGTGGGACTTGATTTTGTTTTCCGTCAGTGCGTTCTCTAAGATTGGATGGTTTTCGAAAGGAAAGCTCGATCGCATGTTTGGCCCGTCTTCGGCGCTGATGATGCTAACGATCTGAAGGTCCGGTGGTCACATCCACCGCGGTCAAGCCGCTGGCGCTGGCGGTTTCGTGGGCTAGTTGGAGCTCTCGTTGCAGGATTGGGAGGGAATTTTGGGCAAAACTTTTGATGGTGTCGTCCGGGGACGCGGCGGCGGATTCGAACAGTCCGGCGAACCTGGTTTCCGCGTCGGTTTGGGCGGCGAGAAAGGCCTGGTCAAATTGCGGTCCGGAAAGCGCGGATAAATCGTTGAGGGCGGCTTTTTGGTCCGGGCGCAATTGTTTGGAGACGATCGTGTAGCGTTTTCCCGCCAGGCTTTTGATTTGACGGTTGAGGTCTTTGTGATGTCGAGCCACGGTGCGCGCCCATGCTTTGACGAGGTCGGAAGAGGCGCGGGAGGCCGCCATATCGCACATCAGGGTTTCAAATTTGTTTTCGGAAAAGGCTTGCTGAATAAAGTAGGCCGAATCCTGGGCTTGGCGGACATTGTCCAAAGGCGGGTTGCGTCGGTAGGCTTGCGACCTGTTGAACGGCACGAGGGCTGGACCTTCGACGATTTGCGCCTGGGTTGAACACACGGCGGCGACCATCACGAACACGCTCCATAATCCACGCTTCATAAGTCTCCTTTAGTTGCGGATGGCGGCGCCCCCGCTCATCCTGATCTCCCTTTGATTAGGGTGCTCTACGGCGCGCCGTTCAACCATCGGGCGCAATCCCCGCCGCCGCCACCCATCCGCGCTGACTCAACCCGGGGGATTGTCTTCCTATTCCTCGGCAGTTTTGCCGACTAGCCCGGCGGTCGTGGGTTCACCACAGTGAGTCGCGCATTGTTACTTTGAAAGATTCGCCTGCTCCATTCTGCGTCTCGACCGGCCGAAAACATGGTTGGGCGGTTCGGCTATTGTTCCTGGGTCTGGGTTTGCTTCCGCTCGCCGCCCGCGCCGGTGAGGTGCAAGCGGCGCTCCGCCCGGATGGTGGTTGGAAAATGTATGCCACACGCACCGTGGCTCAATCCCCGGAATTGGCGGCGCTTTCGCCCGACTCCAACCTGGATCAATTTGGCGGGTGGATCGGGCGCCCGCTGCCAGCGACAGGTTATTTCTACGCCACCAACCTGGACGGACGCTGGTGGCTGATTGATCCGGCGGGCGGTCTTTTTTTGCATAAAGGCATCGCGGCGGTGACGCCTTTGCATTCGCCCGGCGCCGAGCCGTCTTTCCAATCGAAGTTCGGCACGGAGCCCGTGTGGGCGGCGCAAACGGCGGCCTTGCTGCGGGAGAATGGTTTCAACGGCGCGGGCGCCTGGTCCAGCCCCACGGCCTTTCACGCTGCGCCCGAAACGCTGGTTTACACGCGGCTCTGGAATTTCATGAGCGCGTACGGAAAAAAACGCGGCGGCACCTTTCAGCAACCCGGCCACACCGGTTACCCGGGCGATTGCATTTTTGTGTTTGACCCCGAATTCGCCGTGTTTTGCGAGCAATACGCGAAGCAACTGGCGGCGGAGAAAGACGATCCCTGGCTGCTGGGCCATTTCTCGGACAATGAACTTCCGTTTCGGCGCGGAGCGCTGACGAACTACCTCGCGCTGCCCGAGGCTGATCCCGGGCGTCAGGCGGCGCTCTCCTGGCTGCGCGCGCGCCACGGGAAGGAGGCCGGCCGCCGCGATGTCACCGACGAGGATGCGCGGGATTTTTTGGCGGTGGTGGTGGACCGTTATTTTCGCATCGTGTCGCAGGCCATTCACAAATACGATCCGCACCATCTGTTCCTCGGCTCGCGCTTCCATGGCGCCGACGTCAATTGCCCGGAAGTTTTCCGCGCAGCGGCCCCGTATCTCGACGTGGTGTCAGTCAATTATTATTATGCCTGGACGCCGAAGCCCGCCGACCTGGAAATGTGGGCGCGGGAATCGGGGCGGCCGGTTCTGATCACCGAATGGTACGCCAAGGGCGTTGATTCCGGTTTGTCGAATCGCAGCGGGGCCGGGTGGGTGGTAAAAACGCAGCGCGACCGCGGCCTGTTCTACCAAAATTTCACACTCGGGCTGCTGGCTTCCAAAGCGTGCGTGGGCTGGCACTGGCTGCAATACGTGGACAACGATCCGAACGATCCCAAGGCCGACCCTTCCAATCGCGACGCCAACAAGGGAATCGTCAATATTCATTATGAACCTTATACGCCGCTTTTGGACGCGATGCGGCAGGTCAATGAGCGCGCCTACGCCATCGCCCTGCACGACCAGGGCGGCGCGCCGTAGTTTGCGTTGTTCATGCCGGGCGCGGGGGTTATTCTGCGTGTGACCCGCATGCGCGCGCTTCGTTTATTCTGGATTGCCTGTTGGCTGGCCGCATGGCCGGCGGCGGCGGTGGATTCCGCCTGGTTCGCGCGCCTCTGGCAATCCGACGACGGGTTGCCCGACAACAACGTCACCGGCATCGCCCAGACTTCCGATGGCTATCTTTGGGTCGCCACGCAGGGAGGTTTGGCCAAATTCGACGGGCTCCAATTCAAACGATACTCGCTGCCGATCGTGTCCGGTTCGTCCATGGAAATGATCCGCGCGCTGACGGTTGGCGAGGGCGATCACTTATGGCTGGCGCTGGAAGGCGGCGTCGTCATGTGCATTGCGCCGGGCGGCACGAAAGTTTACACGGCCACCAACGGCTTATGGGTTTTCCGCCCTTCCTCGATTGTGGAGGATGCCGAGAGGGCGGTGTGGGTCGGTTATTGGGACGGCTCGGCCTGCCGCATCGCCGGGGATGAAGTCAAACATTTTTCCGAGAAGGACGGCCTGCCGGCCACCGGGTTGTGTTCGCTCACTACGGATTCGCGGAAGCAATTATGGTTCACGCAAGGCGGACGGGTGGGCGTGTATCGCGACGGCCGTTTTGTCGGACTGACCGCCATGCGCGATTATCCCATCACCATCGCGGCGCGGCGCGCGGGCGGCGTCTGGATATGCTCCGGCAAAGGCCTTTTCCAATTTCAGGAAGGCGGGCAGCCGGAAAAAGTGGCGGACCTCGCGGCGCCGGTGGAATCGTTCGAGTCGCTGGCCTTGTTTGAAGATCATGCCGGCGCCGTGTGGACCGGCACAGCGGCCACGGGACTGTTTCGCTGTGCAGGCACGAACGTCGCCCGCATCGAAACTTCTCGTGGCGAAATCCGCTGCGTGACCGAGGATCGCGAAGGCAATATTTGGGCGGGCACGAGCGGCGGCGGATTGAATCGGCTCAATCCGCGCGCGGTGCAACTTTTCGGCAGCGAACAAGGCCTGCCGTTTGAAACGGTGCGTTCGGCGTGCGAAGATGGCGCCGGGTCGTTGTGGGTGGTGACGCAAAACGGATTTCTGGCGCGCAGCCGCGGCAGCGCGTGGTCGCTGGTGGGGGATTGGCCGCGCGCCCAGGCCTCGTGCATCGCGAGCGATCCGGAGGGCAATGTCTGGATCGGCACGACTGGCAGCGGCCTGTTCTGCTGGTCCAACGGCGTTTACTCAGTCCTCCATCCACGCGACGGATTGATCAGCGACCGCATTTGGACCGTCATGGCCGATCGGGACACGAATATCTGGGCGGCGTCCGACCGCCCCAATTCCGTGCAGCGCCTGCATCACGGTCAATACGAAAAATTCGAGCTGCCGGCGGGCAGCCATGTCGTCCGCGCCATGTGCCAGGACCAGGCGCATGATGTTTGGTTTGGCGCCGAGGACGGACGGCTGCTGAAAATTTCCGCCGGCGTTCTGACTGACGAGACGTCGCGCACGTTGCCCAAGCAAACGCCCATCCGCTGCCTGTATGCGGATGCCGATGGCAGCGTGTGGATTGGCTACGGCGGCGCCGGGGTGGGGCGTCTGCGCGGCGATCATTTTGCGCGCGTCGGTTTGGAGCAGGGGTTGCCCGACGATTTCATTTCGCAAATTGCCGCCGACGAGCGCGGCGCGCTGTGGTGCGCGGGCAATCGCGGGATTTTTTCCGTGCAACAAAGTGAAATGCGCGCCGCTGCCGACGGTAAATTGGACAAAGTCCGCGCCACGCTTTACGGAAAAAACGAGGGCGCTCCCAGTTTGCAGGCCAACTTCGGCTTCGGCCTGGCGGCGGTGCGGACGCGCGATGACCGGATTTGTTTTTCCATGCTGACCGGCCTGGCGGTTGTTCATCCCGGGCGAATTCGTTTCAACGATATTCCGCCGCCCGTGCTGATCGAGCGCGTCAGCCTGGACGGGCGGCCGCTCGCCCCGCGCGGCGCCGGGCCGCTCGACCTTCCCCAGCGGCAGCGTGATTTAAAAATCGATTTTAACGCGCTGAGCTTTACGGCTCCCGAAAATGTCCGGCTTCGCTATCAGCTCGAAGGTTATGATCCAAAACCCATCGAGACCGCGCAGCGCAGCGTCACCTATTCGCGCCTGCCCATCGGGCGCTATCGCTTTCACGTCACGGCCTGCAACAATTCCGGCGTCTGGAACACGGCGGGCGCCGCGCTGAATTTTGTGGTGGAACCGCTGTTCTGGCAGACGTGGTGGTTTCGCGCGGCAGTCATCGCCGCTTGCGCCGGGCTCACCATCGCCGTCGTGCGTTATATTTCCTTTCGCCGGCTCCGCGAAAAATTGCTGCGCCTGGAGCAGGAATCCGCGGTGCAAAAAGACCGCGCGCGCATCGCCAAGGATTTGCATGACGACTTGGGGGCGCATCTCAGCCACATCGCAATGCTCAGCGAACTGGCCCAAACCGATTTCGAAAAACCTCCGCAAGCGCGCGGCCATCTGGATCAAATTTTCCAGACCGCCCGCCTCCTCACGCGTTCCCTGGATGAAATCGTCTGGGCCGTCAACCCGCGCAACGACACGCTGGACCGGTTCGTGGCGCACGTCTGCCAATTCGCGCCGGAATTTTTGCGCGCCGCCGGCCTGCGTTCGCGCCTGGACATGCCGATGGAATTGCCCCCGGTGGAATTGGCGGCCAGCGTGCGGCATCAGCTTTATCTCGGCCTGAAGGAGGCGCTGCATAATATTGTGAAACACGCGCGCGCCACCGAAGTCTGGCTGCGCCTGGCGGTGCGCGACGGCGCGGTGATTGTGGTGATCGAAGACGATGGGCGCGGTTTTGACGCCGCCGCCGCTCCCGAGCCGGGCGAGGACGGCCTGATTAATTTGCGTCATCGCATGGAGGAAATTGGCGGGCATTTTGAAAAGCAAAGCAAACCGGCCCAAGGCACGCGGCTGATTTTTACCGCGCCCATCGATGGCAAGGCGGTTTGAGCCAATCGGCAGAATTGCGGATTGCTGGCCGTGGCGTCGTGTTGCTAACGTGCGAGGATTGCTCTCATGCCATCGCCCATCACAGTTGCCATAGTTGAAGATGACGCCGGACTGCGCGCCAGTTTTTCCGGCATTATTCAACGCTCGCAGGAATGCCGTTGCGTCGGCGTCTATGAAAATGCCGAGGATTTCCTGGCCGCCTTGCCGCATATTGCGCCCGCCGTGGTGCTGATGGACATCAATCTTCCGGGAATGGATGGCGTGGCCTGTGTGCGCCAGGTCGGGCAACTCCACGCTGCGGCTCAAATCCTCATGCTGACGGTGCACGAAGATAGCGATTACATTTTTGAATCCCTCGCGGCGGGCGCTTCCGGCTACCTCCTCAAGCCCGTGCGCGCCGCCGAATTGCTGGCCGCCGTGAAAAATGTTTCCGCCGGAGGCGCGCCAATGACCAGCAGCATCGCGCGCAAGGTCGTCAAGTCCTTCAAACAGGCCCGGCCCGCCGCCAACGAAATGGACCAGCTTTCGCCCCGGGAACAGGAGATTCTCGATTATCTGGCCAAAGGCTTTAGCTACAAGGAAACCGCCGAGCAAATCGGCATCAGCTACAGCACGGTGCACACGCACATTGAGCACATTTATCATAAACTGCATGTGCAATCCCGCGCGCAGGCGGTGGCGAAATATCTGGGGGTTTGAGCGCGCATCGGCAGTTTTGCTGACTATTCAGAACGGGCTCTATCCTCAAGAATTTCCGCGTCGCACATGAATTCTAGCCTGGCCAAACTGTCGTCGCCGCGTTGTGGCGTGCGCCTGTGGCCGGCCAGATCGGTCCACATCCTTTTATGAACATGAGACACCTGAACGGCGCGGCCTTCGTGGCTGGCGCCCTTGCGGCCGCCTTGCCCGCCGGCGCGGCCATCACCAAAATCGTCACCGTCCCGCAAGATTACACTTGTCAACAAACCCTCAACACCTGCAATCCCGTCGCCAGCACGACGGACGCCATTGGTTTTGCGGGCGGTTCGCCGTCCTGGGCGGCCATTCTGCCTTTTCCGCTGCCCACGCTGCCGCCGGGCCAGATTATTGGCGACCAAACCACGCTGACGGTGACGCTGGCCTCGGTCGGCAACGCTACCGCGATGAACGGCGATCTTTGGGGCGTCGCCAATTTCCGCACGGATATTCCCACCACGTCCACGCCTGACTCGAGCTTTTGGTATTATTTGGGCTCCAATACGGGCCCCGGCTCCAACGCCACGCCTTCAGACGTCAAGCTGCTGGATAATTATCTTAAGCCGACGCTGATTGGCTCGGCGGCCAACACGGCCGTCACGACGGCCTTCGGCGCGACGAACACGTTGCAGGGTTACATCCAGGCTTTTTACGACGCCAACCCGAATTATAATGCCTCGTCCGGCCAGGCTTACGTCTGGTTGCGCATCAATTGCGACGGCCCGACCAGCTCCACGTCCACGCGTTACGTCATCAATGCCGGCGATAGCAGCGTCTCCAGCGCCTTGCGTCCGACGCTCAACCTGGACATTTCCGATCCGCCGGGCCCGCCGCCGCTGGTGTGGAATGGCAACATTTCGCCCGCTTGGGACTTTGCGACCGCCAACTGGACGTCCAACAGCGCCCCGGGTTTTCAGTACCAGGACGGCGACTCTGTTTTATTTGACTCTACGCTGACCGGCAGCTCCAACGTCACCCTCGACACGGTGGTCATGCCTTCGAACGTGAAGTTCAACAGCGCGGGCAATTATTCCCTGAGCGGATCCGGCAAGATCAGCGGCGCGACCGGCCTGACCAAGCTCGGCTTGGGCACGCTCGTGGTTGACACCGATAATGATTATTCCGGCGCCACCACCCTGGCGGT
This sequence comes from Verrucomicrobiia bacterium, assembly GCA_035551475.1. Lineage (GTDB taxonomy): Bacteria > Verrucomicrobiota > Verrucomicrobiia > Limisphaerales > Palsa-1400 > DASZMX01. The sequence goes on from DASZMX010000032.1 coordinate 10,112, forward strand.
GGGCACGCTGCAAGTCGGCAACAACGATACGCACGGCTTGATCGGCACAGGCCCGGTGGCTGTGACCGCCGCGGGCGCCACGCTCGCGTTCAATCGCACGGATGCCATCACGGTCAACACGGTGTACAACGCCGGCGGCGCGCCGAACATTGTGGTCAATTCCGGCGTCGTCACGCTCAGCGGCAATAACGACAACATCAGCACGGGCGCCACGGTGAATTCGGGCGGAACCTTGATTCTCGACAAGCCCAGCAGCGCGGGCGTGCATGCCTTGGGCGTTTCCTCCACGATTAACGCGGGCGGCACGTTGCAGCTCGGCGGGAGCGGCTTCGACCAGATTTATCAAAACGCCATTATCACCGACAACGGCCTCTTCGATCTGGCCGGACAAAGTGAAGGTTTTAATGGGCTCGCGGGCAATGGCGTCGTGACTAATTCGGTCGCCACTGCCACGGTTCTTGAGTTAGGCGATGGCAACGGCACGGCTGCGTATTCCGGCGTCATCGGCGACGGAGTGGGCACGGTCGAAGTGGATAAGGCGGGCACGGGAGTGCAAACGCTGTCCGGGGCCAACACCTTCACCGGCGGCTCCTTCATCAATGCGGGCAAGCTCATTCTCACCACTGCCACGACGGGCGCCGGCGATTATTCAGTCAACGATAACGCGACCCTTGGGGTGGTTGTGGCGGCCACGGATGCTTCCTTCCCCGTCACCAGCCTGACGCTCGGCCATTCGACGTTGGAATTGCAAAACGTCGGCAGCACGGTTGCTCCAGTCATTTCCGCGGGGAGTCTGACTCTGAACTCGACCGCCACCATCAATATTCTCAGCGGCTCCTTTGTGCCTGGGCAGCATTATCCGTTGATCGGTTATACGAGCGGCGGCGGAACCAGCCTGGTTCTCGGCTCGCTCCCCGCGGGTGTTTTCGGAACGCTCGACACCAATGCCAATCCCATCACGTTCACTGTGACCAGCGTGCCGCTCACGTGGAATGGCGACGCCTCGGACGTCTGGGACATTCAGGACGCGCCGAACTGGAAGGCCGCGGGCCTGACGGGATTGGAATATTTTGACGGCGGCGTGGTGACCTTCGACGATTCGCTGACGGGCTCCCCGGCGGTTAATCTGACCACGACGGTTTCACCGTTGAGTGTGACCGTGAGCAACACAGTCAATTACACGATCAGCGGCGCCGGCAAAATCGCGGGCTCCGCCCTGCTTACCAAAACCGGCTCGGGCACGCTCATTCTGGACACGGACAACACCTACACGGGCGGCACCGTCCTGTCCGGCGGCGTTATCCAGGTCGGCAATGGCGACGCGCACGGCTCCATCGGCACGGGCGCCTTCACCAACCTGGTTCCGGGATCGATCCTGGCCTTCAACCGCACGGACGCCATCACCGTCGGCACGGTTACCCGCACCACCGTCAATAATAGCGCGCAGATTGTGGTGAACTCCGGCACGGTCACGCTGGGCGGCTCCGCAGACAACGCCGGCACGGGCGCCACGGTCAATTCGGGCGGGAAACTGATTCTCGCCAAAGCCAGCGGCTCCGCCGCGCACGCCCTTTCCAGCACGACGCTCCTCATCAATCCGGGCGGCGTCATGGCCCTGGGCGGCACGGGCGGCGACCAGATTTACACGGTCTCCATTCTGGCGGACAACGGCGTGTTTGACCTGGCGGGCTTGAACGAAGGATTCGACGGCTTGAATGGTTCCGGCGTCGTCACCAATTCCGCCGGCGGAACGAGCATTCTGCAATTGGGCGAAAACGCTGGCTCCAGTTCCTTCAGCGGCATGATCGCCGGTTCGCTGGCCGTGACGAAGCTGGGCGCGGGCACGCTTACTTTGGGCGGCTCCAATAGCTATACCGGACGCACCGCCATCGGCGCGGGCAAGGTGGTGGTCACCACCGCGAGCGTGGGCGACGGCCCTTACAGCGTGTCCAACAGCGCTGCGCTGTCGGTCAAGGTCGCCAGCCCCGACGCCTCCTTGAACACCAGCGCGTTGACGCTCGGCACGACGGCGGCCACCACGCTGGAATTCCAGAATCTTAATAGCGTCACCGCTCCGGCGATCAATGCCGGCAGCCTCGCTGTCAATGGCGCCGTGACCGTAAATATCACCGGCGGCTCGTTTGTCTCGGGGCAGGATTATCCGCTCCTGGCTTACACCAGCCGGTCTGGCAGCGGCGCCTTCACGCTCGGCGCCTTGCCGACGAATGTCACGGCGACGCTTAATTCCGCTTCCAGCCCGATTACGCTGCATATCGTGTCGTCCGTCGATCGCACGCCGACTAACATTGTCACGTCGTTCAGCAACGGCGTTCTGACCTTGCAATGGCCGAGCGCACAAACGGGTTGGATGTTGCAGTCCAATTCCATCGACATCGGCAACTCCAATGATTGGTTTACGGTGCCCGGCTCAACTTCGACCAATTCCGCCAGCGTCTCGGTGGAAGACGGCGGGCCGCAGGTGTTCTATCGTCTGCGCGACTGAGCGCGCTTGGGCGCTATTTGGAAGCGCCAGCCATTACATCCTTCATTCGGCTGCGGGGCCGGGTGAAGGATGTTTCGTTTTAACAAATGCGCGGGAGTTGCTCGCCGGAAAGCATGTCCACGACGCGCGTGCCGCCGATGCGCGTTTTCATGATCACCATGCCCGGATGATCGGCGACGACTTCGCCAATCACGGCGGCATGGCGGCCCAGCGGATGCCCGCGCATGGCGGCAAGAACCCGATCCGCCTCGGCCGCCGGCACGACCGCCAGGAGTTTGCCTTCATTGGCCACGTAGAGCGGGTCGAGCCCGAGAATCTCGCAGGCGCCTTTGACCTCTTCGCTCAAGGGGAGCGCCTGTTCCTGCAAGCGAATTCCCACTTTCGCAGCTTCCGCAATTTCGCTGACCGCGCTCGTCACGCCGCCGCGCGTGGGATCGCGCAGCACATGGACATTCCGCGTCGCCGCGAAAATCGTCTCGACCAATCCGCCCAGCGGCGCGGTGTCGCTGGCGATTTCGGTCTCGAATTCCAAGCCTTCGCGCACTGACATGATGGCGATGCCGTGCACCGCAATTTCTCCGCTGACGATGATTTTGTCGCCGACGGTGGCGCGGCCGGGATGAATATTCACGTCTGGAAAAACCTGGCCGATGCCGGACGTGTTGATAAAGATTTGATCGCCTTTGCCGCGGTCCACGACTTTCGTGTCTCCCGTCACCAGCGAAACACCGGCGGCGCTCGCGGCGTCCCGCATGGATTGCAGGATGCGCCAAAGGTCCTGCATGGGAAATCCTTCCTCGATGATGAAGCAGGCGGAAAGATAGAGCGGCCGGGCGCCGCACATGGCGAGATCGTTCACCGTGCCATGCACGGCGAGGGCGCCGATGTCGCCGCCCGGGAAGAAAATCGGTTTGACAACGTAAGAGTCGGCGCTGAAGGCGAGTTTCACGCCGTTGATTGGAAAAACCGCGCCGTCGTGCAGCGGCTCGAGCAGGGGATTGCGGAACGCCGGCAAAATCAATTTCTCGATCAGGCGATGGGTCAGTTTCCCGCCGCTGCCGTGGCCGAGGACGATTTCCTGGTGATCATTGATCGGCAGCGGGCACGCCCCAAACGCGGCCGCGGGCGGCGGCGCCAATAATTCAGATGACATCGTCCTCCCCCAGTGCGATGTGGATCAGGTCCCACGCCACATGCACCAACGTGGCGTGAACTTCCTGGATCCGGTGAATGCTATACGACGGCACAATCAAGGCGTAATCCGCCATTTCTGCGAGCCGTCCGCCGTCCTTGCCCAGCCAGGCGAGCGTGAGCATCTTTTTTTCGCGCGCCGCTTCAATGGCGTAAATGAGGTTCGGCGATTTTCCGCTCGTGCTCACCGCCAGCGCCATGTCTCCCGGCGCGCCGAGCAGTTGCAGTTGATTCACGAAGACGCGCGAATAATCGACGTCGTTGCCGATGGCCGTCATGGTGCAAATGTCCGTCATGAGCGGAATGACGGGGAAGGCCCGCCGCTTTTCAATGATCGGATGGGTGAACTCCACCCCGAAATGCAGCGCATCGCACAAGCTCCCTCCGTTCCCCATGACAAACAATTTGCGGCCATCTTTGAAACGCTGGGCCATGTCCCGCGCCATCGCCTCAATTTGTTCCGCGTAGTGCGTGAAGAATTTCTCCTTCATCTCCACGCTTTCCCCGCACTTGCGGAGGATTTTGTCCCGGAACGTTTCGGTGGTGGCGGCGGTGGTGGACATCGGTTCAGTGAGTTGCGGCCAATTCGGCGGCGGCATTTTTTTGATGCTGCAAATGCCGGCCATACGCGTGATACGCCGCGCACGCTCCCTCGGCTGACACCATCGTCGCGCCCAGCGGGTGCTCGGGATTGCATTCCTTGCCGAAGGCCGGGCAATCGTGCGGTTTTTTCACGCCCTTCAACACCAGCCCGCTAATGCAAATCTCGGGCTCTTTGGTGTCGATTTCCTTCACATCGAATAACCGTTCGGCATCGTGCTCGCGAAATTCCCAGCGCAACTTATAGCCGCTCTTGGGAATGGAGCCCACGCCGCGCCATTTGCGGTCGCACACCTCGAACACCTTGTTTACCAGATCCTGGGCCACGCGGTTGCCTTCGCGTTTCACGATGCGCGGATATTGGTTTTCCACCTCGGCGCGCCCGGCCTCAAGCTGCTGCACGGTCATCAGAATGCCTTCCAACAAATCCAGCGGCTCGAAGCCCGTGATCACAATCGGCGTCTTGAAACGCGCGGCAATCGGCTCGTATTCGCGATAACCCATCACCGCGCACACGTGGCCCGGCCCCAAGAATCCCTGCACGCGATTGAGCGGCGATTGCAAAATGGAAGCGATGGACGGCGGCACCAACACGTGCGACACCAAAATGGAAAAATTCTTGACGGCTTGTTGCCGCGCCTGCCACACCGACATCGCATTGGCCGGCGCCGTGGTTTCAAAACCAATCGCGAAAAACACCACCTTTTTATCGGGATGCGCGCGGGCGATTTTCAGGCAATCGATCGGCGAATAAACCACGCGCACATCCGCGCCGCGCGATTTGAGAATGAGCAAATCCACCTTCGATCCCGGCACCCGCAGCATGTCTCCAAAGGAGCAAAAAATAACGTCAGGCCGCGCGGCGATGGCCAGCGCCTTGTCAATCATTTCCAGCGAGGTGACGCACACCGGGCAGCCCGGCCCGTGCACCAGCTCCACGTTCGTGGGCAGCAAATGATCCAGGCCGTATTTGACAATGCTATGGGTTTGTCCGCCACAAACCTCCATCAGCACCCAGGGTCTGGTCACGGCGCTGTGAATTTCCTGAAGGATTTTTTGCGCCAGGGCGGGGTCGCGATATTCGTCGAGGAATTTCATTTTTCCTCCGTGGTGAAATCGGGCGTGTCGAGTTCGCCCAATTGCTGCAAATCCTTTAACGCCGCGTAGGTGCGCGCGGCTTCGGCCTCATCGACCTTCCCGAGGGCGAAGCCGACATGCACCAGCACGTAATCGCCGCATTGCACGTCCGGCGTGTATTCCAGGCAAACCTGTTTGACGACGCCGCCGAAGTTGGTCTTTCCCATGCGAACGCCCTGCGCATCGTTTTGGATTTCGAGAACTTTACCGGGTATGGCCAGGCACATAGGTTTCCTTTCTTTCCGGGGACTTGGCGGCGGCGCGCAGGGCGCCCATGATTTGCCCCAGGGCAATGCCGCCGTCGTTGGGGGGCACACGGTGATGCCAGAAGGGGCGAAAACCCGCCTCTTGCAAACGGCGCACGGCGCATTCTGTCAAATACTTGTTCTGAAAGCAGCCGCCAGTGAGAAGAACGTGCGCCTCGCCCGCGCGTTGCGCCAGGCAGACGATGATTTCCGCCAGCGTGTGATGGAACTTCGCCGCGATTTCACCCACGGGCCGGCGCGGCGCGTCATCCATGATTTCCACCAGCATCGGACGCCAATCAATTATTGCCGGCCCTTCGCCAATCAGCTCGAAAGCGTAGGAGCCAGCCGTTCCCGGAGTGACGGCGCATTCCAAATCCATCGCCGCCTGGCCTTCGAACGTCACCCGCTGACGCAAGCCGACCAGCGACGCCACGGCGTCGAACAGGCGCCCGGCGCTGGACGTGAAGGGAGAATTGACGCCCGTCGCCAACATGCGTTGCAGCATGCGCTGTTCGCTCTCGGAAAAATGCCGCAGCGGCGGCGTGTCGAGTTGGAAGGCAGACGCCCCGAACGCTTCATCAAGCAAGCCCAGGGCGCTGCGGCGCGGCTGCTTCACGGCGGCATCGCCGCCCGGCAAACGAAATTCCCGAAAATGCGCCATGCGCTCAAACCCGGAATCGTCAAGCAAAAGAAATTCGCCGCCCCAGATTCGGCCGTCACTGCCATAGCCGGTGCCGTCCCAGCAGACGCCGAGCGCGGGCCCTTCCAAATGATGCTCCGCGAGGCACGCCAGGACATGCGCATAGTGATGCTGGACGGGCGCGCAGATCGCCGGCGCCAATCGTTGGCGGGCGTATTTGGTGGAAATATAATCGGGATGCAGATCGCACGCGATCACCGCCGGCGCCGTGTCATAGAGGCGCGGCAAATCCGCCACCGCTGTGCGAAAGGCTGCAAATGCCTGCTCGGTTTCGAGGTCGCCAATGTGCTGGCTGACAATCGCCTGGCTGCCGACCTTGAGCGCCACGGCATTTTTCAAATGCGCGCCTACCGCCAAAATAGATTCGGTTCCTGGCAAAGACAGCGGCACTGATAACGGCGCGTAGCCACGCCCGCCGCGCATCAGCGTTTCCTCCTCCATCATGACGCGCACGACCGAATCGTCCAGTTGACGGACGATCGGGCGATTGTGCACGAGAAAAACGTCAGCGACATCGCCGAGCCGCTCCAGCGCTTCTCGTTCGTCGATGCAGATCGGTTCATCGGAGAGATTGCCGCTGGTCGCCACCACGGGAAAACCCAATTCCCGCGCCAGCAAATGGTGCAAAGGCGAGCAGGGCAGCATGACGCCGTAATTCACATTTCCCGGGGCGACGGCGGGCGCGATGGAAGTTGGGCTGGACTTCTTTTCCACCAAAACAATTGGCGCCTGCCGCGACGTTAGCAGCTTTTTTTCCAACGCGCTGACGCGGCAGACTTCTTCCAACGCGGCCAGTGTGGGAAACAAAAGCGCCAGCGGTTTTTCGGGGCGATGTTTGCGTTCGCGCAAGCGCGCCACCGCGGCCTCGTTGCGCGCGTCCACGATCAGTTGAAAACCGCCGATGCCTTTCAGCGCGAGAATTTTTCCGTCCTGCGCGGCGCGGACGGCTTCAAGAAGAGCCTCGTGGCGGCTCCATAAATTACGGCCCTGCGCGTCCCAGAATTCCAGGTGCGGGCCGCATCTTGGACAGGCGTTCGGCTGCGCGTGGAAACGCCGGTCATGAGGATCATGATATTCGCGCGCGCATTCATCGCACATCGCGAAGTGTTTCATGGCGGTGTGCGCGCGGTCGTACGGCAGCGCTTCGATGATGCTGAAACGCGGGCCGCAATGCGTGCAATTGGTGAAGGGATAGAGATGGCGTCGATTGGCCGGATCGAAAATTTCCCTGAGACATTCCGGGCATGTGGCCATGTCCGGCAGAATCAGCGCGCGCTTCGCTCCGTCGGTGGGGCTTTCGCGAATTTCAAAACCACGGCGTCCGGTGGCGGGAAGTTCTGACGCCTCGACGGACTGCACCTCGGCGGCGCGCGGCGCATCGCTTTCCACGCGGCGTCGAAATTCAGCAAGATTTTTCGGCGCGCCCTCGACTTCAATCTCGACGCCTTCTCCCGAGTTGCGTGTCCAGCCGGCGAGGGCCAGTTCATGCGCGAGGTGAAAAACAAAGGGCCGAAATCCGACGCCTTGCACCGCGCCTCGCACCATGATCCTGGCTCGCTGAAAGTTCATTGGATGAGAAGGCCTTTGACGACGCCGATTTCATAGACCATGAGCAGGCCGAACCCAAGGCTCACAAAACCCGAGGCCAGCCCGAGCCCTTGGTTGAAGCGCGCGAAACGATGCGCCGTGCAGGCGAAGGGAATTGCCATCGCGGCGGTGATCAACATCATGCCGGCGATGGTGCCCGCTCCAAAAATCGCGAGATAGAGCACGCCCCAAATGGGCTGGTGAATCATGGGCAACACCAGCAGCGCTACGGCCGCGGAACCGGCGAGCCCGTGCACGATGCCAACCAGGACGGGACGCAACGTTTTGTAGGCGCGAATCTTTCCGAACCAACTATCCAACCGCGCGGTCGGGGTTTCGGCGTCCGCGTGTCCGTGGTCGGCGAGCCCGTGGCCGTGCGCATGGGTATGCACAAAATCATCGTGCGCGTGCGGGTGGGAATGTCCGGCGGCGCCGTGGTCGAGCCATTTCTTGAAACTCGCGATGTTCAGGACGCCGAGAAAAATCAGCATCAAGCCGACGGAAAATTCGAGGCCCAACCCGAGCTTCTCAGGAATCACGAGGCCAAAGAGAATGATCGCGCCGCCGACCACTACGAGAGTCAAGGAATGCCCCACGCCCCACAGAACTCCGCGCATCGCGGCCGGGCCGATGCCGCGTTCCCGGCTCACAATGGTCGAGACGGCGATGACGTGGTCGGGATCGGTGGCATGCCGCATGCCCAGGAAAAAACCCAACGCCAGGATGGAAGCCAACGTCATCATACAGCCACGGGTTCGAGCGCCACGCCTTCGACTTCAAAGCCGAGCAAATCCGGGCACGCTTCTTCCACGGCTTTGCGCACGGCCAATTCGAGGGTGATGGTGGAAGACGGACAGGTTTTGCATGTGCCTTCGAGTTTCACGCGCGCCACGTCGTTTTCAAAACCCAGCAGTTCAATATTGCCGCCGTGGCTTTGCATGTAGGGACGCACTTTTTCCAACGCCCCGTGCAACCGCTCCTCCAAGCCTTGCGGATGCAGCCCGTGAATGATCAAAAGAGCATTCGCCGCAGGATCGCGCAGGAGGCGGTCCAAAATCTTTTTGCCTTCGGCGCCCGAGGCTTGCACCTGCTGCAAAATCCGCTCCAGGCCTTCCCCGTAAAACGCCAGCAGCGTTTGCAGGCATTCCTGCAGCAGCGCGCGCGCGGCGGGGTTAGGTTGGGCCTGGATTTGTTCGATCAATTCCTGCAAACGCCGCGCCATTTGCCGCGGATCGGCGGAGGAGCCGGGCGGCGGGGTGACGCATTCGGTGAACGGTGGATTAGGAGACATATTGAATTGTTTTAATGGCGCACTCATGGCCTTGCTCGGCCTCGGTCGATTTGCCGCAGACGGGGCATTGCAGCGTGGCGACGGGTGTGTCGGCCAGCGACTCCATCCAATATTTCGGCGCGCCTTCATAGGCGCAGGACGAGCAGCGCACGCGCGCCGGAATGGATTCAATTTCCAGGGCCGAATCTTTCAAGGCGGTTTCCTGCGTCACGGATTCATAACAAAACTTCAATTGCTCCGGCTGCACGCAGGTCAATTCTCCGATGGCAAGCCGCACCCGCAAGACGCGGCCGATCTGGCGCGCTTCCACAAATTCCAAAACGCTTTCCACGATCGTCGCCGCAATCGACAGCTCATGCATGGGCGGCGGCTTTTTTCGGCGCCAGCACGGCGGCGATTTCGTCCAGCCCCGCGCCGGTTTTGCAACTGGCGGGAATGACGCGCAAATCGGGCTTGAGCGTATGAACGTCGCGCACGAGTTGCTCCACTTTCACGCCCATCACCTCGGCGAGATCGATTTTATTGATCACCACCAAGTCGGCGCCCAAAAACATGTGCGGATGTTTTTTCACCATGTAGGGCCCTTCCGTGACGCTCACGACCACCATGCGGCTGCGCGAGCCGAGCGGAAATTCCGCGGGGCAAATCAAGTTGCCGATGTTCTCGATAATGATGAAGTCGAGCGCTTCCAGATCGACGCGCTTTAACGCTTTCCCCACCAAATTGGCGTCCAGATGGCAGCCATTCACGGTGGCGATTTGCACCACGGGCACGCCCAGGGCCGCGATGCCATCCGTGTCGTTCGCCGTGGTGGCGTCGCCATTGAAAACAGCCACGGCCAATTTGCCTTGATAGATGCTGGCCAGTTTGGTGATGAGCGTCGTTTTGCCGGAGCCGATGGCTCCCATCACGTCCACGGCGGTGATGTCATGTTCGTCGAGCAAGGCGCGGTTTTGGCGCGCCAGCTTGGCGTTGGCCTCCAGCAGGCTGTGCTCCAATTCGATGTCGTAGATTTCTTCCGGAACGGCTTCAATAATCGGTGTCATAGTTTCTATTTATTCTTCGCCAGGCCCATGAGTCCCGTTGGGGTGTGCATTTGACGTAAAAGTTTTCCCGGGCCCAGATACATGTGGACGCCGCACGGCAGGCACGGATCGAAGCTGCGCACCGCGCGCATAATGTCGATGCCCTTGAATTTGTCCGGACCGTTTTCCTCGAAGATCGGCGTGTTTTGCACGGCGTCTTCATAAGGCCCGGGCGTCCCGTAAATATCCCGCGGGCTGGCGTTCCAGGGCGTGGGCGGATAGGGATGGTAATTCGCGATTTTCCCGCCGCGTATCACCAGATGATGTGACAAAACGCCGCGCACCGCCTCATGGAAGCCGCAGCCAATGGCCTCATCGGGCACTTTGAACGGCGCAAAGGTTTGGGTGCGTCCGGCGTGGACTTCCCGAATCGCCTGCTCGCAGCAATACAAGCCCACCGCCGCGGCGTAAGCCTGGAAATAGGAGCGCGCGCGATTGCGCTCAAGGGCGTTGCTCCATTTGGGCACGCGCCAGACAAATTCCACTTCGGGCTTGGTGGCGGTTTTCGGCAGGCGGATGCGCACGGTGTTGTCGCCGGGCGCTTTCACGTAACCAACGTCCACCAATCCCGCCAACGCCGTGGTCCAAAGACGCGCAATCGGGCCGCCACCCGTGTCAAGCGCAAGGTGGTCGCCGGTGCGTTTGTCCAGCCAGCGCGGCGACATCACCCACGTGTATTTGCCCGAGAAATCGCGTTTCTGCGGCTTGGGCAGCGTGGTCTGGTTCCACGGGTGTTTCTTGTCAATCGGATTGCCGAGCGGATCTCGCGTGACGAAGGTTTCCGATTCCTGCCAATCATCGTAAAACGAGGAACCGAGCAGGATGCGCATGCCGAGGTTGATGTCCACCAGGCTGGTGGTGACGAGTTTGCCATCCACCACCACGCCTGGAGTGACAAACATGGCGCGGCCCCATTTTTCCATCGTCTCGTAACGATAATCGCACACCTCGGGATCCTGGAACGAGCCCCAGCAGCCGAGCAAAATCCGCCGCTGACCCACCTGTTCGTAACCCGGCAGGGCCTCGTAAAAGAAGTCGAAAAGATCATCGTGCAAGGGAATGACCTTTTTCATGAACTCGGCGTATTTGGTCAGGCGCACGAGGTAATCTGTGAACACCTGAATTGAAGGCACCGTGCCCACGCCGCCGGGATAAAGCGTGGAAGGATGGACGTGCCGGCCTTCCATGAGGCAGAACATTTCGCGCGTCAACCGGCTCATCACCAGCGCTTCGCGATAAAATTCGCCCTCGAACGGATTGAGCGCGGTCATGATGTTCGCAATGGTGAAGAAGCCATGATCCTTGGCGTGCGGCGCCTCGGTCTTCTGCGCTTTTTCCCAGACGCCGGGATTGGTCTCCTTGACCATCATCTCGCAGTAATCAACCCCCACGAGGTTGTCCTGGAAGATGCAGTGGTCAAACATATATTCGGCGGCCTCGCCGAGGTTGACAATCCATTCGCCCAAGGTTGGCGTCTTGACGCCGTAAGCCATGTTCTGCGCATACACGGAGCAGGTGGCGTGATTGTCCCCGCAGATTCCGCAAATGCGGCTGGTGATGAAGTGGGCGTCACGCGGGTCCTTGTTCTTCATGAAAATCGAATAACCGCGAAAAATCGACGAAGTGCTTTGGCATTCGGCGACTTTTTTGCGATCGAAATCAATCTTGGTGTAAATGCCGAGGCTCCCCACGATGCGCGTGATGGGATCCCAATTCATTTCCACGAGTTTTCCCTTGGCGGCGGGCGCGGCAGCGAGCGGTTTGTCGAGCGTAGCTTCTGGCATAAAATTCTCCTATTCCGATGTGACGTGTTGTTTGCCTTTGGAGTGGCCGTTGCCCGGGAAGGTCGGCTCGTAACCCGTGGTGATTTCGTGGCCGCGATGGCGCCACTTCGGCTCCTTGTCGAGATTGCGATTGGTGATGGCGCGCAAGGTGCGGATCAGAACGCCATATTTGCTGATCAATGAGCTGGAAAGCGTGGCGCCGGGCGGCTCATCCATGAACGGCATGAACTTGTCTGGAAAACCGGGCATGGTGCAGCCAATGCAGATGCCGCCGACATTGGGGCAGCCGCCGATGCCGTCCATCCACCCGCGTTTGGTGACGTTGCAGTTGACAACCGGCCCCCAACAGCCGATTTTCACCAGGCACTTGGGCGAGCCGTATTCGTGGGCGAAATCTCCCTGCTCGTAATACGAGCCGCGGTCGCAGCCTTCGTGCACGGTCTTGCCGAAAAGCCACGTCGGACGAAGCTGTTCATCCAGCGGAATAATCGGGGCCAGTCCCGCCACCTGGTAAAGCAAATAGAGCAGCGTTTCCATCATGTTATCCGGCTGCACGGGGCAGCCGGGGACATTGACAATGGGAAGGCCGGCTTTGGAGCGCCATTCCCAGCCGAGATAATCCGCCAAACCCATCGCGCCGGTGGGATTGCCTTGCATCGCGTGGATGCCGCGGTAGGTGGCGCAGGTGCCGGCGGCGATGATCGCGGTGGCTTTGGGCGCGAGGCGGTCGATCCACTCATTGGTCGTGATGGGCTGGCCCGTCTTGGGATCGGTGCCCATGGCGGCCCAGTAACCTTCAGATTTTATTTCCTCGTTCGGCACGGAGCCTTCGAGCACGAGCACGAAGGGCTCGAGTTTTCCCTCGGCGGCCAGATGCCAGTATTTCATGAAGTCGTCGCCGACTTCGTACGCCAGAACAGGGTTGTGCAGATGCACCTTGGGCAGGCCGGGGATGGCTCCCAGCACAATGTCCTCGATGCTGGGCAGCGAAGCGGCGGTGATGGAGACCGAGTCGCCGTCGCAGCTCAGCCCGGTCGTCATCCAGACGACATGTATTTCTTTGACAGTCGGCGGGCGGTCCGCATTGACCTGTGGCGTTTTCATAGAGTTAGTCCCCCTTTTTTTGAATTTTACATACTGAATATTTTGGATTCGCGGCGCATGGCGGGAATTTCCCGAATGATCATGAATAAAACGGTCAATGCGGCCAGCACACCCACCACGACCCAGGCTTGGGCGGGATGACTCAGATTTTCAAACCAGTTTAACATATGCTTTTCCTTTCAAGCCGGCGCCAGGCCGGCGGTTGTTTTCTCTTTTGCTCCGCTGATTTCGCGGCAAAGCGTGGCAATCATCTCGACCGCCTGCGGAATGGCTTGGCGAACAGGCTCGCTCAAACCGATTTCGCCCTCCTCGCTGTCCAACACCGCGGGTTCGCAGCCGACGAGGTAAATCTTCCCGTTCACGCCGCCGAGATTCTGGGCCATTTGCAGGACGGAAACGGGATTCAGGCTATGGCCGTCGGGCGGCAAAACGCCGAAATTCGACAACGCCGCCGGATCGATTTCCAGCAGGCAGGTGGCGCCGGGAAGTTCGCCGCGCGGCGTGGCGTCAATCAGAATGACCGCTTCGTTTTCCTCGGTGAGCGCATAGGCGAGGTCATAGCTGCGGATGCCAAAGTCAAACACCTGCGCTTCGGGGGGCAGGGGAACGCGCAACAAGGCGCGCGCCACTTCGCAGCCAAATGCGTCGTCGCCGCAAAAGATATTTCCAATGCCCGCAATGAGAATTCGGTTCATGCCAGCGCCTCCGTCATGGGCTCCACTTCGTCCACTCCGTAAAAAAAGCGATGCCCCGGCTGCCGCATCCAGCCGAGATCCTGGCCGGGATCGTTTTCCAAAACGACGGCGAGATGGACGCGCTTTTCCAAATCCTGCTCCACGGCTTCCACGATGGCTTCCTGTCCTGCGAGCATCATGTCCATCGCGTCGGCGCGCGCTTTGGGGCGCAGCCGCACCCGATCTCCCGCTTTGATCCAAACACCGTGGACCGTGACGCCCGCCAGCTTGGTGTTGGCGCCAAAGAAGTCATCGAATTCCACCGCTTCCGGCGCGGCCCCGCGCATCGTGCCGTGCATTTTTAAAAGCGCGTCGGTCGAAAGCGTTTCCGTGCGCTCCAGCAAGCGGCGCGCCTGCTCATCGACGCGCCGCATCTCTGATTTCTCCGCGTCGGTCATGGTGAGAATGCGCAACGTGAGTATTTCGTCGATCTCGGTTCCGTCAAATAAATTGCCGGCGCTTTCGGCGGCGATCTTGGGATAATCGTACAAGATAATGGGCGAACAAAGCATGGTGTCGCGCTCGCCTTTGGCTTCGTCTCCCGCCAACACGGGCCAGACGCCGATATTTTGACACGCCGCCGCCGCTTCCTTCAGGGCGGCGGGCGGATCCATCAGCGAAATAAAATCCGCCTGATCGGCCTGCAAAACAACGTGCGTGGAAGCGAATAGACGCAGGAGAAGCGCTGCCGGATCGTTGATCTCCGTCGCGTCCAGCCGGGAATTATTTTCGATCCGCACCGAAATGCGGAAAAGCCCGTGGCCCAACGGCGTCGCACTTACGGAGAGAGTTCCTTCCACCGGCTCCTGGCGGCGCACCGCCATGCCGACCAGCAAAGTGTCACGGCGCACCGGTTCGGCTTCGCACGATCCTGGGAAAAGAAACATAGAAGTGCGCGTCGTGGCTTCGGCGAGTGGCAGCGGCGGCGCATTGATCGTGCGTTCCACCGCTTCGTGCCACGTTTCGCCCATGCTTTCCCGCGCCATCGGCTGCAGGAAGCGCGCGCTGATCGAAACGGAGGCGGCTGGGCCCCGCGTTTGGACGAGGCATTCGGTTTGCAGGACGCACGGCTCGGCGCCTTTTTGCGCGACGCTGTAAACCCGGGGATAGATGCGGCCGAAGGTGAATCGTTCACGCCGATTTTTGCTGGAGGACGGGCGATACGGATAAAGAATATATCCCTCGTAAAGAACGGCGTGAACGATTTGCTCCAAGGCCGCGGGGTTCATGCGAGCGCCTCCTGCAGGGAGGTTTTCTCCGCCGCCAAAAGTTGCGTGAGGGTCTGCTCCCAATTCGTGTGGCCGTGTTCGCGCCGATACGCCCACAACCGGTCAAATGTATCGCGCGGCAAAGAGATCCAGGCGGTGTTGGGATAATGCTCCTCCATCAAATCCTTCCACGTCTGCACCGGTATGCGGTAAACGCATTCCTTGTTCCACGAAATGCGCTCAACTTGCAAATGACCGTCAGGCCCCAGATAAAAAATCGAACCGCTGAAAAGAAAGAGCAGCGAAACTTCGCCGCCCTCGAGCGCATAGAAATATTTCGTGGCGGCAATGTTCAAATCGTACGTGCACGGCACCGGGAGCGTCGCCTCGGTCGTGCCCGTGAAGTTTCCCGCCGTGGCGCTGGCGTGGGCCCAAAGACGATTGCGCAATGTCTGGCCCCAGCGCTCCGGGCTGCCGAAAAGTTCGACCAACCGCTCCTTCTCCACCGCAGTGTAGGCGCGTTGGGGCGGCTGAATTTGGATTTGCGCGTTGAGGAGGACGGATTGGATCGGGGCGTCGGCGGGCGCGGCTGAAATCTTCAGTTTGAAATGCAGCAACGGCGTGAGGCCGCGCAGCACAGGTTGAACGCCAACAATTTGAAAATCGAGTTCAGGCATGAGTGAGCTCCGGTTTTAGTTTTGTGAAAAATGTTTCGATCTCCCGCCAAACTTTGTCGCCGCCCGACAACCCGCGCCAATGCACGCGGATTAATCCAACCAATTCAAAACAAACGTCGATGGGCGCCATAAAATATTCCCGGGTGTCGCCGAGCCGATTGACCAGCAGCGCCGCGACGTCCGTCTCCAAGAGCGCGAGGTCGGGATTTTCCGCCGCCAGAATTTCCCAGGCAGCGATGGGCAGGAGGGATTCTGTGGCGCCCGCCGGACTCGGATACATCGCCACGACTTTGCGCGCGGCGGAGCTTTGGAAGATGAAAGCTAGATTGATGGGCAGCGCCAGCGCCTCCCATTGCGCGTCGGTGATTTGAAAAGACGGCAGCAGGCGCGTGTCGCGCGGGATTAATTTCCAGCGCCCGATGACATTTTCAAAACGCAGGGCGCAAGGGTCGCAGGCGCAAATAATCTTGCGCGTGGCGAGTTCCAAAAGATGGCGATGAGCGCCGGGCAGGGAGGTGTTGCAAAACTCGCACGATTCGAGGGGACTGGGCGGGCGGGCCAGTCGTCGCAACGTGGCCAGTGGATTTTCTTTGGGCGTCATGGCCGGTGCGGCTAGGCCGGCGGAATATGGGGCATCGCCGGATGAATCGGCTTTTTATGCTCGGGATTGATGCCGGTGGAATCGCGGGCCGTGCGGTAGGCGCCGTCGCCATCGCGCCCCGCTTCCTTGCCTTTTTCGGTCGCAAGTTCCTCACCGCGATGCATTCCGGCGACGTGCACGGGCTGGGGAGGCGTTTTGGTGTTAGACATAATTTGGAAGCCCTTCCGAAAGTGTTGAACCTGTAAGGATAAGTTCCACGGAACTAAAATCCGGGAAAGAAGGGCGCGCTTCAATGGGCGCTTTGCTTAAGGTCATCTCGGTTTTTTCCCGATACAATTTGCGCGTGATTGATGGCGG
Source organism: Verrucomicrobiia bacterium (assembly GCA_035551475.1). GTDB lineage: Bacteria > Verrucomicrobiota > Verrucomicrobiia > Limisphaerales > Palsa-1400 > DASZMX01. The sequence continues at coordinate 26,919 of DASZMX010000032.1, forward strand.
CCACGAGAGCCGTGCCGCCGATCACATTTCCGAGAAGGGTCGGCGCCAAATATCGTCCGGCCACATCCGCCCAGCTCGCTTCACCCGTCACGGCCACGTAAAAAGTCTGCACCGCGCCGGCGACGATATGGCTGAAGTGGCCCAAGCCCACCACATAGCTGACCACAATAATGACCCAGAATCGCGCGCTTTCCGCAAAGGGCAGCATCCACACCATCAGGGCAATCAGCCATCCGGCGAAAACGCCGTGCACCAAATGGCTGCCGAAGGAGCCGTCTATCGCTTGCAAGCCGATGAGTGAAAATTGATGGCGCGCTTCCGGGCTGAAGGCCGATCCTTTGCTGCATGCCCAAGCCACCGCGAGCGCGCCGAGCAGATTGGACAACAGGACCACGCCGCACAAACGCGCCACGCTCCCCAGGCGTTGCCAGGTCTTTTCCTGCAAGAGCGGCAGCATGGGGGTGAGCGTGTTCTCGGTAAATAATTGTTGACGGCCCAAAATAACGATCAGAAAGCCCATGCAGTAACCGAACTTGGAAATAAGCGGCGTCCATGGCGCATTGGGCAGGAGGCTCGCTAGCAGCCCTTCGGCCACCAACGACGCGCCCATCGATAGCCCTGCGGCCACCCCCGACCAGAACAGCGCGGAGAGTGGTCGCTCCAATTCGTCGCACGCTTCCTTGAAGATGGCCTTGTAAACAATTGCTCCGCTGGGGGAGCTGCGCTGGTCCGCCTCCTCTTGCTCCTGCTTTCGTTTTTTAGCATCCATACGAACCCGGCTCCTCAGCTTTGCATCCTCCATTCTACATTCAATGCGGCGTCGTTCAAGGGAAGGGCGGGATTGCATTTCGCGAGCGCGGCAGGCAGAACGGTTCCATGAAACCATTCCTCCAGCTCAGTGGCAGCGGCATTCTTTGGGCGGCGATCTTGAGCGCTGGCGCCCAAGGATTGCCGGCGGATTATAAAGGCCGCCCTTTTAGCGACGCCCAGCATCAGGCCGGCGCGGCGGCCATCCCCGGCGTGGTGCAGTGCGCTCTCTATGACATTGGCGGCGAAGGCGTGGCGTATCATGATGCGGACCCGATCAACCACGGCAGCGGGGAATTGAACCTGCAACCCAAGCATCAACGCCCGCATGCCTCGGCCTATATCTGGAATTTTCGGCAGGAAGAAGGCGTGGATATTTCGTTCGTGAAAGATTTCGCCGACCTAAACCACACGAACCTCGTCACGCCGGAAACCAACCAGTTATATATCGGATGGACCACCAACGGCGAATGGTGCAATTACACAGTGGATGTGAAGGCGCCCGGAACCTATAAAATCAAGGCGCTTTATTCCTATCAAACTAACACCATTCAATTCGATCTCAATGGCCAACCGGCCGCCACCTGTCTTTTGCCTGTCGCCACGCCTAGCTGGCACTACTGGAACAAGGCGGAAATAGGCGAGATCACGTTCCCCAGCGCCGGCTTGCAATTGCTTACTTTCCATCACGGAGGCGGAAACAATTTCGCCTACTTTGAATTCAGCCCGGCCAAGTCCGCTTCAATAAAGTAGCGGCAGCTTGACACATTTGGGGACACCGCATCGTCTAAATAGGAGGTCTGATGGAAACACTGGAGGTGAATCGACCCGCGATGAAGATGTTGGATTTCACGAAGCGATTTTTGGCGCACCGTTATCTTCCTGCGGTTCTTGCGATCGGTGCGGCGCTGGTCATGTTGCCGGCCTTGAAAACCGGATTGGTGGCGGATGATCTGATGCAGCGGGCAGTCGAACTTCGGCCCAGCCAGTTGCCGGCGAGAATGCACGAAACGGGCAACCCGGCGGATTCCGGCAGTTTCTCCACTGTCCTCTTCGACCTTTTTGGCTTGAGCCGGAATCCGCAGGACCTGGCCTTGATGAAGAACTACGGCACGCTGCCGTGGTGGACGCAGCGCGACTTCCGCCTGAGTCTCTGTCGGCCAGTCGCGGCGTTCACCCACTGGCTTGATTACCGCTTCTTCCCCGATTCCCCCGCGCTGATGCATGCCCACAACATCGCGTGGTTCGCCGCCGTCGTGTTTCTCGTTACGCTGGTTTACCGCGAGTTGATGGGCGCGGGCGCCGTCGCTGGACTGGCGGCGCTGTTGTTTCTGCTGGATGGCTACACCTACATCCCAGTGATGTTCGTCGCCAACCGGGGTTTCATCATGGCGCTTTTCTTCGGGCTGCTGTGCCTTTACGAACATCATCGATGGCGTTCCTCCAAATCCCGTTCCGCCCTGCTGCTGTCTTTGCTATGCCTGGCGATTTCCGTTTTTGCGGAGGAAGGCGGAGCTTCCACGTTTGCCTTCATTGTCGCGTATGCCCTCGTGCTCGAGCCCGGTTCGTTGCGTCAAAAGGCGTTAACCGTCTTGCCTTCGGTTCTGGTCCTGGTTCTATGGCGAACCATTTACCAGCTATCCGGCTACGGGTTGGCCCATGTCGGCCCTTTTTATATTGATCCTCTGAACCAGCCGTTTCAATTGGCGCGGGTAATGGTTCCGCGGATGATGCTGGTGCTGGGAGGCCAGCTTGCCAGCGTGCCGCCGGAAATCTTGTCTGTGGTCAAACCATCATTCCACCCGGCGGCTGTGGCGCTTTACGGCGTATTCGTCGTTGCGGCCTTGTTGGTTTTCCTCCCCTGGGTGCGCCGGGATAAAATGGCGGCCTTCTGGCTGGCCGTCATGCTTCTGGCCGCCATTCCCGAATCATCATTGGCGCCTGTGTCCAAGAACTTCGGCTTTGTGGCCATCGGGGCTTATGGATTGATGGCCAGTTTCGTCGCCGCGACGATGATGCGTCGGTGGCCGGCACAAGGGATCCGCCGCTTCCTGGCCTGGACCGCCTGCGCGGCGCTTTTGCTGGTGCATGTGCCGGGAGCTATGGCGGGGAGAATCATCACAGCCAAAGCCGCCTCGTTCTTTATCGCTCATGTCAGCCAGCCTCCTCATTATTGGCCGACTATCGAGAATGAAAATATAATCGCCATCAACTTTCCGTGTCCGCTCATTTCTGGTTATGTGCCCGGTTACAAGGCGTATTTCCATCAACCGCTGCCCCGCACCGTGCGGGCGCTGGCGCCCGCTAGCGTCGGCTTAACCGTTCAGCGAACCGATGACAAAACCCTGGTGATGCAATCCCTCGGGATGGATCTGTTCTCCTGTGACGACCTGGGGCCTGCCCACATTGCTTATTTCTTCAGCGCTTGCAATTTGCTCCTGGGCGCGCCCCGTTGCCAAAACGGCGACCGCTATGAACTCAGCGGGCTCACGGTGAAAGTCCTGGAATCGGATGCGGCGGATTTGCCTTCCCGCGTGGCGTTCCGATTCGACACCTCGCTGGAGTCACCCTCGTTCCGCTGGCTCTGCTGGAACTGGCGGACCTTTTCCGTAGAGCCATTCAAGGTTCCAGCCATCGGCCAGAGCATCACACTCGCCGGCCCGGCCCGCTGACTCTTAGGAAGACCTTGGATGCCCAGCCCAAAAGCGGCATGGAATGGAGGCCGACGCGACCCCGCTTTGTGTTTCCACTGCGCCTTGACAGTTGAAGGAATGGCGGAAGGGGTGGGATTTGAACCCACGGTACGGTTTCCCGTACGCCTGATTTCGAGTCAGGTGCCTTCAACCACTCAGCCACCCTTCCGCTCGACAGACCGAAGATTATTCGCACAGACGCCCAAACCGGGCAAGGCCATTCGATGGCAAGTCAATTCGGAAGACGCGAACAGTTCGCTTTCGGATTTCGTCTCGGGAGATTTCGACCATCTGGTTTTGTCCGCTGCGCTGGATGGTCGTTACAAAGGCAGCGAGGAAATCATAGTTCCAAGAAAGGAGGGATTGCAACTATGGCTGAGAATCCAAAATCAACTGCTGGGGGCGACAAGCTGAACGGTTTGTTCGTCCGGGGCGTCGTCATGTCGAGCGCGGCGAAGGCACACAAGCGCAAGGACGGATCGGGCGTCTTTGTCATCGTCCGATACGAACTGGCGTTACAGCCAGGCATGGCCGTTTGGGAAGCATTCCACGACCCCAAAGACGGCAAGGTCAAACTGGACGGCGAAGTCGTTACCGTGTTTCCAAGGCTGCCGGAGTTTCAGCAAATCACGCTGAAAGTCCTGCGCTGGGAAGAACGAGACAAGCGGCTACTCGTCAAA
>DASZMX010000033.1:0-2537 GCA_035551475.1 Verrucomicrobiia bacterium
TTTGCTCGAACCCGGCGTCGATTTTTTCGCGCAGGCGCTTGATATAAACATCCACCAGGTTGGAGCCGGGATCGAAATCATAATCCCACACCTTTTCCAAAATCGCCATCCGCCCGCATATACGGCCGGGTGAGCGCATGAGAAATTCCAGCAAGCGGTATTCGCGCGCCGTCAAGTCGAACGTCGCCCCGCCCCGGCTGGCCTGGCGTTTCACCGTGTCAAGCGTAAGATCGGCCACGCGCAACAGGGTGGATTTGGATTCGCCCGCGCCGCGGCGGCCCAGCGCCCGCACCCGCGCCACCAATTCCACCAGGGCGAACGGCTTGGCCAGGTAATCGTCGGCCCCGGCGTTGAGGCCTTCCACCCGCTCATCCACTTCGCCGCGGGCGGAAAGGAGAAGAACCGGCGTGGCGTTTTTCGATTCGCGCAATTGCCGCAGAACGCTCAGGCCGACGCGCCCCGGCAACATGATGTCAAGCACAACGGCATCGAAGGGCGTGCCCGCGATGGCGGCCAGGGCCTCATTGCCATTATGGCAGGCATCGACCGCGAAACCGGCGTCCTGAAGCGCCTTGCGAATGAAAGACGCGGTCTTTTTTTCATCTTCGACGACTAGGACGCGCATGGGCTTTTATCGCGTGGGATTGCGCTCACGCGCTGCGCCGGAGTCATTGAAATCCGGCGCCGCCTCCATGTTCCCATACACCAACAGGTGCAACGAACCGGGAATCATCGGCGGACGGCGCTGTCCCTCGACGCGCGGGCCAAATTTCGCCGCGGGCAAATAAATCCGATGGGTCTTCGGGTCAATGGTCATCGTGCGCGCGCTCGGTTCCGTCTTCAACGTTTGCACGACGGTCAACTTCTCCGGGGAATCTTCATGCGCAATGGTCGTCGTGCCGTCGCGGCAGGAACTGAAAGCCAGTTGTGTCACCGGGTCAAATGCGCACGCATCGACGCCTTCGCCAATCGGCACGGAAGTGATCACTTTGCCGGTCGAACTGTCCATCATCACCATCATATTATTATCGCAGCCGAGGAACAAACGATGGTGGGCCGTGTCGATGGCCATCCCCGAGGCCGATTCCCCCGGCGCGATGGGCCAGTTGTTGACAACCTTGTGCGTCGCGGTGTCAATGACAGCAACTTCGCTCTTGTCTTCAAGGTTGTCATAAACACGACCAGCCGCCGGGTCCGCCGTGGCAAATTCCGGTTTGCCATCAAGCGGAATGGTGGCGACGACTTCGTTTTCCTTGGCGTCGATGACCGTGGCGGATTTGCCCCGGCCGTTGAACATGTAGGCTTCCTGTTTGCCGGGTTCGAAGAGCATCCCGTCCGGGTTCTGGCCGGTCGGGAGCTTTGCGATGGTTTGCAGCGTCTTTAAGTCAACAACATGGCACTCATTCGCCTTGCCGCAGCTCACGAATCCCTTGCCCAAGTCGGGCGCCGGAGCCAGCCCGTGAACACCCGGCGTATCGGAGATGTGGCCGACAACCGTGTCGCTGGAAGTGTCAATAACAACAACTTCCGTCCCGTGGCTCATGTAAAGCCTGTGGGCCTGCGGATCAATCGACAAATAATCCCATCCGCCCTCGTCTGTAATCGGAATGCTTTTGATGAAGTGATACGCCAATTGCGCGCCGGAATTCAGCGGCGCAAGCAATCCCGCCGCCGCGATGGTTAAAAGGCCCGATACAGAACAGAGCGCGTGTTTCATAGAATTGGAATATTAACAGGATAATAGCCGGATGTTGAGCAATATCAGTCTTTGTCCACTTTTTCCATGGCCACGACTTCGCCGGTGATGGCATCAATGTTTATTTCACTGACATCTTCCGCGTTCGGCTTGGCCAGGTCAAAGGACCAGATCAATTTGCCGTGTTCCTTTTCCAATTCGCCTTCCTTGATTTTGGCGTCCGGCACCTTGGTCATCACGATGGCGCGCGCGTCGGTTTCGGAGAGCTTGGCTTCGGCGGCGTACTTGGAATGGTGGCCTTCATGCCCTTCGTGCTCTTCACCCTTTTCAGACTCGCAACCGACCAGCGCCAACGCGGCCAGGAGGCAGCAGATGTTAAATTTGTTGAACATGATTTGTTTAAAATGTGATTTAATTTTCATAAGCCCGAACGTTACGCAAACCCGGTGAAACCGGCATGAAGGCAAGATGACAGTATTGTCATTTTTTCAACGGGCGAAAACGAGCTTCCGCTCCTGCGCGCTCAATTCGCGCCACCGTCCGGGCGGCAAATCTGTCAATTCGAAATTTCCAATCCGCTGGCGCATCAGCCGCAATGTCGGATGCCCCGCCGCCGCCGTCATGCGCCGGACCTGGCGGTTTTTGCCTTCGATCAATTCCAGCGCCATCCAGCAATCCGGCACCGTTTTACGAAACCGCACCGGCGGATCGCGCGGCGGGATTTGCGGCTGCGGGTCGAGCAGCCATGCGCGGCAGGGCAATGTTTTCCGGCCTTGAATTGTCACTCCAGCGGATAATTTTTTCAGCGCGGCCGCGTCAGGAACGCCCTCCACTTGCGCCC
>DASZMX010000034.1:0-6336 GCA_035551475.1 Verrucomicrobiia bacterium
ATGTGACACCATAAAGCCACCCATCGGCGCCCACGCACAAGGGGCCAACGGGAGCGCGGCCGTTGAGGCGATTAAAATTCCAGACGGTTTCCCAAGCCCCGTTGGTGGTTACCCGGTAAATCGTGCCCGCTCCATATCCTCCATCTTGAGTGACTCCGTAGAAACAGCCATCCGGTCCCAAGACCGGAGGGCCGCTGGGATTCGCGGGCCCGGGCTCAAACTCATAGACCACTTCCGGGCTGCCGGCGACCGCCTTCCGAACGGACACCTCATTAAACAGGAGGGTAGTTATGGCAAAGCTAAACAGGGCGAGGCGTGTTAGTTTCATGGCAGAAGGCTTCCGGCAAGCAGCTACGGCTCCTTGGCAAAGAAGGTTGCCCAACTTCGATCATTTGTCCATTCAAAGGTATCGCATTGAGGCCCGGTTCGTACGGGCGGCAAGTCGTGAGTGTGGGGGGCCGCGGGAGGCTGTGGTTTATGGGGTCGCGGCGGGGGCGGGTTGGACGTAGCGGTTGGCCCATTGGAGGAAGGTGGGCCAGTTGGGGCCGGTGGTGTGGCCGCCGCTGTGCTGGCGCCAGGCGAGGTCGCCGGCGATGAGGGGGGTGTTGACTTCGGGCATGGTCGTGGTTCCGAGGTCCTTTTTTCCGAGGAGCCGGAAGACGGGGCCGGCGGCGACGGCGGCCATGAAACTGCCTCTTTGATCCACCCATGTGCCTTCTGCTCCCTGGCCGCTGGAGGCGCCGTAACTGATGAAGGTGGGACGGGGCGCGCAGAGGGCGATCAGTTCATGGGCGTCCACGGGCAGGTCGCACGGATGCAAGGGGCCGCCATACTTGAGGAAGTTGCCCGCCATCCAATGGTATTCGCCCTGGCCGGTGAGGTTCTCGACGAGTTCACCCCAGTTGCGGCGGCTCAATTTGGCGCCGCCTTCGCCCGACGATCCAATGAAGCCCACGGCGAATCGCTGGTCGTAGGCCATGGTGACGAGCGCGGCCTTGCCGTAGCGGGAGAGGCCTTCGATGCCGACTTTTTTGGCGTCCACGGTTTTGTCGGTTTCAAAATAATCCAGGGCGCGGCTGGCGCCCCAGGCCCAGGCGCGCAACGCGCCCCAATCGTCGGGCTGGCGGGGGTGGCCGTGGTTGCACAAACCGATGATGCCCTTGGTCAGGCCGGCGCCGTTGTCTGCTTGATAGCTGGTGGGGGTGATGACCGCGTGACCCCAGCCGTTGGAGGAAACTTCGTCCTGCCAGCGCGGGCCGCCGCCGGGAAATCCGCGGGCGAGATTAGTGCGGTTGCGGGCAAAGCCGGGGAACGCGCCGAAGCCGAACTCCAGCATCACGGGGACGGGCCCGGCGGCGTGGGCGGGCGTGGAGAGTGTCAACTGAATATCTACGGTGATCTGCGGGTCGCCGGAATTATCGACGTGCCCGACCAGGGTGCGGGTCAGCACGGGAATCGTGCCGTCCATTTCGTTGGTGGTGCGAGTGATTTCCCAGGTGACCTTGGGCACATGGGCCGGGACGCGGCCATACATTTCGCGGTCGAAGTCCTCCATGATTTCCGGGCGGCGGCGGTTCCACCACAATTCGGGCGTGGTGACTTTGGCTCCGTCTTTCAAGGTGAGCGGGTCGGGCAGGTTGGGGCAGGGATTGGCCTTGGCCTCGTCGGTGTTTTGATAATTGGCGGCCTGCGGATTCATGCCGTCGGCGCCGGAGCGCAGCGAGGTGATGCCCAATTGCTCCATCATGTTCTGATGGTCCTGCTGCGCGCTCCAATTGGTCTGGGCGAGGGCGGACGAGGCCAGAATGAAAGTCAGAGACAGCGCCGAGACGGTGCGATGTGGTTTCATGGATGCATTATTGAAAACCGGCGCCGCGCCATTTGTCACGAAGAATAACGAAACGAAACGGGGTTGGTGGAGTTGTGCTGGACACCGGCGAGCGGGAGTCTTACAAAGCGGAGATGGACGGGAATGTTTTGCCAGCCGAGATTTTGCCAAAAGAGTCAACGGAACGGACGAGCGGCGGGCCGGCGTTTTGGCCGGGACTTTTGCTGGCGCTGGCGGCGACTTCGATCACGGTGGGCATTCTGTGGGACATTTCATGGCATACAACGATTGGCCGGGACACGTTCTGGACGCCGGCGCACATGGCGATTTATCTGGGCGGGACGATTGGCGGGTGCGTGGGCGGGTGGCTGGCGATTCAAAGCACATTTTTCGGGGAGGGGCGCAATGCTGTTACAGTGCTGGGGGCGCGGGCGCCGCTGGGGGCGTGGGTGGCGATCTGGGGGGCGGTGGCGATGCTGACTTCGGCGCCGTTTGATAACTGGTGGCACAACGCGTATGGGCTGGACGTGAGAATCATCAGCGTGCCGCATGCGCTTTTGGGGTTGGGGATGCTGGGGATCAGCCTGGGGGCATTGTTGTTGACGTTATCGTGGCAAAACCAGCAGCAGGATGGCGCGGGGGGAGGGTTGTTTGTTTACGTGGGCGGCGTGTTCGTGGTGTTGGGGGCGGTGTTCATCATGGAATATAGCTGGCCCAATATGCAGCATACGGGACGGTTTTTTGAAGTGGCGGCGCTGACATTTCCGTTCCGGCTGGTGACGCTGGGGCGGGCGGGGAGGATTTCGTGGCCGGCCACGCGCAGCGCGGCGGTTTTCCTGCTGATTTATGGTCTCATGATATGGATTCTGCCGCTCTTTCCGGCAGAGCCGAAACTGGCGCCGATTTACAACAAGCTCACGCACATGGTCCCGCCGCCATTCCCCGTGCTGCTGATTTTTCCGGCGCTGGCGATGGATCTGGTATTGCGGCGCCGGGTGAAAGACCAGGGATGGGGCGGATGGCTCACGGCGATGGCTTTGGGCACAGTATTTTTGGCGGTGTTTATTCCGGTGCAATGGTTCTTTGCGGAGTTTTTGCTGTCGCCGGGATCGCACAATTGGTTTTTTGCGGGGGACCGGATTTGGAGTTACGGATCGTCGCCCGGCAGTTATCGGATGGAATTTTGGGACTGGAAAAGCGATCCGTTGAACTTTAAATCCGCCGGGTGGAGCTGGGTTTGGGCGACGGCGAGCGCGTGGGTGGGATTGCGCCTGGGCGGCTGGATGCGGAAGGTGCAGCGGTGAGGGCGCTGCTGGCATTTCTGCTGGCGCTGATCGGCGTGGAGTCGGCGCAGGCGCATTTGGGAAGCCCGGATGTTTTTTATGACGGGCAAATCGGCGCGTATCGCGCGGCGGTGACGATTCGGATGCCGACCGTGGTGCCGGGGCGCGCGATGATTACGGTGCAAGCCGAGACGCCGGAGGCGTTGACGGTGACGTTCCGTCCGATTTTCAACAAAGTGGCCCTGAGCAATGCGCCGCCGGCGGAGCAGGGGGTGACGGTCGCGGGCGAGACGAATCTTTACAGCGGCGAATTGTGGCTGATGACGTCGGGCGCGTACAGCATCGAGGTGGCGGTGCGCGGGCCGGCCGGCCACGGGACGATCCTCATTCCTGTCAATTCAATTGCCACGAAACAATTGCCGCTGCCGCGGTGGCTGGGCGCGACGCTGGCGGCTCTGGGGTTGCTGCTCGTGCTGGGCGCGGTGGCGATCGTGGCGGCGGCGGTGTCGGAGAGCGTGCTGCCGCTGGGAGCGGCGGCCGGGGTGGTGGAACGACGGCGGCGGCGGCGGGCCGCGGCGCTCACGGCGGTGGTGTTGGCGCTGGCGCTGTGGGGCGGAGCGAAATGGTGGAGCGTGGAGGAGCAGGATTTTCGCGCGCGCATTCGCGACGGCGGGTGGCCGGATTTGACGGGAACGGTGCGGGTCGAAGGCGGGCAGCGCGTGCTGGCGCTGACGCTGGGCCGGCAGGATTTGGAACATAACAAGCCCTTGGACCTGGCGCCAGACCACGGGAAATTGCTGCACCTGTTTCTGGTGCGGCAGCCGGCGCATGACGCGTTCGCGCATATTCATCCGGTGCGCAAAGGCAACCACGACTTCGAAGTGGCTTTGCCGGCGCTGCCGGAGGGCGATTATGAAATGTTTTGCGATTTGACGCTGGACGGAACGGGCTTTAGCTCCACCGCGACAAATCTCACGCATGTGCCGGCGCTGACGAACGCGGCGGTGGCGGCGGAGCCCAAGCTCATCCCGGACACAGATGATTCGTGGGCGGCGGGAACCGCGGGTGTGCCGACGCGCGCGGGGGAGGATGCGGTGTTTCGCTTGACAGACGGGCGGCAATTGATTTGGAAGGCGCATCCGGCCTTGCGCGCGAACCACGACGCGGCGCTGCATTTTGAAGCGCGCGACGCGGCGGGCAAGGCGCTGGAGCTGGAGCCTTATATGGGCATGATGAGCCACGTGGCGGTGATGCGCTCGGATGCGCGGGTGTTTGCGCATCTGCATCCCACGGGAAATTTTTCGATGGCGGCGCAAATGGTGTTTGACTCGAAGATGGGAGTGGAGGACGGGATGGCGGGCATGGCGGGCATAGACCACTCGAAGATGGGGCATATGATGCATCAGGCGATGATGGGAGGGCCGGTGATTTCGCTGCCGTATCAATTTCCGAGCGCGGGGCAGTACCGGCTTTGGGTGCAGGTGAAAGCGGATGGGGATGTTTTGACCGGCATTTTCGATGCGACAGTCGAGTAGCCGGACGCGCGGAATCGAAGAACCTTTATTTTTCGGGAGTGGAGCTTAGGCTGGGGGCGTGGCATGAAAGGTTTTCTGAGATTTGCGGGAATTGTCAATGCGGCGGTGTGGTGCGGGGCCTCGGTGTTCCTGCTGGTGGGGTTGCCGGCGTTGTTCTCGCCGTCCTTGGAGGCGCTCCTGACCAAGCCGTATGTGGGATTCGCGGCGGAGGCGGTGTTCCAGCGTTATTTTATACTTTACTACTGTTGCGGGGCGGTGGCGTTGCTCTGTCTGGCGGGGCAATGGGTGTATTCGGGAAAAGGCTCGCGGTTTGACGCCGTTTGCGCGGCGGGCTTGACTTGCGTCGGGTTGTTGATGGGTTTGGGGCTGCAACCGCGGATGCATGTGTGGCATTACTACAAATACTTTGGCAAGACGCCGGAAGCGCAGGCGCACGCGGCGAAAATGTTTGGGTTATGGCATGGATTTTCGCAGAGTGTGAACCTGCTGGTGATCGCAGGATTAGTTTTTTATCTGTGGCGGACAACACGACTGCCGGAGGCGCCACGCTACGGGGGATTTGCCAAAATCAAGGGTTGACAAAACAGCGAATGGATTAAAAATATAAGGGAGTTAAGCAATCTTCGCGCGCTCGCGGGCGCCGGGGCAAACAAATTAAATTAGTTATGATTTCGAACGAACGTCCCTCTCCGCACGGGTATCGATCGTACAGCGCTGGTCCGCCGAAACCGCCTGTGAATGAAGATACTCTGAGGACTGAGAAAATTCAGATTGAACGCAAGACTTTCATTTTTACGCTGAAAGAAAATCCCCGTGGCCGTTTCCTGCGCATCACCGAAGATGTCAATGGCCGCCGTGACAACGTGATCATTCCTTCCACTGGGTTGGAAGAGTTCCGCAAAGTCCTCGATGACATGGTTCGCTCCTCGTTGGAGATGCCGGTCAAGGGTGAATAATCCGGGTTCTTCGCGGGGTGGGTGTCGATTTTACGTGACGTCACTTTTGGACGACGTTTGAGCCTTCGGAGCGCGCTTGGCGCGAGTTTTGGGCTTCACTTTAGGCGCATCGCCCCACAGGCTTTCCAGATCGTATTTCTCGCGCACGTCCTGACGCATGACGTGGACGATCACGTCGAAAAAATCCAGCACCTGCCAAGCGGCGCGCAGGTCGCCATCCACGGCGCGGGCGCGAATCTGATGTTCGTCCCGCAAACGGCTGGTGATTTCGTCAATGATGGCGCGCAAGTGCGGTTCGCTGGTGCCGGAAGCGATGACAAAATAATCGGTGACGGACGAAGTTTTGCGCACGTCAAGAATAACGATATTTTCGGCTTTCTTATTGTCAGCCAGCTCGCGGCAGAGCAACGCCAGTTTTTTGGAATCCATTTTCTGGCGGGATGTTACCGGCTGGCGCTCAAAGATAAAGGCGATTATTTCGGATGGCCTCCGCCACGGCGGGAGGCGTGAGGTGGGAAATGGAGGCGCCGGCTTTGACGCGGGCGCGAATTTGGGAAGAGGAAACGCCCAGCGGCCAGCCGCGCAGGGCGCGTCCGCGAAAACCGGACGGCAGCGCAGCGGGCGGTTCGCCGGGGCGCGGAATGATGAGAAATTCCACGAGGCGCGCGAGGGCGGAGGCTTCGCGCCAGAGATGAAGCTGCGCGGTTTGATCGGCGCCAATCAAGTAATGCAGG
>DASZMX010000035.1:0-17828 GCA_035551475.1 Verrucomicrobiia bacterium
TTAGCAACCTACCCATTGATCGTTGTCACCCAAAGTCGACAACCAGCGCCGCCCTCGCCATCAACAATCTGCCGGTTGCCTCAAATCTGAAAAAAAATGCCGGCGCGCGAAAAAAGCGCCGGTTTTTCAACAGCCTGCTAAATACGAGGCAATGTGATTGTTGTAAAAAAAGTAGAAAATAAACTGAAAGAATTAAATATGATTAATTGCTCCTTAGAAAGAACTCTCAGTCGAATGGATTGCGTCTGGGCAATTCTAGAAACCGAAAGACATGCAATAGAGACAGACTCTTCCGGACTACCCGCTTGGATTGCCGCCGGGTGCCTGGGTGTCGGCGGGGGCGCGGTTTTACTAGCATCGCTATTACCCAACCTTGCGCCTGCCCTTGGGCCCATCATTCTGTCTACTGTCATCGGTGCTGGAATAGGAAGCGGCGCAGGATTAGTGCTTGGCCCTGCCGGGCTAGCAATTGCCGGGCAGGCAATCGCGGTTCCAACTGCTGCTGTGCTCGGTCTAATAGGGGCATATACGGGTGCCTCGGGCGCCACATGGGGACAACTAGCCATTGCGGCGCCCCTTCTCGCGGCAAAAGTGCTTTGCGGTTTTGGGGTTGCTTGTATTCTGGTTGGCGGAGCTATTCTTGTGTTCCGCTTGTTATTCCGGTAACTCCTGAAATCATCAACGAGGAATTAATATGAAATCAAATATAGCAACAATGGAGCCTGTGAATCTGTTAAAGGATTACGGTCGTTTCGAGCATGCTCAAGGACTCGGAAAAGTACTCGACTACGAACCGGAAATTAAGACCGGGCGTTTGTCCTTGAAGCTAAACGAGTGGAATTACGAGGAGGCGCACGAAGCAGAGAGAGAGGACTTGGAAAGATGGACTAAGCAGAAGCCTGGTTTTGAAGCTATACTCGAAAAGTTCATCGACGCAGCAACCCCAATTTGGAACAGCGAGTATGACTACCGCAAGGTGCTCCTAGACATTAGAGAGCATCTCGATTTGCCTGGCTACCCAACTGAATCGTACGCGGTGATCGAGTCACAGATTCTTGAACAGCTTCTGCGTCGCGTGCTTGAGAGACTACCCCAAATGTCACAAAAGGAAAAAGAAGCGTTTGAAAACTCCGTCGAGGAGAAATTAGAAAAAGAGGGGAAGGGGCTTGGAGGCCTTTCCGTTGAGCAAGCGCTTTTGGCGTCGGGCGGAGCAAGCTTCGTCAGTTTTCTGGGCGCTGAGGTAGCGACAGGTATAGTTCTGAGTCATTTAGGTGTCGGCAACAGCATTCTTTTGGCATTGGGGCTGTATTCGGTTCCGACCATTCTAATAGGTGGCGCTATTTTCGCGCCAATTGCTGCATCGCTTGGCATATACTATGCCGGAGGACATAATTACGCTAAGACGATTCCATTTGTCGCAATGCTGGCGACACTACGGCAGCAGGAGCTTGTCAAAGCGGGTCTCGAACGAAATCGATAGGAAGAGCCGCTGAGGAAACGAATGCAAACGAAACGATTTTTGATGGATAAAGTGGACGCGAAATCTGGCTGCAACGGGACGGCTTATTTCTATAGTAGGTTCGCCATTATCTGTTTTCGTGATTTTGGCTAGACGTCCTCAAAAAGCGTTGACTGACACCAAGCCTTCGATTTCTTCGATTAAAACGGGCAAATTGGGATAATCAAAACGCATCTTGGGCGCGGGAATGCGGTTGTGTCTTATATTTGGCCCGACGTGTTTGTGGTGTGGATGGGTCGGGCGCAAGGTTGCGTCGGCGGGGTGAGGTTGCGAATCGTACCAAAACAGTTTTTCCATTCCATGCCAAACTTCGTAACCATAAGAATCTATGACCACGGGCAATCGTTCAAAAAGGATTCGCTCCCGAACCACCAATCGAAAACCGCGCTCAAATTGGAGTTCACCCGCAACCCGCCCCAAGGACGAACCCCGCCGAACCAAGGTGATCGTAGATTGACGTATGGACGTGAATTGTTCCGGCAGGCTGTAGATAAATAACTCGTAATCCTCAGGCGTCCGAAACGGGTGGCTCATGCGCTGACATGAATGAGCCCGGCAAGGCTTTCCTTGTCTTGCTGGATTCGCTCAATCTGATTGCGATACTCAGCCTGGCGCGTCAGCCATGTTTGGTACACACTGGCCCATTCGCCAAAATCGAGCGCCCACGCGTCGTTTTCCGGCTCATCGCCGGCTATGAACGCCGGGTAAAAAACTTCGGAGCGAATGCCATATTTGCGCTCGAATCCGAGAAGCTCGGTTTCCAGCGCATGAATGTCCGCCAGTAATTGTTGAACCGTCATAAATTGCCGTCGAGAAGAAGATGCTCCCGCGCCTGGAAAACACAAGATTTGATTTGTGCCGCGGGTCTGCCAAAAAGATTCGACATTGCAGCACAAAATCCACCTTGCGCGGCCAGGGGGAGGGCTCTATTTTTCCAGCGATGCAGGATTATCAGTTGATGCAATATGCGCCGGTGGCGATTCTGGCTTTGGTGGCCGTGGCGTTTTCGGTGGGCACGTTGGTGGCCTCGGTGGTCTTGGGGAAGACGGGGCGCCGGTCGCGTGTCAAAGATATGGCTTACGAATGCGGGATGTTGCCGGTGGGCGAAGGCAGCGCGCGGTTTTCGGTCAAATTTTACCTCGTGGCGATGTTGTTCATCCTCTTCGATATCGAGGTGGTGTTCCTTTATCCCTGGGCGGTGATTTATCGGCCGATGCTCAAGAGCAATGCGCCGCTGATTCTCGGCTCGATGATTTGTTTTATGGCGATTCTCTTCATTGGCTATCTGTATGCCTTGAAGAAGGGCGCTTTCGATTGGAAACAGTGAGGTGAGTTTGTCCCCGATCAAATTTGGCACGGCTGGCTGGCGCGCGCTCATTGCGCGTGACTTCACTTTTGCCAATGTCCGGTTCGCGGCGCAAGGAGTCGCCGAATATCTGCAAGGCCAGCTCGCGGACAAAAAGTCCTCGATTTACGGACGCGCGCCGTTGATTTTCATTGCGTACGACTGCCGGTTTCTCGGGCGTGAATTCGCGCTGGCGGTGGCGGAGGTTTTCACGGCGAACGGCTTGCGGCCGGTGGTGTTTGATCGTGACACTCCGACGCCCGTTCTGGCGTTTACGATTCGGCAGCGCCAGGCCATTGGCGGAATCAATATCACCGCCAGCCACAATCCGCCGGAATATTCGGGCTTCAAATTTTCCACTGCCGACGGCGCCGGCGCGCCTCCGGAAGTGACGCGGCAAATTGAGGCGGCGATTGAGCGCCTCATGGCTGCCAAATGGACGTTCAAATCCGTGGTCACCGGGTCGTTCCAGGCCAAGACCGCCGATCCGCGGCCCGCCTACGTCAAACAAATTAAAAAGCTGATCGATTTTTCCGCGATCAAAAAGGCGCGCCTCAAAATCGCGGTGGACCTGATGCACGGTTGTGGGCGGGGTTATCTGGACGCTTTGCTGGAGGAGGCCGACGCCCGTTTGACCGTGTTTCATGCGGATCGCAATCCGCTCTTCGGTGGTTTTCCGCCGGAGCCCAGTTCCGCGCATTTGGCCGACGTGCGGCAGGCCATTAAATCCGGCCGCGCCAAAGTCGGCCTGGCCACCGATGGCGATGCCGACCGCTTCGGCGTGATGGATGAGACCGGGACGTTTCTGACGCCCAACCAAGTCCTGACCCTGGCGCTGTATCATCTCGTCAAGAATAGGAAATGGACAGGCGCCGTGGCCCGCACCGTGCCCACCAGCCAGCAAGTGGATGCGCTCGCGCGGCATTTTGGCATTCCAGTGCGCGAAACACCCGTTGGTTTCAAATACATCGGCGGCTGCATGGAAAAGGAAGCCGTCATCGTGGGGGGCGAGGAATCCGGCGGCCTCAGCGTGAAAGGCCACGTGCCCGAAAAGGACGGCATTCTCGCGTGCTTGCTAATGGCCGAGCTGATGGCTGTCGAGAAGAAATCGCTCGGCGCCATCCTGAAAGATGTCGCCCGCATCACCGGCCCGTTTTTCACCGACCGCATTAATTTGCACGTCGCCCCCGCGCAAAAGGACAAGCTCATCGCGCTACTGGGCGCCGGCCCGAAAAAGATCGGGGCGTTTCCCGTCGAAAAATTCATCACCATCGACGGCTTTAAATTTGTGTTTGCCGACGACGAATGGATTGCGTTTCGCGCCAGCGGGACCGAGCCGGTTTTTCGTTGTTACATCGAAGCGCATTCCAAGAAGCACTTCGCCGCCCTGCAAGCGGCCGCCCGCGCGCTTCTGCAATAAATTGGCGGCCTTCGGTTCGGGCCCTCACAAATGTGAAGCCTATTTTCGCTTGCTCGATGCCCGGCGCGCCGGGATGATCGCATGCACAAGCGCGTATGAATCTAATTAGCACCCGCCGTATTTTCTCCATTCTCACCCTGCTTTGCGCTGGCGTGGCCGTTGCGGCGCCCAGCGAACGCGTCTCGCTCGATGCGGATTGGCGTTTTCAGAAGGGCGATCCGTCCGACGCCAAAGGCCAGCTTGCCTACGCTAAGATCAAGGATTGGATGCTGCCGTGCGGACGGGAGTTCACCACCAACCAGGATTTGCGCGCCAAGGAACGCCCGTCCGGCAGCCCGGTCGGTGAGGACATTTCTTATGTCAAAACAGATTTCGATGAC
Organism: Verrucomicrobiia bacterium; assembly: GCA_035551475.1. Lineage (GTDB taxonomy): Bacteria > Verrucomicrobiota > Verrucomicrobiia > Limisphaerales > Palsa-1400 > DASZMX01. The sequence goes on from DASZMX010000035.1 coordinate 4,665, forward strand.
ACCGCCTGGCGGCGAGTGGAACTGCCGCACGACTGGGGCGTGGAAGGACCGTTCAAGCAGGAATATTCGGGCGAAACGGCCAAGCTCCCGTGGTGGGGCGTGGCGTGGTATCGCCGGCATTTGAACCTTCCCGCCTCGGATCAAGGCCGCCAAATCTTTCTGGATGTGGACGGCGCCATGTCCTACGCCACCGTTTGGGTCAATGGCCAATTCGCCGGCGGGTGGCCTTATGGTTACGCTTCCTGGCGGATCGATCTGACGCCGTTCGCCAAGTTCGGCGCCGATAATGTCATTGCCATCCGGTTGGATAATCCGCCGGATTCCTCGCGCTGGTATCCGGGCGGCGGCATTTATCGCAACGTGTGGCTAGTCAAAAGCGGACCGGTGCGAATCGGGCATTGGGGAACTTACATTACGACGGACCATGACACCGCCAACCTCAAGGTGTCCGTGGACAACGCCGGTCCGGCGGACGATCTCACCGTGCGCGCCGAAATCTTCGAATTGACAACGCTCGACGGCGGCTTGCGCACCCGCCTTGGCCACAAGGTTTCCAGCGCGACCGCCCCGGCCGCCCTCTCCCTGCCGGCGGCGGGATCGGCCGAAGCCTCGCTCTCCATCGTCACGCACCATCCGCATCTTTGGAGTGTGGAGCATCCCAATCTTTACGCCGCCGTCACCACCCTGGAGCGACATGGCGAAATCCTCGACCGGCAGGAAACGGATTTCGGTTTTCGCACGATTGAATTCAGCGCCACCAACGGGTTTCTGCTTAATGGCGAGCGCGTGCCGCTCAATGGCGTGTGCGATCATCACGATCTCGGGCCGCTCGGCGCGGCTATCAATCTGCGCGCGCTGCAACGTCAACTTGAAATTCTGCGCGAGATGGGCTGCAACGCCATTCGCACCTCGCACAATCCGCCCGCGCCCGAGTTGCTCGACCTGGCCGACCGCATGGGCTTTGTGGTGATGGACGAAATATTTGACACATGGGAGGCCGGCAAAAAGAAGAATGATTACCATCTGATCTTTGCCGATTGGCACGAAAAGGATTGGCGCGCCCAGTTGCGCCGCGACCGCAATCATCCGTGCGTCATCCTGTGGAGCATCGGCAACGAAATTCCCGACCAGAACACGGCGCGCGGCCCCGTGCTGGCCCGTGAAATGTCGGACATCGCCCACCAGGAAGATCCCACTCGGCCCACCACGTCCGCCTGCAACGAAACCAAATCGGGCTATAACGATTTTGGCCGCGCCCTCGATGTCTTCGGCTACAACTACAAGCCCTTCGAATATGGCAAGCGCCACGCCGCTTTCCCCAATCAGCCGATCTTCGGCAGCGAAACGGCTTCCTGCATCAGCTCGCGCGGCGAATATTTTTTCCCCATCAGCAACAACAAGGCGGACGGTGAAGCTGATTTCCAGGTCAATTCTTACGACCTGACCGCGCCGCCCTGGGCGACGCCGCCGTCGTGGGAATTCAAGGGTCAAGACGAATTCCCGTATGTCGCGGGCGAATTTGTCTGGACGGGATTTGATTATCTCGGTGAACCGACGCCGTATGGCGGCGATGCCCATTCCATGCTGACGTTCACCGATCCGGCGGTGCGCGAGCGCATGGCGGCCGAGCTCAAGGACACTGGACGCATTCTTGTCCCGTCGCGCAGCTCCTATTTCGGCATCATCGATTTGGACGGATTCAAGAAAGATCGTTTCTACCTCTACCAAGCCCGCTGGCGTCCGGAGCACAAGATGGCTCATCTCCTGCCGCATTGGAGCTGGCCGGAACGCATGGGGCAGGTTACGCCCGTGCACGTTTACACCTCCGGCGATGAAGCCGAGCTTTTCCTCAATGGCAAATCGCTCGGGCGGAAACACAAGGGCCAATATGAATATCGCCTGCGCTGGGACGATGTCGTCTATCAGCCCGGCGTCTTGAAAGTTGTCGCCTATAAAAACGGCAAAGCCTGGGCCACGGACAAGGTGGAAACAGCCGGCCCGGCCGCGCGCCTTGATATGCAAACCGATCATCGCCGTCTTCACGCCGATGGCCATGATCTTTGCTTCGTCACCGTTCGCGTCACGGATTCTGAGAAGCGCTTCGCGCCGCGCGCGCATGATCGCATCCGGTTTTCGGTGGAGGGTCCCGGTGAGATTGTCGCCACCGACAACGGTGATCCCACCAATCTGGAAATTTTTTCCAATCATGAGCGCAACGCCTTTAACGGCCTGTGCCTGGTCATTCTGCGCGCCCAGCCGGGAGCGACGGGCGCCATCAAGTTGCGCGCGGAAGCCGACGGCCTGGCGCCGTCCTCCGTGACGGTGCGCAGCGTGCCCGCCAATAAATGATGCGCAATTGGCAAGCGGCGTGTAGTCCCGAGGAGACGATTTCTTCGATCCTCGGACATGAAGCTGAATCATGATCGCACGGCCTGGTTAAAGGGCGGAGCGGCGCTGTGCCATACGCCGCCGCGGTGCGTGGAAACCGCTTTTCGTCTCATCCTTTTGGGGGCGCCGGGCGTCGGCAAGGGGACTCAAGCCGAACTCCTCAGCGACCGCCTTGGCGCCTGCCACCTTTCCACCGGCGACGTATTTCGCGCCGCCAAATGCGCGCCCACGTCCGCGCAAAGCCCCGCCATGCAAAGCGCCTTTGACGCCATGCGCTGTGGTGATTTGGTCGGCGACGAAATTGTGCTGGCGGTCGTGCGGGAACGCGCGCGCTGCCTGCGTTGTTCCGGGGGCTTTTTGCTCGACGGCTTTCCGCGCACGGTGGTGCAAGCGGCGGCGTTGGAAAACCTGCTCAATTGGGAGCGCATCCCCTTGACCGGCGTGGTGAATTACGAACTGCCGATTGATGTGATTGTGGCGCGCCTGAGCGGGCGCCGCACGTGCGCCAAGTGCAAATCGGTCTTTCACCTGGTCAATCATCCCCCGCAAAACGACGGTGTCTGCGATCACTGCGCCGGCCCGTTGATCCAGCGCGAAGATGACCGCCCCGAAGCCGTGCGTGTGCGGATGGCGGCATTTCAGAAAAGCGTCCAACCGTTGGTGGATTTCTATCAACAGCGTGGCCTGCTGTTGAGCGTGCCGGCCGAAGGTTCGCCCGAAGCCATTTTCGAGCGCACGCTCGCCGCGCTTCATCTTCCCACCAGCGCCCAAGCCGTGGCATGATCTCCCCCGCTTTCCAAACCGCCGCCTGGGGCGCCATCCTCGAATCCTCGGCGCAGGATGCCGCCCGCGCGCGCGATGGATTGGTCGGCCTCTGCCGCACTTATTGGCAGCCGCTTTATTCCTACGTGCGGATGCGCGGCTATTCGCCGGAGGACGCCCAGGAACTGACGCATCGCTTCTTCGCCCGCTTATCGCAAACGGATTTATCGCGCGACATGGCGGGCGCGCGCAAGCGTCTGCGCTCGTTTTTTCTCGGCGCGTTGAACCGCTTTCTTGACCTCGAACAGCCGGCCTTGCCGCGCGTTCTGCCGGCGCCCGCTGCGAGCGAGGCGGAAAAGCTGTTCGAACAGAATTGGGCTCTGGCGCTGCTCAATATCGTGTACGACCGACTGCGTTTTGAATATGAGACGGCGGATAAGGGCGAAATTTTTGAAGCGCTTAAATTCTGCCTGACTTCACGCGGCGCGGCCGAGCCTGGCCCTGAGTCCGCGCGCAAACTGGGCGTCACCGACGCCACTCTCAAAATCCTCACCGAGCGGCTGCGCCAGCGCTTCCTGGAAATCCTGCGCGAAGAAGCCGCCCACAGCGTCGCCTCTCCCGACGAGTTGGAAGGCGAACTGAAATATCTCTCCGGCGCGCTCTCTTCGTAGTGGGAGAATGCACGATGAATCGGCGCCGACCCGCCCCGTCTGGCGCCTGTCCCTTGGGCCGTGCGATATTGGTGTCAAAGAAAGGGACTATTATGACAGCTCTAATACTTATGCCGGTGATGGGGGCGATTGGTTTTTCGTTAATTTACCTGCTGTTGGGCGGGGGATTGGGCGGCGCCGTCCTGATCTTCATCGTGGCCAAAATGTTCGGAAAGTAACCGCAACGTCTCGCGAAGGCGGCGGCGCGCCCGGTAAATCCGGACCTCCACCGCCTTCGGCGTGCACTTTAAAATCCGCGCAATTTCCGTTTGCGCCAGGTTTTCAAATTCAAACAACACCAGCGGCGCCCGCAAATCCTCCGGCAACGCCTGCACCGCCCGCCGCACTTCCGCCGCTCGTTCGTCCTGCATCAGCCCTTCGTCTGCGCTGAGCCCGCCATCGGGCAGGCGCTCGTCCAACGTCGTTTCGGGGCGCCGCCCGCGTTTCCGCCAGATGTCGCGGACCAAATTGGTGGCGATCGTGTAGAGCCAGGTGGAAAATTTCGCGTCCGGTTTGAATTTCGCGCGGTGCTGATAGACGCGCACAAAGGTTTCCTGCGCGCAATCCTCCGCCTCGGTTTCGTTTCCCAATTGCCGCGTCAAGTAATGAAACAAGCGCTCCCCGTGCCGCGTCATCAAGTCATTGAGCGCCGCATCGTGTCCGCCGGCCAGGCGCGCCATGTCGGCGCGGTCTGCTATTGCATCGACATCATGTGACATGCGGCATTGGTGGCGGTGGAATGGCAGGGAAAGGTTTGGCCCAGGACCCATTGCAGATAGCGCTGGCCCTGGGCGGGCGGCATCAGGCGCGCCACGGCCATGAAATGCCGCAACGTTTCCTTCTGGCAGTCGGCCTTGAGCATCGCCACTTCGGTCATGCCCTTTTCAATATCCGCAGTCACCGCGCCCGTCTGCGCAATTCTTGCGCTAAGCGCCGCATTTTTTGAGGCAATCTCCCGGCAACGCTCCTGGCACTGCGGCAAATAGCCTTCGTGCAGTTGACTGATGCGTGCGAACTGGGTGTCGTCGATTTTGAATTCCGCTTTCAGCCACGCCAATTCCGGGGCGGGGCTGCACATTTCCGCGCGGGCCGGCGCGGTGGCCGCCCAAAAAACCCCGGTATAACCGGCCGCCGCCAGGGCCGCGCCGAGCAATAAAATCAAAAGAGCCCGCTTCATGGCATCTCCTGGTACGGCGCCACCGTGCGCACATAGCGCTCCGCCAATTGCGCCTGGGTGAGGCGCTGTTCCGCGCGCCCATGCCAGTAGCCCGCGCCCAATCCGAGCGCCAGCAGGATGGTCATATAAGAAAGAGCGACCGCGCGCCGCGCGAAAACCTCCTCCAGCCAGCCGCGCCACCAGGGGCCGGGGCGCGCGGCTTCCGCCTGCTCAATGCGCCGCCAGACGTTTTCCTGGAAACGCGGCGGCAGGGGCGGGCCCGCCTTCCAGCGGGCCAGCTCCTTGTGCAAAACTTTGTCGTCTCCCGGTTTCATGTTGCCTTTATTTGCAAGCCATCGAGCCCTGACAGCAGGGCGCCACGGTTCCGCTCTTCGGACAGCTGGCCTTGCCCAGCTTGGCGCAATCCACCAGGCTCGGGTTGGCGGCTGTCAAGACGGCCGAACCGCGTTCGCTTTTGGACTTGGCCGCCGCGCCGAGGGCCGTCGCGTCATGAGCATAATCCGCCGCGCCGCTGGTGGCAACGACCGCCGCGCCGCCGGCAAAGTGCGGAGAAACCACTGCTTGCGCGTTCAACGCCGCGAGGGAAGCCGCCACCAATCCGACTGAGAGAATTGTCTTAAACATTTTCATAATATATTCCTGTTGTGGGAGCGGATGAAACCGCTCTCTGGTTCATCCTTAATACGCCGGCCCGCGCCGAATCCCTCAGCCCCGGATTTTCTGTTTTCCTTCCGTCCGGAAACTCTTCATGCTGACCGCCCGTGAGACTAATCCCGTGCTTATTATGCGCCGCGCTGGTTCTGGTGGGATGCGCCCATCGCAAGCCAGCCCCGGTTCCGCCCGCGCGCCCCATTATCACGCCTGACTTGCGCCCGTTGGGGCGCGTGGAGACCGTGAATTTGCCGGCGCGTTTTGTGGTGGTGAGTTTTTCCCATGGCGCCATGCCCGCGCTCAATCAAACGCTGGGCGTCTATCATGCCGGGCTGAAAACGGCGGAAATCAAAATCACGGGGCCGCAAAAGGAGATTAATATCGTGGCCGAGATCGTCACGGGCGCCCCGCAGGCCCAGGACGAAGTCAAACCCGATTGAGCAAGTTTTCGGGCGTTTTTGCTTTCCAACCGCACGTATCCCGGCAGAATGCTGCCCGGCTTGCGGCCCTCTCAAACAACATTGATGATCGGGTCGAGTCCAGGCATTTTGAGCGGCGGACAGCCGGCCCAATTGCTTTCTGAAACCCTGGCGCAACTTCTCAGCGCCCGGGACGCCGACGCCGTTATCAGCCAACTTTTGCCGCAAGTGGCGGCGCGCATTGGGGCTGACGCTTTTTTCAGCTTCATGGTCAACGAAAAGGGCGACGCTTTTTATCTTCATTTTTGCTCCGGCATGGCCGAGGAGGCGGCGCGAAGCATCCATCGTTTGCACTTCGGGCAGGTCATTCCCGGCGCCAACATCGAGAGCAGCCCCCAGGTGGTGGTCTCGGATTTGCTGGAAGCGGCGCCGGACACGCCGGGCGCCGCGCGTCCCGTGGGTTTGCAAACCTACGCCTGCAATCCGCTGGTGATTGACGGCCAAATGCTGGGCACAATCGCTTTTGCCAGCGGCGCCCGCGCGCGGTTTGCTTCCGAGCAATTGGAGTTTCTTGGCGTCATTTCCCAATACACCGCCGTGGCCTTGGACCGTCTGCGCGCCATGCGCGATCTGCGCAAACTCGCGGTGGAACGGGAGCTGGCCGAGGCCCAGGTGCGCTATCAACGTGACACGCTGGAGCGCATCGTGCGCAGCGCCCCGCTCGCGGAAACACTGGAGCGCCTGACCTCGGACATGGAAGCCTTGATCGAGCGCGATCTGGTGGCGGGAATTTTCCTGGTCGATCAGGACGGACGTTACCTGCGCCCCATCGCCGGCGACCAGGCTCCGCCTGAATGGGGCGTTTCGTTTCCCAATCCGGAAACAGCGGAATTCAAATCCGAGGCGATCAAGCCCGGCCCGCGCACTTGTTGGAGCACGCCGATCATTTCCTCGCGCGGCGCCATTCTCGGCGCGTTTGCCATTTATTATCGGGAGTCGAGCGAGCCGACCACGCAGGAGATGCAGATTGTTGACATCGCCACCCGGACTGCGGCCATTGCCATCGAGCGCCAGCAATCTGAGCAGGCGTTGAAGGATTCGCAAGCCAAGCTGCAGGAGTACGCGCAGACCCTGGAGCATCGCGTGGCCGAGCGCACGGCATCGCTGCGCGAGGCGGTTTCCCAAATGGAGGAATTTTCCTACAGCGTGTCGCATGATCTGCGCTCGCCCTTGCGCGCCATGCAGGGCTACGCCAAGGCGATCATGGAGGACCAGGGCCAGAAGCTCGATGATCAGGGGCGCCATTTTCTCCATCGCATCATCAACACCAGCTCGCGCATGGACCGGCTGATTCAGGACATCCTGACTTACAGCCGCCTGAGCCGCCGCGAGATTTACGTGCAGCCGGTTTTGCTCGAACGACTGGTCAACGACATCATTCAGCAATACCCGGAGATGCAGGCGCCCAACGCCGTGATCCAGTGCGCCACGCTGCATAATGTGGTGGGGCATGAGCCTTCCTTGTCGCAGGCTATTTCCAATTTGTTGAGCAACGCCGTGAAGTTCGTGGCGCCGGAGACCAAGCCCAAGGTTCGCGTCTGGTCGGAACGCCGGGACAATTTCGTCCGGCTCTGGGTGGAAGACAACGGCATTGGCGTGCGGCCGGAAGATCAACGGCGGCTCTTCGGCATGTTTGAGCGCCTGCATTCCGAACAGAAATATTCCGGCACGGGCATCGGCCTGGCGATTGTGCGGCGCGCCATGGATCGCATGGAGGGCAAGGCCGGCATGGAATCCGATGGCGCCCACGGCAGCAAGTTCTGGCTGGAGCTGCCCGCCGCCCCGCCTCCTTCATCTTGACGAGGATTTCCACCCAACTGCTCGAGGCCGCGCAAGCTTTGTCCCGGGACGCCGGACGGCTAAAATTTGCCGCCCCGGTCACGCATGTTTACAATCCACTGGCGTATGCCTGGACGGGGCATCAGCAATACATCGAGCGTTTCGGCGGCGCGCGCAAGGAGGTCATTTTCCTTGGCATGAATCCCGGCCCGTTCGGCATGGCGCAAACGGGCGTGCCGTTTGGGGAAATCGCCGCGGTGCGGGACTGGCTGAAAATCGAAACCGCCATCGCCCGCCCCAATCCCGAGCATCCGCGCCGGCCTGTGCTGGGATTTCAATGCGCGCGCTCTGAAGTCAGCGGACAGCGGTTGTGGAAATTGTTCGCCGACCGCTTTGGCTCGCCCGGGAAATTTTTCGCGCGCCATTTCGTTGTCAATTATTGCCCGCTCGCCTTCCTCGAGGAAACCGGGCGCAATCGCACGCCGGACAAGCTGGCGCCAGCGGAAGCCGCCGCCCTCGCGGCGGTCTGCGACGCTCACTTACGGGCGGTGGTGGAGATTCTCCAGCCGCAATGGATCGTCGGGATCGGCGCGTTCGCGATGCGCCGCGCGGTTTTGGCCGTGGAAAAATTGCCGGTGCGGGTGGGCCAGATTTTGCATCCCAGCCCGGCTTCGCCCGCCGCCAATCGCGGGTGGGCGGAACAGGCGATCCGCCAATTGCAGGCGCAAAAAATCTGGGATTGATCATTCCAAATCGTAGCCTTCGCTGCGGCTTTCACCCTATGGAAGGGCATGGCGGGGCGTGTCACCTTAGGGCTGAAAAGGGAGGAATATGAATAAAAAATTACAAGCAATCAGTTTGGCGGCGAGTTTGGCTCTGAGTTTGTCCGTGGTGGCGGTGGCCACGACCGGCTGCGCGGGAGACCGCTCCAGCCGCAGCACGGGGACCTACATCGATGACAAGGCGGTTTCCACCAAGGTGAAAACGCAATTGTTGACTGACAGCGATGTCAAAGGCACGGAAGTGCGCGTGCGCACGTATGACGGCGAAGTCCAGTTGAGCGGCTTTGTGGACAGCGCGGCGCAGAAAGACCGCGCCGTGGCCATCGCGCGGGCCGTGCCGGGAGTGCGCGCCGTGAAGGACGACCTGATCGTCAAGACGGTGAACACGGCCCAGGGAACCGCTCCGGTGCAGGAACCGGCGGGAGCCCAGGCGCCTATTCACGATAATCCTTAAAAAAGCGTATCCGCGGCGGATTCCGCTTCGGCGGAGCCGCCGCGCAAGTTTGCCCGCGTTGCCCTAAGCAGCGCAGGCTGCGGCAAAAAAGAGTCAGCCTTTGCCAATGATGGCGAAGCGGGGCAGGAGGGCCAGGGCGTACGGTGGTTGAAAACGCAGGCCCTATGTCAGCCACTGCCACTCCATGTTCCGACCGCGCTTTCTCACCCGTCGCCGATATTCTTCGCCCCGCGAGCGGGCCGCCGCTGGACTGCATTTTTGATCCGCATGCCATCGCCTTGATCGGCGCCAGTGATGTCAAAGGCAGCGTGGGCCGCACGCTCCTGGAAAACCTCCTGCGCGATGGTTTTAAGGGCCGGGTTTATCCCATCCATCCGAAGCGCGACACCATTTTGCGCCACAAGACTTACGCGAGTCTCGCCGCTTTGCCTGAGAAAGTGGATCTCGCGGTCATTTCCACCGCGGCGGCGACGATGCCTGAAATTCTGCGCGATTGCGGCCGGGCGGGGGTGCGCGGCGCCATCATCATTTCTGAAGGTCCCAGAGAAGGCGGCTCCGCGGGCGCCGCGTGGGAGGCGGAGATTCTGGAGGAAGCCCGGAAGGCCGGGGTGCGCCTCGCCGGCCCCCATTGTCTGGGGGTCATGACGCCCCGAAAAAAACTTAACGCCAGTTGCGCCGCGTGCCTGGCTCGACCGGGCAGCGTCGGCTTCATCACCCAAAGCGGCGCGCTCGGCACGGCGGCCCTGGATTGGAGCCTGCGGGAAAATGTTGGTTTCAGCGCCTTCATTTCGCTGGGAGCGATGCTTGACATAGGTTGGGGCGACCTGATTTACCACCTCGGCGACGATCCTCACACCAAGAGCATTGTCATTTACATGGAATCCATCGGCGACGCGCGCGCGTTTTTGTCCGCCGCGCGGGAAGTCGCGTTGAGCAAGCCCATCATCGTCATCAAGCCGGGGCGAACCACGGCGGGCGGCCGGGCGCTCAGCGACGAAGTGTGGCGCGCCGCCTTGCAGCGGGTCGGCGTCCTGCAAGTCAATACGATTTCGGAGCTGTTCGATATGGCCGAGGTTCTCGCCAAACAGCCGCGCCCCAAAGGCCCGCGCCTGGCGATCGTCACCAATGCGGGCGGTCCGGCGGTGGTGGCGGCGGACATGCTGCTTGCCAGCGGCGGTCAGTTGGCTGAGTTGTGCCCCCATTCCCTCGCGGCGTATGAGGCGATCTTGCCGCCCAGTTGGAATCGCCGCAATCCCATCGAGATCGGCGGCGACGCCAGCCCGGAACTTTACGCCAAGGCAGTGGAGATTGCGGCCCAGGACCCGAACACCGATGGCCTGCTCGTAGTCTTGACTCCGCATGCCGCGACCCAGCCCACCGCCACCGCCGAGCAATTGAAGCCCTTCGCCCATTTGCACCACAAGCCGATCATCGCCAGTTGGATGGGGGCCAACCAGGTGGAAGCGGGCGAGGAAATTCTCAATGCCGCGAGCATCCCCACTTTCAAATACCCGGATCGCGCCGCCCGCGCCTTCTGCCAGATGTGGCGTTACAGCGAAAATCTGCGCGCGCTCTACGAAACTCCCGCCGCCGTCCCGGATCACGCCGCCGCCGCCCGCGCCAAGGCCGCCGCCATTATGCAGCGCGCCCGCCAAAAAGGCCGCGGCGCCCTGACGGAAGTCGAGTCCAAGGAAATACTTGACTGCTACGGCATTCCCACGGTGGAAACGCGCATCGCCGCCACGGAGGCGGAGGCGGTCAAGGAAGCCAACGCACTCGGCTTTCCCGTGGCGCTGAAAATTTTCTCCGAAACGGTGGCGCGCAAAACCGAGGTGGGCGGCGTGCGATTGCACCTGCGCACGGAAGCGGCGGTGCGGCAGGCCTGGAAAGCGATTGCGGCCGCCGTCGCAGAAAAAGCGGGCGCGCCGCCTTTTCAAGGCGTCACGGTGCAGCCCATGGCGCGGCTCGACGGCTGCGAAATTAGTCTTGGCAGCGTGTGCGATGCGGAATTCGGCCCCGCGCTTTACTTCGGCTGCGGCGGGCCGTGGGGAGAGGCGCTGGAGGATCGCGCCATGACATTGCCGCCGCTCAACGCCACGCTGGCGCGCCGCCTGATGGAACGCGCCAAGATTTTTGCGGCGCTCCAAGGGGGGCCGGGACGTGATTCCGTCGATGTGCCGGAACTGGAGCAGTTGCTCGTGCGTTTCAGCCAATTGGTCGAAGAGCAGCCGTGGATTCGGGAGATTCGAATCGATCCGCTCCTGGCCTCGCCCGAACGCATCGTGGCGCTGGATGCCCGCATCGTCCTCCATGATCCGGCCACGCCCGAAACGCAATTGCCCAGGCCGGCCATTCGCCCGTATCCCGCGCAATATGTTTCCGCCGCGACGCTGAAGAATCACCAGCGCGTCACGATTCGTCCGATCAAACCGGAGGACGAGCCGTTGCTGGTCAAGTTCCACCAGACGCTTTCTGAGGAGAGTGTTTATCATCGGTATTTCAGCGTGATGAAACTTTCGCAACGCACCGCGCATGAACGGCTGACGCGCATTTGCGCCGGCGACTACGACCGTGAGATCGCGCTGGTGGCGGAATATCACGCGGGCGCCTGCGGCCGGCAAATCCTTGGGGTCGGGCGTCTCAACAAACTTCATGGTTTGAACGAGGCGGAATTCGCGTTGCTGATCAGCGATGCCTGGCAAGGGCAAGGCTTGGGCGCGGAATTAATGCGGCGCCTCGTGGAAGTGGGCCGCGGCGAGATGTTGGCGCGGATCATTGGCCACATCCTGCCGGATAATCACGCGATGCAGCACGTTTGCCGGAAGGTTGGTTTTAAAATCGAACACGATCCCGAAAACCACGATTTCCTGGCCGCTTACGGTTTTTGATCCGGCCACCGCTCTGCCAATCGGGTTTGATTTCCCTCCTGCGCATTCCTCGGCCCCCGCGTAAAAAACTCAACTTTGAACTTGAGCCCGCCGTCCGAGTTTGGGAGCATCACCGTTCCTTCGCCTTGGCGGTAGGTTACCCAAGTGGCCAACGGGGGCAGACTGTAAATCTGCTGGCTTACGCCTTCGATGGTTCGAATCCATCACCTACCACCATTTTTGCTATTTGGTTGAATTTAAGCACTTTCCAACCATTCAGCGGGAGGCAATGCGCTATCGCATAACACCAAGGCATAACAAAGCCAACGCTGTTTAAAGCTGTCTATGACCGTCCAGGTTTGTCGTGAGACGGTTTTTACTGATCTGCTTTGTTCTGGATTTCCATCCTGACCACCAACGCCTCGGTTTTTTTTCAGACTCTTTTGATAGCCGGGACGCTTATTGTCTCACCCCCTCTATTACGCTTGGGGAATGAAAAACAATCGACACATTCGCGACCTGAAACTGCAAGGTCTCGATCCCAAGCTGTTCCCACCCGAAAGGCATTTTGAATGGCTGGTCAAACCACGCCTTCCCGTTGTTGTGACCGAGGATCCTCTGACGAATATGTTCATCCAGGCGACAATCACCAACGAGGCCTGCAAATTCATTTACATCGGCGGCTCAACTCCAGGACTGCCAAGATCCGTTCACGTCTCCATGGTTTTTCATCATCACCGAGACAGCCGAATTTACGTCGCTGGCTTTTGTCCTGAGCGATGTGGAAATTGAGTGTTCGCACTGGATTTGATCATGGTTATCCAGTCGAGGAATTAACGAATCTCCTGCGGCTGTCACTTCAAGTCTGCATCACGTCTGCTTGCATCGGCAAGAACGGCGTCTATGATTATCGCCGACTCAACAACAGGCAACCGCTGTGATCTCAGGTCTAATTCTCGTGCGACATTGCAAAACGGCGGCGCAACTTTTTTTCTGTAAATTCGCGTGCTGTCAAACAAAGGGCTAGGTTATGGTTTGCATGCTGAGGGTAAGTTTTTCCGATTTCCCATTCGTCGCTATACTCGGCGAGCAGGGCGCTGACTAGGCGGAGCAAC
>DASZMX010000036.1:0-4261 GCA_035551475.1 Verrucomicrobiia bacterium
GAAAAAAGTGAAACGGAGTTTGAGCAAGGTCAAGCCTCGCAGGAAAACCCTGACGCCAGCGCCCTGACTCAAATCCAGATCAGCGCCTCGGTTCAGGACATCGCGCCCACCGCGGCGCAATCCAAGACACTTCATACCTGCATCAAGAAAGTGACGGAGGATCTGGATGGGTTCCGTTTCAACACCGCCATTTCCGCGCTCATGATTTTTGTCAACGACGCCATCACCTGGGAAACCAAGCCCGCGTCCGTGATGAAGGAGTTTTTGATTTTGCTCCAGCCTTTCGCGCCGCATCTGGCGGAAGAACTGCACGCCAAGCTCGGCGGCGCCGGAACCCTCGCCTACGCGCCCTGGCCCAAACACAACCCGGCGCTCCTGGTCGAGGACACCGTCGAAATCCCGGTGCAAGTGAACGGAAAGCTGCGCGACAAACTCACCGTCTCGAGCACGGCGGCCACCCCGGAAATCGAGGCGGCGGCCCTGGCCAGCGAGAAGGTCCGATCCTTCATGGAGGGCAAGCCTGTCAAAAAGATCATCATTGTGCCCCGGCGGCTGGTAAATATTGTGGTGTAATCGCGCGGAAGAATGTATAATGGGATTGTGAAATGCCTGACGAAGCAGGAGCAATTCGTGCTCTGTGTGGTCGTGGTGTTGCTCGTGACGGGTTGGGCGGTGAAGGCTTATCGGACCTCGCACCGGCCCGTTCCAGCCGCCGTTTCACAAAAGTCTTAACATGCAATGTCTTAACTTCGAGGAAGCGGTGGCGAAAATCGTCGCACAGGACGCGCGCTACCAATATGCCGCCTACGTTTTCGTGCAGGAGGCGCTCAAGCACACCCAAAAAATGCTGGGACGCAGTTCCAGCGGCAAAGCGCATGTCGGCGGCAAAGAGCTGCTGGAAGGCATCCGCGGCTACGCCCTGGAAACCTACGGCCCCATGGCCCTGACCGTCCTGGAAGAATGGGGCGTGCGATCCTGTGAAGATTTCGGCGAGATTGTTTTCAACATGATCGCCCACAACCTGGCGTCCAAGACCGATTCCGACAGCCGCGAGGATTTCCGGCACGGCTACGATTTTATCGAGGCTTTTCGCAAGCCGTTCCTTCCCTCCCGCGCCGCGCAGACGGCTCCTCCCAAATCCGTGGAAGCATAAAACATGGGAACTAGATCGGGCCCTAAAACGAAGGCCGCACCCTTGCGGCGTAAAATGGCGACGCCGACCAATCGCGCCGCCTTGACTGCCGAAATTCCCGCCATGCCCCCGGGCGTGCGGCTGACGACCTTGGAAAACGGCCTGGTGGTCATCGTGCGCGAGGACCACAGCGCGCCCGTGGTCTCGGCGCAGGCGTGGTGCGCCACTGGCAGCATCTCGGAAGGCCGCTGGATCGGCGCCGGACTCTCTCACGTGCTGGAGCATATGCTTTTCAAAGGCACCTCCACCCGCCCGGGCAGCCGCATCGATCAGGAAGTGCAGGAAGCCGGCGGCTACATGAACGCCTATACTTCCTTCGACCGCACGGTTTACCACATCAACGTCCCCAACACGGGTGCGCGCGTGGCCATCGATATTCTTTGCGACATCATGCAGAACGCCAGCCTCCCCGCCGATGAGCTGGTCAAGGAGTTGGACGTGATCCGGCGCGAAATGGACATGAATCAGGACGACCCGGGACGTCGTTCCAGCCGCCGGTTGTTCGAAACCGCCTACACGCGCAGCCCCTATCGCTTCACGGTGATCGGCTATCCCGAAATTTTCAACGAGTTGAAAGCCGACGACATCGCGGCCTATTACCGCGAGCGTTACGTGCCCAACAACATGTTTTTTGTGGTCGCGGGCGATATTACCGCGGACGAAGCCGTCGCCCAAATCCGCGCGGGCTTTTCCAAGTCCAAGGCGAAATCCATTCCGCCGACGGTCCTGCCGAGCGAACCGCGCCAGACCGCCGCGCGCGAGATCATTGAAGAAGCGCCGATCGAGCTGGGTTATTTTCATTACGCCTGGCATGTGCCCGACGTGCGGCATCCCGACACCCCGGCCCTGGATATTTTGTCCTCCCTGCTCGGCAACGGGCGCAGCTCCCGGTTTTTCCGCGAAGTCCGCGAAAAGAAAGGCCTCGTCACCTCCGCCGATGCCTGGATTTACAGCCCCGGCGAACAAGGCCTCTTCGGCGTGAGCGCCGTCGTCACCGCGGACAAAATTGACGCCGCGCGCGGCGCGTTGCTGGAGGAAATTCGCCGCGTGCAAACCCAGCTTGTCCCGGCGGCGGAGCTGGCCAAAGTCATCAAGCAATTTGTCGCGGGCACGCTCGCCACGCGCAAGACCATGCAGGGCCAGGCCCAGGATCTGGGCGCCAACTGGCTGGCGGCCAACGACCTCAATTTCTCCGAGCGCTATCTGGCCGCCGCCAAAAATGTCACGCCGGAAACCATCCGCCGCGTCGCGCGCGAATATCTAATTGACTCCAATCGCACCCTCTACGCGCTCGCCCCGAAAGGCGCCTCCCTCGCCGCCGCGCCTGCCGCGCCCAATGCCGCCGAGCATCCGGTGCAAAAATTTGTGCTGCCCAACGGCCTGCGTCTCCTCGTGAAGGAGGACCATCGCCTGCCTTTTGTGGAGTTTCGCGCCACTTTCCGCGGCGGCGCCCTGGCCGAAACCGTCAAGACGAATGGCCTGACGCAGCTCACCGCGAAAATGCTGCTGCAAGGCACGCGCCGCCGCAGCGCCGAGGAAATCGCCACCGAAATCGAATCCGTCGGCGGCAGCATCGACACCTTTGGCGGCAATAACAGTTTCGGCCTCGCCGGCGAAACGATGAGCGACGATTTTGACACCGGGCTGGAAGTGTTCTCCGACGTGCTGCTCCATCCCGCGTTCCCCGCCGAGGCGTTCGAACGCGAGCGGCAAATCCAACTGGAGATCATTCGCGGCCAGCGCGATCACCTGCTGCAATGCTGCGGCCAAGCCATGCGGCGGGGCATGTTCGGCAAGGTCGGCTATGGGCTCGATCCCTCCGGCAGCATGGAAAGTGTCACCGGCTTGAAAGTCAGCGACCTGGCGGAATTTCATCGACGCCTGGCGGCGCCGGACAATTGCGTGCTGGCGGTGTTCGGCGACGTGAACACGGCGGAATTGAAGCGCAAAATCGAGCAGCATTTCGGCTCCTGGAAACCCACCGGCGCCACCGCGCTCCTGCCCCAGACGGAAGCGCTCACCTCCATCCGGCGCGTGGTCGAGACGCGCGACAAAAAGCAGGCGGTATTAATCATTGGGTTTCCCGGCACGACTTTGCTGGAGCGCGACCGCTATGCGCTGGAATTGCTCCAGGAGGGCTGCAGCGATTTAGGCTCGCGCCTCTTCGTGCGCATTCGCGACAAACTGGGATTGGCGTATTATGTGGGCGCGCAAAACTTCCTGGGCTTGCTGCCGGGTTATTTTGCCTTTTATGTCGGCACCGCGCCCGAGAAGCTCGAACTCGTGGAAGCCGAATTGCTCAAGGAAACAGAATTGCTGCGCCGCGAAGGCTTCACCGAGGAAGAGTTGAAGCGGTCAAAGGCCAAAATTGTCGGGCAAAAGAAAATCGCGCGCCAGGAATTGGGAGGCTATGCCTTGACCGCCGCCCTCGACGAGCTTTACGGCCTGGGCCACGACCATATCGACACCGAAGATGCTTTCTACGAAGCGGTCACCGGCGCCGACATCAAAAGGGTCGCGCAAAAATACTTGACGCCTGATCGGCTCGTCGTCGCCATCATCAAGCCCGAATAGCGCCGCTATTGCGTCTCTTTTTTGACGAGCCGCTGGGCGCTGGAATGCGTGGGCCATCCCATCACATCCGTGGACCGGCGGAGTTTTTCCTCGTTCGGCCAGGTGTAATGGCATGCCTCGCAATAAAACCGTTTGTCAATGACACCGAGGAAACACAGGATCTCCACGAAGGTCGTCATGATGAATTTCCGGGTGAATTGAGGATACTCGACCTTGGCGGAGCCGCATTTCGGGCAGCGCACTTCCCCGCAGAGAATATTGGACTCCGCGTCGGCTTGCTGGAGGGTTTCCAGCGCGCGGTTATTATCCTCCTCGGGCACATACACTTTCTGGTTGGCCAAGGGTTTGGAGCCAAACCAAAGGCGCTGGAGATGGGATTCATCAACGACTTCGGCGGCAATGCCCGCCTTGACGAGACGGTTTTTGGCGCGCTCGGCTTTGTCATGGTCGCTAAAGGTGGCGACGTTGGATTTTCCCTGTTTCATAGGGAAATAT
>DASZMX010000037.1:0-107172 GCA_035551475.1 Verrucomicrobiia bacterium
ATCCACGCTGACCTGGTTGGTGATGTCGCGCGGGCTGTCGATGGCGCCCACGGTGATGACGTTCTTGGCCGTGCCGGGCGACGTGATGGTGTTCTGCACGTTGTCCAGGCCGTTGCCGGTGCCGTCGCCGGAGTTGCCCGCCGCAAAGACATAGGTCATGGCTTGCTCGCCGGAGCGCAGCGGCTGGGCGTCGCGCACCGCGGCGTCGAAGCTGGCGGCGTCGATGTCGTAGGAAAGATCGCCCGTGCCCCAACTGTTGTTGGAGATAAAACCATTGGTGACGATGCCGCCCTGGCTGGCGGAGTCCTGCATGAGCGTGAAGGAGGCGTTGGTTTCGAGATATTCGTCGGAGAGCAGCGGGCCGACGACGAGATCGATGGATTGAACGAAGAGATCGGCTTTGGGCGCCATGCCGCGGAAGTTGGCGCCGGGAACGGAGCCGGAGGGAACGCCATGGATGTTGGTGGATTCGGAGCCGTTGCCAATGAGAATGCCTGCGACGTGCGTGCCGTGGCCGTCGTTGTCGCCGGTGAGGGTCAGCGGATCGAGATGGATGCGCCCGGCGAGATCGGGATGGGTGGAATCGGCGCCGGTGTCGTTTTGGTTCATCCAAATGGCGGAGCCGTCGAGCCCGTAGTAATTGGTGCGCGTGATGGTGTTGGTGGCGATGCCGAGGCGAACGCGGGTGAGATCGTTCAAGGGCTGGCGGCGGCGATACAGTTCAATCTCCTGCGCCAGCGGCCATTGCGCGGCGGTGATGGCGGCGTTCGGGCCGGGCACTTGCACGATAAACTCCGGGCCCATGGGCGTCTTGTCTTCGCCGATTAGCGGCCAGCCGAAGCCTTGGATTTCCGCGCGGGCCTGGTCGTGCGTGCCGGGCGCGGTGATGACGCGGAGGGCGTTGGTCACGGGGTTATGATTGACGGAATCTTCGAGGAGATCGGACGCCAGTTTGTAATAGGGCTCGTAAGGAATGACCGGCATGCTGGCGCCCAGCGCGGCCAGTTGCTCGGCGCTGGCTTCGACCAGCGCGGCGTTATTGGGGATGTAGGAAATATACTTGGCTCCTGCCTTGGCGAGGGCGTTGTAAAAATTCTGGTCGAGCGGATGATCGGACTGGACGATGAACGTGCGGCCGTTGGTGGCGCGCAGTTCGGCGGGGATGTCGAGATCAAGCGGCTTGGTGGTGTCGATCAAAGCATTGCGCAGCAGCAGCGCGTGATCATTGCGGCTGAGGGCGGCGGGCGCCTCGGTGGTGTTGCTTAAGCGCAGCGATTTGGGACGCGAGGCTTTGGCCGTGGGCGCGGGCGCGTTGGTGCGGACGGCGGATGGCGTGGGGGCCGCGGGCGCGATGGCGGCCCGGTGGCGGTCGCCGATGCGCCAAAACATCAAGGCGGCCAGCATCAGGGCCAAACTTAAAAGCAACCAGGCACGTGGATTGTTACGCATGGGACACCTCAATGGCTAACCAACCATATCTTAACAGAACGCGGCCCGGGGGCAAGGCGGCGCGCGCAAATGAGCCGAGGCGGCGAGCCGCGCGCCCCGGCGCTGGAGAATTGAAATTCATGATTATTGGGCCGCCGGGATGATGTTGAAACTATCGACCTTAAGCCGCGGCGTCTGGCCGAACCGATCCGACCGCGTGAGATCCAAATGACAAACCGTGCGCGTCAGAAACTCGCCTGTGATGGAATAATTGGTGCAAACCTTGAACAAGCCAGCGCCGCCGCTGTTGTAAAGGCTGAGCGGCCGCAAGGATTGGCCCCACGAATAAATGACAAATTGCGGCTCGCCAACTTTGAGCAACGAGCCGATTTGCTGGGGAATACGCTCGTAGGCCATATCGTCGGGTTGAGCGGTGGATAAGCCAATAAGGGGCGAAGCGATCGTAAGAGTGGGAGCCCGCAGAATATCGCCGATATGATGATATAAGCCATTTGTCTGCACCAAACGATAGGCGTTGATGCCGTACTCCAAGTTGGTGGCGCCATTTGGCGCCACAACGGGAATACCATCCGGCAGAGGAGCGCCCGATCCATCCACAAGATTGACGGCATCAAGCAGAACGGAAGTCACGTTCGGGTAATTATTATACGGAGCGGGGGGGGGTGCAGTGGGATCAATGACAGAGCCAACAACACCTTGCGGATTTGTGATGAATCCTACCACTCCGTCGAAAAGTGCATGCCACGCAGCAGAGCCGGTTTGATTGACCGAAAGCGTCCCACGCAAAGCATTTTCGTGCGGTGCTGTGGTAAACAAATCCAGCAGGCCCCAGTCGTTGGTGGGATAGGAAGCGCCTGGCAGCGGGAGGCCGGCGGAGAGATCACCGACCCATTTGTTAATCCAGAGCCACGGATTGGATTTGGGATCGGTTCCCGGCAAGGGATCGGCCTTTAGAAAAATGGTCTGCCATGGAGTGCCACGATGAACTCGGCCGATCCAACCGACGCTAGGAAACCTATTCGTGGGAAAGTGCCAGTCATCGGAAGAAGTAATCTTAGGGTCTTTGAGGCCGAGATTACGACCGACACCAGAATCATCCTGATCCGGCCAAGGCTCATACCGAGAGCTTTCCTGATTCAAGGTATTTGTCAGGGGCAGGTCGCTCATAGTCGTAGGTTTGAATTTGACAATATTATTGGTGATCCCACTCGGGGAGAGCAAATCGCCCATCGTGTAGTGCACCAATGGATCGTTGGCGGATAAGGTGGCATGGGCCACAAATACGGCAGAAGGCGTGAAAGGACATTGCATAGCATTGGTCTTAACCGCTTGCTTCAGGAGCAGATTGGCAAAATTCTGAGAATCGACGGGGCTGGGAGAATAATCTGGCACGCCCACAAAATTTGCGCCAATACTCAACTGTTGTAACTCCCCTTGGGAAACGCCCGAAGAAGGTGAATCGTCCGCACCCAGCGGGTTCCAAACAATATTCATCGAAAGTTGTGAGTCATCTCCGGGAAGTCTCACATGATTTAAAATATTGGTGATATCGAGCGACGTGCCGAATGGCCCCACGTTCACGAAATCCAAAATGGCGCCAGTCAAATGATCCTGTAAGATGTAAGTCACATAGTTTGTGACCGTCAAAACCCATCCATGAACGGTAAAACTTTTCTCGTCCCAATGAGGCGTGTTCTGGTTAGCAATATCCCACATCCCACGGGTAGCCGCCACGTCCGACCACACGAGCGGCTCATGATCCAAAGAACATAACAAATTGGTAAGCTGCTGAATTGGCGCCCACATAGACGCGTCTGAACTACCATGTCCCCACCCCGCCCAAGGAGGGTTCAATTTCGCAAAATTTGAGAACCCAACTGTAGGCGCATAGATGTAAAAGTTCGTTCCCCACGGAAAGCTTCCGGAATTGTTCGTAAAAATGATCGACGATTGAAGTTTAGCCGTGACGTCCACTGGCGGGTTAAATGGCGTACGATAAGAATTCCACGCTTGAAATCCAAACTGGTTGGAGATCGAGAATTCATAGAGTTGATTCGTCTCAATGGGAATGCCTCCGAGGTCTTTGGTGTTGCGCACCACCTCCACTTTACGAGTCATTGCAAAAGCAGTGTCATCGCAAAATTGCTGAAACGCGGGAAGACCTTTGACCGCGCCTATAACCCATGGAATGCCGTAAACATTGTCATCAGGAAGGACATTGTTAGTCGGGAACTTCCATTTCGCAGGCGATAATTGCCCGCCCGCCAAAACATCTGCCGGCTTGACTAACTTATAGCCTGTAATGAAAAGCGAGCCATCATTGGATTGATTGAAAACCGGCCGAAAAACAGTCGGATATAAGACATAGTTTGTCCCGTTCACCTGGCCATTTTGATTTTGAGATTCGTCGTAAAGATTCGCTGCCAGTTGCAACATACGGTGAAATTGCGCGGTATATCCCAAGCTGGGCACATTTTTACTATAGATGGGAAAGCTGTTGAGATTGCTATAACCAAAATGCACGTAGGCATAGGGCGTGAGAGAATTGGTGGTGGTAATTAAGTTGGTTACAATTGGAAAGTCTTGGGTGCGAAGCAGGAGGTCAGCGGCATTGGTAAAGAATTTCAAAGGGTCGTTTGTCCATGAAACCAAATTGGTTGGCATGGGAGCATACGGTCCAGCCGCCATTTGCGCGGCGTTGTCATAGTTCAAATTCATCTTGGTGCGCAGCAAAGTGGGGATCGTCCCGAAATTGGTGCTGGTATAAATATTGGTCGTATCAGGATAAACGTACACGCTGTATTCGGGTTCGGACCCGGTGCCGATGGAGGTGAGCATGCGCTGATACGTATAACGATCATAGGTGGCCACATCGGGGCTGACGCTGTTGGGCCAACCGACCAAACCGCCATTGGTGGCGAGACGATTGGCAAAGGATGGACCGGTCTTATTGGGGTCGAAGACATCCTGCATGTCGTAGAACATGTTAGTGAGATAGCTGCCCGGCCAAGGGTTGCTCACCCCATCGCTCCGCGCGCCTTCGGGATCAGTCGCGGCAGTGAGATCGAACGGGCCATTGAGATTTGTATTGACGCTCGCGCCATAAGCGTCAATGCCATCATTCAAGAAACCCTGATAAACAGGATTTCCAACTCCGCCGTAATAGGCGGAGAGGGAAAGCTGGCCGAGGTTGCGATTGGTCAGAAACGAATAAGCGTCTTGAAAAGCCAAACCAAAGTCGCCGGTCGCGGTGGCGCTGCCGATTTCTGTAGGATGATATGCGTAGCGTTGCGATGCTTGGAGCGTCAAGGGATTGTCATACGAATTGGTATTCAATTCCCGCAAATACGCGGCCAGATTTATTTCCCACGAGCCGACGCCCTGATTGCGGACGAAATGGTCCTGGCCGCTGGAGGCGTTAAACACGTTTTGCGATTCGTTATGGATGAAATTCAGATCAAGCGTCTTGCCGATGGGCAAAACCATATAGGCGTAACGACCAATGAAATAATTGGTGGCGGAATGCGGCAGCGTGGGGTCGGCGAGGACGCCAATCCATTCCGGCTCACCGGGGACGGAATTCATGCCCACAACGGGCAACGCGGTGTTGTCTTTGGCAATGGACGTGCGGAAACTGCTGCCTTCAAATTTGCCGTTGCGATTGAGATCGACGTAATAACGGAAATCGTAGGCCGGCGGCTTGGTGGGGTCGGTGTTTGTTTGGACAAAAACCGGGGGACGCGGATCGAAATAAAGATTCGCAATGTTTTGAGCAATGTTGCCAGGATTACTTACCTTCCATGTGTCTACCGCATTTCCTGTTTTGCGGAGATCATAATTAACATTGTTGACATTCTCGCCATTAGTCGTTGTGTCAAACCCGTTGGGGTTAATAAAATTGCTCGAAGCCATGTAGTCGTAGGCGAGGATGTCGGTTTGGGCCATCATGCGGGCGACGATCTCGGCTTGGGCGCGGGCGAGCGCGGCTTCGCTCATGGATTTGGCGGTGGCGACGTCGAGGGTGGCGAGTTTGGCGGAGGTGTCGCGGCGGGTCATGACCAGGAACGCGACGGCCAGGAACGTGATGACCGACAGCATCAGCAGGGTGATGACAAGGGCGATGCCGCGGGAGGAACGGGCGGCTCCCGGCTCAATATTTAGTGGTGTCGGCTTCATGGCAGAGTGGCGGCGCGGACGCGAATGCGCTGCCGAAAAATGTCGATTTTCGAGGCGGCGGTGGAGAGATAAGCGGTTTGGGCCGCGGGCGCGCCCAGAGATTTGAGATGCTCCCAGGCGTCCGGCTCAAGGATGCCAAACTCCAGATCGAGGCTCGTGGGCAGATTCGTGATTCCGAAATTGTACGGGAGCGGATACGTGTTGGTGATCTGGCCGACGAGGTCGCCCGTGCCGAAATTCGTTTCCCCGCCAACCTGGCGGCCCTGGGCATCGTAAGCGCGGATTTTCAAATGCACCACGCCATCGGCGATCCGGCTGAAGCGGGTTTGCGGAGTGATGAGATTGGTGAAGTTGGGCTCGAAGACATGCGCGAACGGGCTGAAGAGAATGGTGTTGTCAAAAAAGTGCGAGTTGATCGGCGAGGTGTAGCGGTAAAGCGTGCCGACGCCAATGCCTGGGGCGACGTTGCTGACTGCGTAGCCAATGGCGGTCCAACCGGTGTTGGTGTGAACCAGCATGTAAATCCGCTCCAATTGATTGCTGCGGAAGGCCACGCCGTCTTCCAGCTGGGGATAGTTATTGCTCCAACCCCACATGAGATTGGTGACGCCGGGCAGGATGGTGTTGGTGGCAAAGCCCGTGCCATCGGAAAGCTGCGCGAGATCAGAGGAAATGAGGTCGGCAATGGTCTGGCCGGTGTCGCCGACTTCGGTTTGTTTGATGCCGGTCTTGAACGCCTTTTGCGTTTGGACGAACATGGCTGTCAAACCTACGATGATGAGCGCGAGCATCGCGGAGGAGACGAGCATCTCCAGGATGGTCAAGCCGGCGCGCGCGCGGGAGGCCGCGGAAGATGGCAAAGTCGTGTTCATGGCGCAGCGGCGGCGGTGAAGGTTTGCGGCTGGAAATAGTAATAGACGGTTCCGTTGGTGGCCTTGGCCAGGCTGGAGGCAATCGTGGAACGGAAGACCTGCCGATTCGGGCCCGGCGCGCCGCTGGCCAGCACCGGCCAGTGGAACGTCAGCTCCACATCGTAGAGATTTTGACTGAGGAAGTTGGCTTCCATCCAGCGATTGGAGCGAATGGTGTAATCGGCGAGAGTGGTGGTGTTCACCCAATTCGTCGAATCAGTGGGGAACAAATAATGCGGCGTGATCTGGACATCCATGATGTAACGGAAGGCGACGGCGGAGTTGGCGCCGTTTTGCTGCATCGCGGAGCCGTTCAAGGCGCGCACCCACGCGCGGGTGTAATTCGTGATAGGTTGAAAGCCCGGCACGGTGAAAGTGGGAAGGCTCGTGATGTAAAACTTTGGCCGGGTCAGCAGGCCCAGGATGGCGCCGCCGACGGTTTCGTTGAGCGTGGTGGTAAAATAGTTCGGCGCGCCGCCGCTGGTATAAGTGCGGTCGCTGCTGAGTTGGAAATTGGTGTAAACTTCCGCGAGGCCGAACGGGTTGGTGATGGTGATGGCTTCAACGTAATTGCTGAGGAAATCGAGCGTCCGATCCAACACAATCCCATTGCTCACCACGGCGCCGGCGCGAATGGATTGCATGAAGAAATTGGCGTCCTGATTGATGACGGTGTCGTCGCGATTATCTTTCTGGACAGTCAAGCCGGCGGGCAGAATGCCAATGATCGCGACCAGCGCGAAACCGATCACGCCAATGGAGATGGCGATCTCAATCATGGTGAAGCCCCGGCAGCGGGCGCGGGCCAAACCATTCTGGAAAGCGGCGAGGTTCATCAAAATTGGTTGCGTTCGAGTTTGGCGCGCGCGGTCGTGGCGTCGATGTGGATGAGATTGGGATTATTCGTCCATTCGCCGGGAGCGTTTTCGCTGATCAAAGGCTCCTGGCGCAGCAAGCCGCCCTGGGCGTCGGACGGATAAAAAATCCCGCCGGTCGTCAAAGGAATATATTGATCCGGCACGGGATTGCCGCGCTCATCAACGAGCGACCCATTCGGGCTGAACGCGATGTAAGGCAAATCGTAGGAGCTGAGCTGCAAGGTGGGAAACGGCAGAGAGCGGGTGGAATTGGTGAACGGAAAAACGTCAAACTGGTTCACCGTGCCAGCCAGCGTATTGGTGGTCCGCACATAATGCACCTGCGCTTGACTGTTGAGCGGCACATATTCATTGGTGGCGATGAACACGCCGTTAGGCAATGATTTCCAATCTGTCAAGAAACTGGGGTGTCCCCCGCCCGGCTGATCGCCGACGCTGCGCAAAGTGACCAGGGCGTAACTCCGATATTGTCCGCTGATGAGATTGCTCATGCCGCGCCCTTGCACGACGAGGTTGGACATATACAGCCATGGCTGCGGCGGCACGAACACCATATAGACCATGGAACGATTCACCATCGCGCGTTGCCGCGCGTAACTGACGTCGTCGAGCAATTGCCGCGTGGCGACGCTCATGGCGTTGGCTTTGGAGAAGCCCGAAAGGTGCGGCAGCGTCATGGAGGCCATGATTCCGATAATAGCCAGCACGACGAGCAATTCGAGCAACGTGAATCCCCGGCGGCCGCGGGATGCGCGCCGCACCCGCAGGGGCGAAATCAAACCGCGCCGCCCCACCCTGCCCGCCGCGCCGCAAATTTGGACGGACGCCGCCTTGTCGCAGAAAAAAATCACCGGCAACGGCCCGCCGCTGTCAAACCATTCAATGCGCAAGGCTTGCCGCCCGGTCGCGCGTGGTGTGGGTTCAATTATCATGATCACCAATTGCCGTTGGTCACATACACCCAGTCACTGCCCTTGCGCCCAATCACAAATTCCGCCCACAAATCATACGAACCGAGATTGTGGCGATTGGTGGAGGAGGAATCGTAGTGCCAGAAATTGGTGACCGTCGCGTGCGCGGGCGCGCCCGGGTCATCGGCCTGCACCATTTCCACCGGCACGATCAAGCCCTGCAAATCCGCGGCGTTCTTGGTGGGCGGCCACGAAAATCCTGTGCCTGACTTCCAGGCTGGATATTTCATGTAGGCGTTGGGCGCCGGGGCGGGACGATAGATTTGTTGCAGACCGGCATCGGAATTCATGATGCCCTGCCGGCCGTAGCCGAAGGTCAGTTCCTGTTGCATGAAATTCGAGCCCAGGAAATTGGTGAACTGCCCGCCGCCTTGCATATTATTGCTGCCGCCGGTCAATTCGTAGAGCAACGGATTCACCTGCGTCAATTCATCGTACAGCGCGGGTGTGAAGTTGCCGCCTGCCAGCGTAACCGAGCCGACCGCGAAGCCGTTGTCCGGCGGATAAAATCCGAACTTGGCCTGATAACTGTCAATCATCAGGATCAGCTTGTGCTTTTCGGCCTCGACGCGCTGGCGCTTTTTGTTTTGGTTGACAGCAGGCGCGAGATGCACGACGAGGCCGGCGATGATGCCGATGATCGCGATCACGGCGAGCAATTCGATCAGGGTGAAGGCCCGTTCCGCCGGCAGATTATTTTGGTGGCGCAATTTCATGTTAGCCGTTGTGGATTCGGGCCACGACCCGTTGCTCCCGCATTTCCTGCTCCATCCGTTCGCTGAGCCATTGTTTGATCATGCTTTGGTAATTCAGGTAGCGCGACCGGGCCAGGCGCTTGATGCGCGCCAGCATGCGCGGATCCATGCGCAACGTGATGGTGACAGAATCGGACAGTTCGCTGCCCGAGACAATGGAGCTTTCCATGAGCCGCACCTCGATGGTGTTGTCGGCCCAAAACGCGGCTTCGGCCTCGTCGCGGTCGAACAACGGCACTTCTTCCCAATGGGCGATGGCGTTCATGTGTGGCGAGTGTATGGATTAAATGTTATTGCGCAAGAGCCTGCGTCAATTTGCGTTGATACATGAATTGCTCCTCTGGCTGAAAAGGACGCGCAAAAATCACGCGCGCCTGTTTGCCATTGGTGCGATACGTGGTGAAAATTCCAACCCCATTGGCGGACATCCCAAGATTAAAGAAACGGGCTTGAGCCGCGAAGCGAGGAGAGTCCGGCAGAAGACGGACGGCAAACGGATCCTCAAACGATTCTTCAATCGCTTGAATCGTTATCGAGCTGTCCAGATTGAACGGCGGATTGCTCCAGTCAAAGTCCATATCCTGTATGTCAAAAGCCCATGCAATGTGATTACAATGTATTTACAGGAATCCAGCCGAATGTCAAGCGGCGCGATGGCCATATATATATATATGGCGGGGAATTTAAGGAGTCGATTTGCGATAGCGGCGCCAGAGCCAGCAGGCGAGGGTTTTGAAATTCGGGACGCCCAGATCATCAAAGACGCCGGTGATATAGACGAACCAGAAGTTGAGTTTCGCCGCGTTGCTGCCATACCAGGAAAATAAATCGGAGAGGTAGCGCCCTTGGGACGGGCCGAATGGATACTGGACCAACGATTCAAGGTGGACCCGGGCCCATTCGCCCAACGCATTCCAAATGAGATGGCGAAGGGAGAAATTCTGAAGCGAGGCGAGGATGACAACCGCGATGTAGGCGGTGATGGCATTGCCAATCACCATTCGAAACCAGTTTTCGCGCACCTTGTAAAGTATATGATAAACCCGGCGCCTGCCGCCGTGATGGGCGTCGAGCGCGGGCCGCGGCCGGAACAGGCCCCACAGGGAATGCGCGAAAAAGATGGCGAAGAAAAAATAAAGCGCGTGTCCGCGCAGCAAACTCCACCCATGCCAGTGATGGCTTGGCGCGGCATCGCCGGCGCCGAAAAGCGGCGGCGGCGTGGGTATCATCCCGCCGGCAAACGCGCCCGCGATGCTAAGAGCCACCTGGCCGAGAATGGACACGACGAGCGCGCTGGTCGCGGCTTCCACGGCGCACCCGATCACCGCCGCCAAGTCGGCGCGAGGCGCAGGGAGCGGGGCCGGGGCGGAGATGGGCGCGTTGATTTCGGGCATGGCTTTTTTGAAAGTGGCAGTAAAGCGAGACGGGCGCTGGTTTGCGATTATAATTTGGCGGCCATTTTCCACGCGGGAAGCGGGGAAAGCGCGGAAGAACGCATAAAGTGGCGGTTCCTCATTGCCACGCCCCGTTTATTTGTCTATGGTGGGCGATAATCCGGGGAATTTGTCGTGAATTCGCCGGTGCGTCCATGACACCAAAACCAATGCTCGCGGCGCGCGTCGCGACGAGCCTGCTCTTTGCCACCGCCTGCATCCTTCAGGCGCAACCGCTGAGCGTCGCCACGTTCGCCGGCGCCGGCGGCCGAGGCTCCGCCATTGGGGCGGCCGCCTCCGCGCAATTCTCCGATCCTTCCGGCGTGGCCGTGGACAGCGCGACGAACATTTTTGTCGCCGATTCCTATAACAATGTCATCCGGCTGATCGTGGCGGATGCCACGGGAACCAATTGGACTGTCAAGAGCATGGCAGGATTGCCCGGAGCGGCCGGGCGGTCCAACGGCACGAACACCAGCGCGCGTTTCAACAATCCCACGGGCATCGCGGTGGACGGCGCCACGAATGTGTATGTGGCGGACACGGGCAATCATTCCATCCGCCGCTTGCAGCCCGATGCGACACACACCAACTGGATCGTGACGACCATCGCGGGTGCGACCGCCGGAACACCAGGATTCGCGGATGGCACGAACAACACGGCGCGTTTCAACGGGCCAACCGGCATCGCGTTGGACAGCGCGGGAAATCTGTGGGTGGCAGATACAGTCAATCATACCATTCGCAAGCTGACGCCGGACGCCACGGGCACAAATTGGGCGGTGACAACATTTGCCGGCGCCGCCGGGGCGCCGGGCAGCGCGGACGGAGCGGGAAACTTGGCGCGTTTTTCCAATCCCAACAGCGTCGCGCTCGATGCGGCCAACAATCTTTACGTGGCTGACGGCGGCAACAACGCCATTCGCATGATCACGCCGGCGGGAATGGTGACAAACATCGCCGGCGGGCAAGCCGGCGCCGCGGATGGCGTCGGCACGAACGCGCAATTCAGTTTTCCGTGCGGCCTCGCGGTGGACGCGGCGACGAATTTGTACGTATCGGATTTTTATAATCAAACGGTGCGGCGCCTGACGCGCACCAATGGCGGATGGAGCACGGTCACGGTGGCGGGGCGCCCTTTGCTGCCGGGCAATACGGACGGCGTCGCCACGCTGGCGCGTTTTCAATTCAGCAACGCGCGCAACAATCCGAACGGCTTGGGGCTGGATCGAGGCGGGCGCATTTTCATCGCTGACACGGAGAACTGTGAGATTCGGCGCGCCACGGTTTTCCAAGGTTTGATTTTCACGGCGCTGCCGCAAAATGTGGCGGCGGTGGCCGGCGGAACAACCACCCTGAACGCCACGGCGGTGGGCGCGCTGCCCGTGACCTATCAATGGCTGCGCAATGGCGCGATGATTGACGGGGCGACGAATGCGACGCTGACGTTGGCAAATCTCCTGACCAACGACAGCGGCAGTTACAGCGTGATCGCGTCGAACAGCGCGGGTTTTTCCAACAGCCCGGCGGCCGTGGTGACGGTGGTGTTGCCGCTGGCCGTGACAACGATGGCGGGAATTGGGGCCGTGGGCAGCGCCGATGGTTTTGGATTGGCGGCGCGGTTCGACAGCCCGCGCGGCGTGGCGGTCGATGCGGCGGGGAACGTCGTGGTGGCGGACGCTTTCAACAACACGATTCGGCAAGTGTCACCGGTGGGCGATGTGACCACCCTCGCGGGCACGGCGCAAGTGGCGGGCACAAACGACGGAGCGGCCAGCGCGGCGCGTTTCTCTTTTCCCTTTGGCGTGGCGGT
The DNA here is from genome assembly GCA_035551475.1 of Verrucomicrobiia bacterium. GTDB lineage: Bacteria > Verrucomicrobiota > Verrucomicrobiia > Limisphaerales > Palsa-1400 > DASZMX01. The sequence goes on from DASZMX010000037.1 coordinate 12,387, forward strand.
GGACGGCGCGGGCACGACGTATGTGGCGGACACTTTGAATCGAGTGGTGCGAGCCATTTCGGCGGGAGGCGTTGTCAACACCATTGCCGGCATGCCGGGGGCCTCGGGCTTTCGCGATGGGCCGGCGGCCCAGGCGCTGTTTGGCAACGCCTACGGAATCGCGGCGGACCGCGCGGGTGTGGTTTACGTCGCCGACACAGTCAATAATCGCATTCGCGAAATTGCGCATGGGTATGTGACGACCGTGGCCGGCGATGGGAACGCGGGCGCGGCGAATGGCGCCGGCGCCACGGCGGAGTTTGCCGAACCGCTGGCGCTGGCGGTGGATGCTGTGGGAAATATTTTTGTGGCAGATTATGGCAACGGCACGATTCGCAAAATTACGCCGGGCGGCGCCGTCACCACGATCGCGGGCACGGCGGGCGTCACCGGTTACGCCGACGGAAATAATGGCCTGGTGCGCTTCAACCTGCCGAGCGGGATTGCGGTCGATGCCCAGGAAAATGTCTATGTCGCCGATTTCGGCAATCAAGTGATACGAAAGCTGCGCACCGATCCGGGCGGGAATTGGGCAAGCAGCACCCCGGCGGGATTTCCGCAGGTCGGCGGGGATTCGGACGGCGCGGCGCTGGGCGCGCGCTTCAACGGCCCGACCGGCGTCGCCGTGGACAGCCTCGGCTATCTTTACGTGTCCGACGCGTCCAACAATGTGATTCGGAAAGTCACGCCCAACGGAGCCGTTTCCACGCTGGCCGGCCCCGCGCACAGTTTCGGGACGGACGACGGGCCGTTCCCGGGAAACCGCTTCAACACACCCACCGGCGTGACGGCCGACGCTGATGGCAATCTTTACGTGGCGGATTCTGTCAATAATACTATTCGCGAAGTGGGGCCGGATGGATCGACCATCACGATTGCGGGATTGCCCGGCTTTGGCGGCTCCAGCGACGGTGTCGGCAGCAACGCGCGATTTTCGCAGCCAACTGGATTGACCGCCGATAGCGTGGGAAATCTGTACGTGGCAGATTTTCAGAATTCCACGATCCGCAAAATGACGTACGACTCGGACGCGAACGAGTGGACCGTGACCACGCTGGCGGGAAGCGCGCGCAATCCAGGTTACGCCAACGGGCCCGGCACAAACGCGCTTTTCAACGGGCCAATCGCCGTGGCCGTGGACGGGGCGGGAAATATCTTTGTCTCCGATTACAGCAACCAGGTCGTCCGCGTGATCACGTCCTCCGGCCAGGTGTCCAATTACGCCGGCTCGCCGGGGCACGCGGGTTTTGGCGATGGCGCGAATGCCTTTTTCAATTATCCAGTGGGCCTGGCCGTGGACTCCTTCAATAATGTCGTTGTCGCCGATTCCCAGAATCAATTGATTCGCCGCATCGCGCCCGGCGGCAGCGTGAGCACGTTGGCGGGCGCGTATTTCACTCCTGGCAGCGCGGATGGCAACGGCGGGGCCGCCCGGTTCAACCTGCCGCAGGGCGTGACGGTGGATGCGTCCGGCAATATTTTCGTGGCGGACACCGGCAACAACACCATTCGCGAAATCATTCCCGGCGGCGGCGTGGTGACGGTGGCGGCGGCCGCGGGATGGATGGGAAGTTTTGATGGCGTGGGCGCCGGGGCGCAATTCAACCGCCCGTTGGGTCTGGTGGCGGCTCCCAGCGGGGATTTGTTCGTGGCGGATGCGGCGAACAACACGATCCGGCGCGCGACTGCGTTTTACGGGCAATCCATTGTCTTGACACCCGCCTTGAGCCGGGCGGCGCCGGCGGGCGCGCCCGTGACATTCGCGCCGGTCGTCGCGGGGGCGGCTCCCCTTTCCTATCAATGGTTGCTCGAGGGCGATCCCGTGACGGATGCGACAAATCTCGCGTTGACGTTTCCCGATGCGGAATTCAGCGATGAAGGCGATTATCAATTGAGCGTCAGCAATTCGTTTGGGACGGTCACCAGCCCCACGGCCACCCTCACGGTCGGATTGACGCCGCAAATTTTTGCCAACCCGGGCGCCTTGGTGGCGCTTTCCAACTCCAGCCCGACGCTGGCCGTGACCGCCTATGGCGCCCCGCCTCTTTCCTATCAGTGGAGTTTCAACACGGTAGCGCTCGCCGATGCGACAAACGCCGCGCTCACGCTGACCAACATTCAACCCAGCCAGCAGGGCACGTATCAAGTGGTGGTCTCCAATCCTTTTGGCAGCGCGACCAGTTTGTGGAGTGAAGTGACGCTGGCCGCGCCGCCGCAAATTCTCGCGGGGCCCTCCAGCCAGGCGGGCCAATGCGGCGGCACATTGGTTCTGACCGCGCAAGGCAGCGGCACGCCGCCGCTCAGTTATCAATGGCTCCTCGGTGGCAACGCCATTGCGGGGGCGACACTGCCCGCCTTCACTGCGAGCAATCTCCTGGATGGGCAAACGCAATTTTTTGCGGTGATCGTGAGCAACGCCTATGGCGCCGCAACCAGCGCCGTGGCGGCCATCGCGGTATCGGATACCGCCGGCCCAGTGATCACCGTTCTCGGGGCGGCGGTGACGAATATTTTGGTTGGAACTCCCTACCTTGATCCCGGCGCCACGGCCAACGATTTGTGCGCGGGCCCGGAACCGGTGGCGACGAACGGCGCCGTCAATACGAATGTCCCGGGGGCTTACGTGATTTCGTATCGCGCCAGCGATGGCAACGGGAACGCCGCCACCAACACTCGCCTGGTCAACGTGGCGCCCGCCGCCGCAGTCATCGTCACCCAGCCGGCGAGCCATACGAATTATCCTGGCGCGACTCAAACCCTAACTGTGGCTGTGACTGGCACGACGCCCATGACCTTTCAGTGGTTCAAAAACGCGGCAAAATTGTCCAATGGCGGCCATGTGGCGGGCGCCACGAACCAAACGCTCACCCTCAGCCTGCTCTCCGCTGCCGATGCGGGCTCCTACTTCGTGACGGTGAGCAATGTCGCGGGCGGCGCGGTCAGCTCAAATGCGATCATCTCTGTCGGCCCGGCGGCCGCGCCGGTGGCGCTGACGGGCTTTAACGCAGATGTCGTGGTGGAGCGCACCGCCACGGGCGGGAACACAGCCAATTACGCGCAGATATTTGACACGGAATCGCCGCCGTTTTGTTTTTATGAAGCCGGCTTGGGCGCGAGCAATATTTATGGCACCAGCCCGACGAACCTGGGTCTCGTTTCAAGCCGGACTTACGTCAGCGCGGTGGATGGCGCCACGATTTTCCAATTTGCGCCCTACACAGCCAACAACACCCTGTATTTAAACGCCGCCGCGCCCTCGGGCGCCCTGCATTTCGCGTCGCCAGCGAATTTCAATTTCATTTCGATCCTTGCCGCCTCGGCCAACGGCGGGGGCGCCGGCACGTGGACCATGCAATTTGCGGATGGGACTTCGAGCCCGGCGTTCAACTTCAACGCGGCGGATTGGCAAGGCACTTCGGGCGGGGCTGTGACGCATTTCGGCGAATTGTATTATGGCAATTACGGAATCTTCTACGCTTACAATCTTGTCAATAATTTTCCCAGCCTTTACCAAACCTCGGTAAACCTTGCCGACCTGGGCTGGAGCGGCAAAGCCATCGCGTCAATCACCTTTACCAAGCCGGCGGGCGGGACCTTGGTCACCGGGGTATTTGCGGTGAGCGGAACACCTGGGCCGGCCCTGGCGCCGCTCGCTTTCGGCAGCCCCGCTCTAAATGCCATGGCGCTGTCATTTACTTTACAGAGCGAGCTGAACCAGACCTATCGTTTGCAACAAACCACCAACCTCGCGCCCGGATCCTGGCAAACGTGCAGCAACATCCTGGGCGACGGATCGTTGCTGCAGTTCAATCTTCCATTGACGAATCAGCAGCAGTTCTTCCGACTCGTCACGCCCTGAAAAAGGCGGCGGGCCTTTCTGCCCGCCGCCGATTCGTGTCAAACCTATTGCTGCGCCGGAGGACCAGGATCGGCGCCGCCATTGTCGTCCGGCGGTGGGCGTTGTCCGTCGGGTCCACCGGGCGGCATATTGTCGTCGCCGCCGCCGGGCGGCGGGCCGGGCGGGCGCGGCGGCATGATCTCGTCAAACGTCAATTGCCCGTCATTATTCTTGTCCAGCGTCTTGAGGGCGGCGGAGGCGTTGGCGATTTCGGAGGCGTCAATCACGCCGTCGCCGTTCGCGTCGAGCGCCTTCACGATGGGAGGGAGCGGGCGGCGCGGATGCACGGCGCCGTTGGTGGCGCCGGGATGAGGCGGCATGTATTCGTCAACGGTTAATTGGCCGTCGCCATTTTTATCGAGCGTGAGCAATGCCGCGGAGGCGTTGGCGATTTCCGCCGCGTCAATAACATGATCGTGATTGGCGTCGAGCGCGACAATCAATGGCAACGGCGGCGGACGGCGATGATGGCCGTTGGGCGGCGGGCCGCCCGCGTCATTGTCGGTCGGTTGTGCGAACGAGGCCGTCGTGGCGGCCGCCAGCGCGGCGGCGAGAAACAGGGTCATTTTTTTCATAATATTTTCCTTTGGTCAGGCCGGCTTGCGCGCGGCCCATTTCTTTCTTCCTCTTTACTAGACCATCCGCGTATTAAGGCTTTATTTGCGAAGAGCGGGAAAATTGTTAAGGAAGAGTTAATTTTAGGGCTTTTCCGCCTTCCGCGGCTAAAATGGGCGGCAGAATGCAAGATCACCCGTCGCGCGTGCTCATTATTGACGATGATCGCGATCTTTGCGGTTTGATCCGCGATTATCTCAAGCCGCTGGGCTATGACGTGCAGGCGGCGCATGACGGGCCGGAAGGCCTGGCGCGGGCGGCGGGGGAAAACTGGTCGGCAGTTATACTTGACGTGATGCTGCCGGGGCTGAACGGATTCGAGCTCCTCAAGCGTCTCCGCGAAAAATCCAGCGTGCCGGTTCTCATGCTGACGGCCCGCGGGGATGAAAGCGACCGCATCGCGGGCCTGGAGGTGGGGGCGGACGATTATTTGCCGAAAACTTTTTCCACGCGCGAATTGCTGGCCCGGCTGCGGGCGGTCACGCGGCGGAATGTCCCGGCGGCGCCGGCGCCGGAGAGCGAAGCGGAAATTGTCGTGGGCGAATTGCGCCTGCGCCCCGGGGCGCGCACCGCCGCGGTGGGAGACCGTCCGCTTGAGCTGACGGCGCTGGAATTTGATTTGCTGGCCTGCCTGGCGCGCGCGCGGGGCCGCGCCAAATCCCGCGAACAATTGGTCGAAGCCGTGGCCGAGCGGAATTATGATGTGTTTGACAGATCGGTGGACGTGCATATCTGGTCGCTGCGCAAGAAGCTCGGGGACGACCCCAAAAACCCGCGGTTCATCCGCACGTTGCGCAGCGTGGGCTACATGCTGATCAATCCGAATTATGAATGACCTCCGGCCCAGGCCTTTCCCGCTCTACGCGAAAATCCTGCTGCTGTTCGCGCTGAATGTGGCCTTGCTGGGGCTGGCCTTGGGGCTCCTGGTGCGCGCCCAATTCGGGCTGGGGCGCGATTGGCCGCTTTCCTCCGGGGCGAATAATCGTATTGACTCTACGTGCGACCTGATCCTGGGCGAGCTTAACAGCAAGGAGCCGGGGCAATGGGATGAAGTCCTGCGGCGCTTCGATGCATCTTACCAGAATCGCGCGCAATTCCTGGTGTTCGCCGAAGGCGCGCAAAAAGGCGGGCCGGCGGTGGATTTGCCGCCGGAAGTGCGACAGCGGTTAGGCGACCGGCGCGGGCCGCCCTTGCCGCGACGCGAGCCGCCTCCCCCAATGGATGGCCCGCCTCCTGGATTGCCACGGATTCCCTTTCCGCCGCGCGATCCGCGCCCAAAAACCATGGTGCACACCGGCGATCCCTCGCGTTATTGGGTCGTCGTGCGCGGCGCCGTGTTGCGGCCTCACGAGGACCATCCGCAGCCGGTGGCGCTCGTCGTGATGTCGGATTCGCTGAGCGGCGGCGGACTTTTTTTTGATCTCAAGCCGTGGCTGATCATTGGCGCGGGCTCGCTTTTGCTTTCCGCGCTGCTGTGGCTGCCGCTGGCGCTGGGCATTAACCGCTCCATTTCTCAAATGACGCGCGCCACCGCGCAGCTGGCGGAAGGCCGTTTTGACGTGCGGGTGAATGAACGCCGCCGCGATGAACTGGGCGCGCTGGGCCACGCTATCAATCAAATGGCGTCGCGCCTCGCGGGGTTGGTCGGAGGACAAAAGCGATTTTTAGGCGATGTGGCGCACGAACTTTGTTCGCCGCTGGCCAAGTTGCGCGTGGCCCTGGGCATTCTCGAACAGCAGGCCGGCGGAGAGCAGCGCGCCTATGTCGCCCAGGCGGACGAACAGGCCGAACGCATGGCGGCGCTCGTCAACGAACTGCTGTCGTTTTCCAAGACCGCCCTCGGCGCTTCGCAGGTCAAACTGCGCCCGGTCGCAGTCGCCGAGGTGGTGGCGGAAGCGGTGCGGCGCGAGCAGAAGGGCGAGACGCCCATTCGCACCGCCATTGCGCCCGGCTGCCTGGCGCTGGCGGAGCCGGAATTATTGACCCGCGCCTTGGGGAACTTGTTGCGCAACGCCATCACCTACGCCGGCGCGGCGGGTCCCATAGAGGTGGCGGCCACCATGGACGGCGACCATGTTTTAATTTCGGTCGATGATGCCGGCCCTGGAGCGCCCGAAGCGGAATTGGAAAAGATTTTTGACCCGTTTTATCGGCTTGATCCTTCGCGCAACCGGGCCACCGGCGGCGTGGGATTGGGATTGGCGATTGTCAAGACTTGCGTGGAAGCGTGCGGCGGAACCGTCCAATGCCGCAATCGCGCGCCGACGGGTTTGCAGGCCACAATCCGGCTTGCCGCGGCTCCGCGCCAGTGACATGGTGGGCCGATGAAGTGGACGCGCACTTGGGGAATCCTGCTGCTTCTGGTCTGCCTTCAGACTTCGGCGCGGAGCGAGGTCGGCGTCTTCGATATTTTCGGTCGTCCGCTTAATAACCGCGGCGCGGCGCTCCTGCCATGAAGCGTTGTGTCGCACTGGCGCTGACGCTTTTCGCCTGGAGCCTCACCGCACAAACGAATGATTTGTGGCGGCAGCAGACGATTTATCAAATTATCACCGACCGCTTCTTTGACGGCGACCCCTCGAACAACAATGCCGATGGCAATTACAATCCGGCGCGCGCGCGGGCGCCGCATGGCGGGGATTTTCGCGGGCTCGAGCAAAAGCTGGATTACATCAAGGCCCTGGGCGCCACGGCCATTTGGATTTCGCCGGTGGTGCGCAACGGCCACGGAGAATATCACGGCTATGCGGGCAGGAATTTTTTGGAAACCGACCCGCGCTGGGGAACGATCGACGATTTGCGCCGCATGGTGGCGGCGGCCCATCAACGTGGTTTGCTGGTGATTGACGACATCATTGTCAATCATGGCGCAGATTTAATTGACAGCGCCGATCCCGGCTACGGCGCGTTTCGCGGGCCGCCGGACGGTTACCGGCTGCGCTATAAAAATCCCGCCCTTACCTACCCGCCACCTTTCAATCTCACGCCCGATCGCCCCGATCTGACCAATCTTTTCCACAACCACGGGCTGATCCACGATTTTGCCGATGAAAAGCAAGTGCGGCTCGGAGAATTGGCCGGACTCGACGATTTTCGCACGGAATCGCCCTATGTGCGCGCGCAGATGGAGCGCATTTACGAATTTTGGATTGAGCAGGCCGGCTTTGACGGATTTCGCATCGACACAGTCAAGCATGTGGAAATGGATTTTTGGCGGCAATGGTGCCCGGCGATTCGCGCTTTCGCCGCGGCGCATGGCAAACCGCAATTTTTCATGTTTGGCGAAGTTCTCGACCCTTCGGACAAGCTCTGCGCGTCCTTTACGGGCCCGGGGCTGCTGGACGCCACGCTGGATTATCCACTGTTTTTCAAAACGCAAAATGTGTTCGCGCGCGCCCAAGCCGGCACAGCGGAGATCAGCCATCGCTATGAGGCGCTCGCGGAGAATTATCCTTCCTCCGTGCCGCCGCATTTGGTGACATTCCTGGACAATCACGATCAGCCGCGCTTTTTAAGCCGCGAATTCGCATCGCACCGTGAAGAGCGGTTGCGCGCGGCTCTCGTCTTTCTTTTGACAGCGCCAGGCATTCCCTGCCTTTATTATGGCACGGAGCAAGGTTTCGCGGGTGGCAACGATCCTTATGATCGCGAGGATATGTTTGCGGGCGCGTTCAAGGACACTGGCGCCGCCGGCGTGGATAGCTTCAATATGACGCATCCGCTTTTCCGCCTGGTGGCAATGCTCAATAATTTGCGGCGGATTTATGCGCCGTTGCGCGTGGGCGATTTTAAAATCCTAACGAGCAGCGCGGAGGCAGGGGCGCTCGCGTATGTTCGGAGCGCGGGAAGCAACGAACTCATCGTCGCCCTTAATACGTCCGCGATGCCGCAGAATCTGCCCGAGTTCTCCACGAGTTGGGCGCAGGGCGCACAGCTCGTCAACCTGTTGGACACAAATGAAACAACCGTGACGGGCGCGGGCGGCAAAGTTCAATTTTCCCTTCTGCCGCCCAATGGCTGCAAAATCTTTACGCTGGTTTCGAACTGGAAAGCGCTGGACCCAGTGGTCACAGACTGTTTTCCTCCGCACGACGCGAAAAATGTTTTGCCGGCGCAATCAGTGCAACTCGACTTCAGCGAAAGGATGGATGCGGCGAGCGTGGAGCACGCGTTTATGTCTTCGCCGCCGAGGCATGGCGCCTTCATGTGGTCGCCGGATTTTCGTCGCGCCACCTTTGCGCCGGACGCGCCGTGGCCGGCCGGGACAATTATCGAAATCCGCGTAGCGGAATCCGCACGAGCCGGCTCCACCGGCCGGAAATTTTGCGCCCCGTTTGCGATGCGGTTTCAAACCGCCGCGCCCTAACGCAACGAGCCGAGAATTTCCCGGATGGAAAAATGCGCGCCGCAAATGACGCTGTCGGAGGCGCCGTAATAAACCGTGAGGTCGTCGCCGTCCACGACGTGGCCATTGCTGAAAATCACATTTTTAAAAAAGCCTTCCCTTTCATAATCCGCGCTGGGCTCCATGATGGGCTCGTCTGAGCGCGCCAGCACACGCCACGGCTGTTCCAGATCGAGCAACAGCGCGCCGAGGCAATAACGGTGCGACGCATCGGCGCCATGATAAATCTCCAGCCAGCCTTGCGGCGTGCGAATCGGCGCCGCGCCAGCGCCGACGCGCGCGCTATCCCATTGGCCCGGCTGCGTCCGCGCCAAACACCGATGATTTCCCCAGCGCGAGAGATCGGACGATTCGGCCAGCCAAATATAATTTCCTCCGATGGCCGGACTGCTGGGACGATGCAAGGCATAATATAATCCGCCGATCCTGCTTTCAAAAATGGCGCAGTCCTTATTGTGCGGCGGAAAAATCATGCCGTGCTCCCTAAAATCACGCCAGTCGCTCGTGCTCCGCAAGCCTACCCCCACCCCGTTTGGTGAAACGGCGGTGTAGGTCAGACAAAAGCGGGATTCAACCTGGCTGACCCGGCAATCCTCAATTCCATAAGTTTCCAAGGCCCCGGCGCCGACCAGCGGCGGAGGCCCCACGCCGTCACGAAACGCAATTCCGTCGGCGCTAAAAACCACCCGCAGATGCGACAATGTTGTCAAGTAATCAACGCCCTCATGCCGCAAGACGCGCGGATCCCGCGCGTCCAACTTCGGATCGGCTTCGTCGAATTCCAGAATCCGCACCGCGCCGCCTTCCGTCAGAATGGGAAGCGTGATTTTTCCCGGGATCTGCGCGGGACGCTCCGCCACGCGCAACACCAAGCCAATCTTGCCTTCGAACCGAAAGGCGCCGGGATTCAACAGGCATGCAATGATCATGCCCTCGGCGCTGGGCCGTATATCCGCGGGCCGCAGCAGCGGGTTTTGCGTGAAGCGTTTTGCCAAATCAGCCATTGGAATTTTCCCTCCCGGCCCACTATAAGCCATTCTGCCGGGCGCGCCAAATGGCCTCTCAGGCCGGCCCGCTCGCCCGGAGGTATTTCGTCACCGCTTCGGTGCGCCCATGCACGTGCAATTTTTCGTAGATGCGGCCCAGGTGCGTGCGCACCGTTTCGGCGCTGATGCCCAGGCGCACCGCCATTTTTTTATTTGTGATGCCCTCGGACAAAAGCTCCAGAATCTCCGATTCGCGCGGGGAAAGCCCCTGCTCTTGCAGCCCCTCATGGGCGGCGCCTTGGAAAGACTGCACCACCAGCCGCGCAATTTCGCTCGTCATCGGCGCCCCGCCAGTCTTGACGTCGGAAATAGCGCGCAGGACGTCCGCCGTGGGGGCGCGTTTGAGCAAATAACCGCTCGCGCCCGCCTTCAACGCGCGGAAAATCAACTCGGTGTCCTTGTACACTGTCAATATAATCACGTGCAAATCGGGCATCTTCGCCTTGAGGCGCGCCGTGCAGGCAATGCCCGATTCTCCCGGCAGATGAATATCCATCAGCGCCACCTCCGGACGGGCTTTCGGCAGCTCGCTCATCGCCTCTTTGGCGGTGGCGCAGGCGCACACGCAGCGATAGCCGGGCGTGTTTTCAATTAATTCGCTCAAAGTCTGGCGAACGGTGTCGTTGTCTTCCACAAGCGCGACGGTGATCATAAAGTGTCAGGATAGCGGGGCAGCGGCAACGCCAGCGAGACGCGCGTGCCTTCCTCCGGCTGGGCCGAAATCTCGCAAACGCCGCCCATGCCGGCGAGGCGCTCCCGCAAATTCGAAAGTCCGTTGCCATTCCGGCAGGAGGCGGCGTCGAAGCCCTGGCCGTTGTCAAGAATTGTGATGCGCAGATGATCGTCTGTCATGGCCAGTTCCATCACGACCTCGCTGGCATGCGCGTGCTGCACGATGTTGTGCAAGGTTTCGCGCACGGCCAAAAAAACGTTGTGCCGCACGTCGGTAGAAAGGCGGATCGGCGGGATGTCCATCGGGAGGCGCAGCCGGCAGCCGATGCCCGAATTTCCCAGGTATTCCTCCGCGTAGCTGCCCACGTATCCCACCAAAAACGGCAGCACATCCTTGCGCGGGTTCACCAGCCACACAATCACATCAAGCGCGCCCACCATGGCGCGCGCCTTGTCGCCAATCGTGTGAAACCGCTGCGCGGCGCGGTCCAGCGTCGGCGGCGCGCCCGGGCCCGCGTCGGCCAGCAGGCTGATTTCCGTGAGGCTCGCGCCCAAGTCATCGTGCAAATCCCGGGCAATGCGCGAACGCTCCGCCTCCACCGCTTGCTGATGCTGGGCGCGTTCGCGCTCCAAAATCTCCGTGCGCAATTCCGCGGTGCGCTGCTCCACCCGGCGGCGCAAAAGCCAAATCCAAATCGTCGCCATCCCCAGCACTGCCAGCAGAATGCCCATCATCGCCAGCAGGCGCCGCAACGTCCACCACGGCGGTTGCGCCACCACGCGAATGTCGCTGGGCGCATTCAGCAACAATTCAAAGGAATCGATATCCCGCCCGGCAGCGCGGTCGCCGCCGTGCCCCGCATACACGCCCATCACTTCCAGCGTGCTGCCTGGCTGCAACGATTGCGCCCATTCCGATTTCGCGTCGAGCCGCGCGGCGAACGTGCGCGCGCCCAATTGCAATCCGAGAACGGTTTCGCGCTGGTCGCCGCCCACCTTCACCAGGCGCGCCTCCACTTTCACTAAAATGCCGTCATGCGCTCCGGCCAGGAGCGTCTCCTCCGTCAAGCGCAGAGGCGCCGGCAAGGGAGCCGCGCCGGTTTGGCGCGCCACGGCCTCGCGCAACGTCGGCGAAGGGCCGTTCAAATCCGGAAAGCCGACGACTTCCACGAGCGCGCCCGGCGCCAGATGCGGGTCAGACTTGGGCAGAAACCGCAGGCCGTTTGTTTCATCCATCAAGAAGAATTCCTGGCCGTTCCCGTGCGCCACCTGCCCGGCCACCTTCACGCGTTGCAGGCTGCCGGCTTGCGCGTCAAACAACAAAAGGTCGGCGGCCCGCTTGCGCGGCGCATCGAACAAGTCCGCCGGCGCCGGCTGCTCCACGCTGATCGCGGCGCCATGAATCTGCACCGCCCCAATCTTGAAAAGGTGCGTGACGTCGTCCTTCACCGCCCACAGGCAGCCGCGCACGCGCACGCGCGCGTTTTTAAACGCGAGGAGCGACTCCGGGCGCGTTTCCGGCAGATCCAATTGAATCCGTCCGCCGGGTGTCAAGAGCATGACGGCGTTGCTTTGCAAGTCTGTGACCACGCCCCGGACTTCCACAAACTGGGTGTCAAGTGAACCATTGATCAATTGGTCCCAAGTAGGGTGCAGCGGCTCCGGCAGCGCGCCCAGGCCCAGCCGCACCACGCGCCGGGCCAGGATCATGGGCGAGAACTGGGCGTAACTGATCCCCTCAATATCCCAATACTCCCCCGTGCGCGCGCCATCCGCGTCCGCCACCGGCGTCTGCGACACAAAGATGCCCGCGGTCGCATCCTGCAGCACCACCGCGCTGCCCCCGCTCCAGGTGATCACTCCTCGCACATGCACCGGGTAACCGCGCAAGGCGTCGGCGTGTTTCAAGCGCTTGATTTCTTCCACCGTCGTTAGCGTCGGCAGCTCGGAGTCGTCCCCGGCAAAATCATTCGCCTCGGCAGGCGCATGCTCCAAAACCTCCACTTGCTCGGCGCCCGGCGCCCACAGCAAGCCGGGTTGTTCATGCCCATCGGCGCCGAACGTGGCGCGCGCCAGGCCAGTCACCCGCACGCGGCTGTTCCACAAAGTTTGCGGCGCCCAATCGCGTGTGTTTGACACTTTCACGCGCATTTTTCCCGTGGTCGTGGCCAACTCCAATTCCGCTCCCGCTCCCGCGCCCCCGCCGGCAAACGTCACCGTGCCTTCCGCGACGCACCATTCGGCCTCATCCTGATTCGTGAGGAAGCGGCTTCCCCAAAGCGCGTGCGGTTTGGGTGGGGCCGTTTCGCCCAGAACGGTCGCTTCCACCAAAGGCATCCAAAGCTGGCTGCCATCTTTCGACGCCGTGGAAAACGTGTAGAGCCCATCGCGGGGAATCTCCAGGGCGCCCGCAAATTGCACCGCCGCCAACGCCTCCCGCGTCCGGATTTCGGGGCTTAGGGTGGGGGCGATTCCTGTTTTTACGGGCGTCAAGCCGTTGAAATCCGGCAATTGCCACCAATCTCCTTCATACGCCTTCCACGCCACGCCGGCGCGGGAGCTATCGGGCTGAAAGAGCGCCGTGCCGGGAATTTTTTGGCGGGGAAGACTTGGGCCTTCGTACCAGATGTCCAGCGCGGGCGAGTTCTCGCGATTGAACCAGGTGAGGATAAACGGATGACGTCCGGCGGACAGAGACACAGAACCGGATTTTTCGGCCTTGGCATGAACGCCGTCATTGTCCACCACCAACGCCGGCCCCATGCGCCGATCTTCACCCACACCGCCGCCGGAGCAAAGTCCTTCCAAGCGCACGCGTTGCCCGGGTCGAAATGCGCCCGGCGCGCCGCCCAATTCCACCAATTCCGCGCCGGTGTCATCCAGCGCCACCAACCGGTCACCGGTCGCGCTGGACCATGCGACCACGCCCGTCAGGCGCAAACGGCAGGTGATGCGTTGGCGGTGGGTTCCCAAATCATGAAATTGCCGGACATTGGTCACAAGGGGGAAACCTTCTTCGCCTCGCGTCATGGGGGCGGCGGCGAGCAGGAGCCAGAAAAGAGCCGCCATTCTCCGCCACTGGGGATCGAGCGAGATTTGCTGCATACCAGACTTTGACTATTTGACCAAACACGCGCCGCAAAAGGAATCTTGTTCTAAGGATATTGCCGCGCCTATCCCCCAAATGACGTATTCCAGCGCCGTCCTGCGAATACGCCATTCGGGGGATGGTCAGACACGTGCGATGCCCTAGGTTTTTCTCACTTCATGAAGCCACGACAGCACAAACCAGCCGCGCCCGCCCTCCCGCCCTCCCGGCGACGGTGGTTCCGAATCGTCGCGCTCGCCGGCGCTCCTGTGCTGGCGTTGCTGGTTCTCGAAGCAGTTTTGCGGATGGTTGGATTCGGCCACCCGACTTCGTTCCTTCTGCCTTCCGTCAATCATCAAAAGCCCACCTGGGTCCAAAACAATCAATTTACCTGGCGCTTTTTCGGCCCGCGTTTGTCGCGCCGCGGATTTCCCCTCAGTATCGCGCGCGAGAAAGACCCGCATTCGGTGCGCATCTTTGTGTTTGGCGAATCCGCCGCCTATGGAGATCCGCAGCCGGAATTTGGTTTGCCCCGCTTTTTGCAAACGATGCTTTCCCTGCGCCATCCGCACACTAAATTTGAAGTGGTCAGCACCGGAATCACGGCGATCAATTCCCATGTGATCCGCGCCCAGGCCGCTGATTGCGCCAAGGCGGGCGGCGATGTCTGGGTCATCTACATGGGCAACAATGAAGTCGTGGGCCCCTTTGGAGCCGGCACGGTGTTCGGCGGCAAGACGCCTCCCCTTCCCTTCATTCATGCCGTGCTCGCGCTTAAAACAACGCGGGTGGGCCAATTGTTTGACACGCTGGCGGAGCGGCTGCGGCCGCCGGCCGGCGGTGGCGGCGAATGGGGCGGCATGCAGATGTTCCTCGGCTCGCAAGTTCGCGCGAGCGATCCGGGAATGCGGCGCACGCACGATTATTACGCCCGCAACCTCTCGGACATTGTGCGCACCGGGCGCCGCGCTGGCGCGGGTGTCGTGGTAAGCTCCGTGGCGGTGAATTTGAGAGATTGCGCGCCGTTCGGCTCTGAGCGCCGCGCTGATTTAACCGCCGCCGAAAAAGCGGAATGGGAGCGCGATTGGCAATCCGCCCAGGACGCCCACGACGCCGGCTGGCTCCAAGCCGCGTCGGACGATCTGGCCGAAGCCGCCAAAATTGATGACACCTATGCCGAGTTGCGCTTTCGCCAGGCGGAATGCCTCCTCGCGCTCGGAGACAGGCGCCGGGCCAGTCAAGAATTTGCCGCCGCCCGGGATTTTGACACGCTGCGTTTTCGCTGCGATGCCGAGCTTAACGACCGCGCGCGGCAGGTCGTCGTGGCCAGCGCCGACGCCCGCGTGGTTTTCGCCGATGCGGCCGCGGCGTTGGCCGAGCGAAGCCCCGACGGAATTCCCGGGGAGAATTTTTTCTACGAGCATGTGCATTTGAATTTTGAGGGAAATTATTGGCTCGCGCGCACCGTGGGCGAACAGGTCGAAAAACTGCTGGCCTCGACGACGATCCAAGACGCCGCGCCGTGGCCCACCGCGCAGGAATGCGCGCAGCGCATGGGCTGGAGCGAGCGCAGCGAGTGGGAGGCGCTCCGCCAAATCGCCGGACGCCTGCGCGAAGCTCCCTTCACGGCGCAGAGCAATCATGCGGCCCAGATGCAACGCCTGGATGCCGCCCTCGCAAAGCTCGCGCCGGCGGCGCAACCAAGCGGCATGGCCGCCTTGGAGAAAAACTGCGCCACGGCGCGCGCTCTCGTGCCCGACGACCCGGAGTTGGACGCGCAACTGGCGCTGCTCCAAGCCGCCCGCGGCGCCTTCCCGGAAGCGGTCGCGTCCCAGCGGCGCGAATTGGATGCCGTGCCCAGCGACACCGCCGGTTGGGCCAACCTGGGATTGTTCCTTTCAGGCGCCAGCCAATTTGAAGCGGCCGCCGACGCCTTCCGCCACGCGCAATCGCTGGATCCCCTGGACGTGACATTGACGAGAAATCTGGGGCGCGCGCTTTGGAAATCGCATCAGCGCGCGGCCGCCGAAAAAAACTTCCGTCAGGTCATTGCGGCTCAACCTGGCTGGTCAATGGCCTGGATGGATTTCGGCGAATTCCTGGAGGAAGCGAACGAAAAAACGGAGGCTTCCAATTGTTTTCGCCGCGCGCTGCTGGGACGCAGCAAATCGCTGCCGGACTTCCTGGCCCTCGCCCATTTTTGTGAATCCCGGTCCTGGTATGAAGCGGCGGCGAGCAATTATCTCGCCGCCATTCAACTCGATGCGCTGAATCTCAAATTGCGCGTGGATGCGGGCGGGAACTTTGCCCTGGCCGGGAACAACGCCGCCGCCGAGGGGCAATTTCGCGCGGCGCTCCGCCTTGATCCGGCGCAGACGCGCACCCGCCTCAACCTGGCTGTGGCCCTGATGAAGGAAGGCCGTGCAGCCGATGCGCGGCAGGAGTTGCACACCATCCTGCAACAGGATCCCGCCAATGCGCTCGCTCTGCAATATGCGGCGCAGCTGCGCGACCACCCCTGAGCGGCGGACGCTCAAGGCGCCAATTGGCCGTTGGCGCGCTGACTGGCATGCTGCCAGACCCATTCCATATCCCGATGATCGGCGCCCGCCGCCTGGTTCTTCAATGAGGTGTATTTGACAGGGTAAATCGTCGAGGCGGCTTTCCACTTATGAATTTCGGAGTGGGCGTCGGCAAACGCGAAGCCAGCCGCGCCGTTATGAAAGGAAGCCGGCACATCAATCCAGGTGAAGGTTCCGATCACGCCCACATCGAACCAGCCGTCGTTGAGGCTGTCGGGATGCTCATCGAGCATCAGGAAAAATTGCGCGGGGCGCGGAATGGCTCCGGCTTTGAGGAACTGAAGATAGCCGGGATTGATGGAGTTCATCCCCGCATAAGTGCTGTCGGCCGGATTGGAGCCGTCCACCCCAAAAAAACAGCTCATCGAATAGCTGCGGGTGCGAGCGGGGAATCCGGCTTTGGACTGGCCGGAACTGAGAAAATTGTCCGCCGGACATTTGTAGGACTCCACGCTCTTGGCCATGTAAAACCCGAGGAGCCCCTGGCGCAGCAGCTCCAGATTGGTGTTCGCCGGAAGCGGCGTCCAATCCAGAGTATTGACACACCAGGTGTTGTACGTGCCATTTTGGATTTCTGAGGTGGTGGCGCTCGTGCCATAATTATTGACGCAACGATCGCCGTTGTCGCTGGCGTACATGGTCCAGGCATAGGTGATTTGGTGCGTGTTGTTCATGCACTTGATGCCGGCGGCTTGCGACTTGGCCTTGGACAACGCCGGCAACAGCATCGCGGCCAGGATCGCAATAATGGCAATGACAACGAGGAGTTCAATCAGGGTGAAGGCGCGTTTGGATGACATGCGCTTATTCCTAGCGCCCGCCGCCGGGACGCGAATATCCCCCAAACGGCGTCAAAGTGAAAATTACGCCATTTGGGGGATATTCGCCGGAATCGCCTTCCCCTACAACTGGAGCGTGACCCTTGCTGCGACGACTGGCTGCGCCCGTGACCTCGGAAGCCCGCCTGTCCCCGCAAGGAACGAACTAAACTCAAACCCACACCTCCATTCCCAAGGAATAAAGATGAAACACACGAGCAAATTTCAGCGCTGGACCAAGTGGTTCGGACTGACGCTGGCGGCCTCCACCCTCCTTTGCCACGCGCAAAAGACCAGTTACATCATTGACCAATTCGACACCGACACCACCGCGTTCTACGCCAACCAAAGCTGGGGCACGGCGCCGTTCGGCGACGCTTTCAACGCCACCAACGCCACACCGGTCGCCGGCTACCCGAACAATTCCGGGTCTGGTTCGCTGGAATGGGGCACGCTTTGGCAAACCGCCAGCGGCGATCAAGTCATGGTCACGCGCAATTTCAACAGCGTCACCAACACCGGCGACACGCTGAATTTTAACGACTACACAAACCTCAGCTTCGACATTCAATTCCTGCCGGATTGCGCCACTGACGGCAATGGCAGTTATGGCAATATTGAAATTGATGTCGTGCCCCAGGCCGACGGCTGGCCGTCCACCTATATTAATAGCTACACCGGCTATGTCACCAACGGCAACGGCTGGATCCACGTCGCCCTGCCCATCACCGTGGCGGGCAACAGCAAGCTCGGAGCCGTCACCGCTTATGGCATCAAGCTCCAGCAAAGCAAAACCGGCTCGTCCCTGACGGGCACGACGCATTTCCTGTTGGACAACGTCATTCTCGGCGCCAACACGGTCGCGCCACCGCCGCCTAAACTGACCATCGCGCCGGTCACGACGCCGCCCGGCCTGCTCATCGTCGCCAAAGGCGGCGGCAACCAATACAATCGCGCCGAACTCGAAGCCAACGACATCAATAATGGTCTTAATTTCTCGTGGGTGGGAGCCACCGCGCCGGTCACCTACTCCATGACGATCGTGGGTTATCCCGACGCCAATCATTCGGGCTTCGAATCAGAAATTTTCCTCGTGCCCAACGGCGGCGCGCAAGATCCTGGCGTTGATTACGACGCCGCCAACGTCGCGCAAATGACGATCTTTAATAATGCCGACGGCAGCGCCACCGGCTCCTTCCAATACAAAACAAACGAACCGCAAGGCAATTCCGGCTACAATAGCTACGGCAATCTCGGCTCGATCCGCGTTCCCGCCGGCGCGTTGGGCACGTGGAGTTTGACGTTCAATAACGACACCAACATCACGCTCACCGGCCCCGGCGGCATCACCACCAACGTCAACTTCCCCGATGAAGCAACCGCCCAGGTCTTCGCCAATCCGTTGTCGGCCTATTTCGGCAATCAGCAAGGCGGCACGACCGCCAACATCGGACAAGGCTCCACGTATTCCCGCTTCAGCATCACCAATACGCCGGGCGCCGCCTCGTTCACCGACGATTTCACCAGCGATGGCGGCGTGATCAATTTGTCGCAGTGGATCATCGACGACCCAACGGCCCCCGGCAACATCCTGATCGTGCAGCCGACCGATAAGTTCTGGGTCGGCTGGACCTTGCCGGATGCCGGCTTCACCCTGCAATCGCGCGCGGCGGTCTCGGGCGGAACATGGACGAACGTCGCGACCAGCGCGTTGGTCTCAACCACAGTTGGAAATCAAACCCTGATCTCCACCACCAATCTTCCCGCCGCGAGCCAGGGCTTCTTTCGGATGATTAAGTGATTTAGTTCAACGGGTCAGTGAGTGAGAAGGGAGTCGTGTTCGGCGACTCCCTTCTTCTTTTTTAATTCTTCACCGCCCGGAAATACGCGGGCGCCGCATCAAGCGGATTCGGAATGGTGATGGCGGAAAGCCCGCTGTCATTCGTCACGGCTAGAATTGCATCCCATTGAATCAGATCACTGGATTTTTCAATGGCATATCGTCCACCGTTCTCCGAAAAAAGGCTGAACACGGGCTCGCCATTTTCATTCACTCCCAATGGCGCCAGCACGGGCGCCGGATAAATGACCCCCGCCAAATCGACCGTGAAATCAGGCAAGGGCAATGTTAATCGCCCGTTTGCAGCGACGGACTGGCTTTCGCCCACGAGCGCGGCGGTTTGTGGATCGTACCATTCCGCATAAAACCGCCCGTTTGCCCAACCGATGGAGGTAAGAGTCTTGGCATGCTGCACCGGCAACGAGGCGTTGGTGGCGCCAGTTGGAAAAGTTGCCTGGGCAGCCGCCATATAGACCAGCGATTCGTGGGCGCCGCGCTGGCCTGTGGCGTTCAAAAACAAGTTTTGCAAGGTGATGTTCGTCCAGGCGCCCGTCCCCCAACTCGTGCGTCCGAGAATGGCAGTCAGCGCAGCGTAATCACCATAATCGTTCTCGCTGTCAATATTCTGCCACCACCACGCCATGGACGCGCCGGCTGAGCCGCCCAGCGCCCCCGTCCATAATCCTTCGCGAAAACCGCGCAAATAAGGATCATTCGCGCGATTCCAACCCTGCCAATCCGTGCCAAATTCGCCGATCATAAGGGGCTTGTGATAGGTCTTCAGAAAGGTTTGCGCGTCGGACGCAATCGTGAACGGCGACGCCGTCACCAGATAGGAATGCTCGGAGCAGAAATCCAATTCGGGAAGATTCCATAACTCCGGATGCGAACTGGCGTAGGTAAGGCTCGTGGTCAGCAGATGGTGGCAGTTGTCATTGGTGCGCATCCAATCCCCCATCACTTTGTGCCATGCCGCCACATCGTTGGCGTTCAAAAAAGCGTAGTCGTTGTCGATCTCATTGAAGAATTCCCAGGCCAGCACATTCTGGCTATACCCATAACGGCCGATCAAATAGCGCAATCGCTTTTGGTAAATGGCCTTCGCCGTGGCATTCGTGAAAAAAGCATTGGGAGTGGCGCACGGCCCGCCGTTGGAAGCGTTGTAGGGGTTCTGCGGCCAGTAATTTCCTGAGCCCCAGTAATCCGGCTGGGTCACAAACATGCCGTGAAAATCCAGCGTCAACTGCAAATAAATTCCTTTTTGCTCCGCCGACTGGAGCACGTAGTCCAATTCCCAAGCCGGCCCGAGCGCGTAATGATCCAGCGCGCCCGCCGTGTCTTCGAGGCCAAAGCCAAAGGGCGACATCCATATCCGGCCGAAGTTTTCCCCCGCCTTTTGCATGGCGGCAAACCACGTGTCGTAATCATACGTGCCTCGGCTGGAGGGCCAGGCCACATCTTCGCCGTTCAGCGGCAGCGCGCGCCCATCCCCCGTTTGAAAATATTGTTGATTGGCGCCGATGCTGACATATCCAAACCGCGCCGGCGGCGTGCGGGCCGAAACCGCGAACTGCATGACGACGGGAGCGCCGTATGTTTGATGGTTGGTTTGTGTGACCAGCGTCAGCGTGTAGGCTCCGGCTTCGGGCGGCGTGAAACGCAAGCGCCATCCCGCGGCGCCGACCGGCGTGTCGTTCTCCGTCCCGCCCGCCAGCGCCCGCCGATAATCCTGGCTCCAAAAAGCCGGCGCCATCAGCTGCTTTCCGGAAGGAAACGTAAAGGTTGCGTCCAGGCGCACTTGCTCAGGATCAAAAGGATTGACCGACGCGGGAACATTTGTGATGACAAATTCCACCTTCTGCCACTGCTGCGCCGCGCCCGGCGGCACAATCACCGGAGGACTCGCCAGCCCTTTTCCCGCCGTGGCCGCCAAAGCCGCCATCCCCAACGCTGCCAATCTTCGGCGCCTCATAACAACGCTATCGCCCTGCCCCGCCCGACGATGCTTCAGGCGAGATGATCAGCGCCAAATAATTTGTCGCTGCCACCGCGACGTCGGGGATGACGCCACCCGCCAGGCGCGGCCATTCCTCCGTCAGACCCGTCTCGGGACGATACGCTTCCACCTTATGCGTTCCCGTCAGCGCCGGCAGTGACACGGCGCCGCTGATTTCGCTCCGGCTATCATTGCTCAATAAAACAAAATATGTTTCCCCGCAGCGCACGGCCAGCGGCGGCGTGGCGCCGCTCCAATCGCAAGCCGCCTCCGCATAACTTCCGCCCCCGGCTTTTTGCATTCTGTCAACCAGGCTCCTTACTCGCTGCAAATACGGCGTGACCTCGCGCCGATCGAAATATTCCCACCACCACGACATCGGCAAAATCGGCGTCGGCGAAAAGGCGCCGAGCCAAAGGCCTTTCTTGAAATCCGCGCTCATTTGCGGCGCGACGTCGTCGAAGTTCTTGTTCCAATCCCATTCAAATCCGAATTCCCCCACTACAAACGGCTTCCCATCCCGGCTGGAATCCGCCCGCAACGCCGTCGCGAACGTGCCCGTGCGGCTGACTCCGTTATGTCCGTAAATATGCAATTGGTTGAAATCCAGGGCCGGGATTTCGTAGAGCCCCGCCACCTCCCGATGCGAGATGCTCGTCGTCACCATATGCTGATACGGATCAATGCTCTTTAAATATTCACCCATCTCCCGATGCCACGCGGTGACGACGCGATCGGGAATCGGCTGCGGCAAGCCATACATCAGGTTGTCAATTTCGTTGAAAAACTCCCACGCCGCGAGATGCGGACTGTAGCCCCAGCGCGCCACCAAATAACGCAGGCGATTTTTGAACTGCGCCCTGGCGGCGGCGTCCGTGAAAAACGCCTGCGGCTCCGTCACGGGGCCGCCATTGATTTTGTTGTAGGAGTTGCGCCGCCATTCCCGGCCCTGCAAATCGCCCGAGTTGTTGAGCGTCAGCATCAGGTAAAGGTCGCGCGCCTCCGCCAATTCCACCAACTCGTCCATTCGGCGCATGGCCGAGGCATTCAACGCTCCTGGATCGTCGCGATACCGGTCCGTATTATTGACTCTCTTCCACTCCAAAGGCAGGTTCCACGGGCACATCCACGTCCGAAAAAAATTGCCGCCCGCCGCCGCCAATTTACCCAGCAAATATTCGTAGTTATAACGCCGGTCCGCATCGCCGCCGTTGTCGGCCTGGCGGGATTCCCACCCGATATTCTCCCCGATTCCTCGAAACGGCTCCCCATTGTCAAATCGAAAACTCCAGGCATTCGCCGGGCGCAGGAAACCCTTGGCGCTCGAGCGCTCAACCAGCAACTCCACCGGAGCGGATCCGGCCGGCGCGCCTTCCAGCGTCAAGTCCATCTGTCCCGCATAACGCCCCGCCTCCGCCGGCGCGAACCGCACGTCCCAAACCGAAACCCCGCCCTCGGCGTCCCGCTCAAAAAACGCCGGAACCCGCACGCGACCACCCGCCGGCGCGGTGAGATTCAAGTCCAACCGCACTTCCTCCTGCCGATAAGGATTTAGTTTGGGCGCGCGCAGCCGAACGGCGAAATCAACTCTTTCATATTGGCTTGGATGGGCCGTGGTCCTCGCCACGCTTTGAATTTGCGCAGGGCAAGAGAGCGTCAGGCCGGCTCCTAAAGCGAAGAAGATTCGCGCTTTTTCGAGCGTCGTCATAAGGCGAGCGACTCCGCCGGCAGACTCCTTTTGCTGTTCACCGGCCTAGTCTGCGCCAGAACCGTTCTTCGCCATATCCCCCAAACGGCGTAATTCTCCGTCTCTTACCAGCCAGCGAGCGTCACGCTTTTGCCCTTCTTAAAATCAATCGTCCGCGTCTGGCCGCGATAGCTCACCTGCGCCGGCCCATCGGCGTCGGGGCGAATGACGGCCTGGGTCAAACGATGATCTTTCCAGGTGATGTCCACTTGGAACCCACCCCGCGCGCGCAAACCGGCGGCAGTCCCGTCTTTCCAATCATCCGGCAGCGCGGGCAGCAATTGCACCACGTCGTGTTCGCTCTGCACGAGCATTTCACCAATGGCCGCCGTCGTGCCGAAATTGCCGTCAATCTGGAAGGGCGGGCATGTGTCAAATAGATTCTGATACACCCCGCCGCCCGCGTCATAGCGGATGTCCATCCCGTAGGCCGGAGCCAGCGCCTTTCGCACCAACTGCCAAGCGTGGTTGCCATCCTGGAGCCGCGCCCACAGGCACGCTTTGAAGGCCAGCGACCAGCCGACGCCGTCATCGCCGCGCGCCTCCAGCGAGCGGCGGGCCGCCTGCGCGAGGGCCGGAGTCGTCCGCGCCGAAATCTCGTCGCTAGGATACAAGCCCCACAGGTGCGAGGTATGCCGATGATGCGGCTCCGCCTCCTTATACGGCTCAATCCATTCCTGCACGCGACCGTCAGGACCAATCTGTGTGGGCATCAGCCGGGCCCTTTGCGCGGCAAGTTTTTGCCGAAAATCCTCGTCCACGCCGAGAATTTGCGCCGATTCAATGCAGGCCGTGAAAAGATACCGGGTAATTTGCGATTGAAAGGTGGAGCCGAGCGCGATGGACGCATGCTGGCCGTTGGGCATCTCAAAAGAATTTTCCGGGGAATTCGCCGGCGTGACCAGCCAATGATGCTGGGGCTCCTCGATCAGCATGTCCGAGTAGCACAGCGCCGCGCCCTTCATCACCGGGTAAGCCCAGGCCAGGAATTGCTTGTCATGTGTAAAAAGCCAGTGATCCCACAAATGCTGGCAAAGCCAGCCGGAGCCGCTGGTGGTCGAGCCCCAGTTGGCCGATTCACCGGGCGAGGTGAAGCCCCACGGATTGGCAATCACATGCGCCACCCAGCCGCGCGCGCGGTAATAATCATGGGCAGTCTTGGCGCCGGGCTCCTGCAGCGACGCCGTCAGCGCGAAGAGCGGCTGGATCAAGTCCGAGAGATTGCACACTTCCGCCGGCCAATAATTCATCTCGACATTCACATCCAGGTGCCAATCGCCATTCCAAGGCGTGTGCAGTTCCTCCGCCCAGATGCCTTGCAAATTCGGCGGCAGACCGCCGGGGCGCGACGAGGAAATCAGGAGATAGCGGCCGAAATGAAAATACAACGCCGCCAAACTCGGATCGCCTTGGGCGCGGGCGGCCTCAATGCGCCGCGGGGTCGGCAGCGCCGCCTCGGGCGTCTGGGCTCCGGGCAATTGCAAGGAGACGCGATGAAAATATTTTTGATAGTCGGCGATATGCCGCTTGCGCAACGAGGCGTAGGATCTTCGCGCCGCGGCATTGACGTCGCGCCGCGACTGGGCCTCCGGATCGGCGGTTTGCCGGCCGGCGAACCCGCGATAATCCGTGGCGGCGCCGATGATCAAGCATAC
Source organism: Verrucomicrobiia bacterium (assembly GCA_035551475.1). GTDB lineage: Bacteria > Verrucomicrobiota > Verrucomicrobiia > Limisphaerales > Palsa-1400 > DASZMX01. Next base: position 36,788 of record DASZMX010000037.1, read on the forward strand.
TTCATCCGCGCCTGCGATGGTGATCGCATTATTTTCCGCGCTGACTTTGCCGCCGTGATGCTGAACCTTCACCCGCGCCGCATAGCGGACGCCTTTGCCATCCACGCCGTTGTCCAGCTGGCCTGTCATTAATAATTCGTCAGGCGCGGGCGCGGTGGTGGCAAAGCGTTCCGGGCGGTCGAGCTTGGTCGTGAAGGAAATCTGCCCGGGCTGATCCGCCCATAAGCGCAAAACCATCACTTGATCCGGCGCGGTGGAAAACATTTCGCGATGAAACGTCACGCCCCCGCGCACGTAACTCAGGCTCGCGACCGCGTCATTAAGATTCAATTCCCGGCGATATCCCGTCACCGGCGCGCCGCCGCCCGGAAATGAAAGCCGCAGGTTCCCCAGCACTTGATAACAGCCATATTGCGGGCCGCTCGAGCCGGGCCCCTGGCAAATGAAATTTGCGTTCACGAGCGCTTCGGCCTGAAGATTTTTTCCCTCGAGAAAGAGGCGGCGGATTTCCGGCAGGACTTTGTAGGCGTCAGGGCGGTCGGCGTCTTGCGGCGAACCCGACCACACCGAACTTTCGTTGAGCACAACACGCTCCTCGTCGGTTCCTCCAAACATCATGGCGCCCAACCGCCCGTTGCCCAGCGGCAGCGATTCCGTGAAACTTTTCGCGGGCGCATCAAACCAGATCGTCGTCTCAGTGGGCAAATAGGGATACGCCGCCGCGACGGCCCGGGCCGCCAACCCGACCAGCAAAAGTGAAGCTGCCGCAAGCGCTCGCATTCGTTGATTCGCCATAAACAAAACTATTTATCCAGACGCAAAATGAAACCTCCGCGCCCGGGGATTTCGCTGCGCCATTCGCCGCTGGGCGGCAATGGAGCCGCCGCCACCTGCATCCGCGCCTCGGCCCCTTCCGTCACCGCGAGACGATGTTTGAATCTTTTAAATGGCGCCAGATCAACTTTCACCGGCAGCGCATGCGGCGTGCCGTTAATGCCCGCGATAAACCAGCTTGCGCCCGCGCGTCGCGCGAACACCGCCAATTCCCCCGGCTGTCCCACGAGGCAGCGCGTTTCATCCCAGCGCGCTGGCGCGTCGCGAAAGATTTGCCGCACCGACGGCGGCAGCGATTCGAAAAATTCCGGTTGATCGGCGTAATGCACGATGCCCGACGTGAAAATGAGCGCCGCCGCCAGTTGATGCGCCGCCGTGGTGAGGCGCGGAAATTTCTTGGGCGAACAGGCAATGGGCGTCACATCCATCGGCCCCGCCACGTTCCGCGTAAAAGGCAAAACGGTGTTCAACTCGGCCGCTTTCTCCGTGTAGCGCGGCTCGTAAAAATAGGATTCGCTGCCCAGCACTGCTTCGCAACTGACAAAGTTCGGCCAGGTGCGCTGCCAACCGCGTGGGATGGAGCAGCCATGCAGATTGACGAGAATTTTTCGCGACGCGGCGTCGCGCATCAAAGCTTGTTGCGCGGCCATCGCTTCCTGCCGATCGGAGCACCAGAAATCCACCTTCACGCCGCGAACGCCGGCCTCGGCCATCTGATCGAGCTTGGCGTGGCGTTTGGCGGCGTCATAAAAATCGCCGGCATAATTCCAGGCGAGCGGCGCGATCCCTTTCTGTTGCGCGTATTGGGCGATGGGCTTCAATCCGGGCGTCCACCAACCGGCGTCGAACAGAGTGTATTCCCATCCCATTTTGGCCGCGAAATCCGTGAAGTTATCGAACAATTGCGCGGTGGCGGGCCCGTCGGGATAAGACCACCACGCCCACGAGGCGCGGCCCGGCTTGATCCACGAAGTGTCCGCCAGGCGCGACGGCGGCGCGAGGTCGGTGACGAGGGTGGAAGTGGCAATGTCGGCGGCGGATTTCGCCAGCACCATCACCCGCCACGGCATCGTCCAAGGCAACGTGTAACGCGGCTCGGGCCCGAATTGATTCGTATAGCCGCGCGTGGTTTCATCGGCCTTCGGAAAGGCGATCCGATAGATGCCATCGGCCGAATCGGGAGCGAGATGGCAGGCGCAATAGGATTCGTCCGTGCCGGTTTCTGTCAATAACACCCAAGACGCGGCGCCGGGAGTCTCGAACAAAGCGGGAAAGGCCCAGCCCACCGCTTTCTGCCGGGAATCCGGCGGCGGATCGCCGGGTGCGACGTGAAAGTAAAAGTCCTCATAGGCGGGCGTGTATGGACCGGCGGCATGGTAAGGCTGCAGCCAGCCGCGCGCGGAAACGGGCACAGCGAAAGCGGTGTTTTCGGCCAACGCCACGCGCACCCGGCTGGAGCTTGCGGGAAAGCGATAGCGGAAGGCCACGCCTTCGGAGCTGGCCGCCAGGTCGAGCGCCAGGACGGCGTGGTTGGCGTTCTGAAAGGTCAGCGTGCGATGATGGAGAACGTGATCCACGCGGGGATTGGCGCCGGCGAACAACTCATATTTTTCGCGTTTCTTTTCCACGCTCCCGCTCTGAGCCAGCGTGAGCGGACCGGAAAAATCCTCATCGTCGCAACGCAATCCGAGAGCGGATTTGGAAATAACCACTATTCCGCCGCGCGCCGCCTCGTAACTTAGCTTTCCTGCGTCATCCAGCGTGACGCTGATGGAGCATTCCTGCCGCGGCGAATTAAGCGTCCACGAAGTCACCGCGGACACGAGCAAGGGACATCCCAGCCACGCCGACGCGAACAAAGCGCCGAAAATTTTGCGGCTGGAGAACGCGCGCGCCATCACGAGCCTAGTTCAATGACGCAGGCTTCCAACGCCTTGGTGCATGAGGGCGCGATTCCGTCCCGCATCAATTCCTCGCCGGTCAACGTTTTGCCTTCCTGGCCGAGCGCGGGACGGCCGGGAGCCGGATTCAACTCGTGAATGCGATAGGTTTTCGCCGGGTCCAGGCCTTGCGGGCGCGCCGCGGCATTTTCCCCATCGTGCAGTTGGAACACAAACAAGGCGGCCCGCGTCTGGTCGGCTGAAACAAAATTCAGCGCGCCGCGATCACCGCGATGCGGATCTTCCAGGCGATAAAGATCGCCGAGCGCGGTCACATCCCGAATCTCCTTGTAGGCGCTGATGGCGCCGGCGCAAATCGCCTTGTCTTCCGCCGATAATTTCGTGAGGTCCAAATCCATGCCGAAGCGCGCGCTCATCGCCACGGAGCACGCGAAGTGCATGGGGCGATTGCCCCAATGCGTCACATGGCTCGCCAGCGCCAGGCACGGGAAAAAGTAGGAATAATCCCACTGCATAGCCACACGCGCGACGGGGTCGGTGTTGTCGCTCGGCCAGAATTCCTGGAAATATTTCAAGGCGCCATAATCCGCGCGCGCGCCGCCGCCCGAGCAGAGCATCAATTCCGTGTTGGGAAAAGTTTGGGCGGTCTTGGCCATGAGCGCATAAACCGCGTGCACGTAGTCGATCCACAGTTCGGACTGGCGATCCGGCGCCAGATACGACGACCCCGGCTGCGTGAGGTAGCGGTTGCAATCCCATTTGGCGTAGGTGATGCCGGGCACGCTCAGGATGTTGGTGATGACGCCCCATTCAAAGTCCTGCACGGCGGGGCGTGTCAAGTCGAGCACGAGCTGATTGCGCTGCAATTCCAATTCGCGTTTCGGCTGGCAAATAACCCAATCCGGATGCGCATGAAACAAATCGCTGTTCGGATTAACCATTTCCGGCTCCATCCAAATTCCGAAGCGCAGCCCGCGTTGCACCGCCTCGGCCGCGAGCGGAGCGAGGCCGTTGGGAAACCGGGTGCGGTTGGGCTGCCAATCGCCCAGGCCGGCGTGATCGTTGAGCCGCGGGTAGGTGTTGCCAAACCAGCCGTCGTCCAGCAAAAACAACTCGGCCCCAATCTCGCGGGCCGGACCAAACAAACCAACGAGGCGGTTGAAATCAAAATCAAATCCCGTGGCTTCCCAATTGTTGAGCAGCACGGTGCGGGTTTGGTGGCCGTCGCGCAGGCCGAAGTCCCGCGCCCAGGCGTGCAATTTCCGGCTCATATCGCCCAAGCCGTGGGAGCTCCAAGCCCAAATCATCGTGGGGGTCGTGAACGTTTCGCCGGCTTTCAGAAAATAAGCCGAGTCAAATGGATTGATGCCGCAGAGCGCGCGCACGCCGCGGCTGTTGTCATCGAGCGCGGTTTGGAAGCTGCCAGACCAGGCGAGCGAACCGGCCAGGACTTCGCCGTTGGTTTCGGTGGCGGGCTGGCGCAGGGAGAGGTAGAAGGAAGGATTTTGAAATTGCTCGGCCCGCACGCCCAGCTTGGAATCCAGGATTTTCACCCCGGGAGTGATTTTCTCGGTGATGGGGGCGAGCATCTCCTTGGCCCAATCGCCGAAGAAATGTGTCAAGTAAACATCACCCGCAAGCAGCAGCGAGCTGGAGGCCATACGGCGCAGTGTCACGACGCCCGCTTCGGCGTGGCGAATCTCCGCCCATTGCTCGATGACGTCGTCCTGCTGATGCGCGCGAAAACACAGCGTCACTGCAAACGGATAAGCGGCGTCATGCAAATGCACCCGGGTTTCGGCCACGTCGGGCGAGATGTTCGTTTGCGCGACGCCATCGCAGACCAGCGCCGTGGAGGTATTGCCATCCACATGGACCGCCTGCAACGCCGGCTCCCATATATAGCCGTCACCCGCCTGCGGATACGCTTCGTCATCGCGTTTGGGTTTCGCGTTGTCCTCCGCGGCGCCAAAAGGAATTTGATAAAGGCGCCCATCGGAACCAACGCGAAAAGAAACCGTGAACGTTTTCGCGCTGACCGAAAAACGGCGTGACTCGGGCAACGCGCCGGTCGCGTCCGCCCGAACCGTAGGCGCAGCCACGGCGAAAGCCAGGATGGCAAGGAAGTGTTGGGATTTCATTTGGGTAAAAATGGAACGCGTTAAAGTCCGACGCGCAAGGAAATCCGCCATTGCGCCGAGCTGCGGGCCGCGATGCTGCCGCACGCCCCGCGGGCCGCCGCGACGGCCAGGGAATCGTCATCGGCATTGGTCGGCTCGATTGCGAAATGATGGTGGCCGTGCCACCCGCCGCGCGTCAGCCAAAGGCCGAGCGTGTTGTGGTCTTTCGCATCCCACGCAAATTCCAGGCGGTCGCCTTGCGCTTCGTTTTTGACCGCCGCCCACGCGTCAACGACCGGCCGCGCAAAAATCTTCGCGCAATTTCGCGCAGGCGAGGCGCTGAGGTCATCCAGCCAGGTCGCGCTGGGGAGGCGGGCGCGGGTGGATTCAGGCAACTCCAAGGCATCGCCTTCCATCAGGCGCAAAAGCGGATGCAGCGCCCAGATATATTGTTCCGTCGAACTGCTCAAATTGTTCAAAGTATAATCCATCACCGCTTCCTGTCCGCGCAATTCGATGGTGCGCTCGAACACTAGCGGCGAACATTTCAGCTTCATCCGAGTGGTCAAGACCCCGTTTTGCCATGCCGCTGCGTCCACCGTCCAGGAACGATTCCACAATTCGCCGTGATCCGGCAGCGGCCGCTCCCGCCACGCGCAGGCCGCGATCGTGGGCAGGCATTCATCCATTCCGACGAGCGGGCTGGCCGAAAATTCATCGTGCGGCTGGTTTTTGAACAATTTCAAAGGGCCTTGCGGATGCCACAGCCATTCGCGTTGCGTGCGCAGATTTTTCAGGGAAATAATTTTGGCGCCAAGCTCGGGCGCGACCGCCAGCTCCATTTCCTCGCTGCGCAAAACGTGAATGGCAAAGCCTTGGATCTGCTGAACATGGAATGCGGGCGTAAGCGCTTTCATGGAGAAACATCATCGACGCCGCGCCAGAAATCGGCGGCGAGGGCGTGATTGGGATCGCGCCGCAACACCGTTTGCAGGAGCTTTTTGGCCCGCGCCTTTTTGCCCAGCCCGAGCTGCGCCTGCGCCTGCAAAAACAAGGCAGTCGTTTCCTGGCGAAACTGCAAGTCATCGGCAAAGAGCAGCATCGTGGGCAGCGAGGTCGCAAAATAATCGACGCGCGCCGGGGCCTTTTGGAGTTTTTGCGCGTAAGCCAGCAGGCCGGCGAGCAGCTTTTTCGCTTTCGCAGCCTGGCCGAGTTTTTTCCACGCCAGCGCGGAGTAAAAAGTCATCTCGCTAAAAGCGCGCACACTCATCTCCTGAAAATCGCCCTTGAAATGCGCCGCCGCCTGCCAATGTTTGCGCGCCATTTTTTCCTCACCCAACCCGCGCCACGCCTCGCCAAGCCGAAGATGAATATCACTATGATTGGACAAAAGATGACGGGCTTCGCTCAAATTGCGCGGCGCGGCCAGGCCGGCTTCGAAGTGTTTCCGCGCGCCCGCAAAATCGCCCGCCGCCAAACGCCCGGAACCCAACGCCATGTGGGCGCGCGCGTGCTGGGCCAGCGGCCCGCCTTCGCCGCCTTCCCACGGCTGAAATTGCCGGCTTTCCAGCAACTGGGCGGCGCGCTCGGGCTGGCCGGTTTGGTTGTAAAGCGCACAGAGCTCCAGAGTGAGATCGTCGCGCGCCGCTGTCAGCGCCGGGAATTTTTCCAACTCCCGCAGGCGTTTTACCGGTTTTTCACCGAGGCGCTTCCAAAGTTGATCACGCTCGTAAAGCAACCGCGCATCGGACGAATTGGCGCGGAACGCGCGATCATAGGCGGCGCGGGCTTTCGCGGGTTTCCGCGAGATATTGAAATAGGCGATGCCAAGATTGCGCCAGACGATGGAAAAACCGGGGTCGAGCCGCGCGGCTTTTTCCCACGCGCGCATGGCTTCCTCATGGCGGCGGCGATCGTATAACAAATTGCCCAGATAATAGGGCGCGCGCGCGTCCTTGGGCTGGGCCTCCATGGCCGACGCCAAAATCGCGAATTCCTCCAGCCGCGCGGGGAAACAATAATCTGGCGGCAATTCAGAGGCGCGAGTGAAACTGGCCTGCGCCGCCGTCGGGTCGCCGTTCCGCTGATGCAGCCAGCCCAACGTATATTGCGCCAGCGGCGCCGCTCCCCAGCTCTGATCCGGCAAATCGCGCGGCGGCGCGACGGGCTCGCGCAAAATTTCAATTCCCTCCGCAAACATTCCCGCGCGCGCGTAATCGTGCGCCAGATCGAGTTTCACCTGCAAATCGCCGCCCGCCACTCCGTCGCGCAGAAATCTCGCCCAGGCGTCCAAGGGATCGGCCGCCAAAGTTTCGGCGATCATGGCGTCCGCCTCCGACGTCCGATTTAACCTTCGCAGGACGACGGCTTGCAAATTACGCGCGCGCAGATTCTGGGTGTCGAAGCGAAGAGCGCGCGTGAGATGCTCGAGGGCGTCCGCCCAATTTTTGCGGGCGGCGTCGATCTCGGCGAGGGCATGATAACTCGCGCCCGCCCAGGCCTGATTCCACGCAGCCTTGTAAATCGTGTCATACGCGGCGCCGTCCCGCCCGAGGAAACGCAGGCACAAGCCCAGATTGTAGAAGGCCTCACCGTCGTAAGGATTGGGATTGCGCCGTGTCAAGCGTTCGACGGATCGGCGAAAGCATTTCTCGGCCGCGGCAAATTCGCCGCGTTTCAGATGCCACAGGCCCAGCGCATTATTGCAGCGGGCATCCAATGGATCACGCCGCAGCGCCTCCCGCCAATACAAAACCGGCGACCGGGTGGCGTGGCGATACTGCTCCAAATGGAGGCCGGTGATGAACAACTCATCGTTGCTTGCAATCTCTTGGGGAGCCGGCGGCTCCGTGGCCGCAGCGGGAACGGGCGTTTTCGCGCTCGCTTTCGGCTGATACGAAATTAAATCGCCGACCTGCACTCGCACCGCGGCCGGCGCGAAAGCGCGCGGCAATTTTATTTCTTCGAGGCAGGGCGCGCCCGGCGCCAGATCCCGCGTCACGCGCGCCACTTCCACGCCCTCGGCGAAAATGATAATCGCCGTTTGCGGGTGACGTCTTGTCACCGCCACACCCAACTTCATGACGTCGCCAGCCAAATCAAAACGAAGCGCGGCGTGAATATTGGCGTGCTGCGCGGGGCCGATTTTTTGAATGGGATACCAAAACTGGCTCCAGGTTTTCGTCTCACCCGGCTGCAGAAAGCTGAAGTCCGGTTGGTTATCGGTGTAAACGCCGGCCATCAATTCAATATAGGGCGCATATTCTCCGCGCGCGTCGGGGTCGGTTAGATTGCGGTCCCAGGCGTAGCCGAATTCGTGGTTGCCCCACGTCCATTGTTTTTTGCCCGGCGAGATATGGTGATTGGCCACATGCACGATGCCGGATTGCGCGGCGTAATCGTAACCGCCGAAAAAATCCTCCCGGCTGCCCATGCACATATACGATGTGGGCACTGGAATATTGGCGTAAAAGGACAGGTCGTTCGGCGCGCACGAAGGGCCGGTCCCCGGGACAAATTGCGCCGGCGCCTCATCCTTCGGGACGCCCCGCCGCCCGCGTTCCCCATAATTGACGCCATAATAAAAGCCTTGCGCCAGCGGATATTCGCTCATGGAGCGGCGCGCATGATCGGCCACGTAGGAAACATCCGGCGCGAAAAAACTTTGATACGCCTCATGCACGCGCGTGGCCACGTTGGCCCACCACAAAAATGTCTGCACAAATGGCGTCCGATTATAAACGCGCGCCTTCAGCTCCAAAACGTTGCGGTCCGGATGCAGACAAACGCCGTGCATGCCTTTCATGCGGCACAGCGGATCGTGATCGCTGCACCAAATGGTTTTCGAGCCATCGGCATGCTCTTCGATTTCGAAATCGACGGGCAAAAAAGTCGCGGGCCGGTGATGTTGCGGCCAATTAAATTCAATGCCGCCGGAAATCCAGGGCCCCGCCAACCCCACCAGCGCCGGCTTGATGACCGGCTGATTATAGATGACGTCGCAACCGTTGGTTTTGTCCTGAAACAGGTGAATGCGCCCGCCTATTTCCGGCAAAACCATCGCCCGCACAAACTCATTTTCAATCCAAATGGCCTGCCACTCGCGCGTCACCGGCTTTTCCGCGATGCGATCGGTGAACGGCAGGGGATAAACCTTCCCACTGCTGCCCTGGTAAACGCGCGTTTCCAGAAACATCGGGTTCTTGTCGGGCGGCGCGGGCAAATAGGTTGGCAGCGCCAACTTCTCGATCCGCACGGTCACTCCGGGATTCATCGCTCCACCACCAATTCCCGCTCCAGTTGCTCCAGCGATTTGCCTTTGGTTTCCGGCAATTTGAATTTGATATACAGAAATCCCGCCGCGCAAATGCCGGCATAGAGCAGGAAGGCGCCTGCCGGCCCGAGCCGCGCGTTCAGCGTGGGGAAGCTATACGTCAAGACGAAACACGCCACCCATAAAGCCGAGACCGCCACCGCCATGGCGGCGCCGCGAATGCGGTTGGGAAAGATTTCCGAAATCACCACCCACGTGACCGGCGCCAGCGACATCGCATAACAGGCAATGGCCGCCAGCACGAGGAGCAGCATCGGCAGCCCCTTCACCCCGGCGAAATAACACGCCCCCATTCCCGCATAAATCACCGCCAAAGCGGCCGAGCCAAACAGCATCAACGGACGGCGCCCGTTGCGATCCACCATCCCGAGCGCCACCAGCGTGAAAACCAAATTGACCGACCCCGTCCACGCAATGTTCTTCAGCACCGTCGAAATGTCGTAGCCCGCCGCGCGAAAAATTTCCTCGGCATAATTAAAGATGACGTTAATGCCGCACCATTGCTGAAACACGGCCAGCACGATGCCCAGCGCCATGACACGCCGCAGCCGGGGCTCAAGCAAATCCGAAAAATGAACGCGCTGAATTTCCTCGCGCGAGAGCGTCGATTGAATATCGGCCGCGGCGGCGGCGGCGTAATCAGATCCGCCAATCTTCGTGAGTATCCTGCCAGCCTCCGCGCTCCGTCCGTTCTTGGCCAGCCAGCGCGGGCTTTCCGGGACAAAACACATCCCCAGCCAGAACAGCGCGGCGGGCGCAGCGGTCAAACCGAACATCCACCGCCACCCGCTTTGGCCGAACCAGGAGGTGCGGATAAATTCATCGGTGGCGCCGGGCGGCAAGTTGCGCACGAGAAACCAATTCAGGCATTGGGCGAACAAAATTCCGACGACGACGGTGAGCTGGTTAATGGCCACGAGCCGGCCGCGCATCTGGGCTGGCGCCACCTCGGCAATGTACATCGGCGACAGGCTGGAGGCCAATCCGATGGCGACACCCCCGGCGATGCGCCAGGCAATAAAAACCGCGAAAGTTCCCGCGAGGGCGTTGCCCAGCGAGGTCACCGCGAATAAAAGCGCGGAGGCCAGCAGCAAACGGCGGCGTCCGAATTTATCGCTCAAGGCGCCGGCGAGGAGCGCACCTGTCAAACAACCGGTGAGCGCGCAGCTGTTCGCCCAGCCAATCTGGGCTTCGCTGGTGAGCTGAAAGTAACGCTGGAAAAAAGGCTTGGCTCCGCCAATGACGACCCAATCCCAGCCGAACAGCAGGCCGCCCATCGCGGCCACGCTGCAAATCAGCCAGACGTAGCCGGCGTTGATCTGGGCCTTGAGGCCGGCGCCCCCGTGGTTCACAGTCGTGATCATTTCGTTAATGCTGGCCGGGCATCATCCCGCCATCAGTGGATAAGGGATGATGGCACGCGTCCCGCGCCGCCGGAATGGACATTGCAATGATGCGCATGGACAATTGGCTGACGCGCCTTCAAATCCCATAATGCCGGCGATGTTCGGAAGGGGAATGGCTGTGCATCTTGCGAAAGGCGCGCGAAAAATAAAATTGATCGGAAAAGCCCAGGTGATCGCTGATTTGTTTGATCGGCCAATTGGTGGAGTTGAGCAATTCCACGGCGCGCTGCATCCGCAGATGGTTCAGGTAATTCAGCGGCGCATAGCCGGTGACGCGCCGAAAAAGCGTGGTGTAATGCGAACGCGACAGGCTCACCAACGCGGCCAGCGCGGCGACATTCAAAGGCTCGCGCAAATGACTTTTCATAAACTCAATGCTTTTGTCGATCCGTTCGCGCGCGCTCGTCTCACCGTGCCAGAACTCCTCGTGATGCCGCAGGATCAGCCCCATCAAATGGGCGAGTGAATGCGCGGCATAAATCAAATGTGTCAGGGTGAAACCGTGCTGCAATCCCTCGCGCACATCTTCAAAAAGCGAGTAAAGCTGGACGTCGCCACCGAGGGAAACGATGGGCTTGGCATCCGATGTTCCCAGCCGCTCCAGATAATGCGGCATATTGGAGCCGACGGCGTGGAACCAATGAATGGTCCAGGGCTTTTGCTTGGCCGCGCCGTAGGTGTGCGGCGTGCCGGCATTGATGACGAGCAATTGGTTTTTGCCCACGGCATGGCGCTGCCCGGCAATCTCGCACCAGCCATTGCCTTCCGCGCAGTAAATAAAAATAACCTCCTGGCAGCCGCGCTCCCGCGTGCAGGTGTGGCCCCTGGCTTTCGGATAATAGCCGGCATCCGTGGGCAGCAAGTTCATCAGCAACGGATGCTTCAAGGCGGTGGCCACCACCGGACGCGGCGCCACCACGAGACGCTGCCCCGCGAAGCCTTCGAGCTTTTCACGCGTTTTCATGAATTCGGCCGGGCTTGCAACCCCGCTAAATTATGGAAATATCGGCCAACTACAATGAAGAAATTTGTCAAACATGCCCGCCGCCCGCGGGTCGCGCTGTTGGTCGAATCGTCGCGCGGCTACGGACGCGGCGTGCTGTGGGGCGTGGCCAAATTCGTGCGCCAAAACGATTCGTGGTCGATTTTCTTCCAGGACCTGAATTTGTGTGATGACACGCCTGGCTGGCTCAAAAATTGGCGGGGCGACGGCATTATTTCGCGCCTGGAAAACCGCGATGTGGTCCAAGTGATCGAGCAATTGAAAGTGCCTGCCGTCTATCTGCGCCACGCCAATCCCAAGCTCGGCAAGCCCGGCATTCTCGCCGACAACACCGCCATTTCCCGGCTCTGCGGCGAGCATTTGAAGGAGCGCGGCTTTCGACACTTTGCTTTCTGCGGGTTCAACGGCGCGGATTATTCGGACGAACGCCGTGATAGCTTCGTGGATTTTGTGCGGCGCGCGGGCTTTCCCTGCCACGTTTACACGGATTCGGCTCCGCTGCCCAAAGGCGACACTGCCCAGTATGAAGGCCTTGGTTTAAAGGACGGCGGCGAGGTGGCAAACTGGATTAAAAAGCTGCCCAAACCCATCGGCCTCATGGCGTGCAACGACATGCGCGGCCAGCAAGTGTTGGATGCCTGCCGCGCCACCGGTGTGGCGTCTCCCGAGGAAATCGCCGTGATCGGCGTGGATAATGACGACGTCCTTTGCAACCTGTCCGACCCGCCGCTGTCAAGCGTCGTGCCCAATGCCGAGCGCATTGGCTACGAGGCCGCGGCGCTGCTGGCGCGCATGATGGCGGGCGCAAAAATCCCGGCGGGCGAAATCTTCGTGGCGCCGAGCGGCATCGTGACGCGCCGTTCCACGGACGTGCTGGCCATGGAGGACCGGCAAATCGCCGCCGCCGCCCGTTTTATCCGGGAGCACGCGTGCGATGGCATCGATGTGGCGGACGTGCTGCGGGCGGCGCCAATGTCGCGCAGCACCCTGGACCGGCGTTTCCTGAAACTGCTGGGGCGCTCGCCCAAGGATGAGATTCTGCGCATCCGTCTGGACCGCGTGAAACAGCTTTTGGCGGAGACCGATTTTTCACTGTCAATCATCGCCGAAAAAGTCGGGTTGGCGCATGTGGAGCATCTCAGCCGCATTTTCAAAAGCCGCTTAAAAGTCACGCCGTCCGAATACCGCGCGCAAGCCCTGACGAACGTGACGAAAAACGTCAATAGTTTTCCCTAAAAGCTCATGGGAAGAAGCGGGGAGCAGTGTTAAATTTGGGTAATGCCATTTGTTGAACGCAACAGGATTTTGCGGCGGTTGTCGGTCAATTGTCCATGCAGTCCGTTGGTTTGTCTATTCCTTGGAGCCCGGCTCTATGGAAAGCTCAAATCGAACCACATAACATGAATACCAGTTCAACAATCGGCGCTTCGTGTTCCTGTCAAAAGTAACCTCACCCACCTTATGAATAAACGTTTTCATGGATTTTTCACCCTTGGCCTCGGCCTGGCGCTGCTGCCCGCGGCCTCGGCCCGCGCGGATTACGCGAGCACGGTGCTCGGGGACAATCCCCTGGCGTATTACGCTTTGAACCCCGCCGCCGACGGCACCGACGTGGCTCCTGACTTGTCCGGCAACGGCAACGACGGCGTCGTCGCCGGCGTCACCGCCGCAGCCGGCCCTTCCGCCTACATTCCCAACGCGGGCTACTTCAATGGCGGCGCGGCGATTGACTTGAGTCAACAAGGCAACGCGGGCTTGTTGAATTTCACCGGCCCCATCACGATTGAAGCGTGGGTGCAGCCCTCCAGTTCCTCGGAGTTCGCGGACATCGTGGCCAAAGGCTACGACAGTTCGTCCGGGCAGGAAATTGTGCTGCGGGTCAATGGGCCTTATGGCGCCAATTACTATGCCTCGTCCGGCAGCGTAGGGGTCACGGGCGGAACCCAGGCCACCAGTTGGACCTATGTCGTCATGTCCAGCGATGGCACCAATTGCAGTCTTTACGAAAACGGCGTGTTGCAGCAGCGCAATCCCGACACCTCCGGCTCCGTCACCTTTGGCGACGACTGGGCGATCGGTGACGGCAGCAGCTCCGGCAATGGCCGTTTGTTCAACGGCAACATCAGCGAAGTGGCCATTTACAAACACGGCCTGTCGCAAGCCCAGGTGCTGAACCACTATTACGCCGGCCTTCTCAATTCCAGCCCGGCGACCAGCCGCCCCATCATCGCCACCCAGCCGCAATCGCAAACGATTTACACCGGCAGCGCCGTCACATTTAGCGTCACCGCCGTCAGCGCCTTGGCCATGACCAATCAATGGTATAAGAGCGGTTCGCCGTTGTTGAACCAAACCAATGCGACGCTGACGTTGCTTAACGTCGGCCCGGGCGATGACGTCAACTATTCCGTTACCGTCGGCAACGCCAACGGGGCGACCAACAGCGCCACGGTCTCCCTCTCCTTGCTCACCCCCGGCGACACCTTGCAATGGGTGGCCGCCGGCAACAACGGCTTGTGGGACAATAGCACGGTCAACTGGCTCGACACGACGACGAGCACGGCGTCGGCCTTCGCTGACGCCGACAAAGCCGTCTTCGACGATACGACCGGTGTTCCGACGACCGTCGCGGTCGATGCGGCCGTGTCTCCGAGCTTTGTCACGGTTAATTCGAGCGCGAACAATTACCTCTTCAATGGCTCCGGCAGCCTCAACGGCCCCGGCACATTGATCAAAAAAGGCTCCAGCACACTGACGCTCAATACGGGATATAATCTCACCGGGCCGGTTTTCATCGACGGCGGCACAGTGGCGGCGGGCAACTACGCCTTTAATTCAGTCTCCTTCGTCATCGTGAGCAATGGCGCCACGATGGATTTCAGCGGCAGCCCGCTGGCCGATGACAAAACGATCACCGTCGCCGGCGCGGGCGCCACGGGCAAAGGGGCCATCTTCAACAGCGGCGGGGCGCAATACGGCCAGGTGATGAATGTCGTGATGACCGGCGACACCACCTTCGGCGGCAGCAGCCGCTGGGATTTGGCGGGCGGCTCCCTCGTGAGCGGGCCGCATAACTTGACCATCGATTGGTCGGCAGGCGCCGGTTACGGCGAATGGAATTCCCCCACCGTCGCAGCGAACGTGCCGGGCATCACGCTGCAAGGCGGGAATTTCGGCATGAAATACCTGGATAACACGTTCCAAAATCCGGCGACCATGTTCACCGTCAGTCCGAATTGCGAAGTCAGCTTTTGGAATGGCGGCTATAATGGCAGTTTCCATGTGATGAGCAATGGCCGGGTCGATCTTTGGACGGCGCCGGCGGCCTTCACCGGCAGCACGGTCATCCTGGAAGACAGCGCCAATTGGTATAGCTGGGGCAGCAGCGGCAACGACGAGCCGGTGAGCAGCGCCATCGTGCTCAACGGTGTGGCCCACTTCGTCCTGGGCGATCATAATCTGGTTTACACGAACCTCATCAGCGGCGCCGGCGGTTTCATTGTGGATTACTGGAACCATGCGCTTGTGTTCTCCTCCGACAATACCTACACCGGACCGACGATTATCAGCACGCCGGGCAATAGCCCGGAAGTGGCGTTGAAAGGCAACGGCGCCATCTCCCATAGCTCGCTGATCTTCTTCGGCGGCAACGATTCCACTGTCACACATATTGATGCCAGCGGCCGCAACGACCAAACCTTGACGCTGACCAGCGTCCAGACTCTGGGCGGCATCGGCGCCATCAATGGCAACTTGACCGCGCTCGCCGGCTCGACCATTGCACCGGGCGGAACGAATGTCACCCTCGGCATCACGGCCGGCTCGAACCCTGTCGGCACGATTGCCGTGGCCAACAATGTGCAACTCGGCGGCTCCTTGCTGATGAAGCTGGCCAGCAACGGCTCGAATGACGTCGTGCAAGCCGGGGGCAATATCACCTACGGCGGCGCATTGAACGTGGTGAACGTCAGCGGCGCGGCCTTGACGGCCGGCACGACCTATCAATTGTTCAACGCGGCCAATTATAATGGCCAATTCTCCTCCACTTCCCTGCCCTCGCTCGGCGCAGGCCTGACGTGGGATCTCAGCCAGCTGAACGCCGGCAAAATCACCGTGAATGGCGGAGTGACCATCGGCAGCACCACTCTGTCGGGTGGAAATGTGACGTTCTCCGGGACGGGCGGGAAGCCGAACGGAACGTATTACGTTCTCACGGCGACCAATGTGCCCACGGCCAATTGGACCCCGATTGCGACGAACTCTTACGACGGCAGCGGAAACTTTACGGTAACGCTGCCAGTCGCGCCCGGCACGCCGGAGCGGTTTTATCGCACCAGCCAATAATGTGAGGTAAGTTAGGAGCACGGGCCGCCGGCTCGGAAAGAGTCGGCGGCCGTGCTAAAAGTAAGGCAATGTATGAAAAAGAGCAGCACAGTAATCCCAAAAAGCAGAGGCCGCGCGGGATTCACCTTGATCGAACTTTTGGTGGTCATCGCGATCATTGCCATTTTGGCGTCGATGCTGCTGCCCGCCCTCGCGCGCGCCAAGTTGCAGGCCATGAACACCAAGTGCCAGAACAACCTCGCGCAACTGGAATTGGCCAGCAAGATGTACTACGACGACAACAAAATTTTCATCGGCCCTATTTCCGGCGATCCTAATCAAAGCCAGGGCGATTGGATGGGGACCATGCTGGGCTATTATGGACGCTCGACAAACCTGATCATTTGCCCAGCCGCCCCGGATAAAGGTTGGAATTCCTCCAGCTCGGGCAATCCTCCCGGCACCGCCGACAGCGCGTGGCATTGGACCTTGTCCACGCCGGTTTATTCTTCCAGTTATGGCTACAACAAATGGCTGGAAAGCAATCAAGCATACGGTTACGACCCGCGCAATTTCGGCCAGGAAACAGCCATCAATCATCCCGCCTCCACCCCGGTTTTCATGGATTGCGCCTGGATTAATTTGTATCCCGACCTGAGCGACACTCCGGCCACCAGCCTCTACGATCCGATCAACAATCCTGGCACGGGATCGGGCGGCCTGACCCGCGTGTGCATTGCGCGGCACGGGAACAAACCCGCCGGCGCCGCGCCGCGCAAGCTGGGCTTTGGCACGTCCGTCTTGCCGGGAGCCATCAATTCCTCCTTTGCCGATGGCCATGTGCAGACGATGAAGCTGAAGGATCTCTGGACTTATTATTGGAGCCTCACCTGGACGCCGACCAATACACCGAAGATACTGTGAGATGCGAGCGCCACCCGGTGTCTGCGCCGGCCTTTCGCTGGCGCTCAGTTTCCTGACGTCCGCCACGGCGGCGTCGTTTCAGCAGAACGGGAGCGCTCTCACCATGTCCAACGCCAATGTGCGGCTGGAATATAACCTCGCAGCAGGGACGACGGATTTTTATTGGAAAAATTCGCGGAAGCTCACGGCGTTTTACAGCGGCATCGGATTCGACACCGGCTATGTCACGGGCCCTTCTTACCAAGCGTGGAGTTGGGCTTTAACGGCGACAAACCAGGCGATCGTCACGGCGACTGCCCCCGGTTTGCCGACGATGAAACAAACGTTCACGCTGGATCAAGCGGACGGTTTTCTCATCAAGGTCGAAGCCGTCGGGGTTGATTTAAAAGCGAATTGGATGGGGCCCGTGGTGGTGGATGCGACGGGAGGCGTCGATCTGGGAGTCACCGGCGACAATCGCGCGCTGGCAGTGCCATTCGATAATGACGGTTTCGTGCGCTACAACGCCATGCCGATCAACCATTCTGGAACGAGTTACGAGGTCGGCGCCTTTTACGACAACACCAGCCGCCAGGGATTGGTGGTGGGCTCTGTCACCCATGACGTTTGGAAAAGCGGGGTATATTTTAATGGGGCGAACAACAAGCTGAACCAAATGAATGTATTCGGCGGGGCCACTTCGCCAGCCGACGTCGCGCCGCACGGGTTCGTCACAGGAAACACCATTTCGTCGCCCACGATGTTCGTCGGATTCGACGATGATTGGCGGGTCGCCATGTCAAATTACACGTCAGAAAACCTTCGTTTCGCGCCGCGCCTGCCTTGGACCAACGGCACGCCCTTCGGCTGGAATAGCTGGGGCGTCATTCAACAGAATATCAATTACGCGGACGCGCTGGCGGTGTCCGACTTCTTCGACACCAACTTGACGCCGCGTGGGTTTGCCAATCAAGGAACGGTTTACATCAACCTGGATTCCTATTGGGACAACTTGAACAGTTTCCAACTGCAAACCTTCGTCAACCGCTGTCATGCGCACGGCCAGAAAGCGGGCATTTATTTTGGGCCGTTTGTCTATTTTGGATCGGGGGCGCAAGCGACTAATTCCTACATGGAAGGAACAACCAACGAATATCGATTCAGCGAAGCGCTGTTGCGCGATGCGACGGGAAATCCCGAATCCGCCGATGGCGGTTTTGCGCTCGACCCCACGCATCCTGGCACCCAGCAACGCATCCATTATTTTATAAGCCTTTTCCTCAATTACGGATTTGATTACATAAAATTGGACTTCCTCTCACACGGCGCGTTGGAAGGCGCGCACTACGATTCAGCCATTACGACCGGAATGGCGGCCTACAACGTGGGCCTGCAATTCACCGCCAACGAAATCAATGGGCGCATGTTCATCAGCGAATCCATCGCGCCACTGTTTCCGTATCAATATGGACACAGCCGCAGAATCGCGTGCGATACGGAAGCCTCGCGGATCGCCAACACGGAGTACGAAATGAATGCGGTGACGTATGGGTGGTGGCTGGACAACCTCTATACGTTCAACGATCCCGACATCATGGTTTTTGGAAATGGCGCCGACGCCAATGAGCAGCAAAGCCGGCTGATCAGCGGCGCCGTCACTGGAGTTTTCTTGGATGGCGATGACCTTACGACCAGCGCGGGCGAACAAGGCGCCGACGCGTGCCTGACGAATGCCGCCCTCAATGAGGTCGCCCGCGACGGCCGGACGTTTACACCCGTGGAGGGAAACAGCGGCAGCGCCGCGGCCAATATCTTCGTGCGGCAGGATGGTTCCGCTTGGCGCCTGGCCGTTTTTAATTTCACGGCGTCGCCTCTAAGCCAGACGGTTGACTTGAACCGCGCCGGATTCCCGCCCGGCGCGTATGCGCTCACAAATCTCTGGGACAACTCAACCTTCACCGCCTCCAATGCCTGCGTGGTGAATTTAAACGCGAAGCAAGCCAAGCTGTTCAGTGCGGGCCTCGCTCCCACGCCCGTGTCGCGTCCGACCGTCCGCAGCACGGCTTTGTCCGGCGGCAATCTTGTGTTCAGCGGCAACGGCGGGACACCGAACGGGATTTTCTACGTGCTGACCTCTTCAGCAGCGGCGGACTCGGCCTGGGTTCCCCTGGCCACCAATTATTATACCGGCGCCGGAACATTTAGCGTCAGTGTCCCGGTCACAGTGGGCAGCACGCATTTCTACCAAATTCGATAGCGTCACTCTTCCTATCACGATGAAAGCAACTTGCTTAATTAAATCCGTTCTGACCCTCACCTGTTTCGTCCTGGGCACAATGAGCGCCCGCCCGGCCCCGCCCGCCGGCTTGGAAAATATCGAGTGGTGCGACATTTGGATGGCGCACGCCAATGAGACCAATCAACCGCGCGTGCTGCTGATTGGCGACTCCATCACGCGCGCCTATTATGATAAGGTCGAAAGCCGTCTGGCGGGCCGCGCTTTCGTGGGACGCCTCGCCACGTCCGCGTTTATTTCCGATCCGGTCTTGCTCCAGGAAATCACGATGACGCTGGATGAATATCCGTGCGACGTGGTTCATTTCAATAACGGCATGCACGGCTGGCAGCACACCGAAGCCGAATACCAAGCCGCTTTTCCGAAGTTTTCAGAAACCATCAAGGCTCATGCGCCACACGCCAAATTGATCTGGGCCAATACCACGAGCCTGAAAGTTTCGCCGCCCGTCACGCCCGGCGATCACGCATCCGCAACCGACGAACGCATTGACGCGCGCAATCGCATAGCCCTTGGATTCATTGAAGCGGACGGATTGGCCGTGGATGACTTGAATTCCCTGACCCGCGGCCGCCCTGATTACCACAGCGACAACGTGCATTTCAACGATGCGGGAACCGATCTGCAAGCGCGGCAGGTTGCCGGGCAGATTGAACGCGCGTTAGGAATCCGCTGAGGTGCGGATGGGATCGCTCTCGTTCGCCAGCGCCGCCGCGGCAAATTTCGGACGGGACGCCGTGAAGCCAAAAGCCAGCGGCCCCGCCAGCAAACCGATCGCCGCGAAAAAAGTCACCATGGCCGCAAGCGACAAACGTCCGCGCCCGTTCCATCCCGAGCGCACCAGGGCATCGCGATAAGGCGCAATATGATCGTGGCCGAATTGCGCATCCAAACCGTCGAGAAATTGCTGCTCGTTGTCAACAAAATGGCCCTCCGCGCTTTTCAGGTCGGCAATAAGGTCAGCCGGCACATTCGCGCCGCGCAGGGCGCCAAAGGATTTTGCCGTTAATGCGTAATTCGAAGCGTGCGAAGCCCAGCCAAATGCCGCCAGTGACAACACCATGCTCGCCGCGCCCAAAGCCAGCACGCGTTTTCCATCCCATTTGGACACCAGCCACATGGAAATGATCGAGGCGCACGCGGCAAGCGCGCCTAAACCAACCACGGACCGAGCAGTCCAACCGTAGCCAATGCTAGGCTTGCCGAAGGCGGCCAAAGCCACGAAAAACCCTACATACGAAGCAAGTGCCGAACCCACAACGACATACGCAATGCGCGCGACGTTTTTCGGGGATTCTGACTCCATGTTCATTAAAAAAAATCTGTTGACTCGTGACAGGCCATGTAGTAAACCATACCACATAGCACGTCAATACATATCGCAAATTCCGTCGTCACATTTGTCGTCAAACGGTAAAAAACCTGGAAGACGTGCGAAACAGACCCGTTCCAACACTCGGTGCATAAAAAAAATATGAAAAGCACAACTAGTCATTGCGCGCGCAGGGGAATCCTGCGGGGCGCATCTCTCCTCGCTGCGGTAGTCCTCGGCTCGGCCGGGGCCGCGTACGGCCAATTCAATCTCCTGCAAAATCCCGGCGCTGAATCCGGATTCTCAGGGTGGAATACATACAACAACGTCGGCTATAATTTCGGAACTCCCGGCAATCAAGCCCCGCCGCGCACCGGAGCAGCCTGCTTCTGGATGTTCGGCGATTACAATACATCCGCTACGGTCATCAGCAACGGCATGACCCAAACCGTCGCCGCCAGCCCCGGCGAAGTGCTCACCGCAGACGGCTATGCCTACACGGAGAGCGGCGACTCTGTTGGACAAGCGGGCAACCATGCCTTTCTGGAAGTGACCTACCGTGATGTCAATAACGCCGTGCTGGCGCGCTATCGTTCGGTGGACGCAACCAACGGATTCCCTACCGACACCTGGACGGAGATGCAGGTCACCAACCAATGGAGCATCGACGGCTCAACATTGCTGGGCCACGTCACGACCCTTGTGGCGCCGGCTGGAACGACCGCCGCCCAAATGAATGTGGCGTTCGTGCTCGTCAATGGAGGTGGCGGATCGATGTATTGGGACGACATGGCTTTGGACAGCACGGTTCCACCTCCCACCATCGCCGATGTCTCAGTGCCGAACAACGAGTTGATGGCTACCAATCGCGTTCTGACCTTCACGGCGCAGAATTCCCCGGCGAATATCACGAACGTGCAGCTGGCCGTGACGGCGACCGCGCTCGGCGGATTCGCTTCCACCACGACGTACGGGCCCGGCTCGTCCGGCGTTTCGATCACGGGTTTGGGCACCCACAGCGCGGCTGCAAGCTTCCCGCTCTCCTCCAATACGATCTATTCCATCACCATTACCGCGGGTGACGACAATGGCTTCGTCTCCAAATCCAGCCTCGGCTTCGACACCGTGCAGCCCGTCCTGGTTTGGGAAGCCGAAGATTATAACTTCGGCGGCGGCCAATGGACGGCCACTCCGGCAGACGGCGGCGTCAATCTCTATGCCGGCGATGCTTCCATCGATGGCGTGGACTCCTTTAAACCCGGCGGCTGCGCCAATAACTGCAATGGCAATGACCATCAATACCGCCCCAGCGACTTGGTCGGTATCGACATCGCCACCGAGGAAAACGCCTTCCGCGCGAAATTCGGCTCGGCTTCGGACTATGACATCGGATATGCCGGACCTGGTGATTGGGAAAATTACACCCGCAACTTCCCCGCTGGCTCCTACAACGTCTATGCGCGTTACGCCGTCTCTGGCACCGCGAAAGTCAACCTCGGTTTGGTGAGCGGCAACACTGCCACCACCAACCAATCGGTCACAAACCTCGGAGTCTTTACTGTCACCGGCGGCGATTGGAACCAATACTTCTATGTCCCGCTGGAAGACCAGTTCGGCAACATCGCTCCTGTGACGCTTGGCGGCACCGAGACCCTCCGCGCCACGCAAACGGTCAATCCTGCGGCGAACCAGAACTTCTACTTCATCGTCCCCGCCCAACCGTTATCTAATCCGAACATCACCGGCCTCAATCCGACCGGCACGCACCCGTTCGAGCAAACCAACAAGCTGAGTTTCACCGTGACGCCCGGCGCAGGCCCGGCCATCACCACGGATGAGATTCATGTGCTGTTGAATGGCTCCGATGTGACCGGACAAGCCTCCTTCACGGCGGCAAGCAACACCTGGCAGGTCAATGTTCCGCTGGCCAAGGACACCCTCTACACGGCTTATATTGCGGTGACGAACTCCAGCCACCTGCCAGCCTTCAAGACCATCAAATTCGACACCTTCTCCGAATCCTATTACATGTGGGAAGGCGAAGACTATGACTTCAACGGCGGCCAGTTTATCGATAACCCGGTCCCGTCGGCCGACAACAGCACCTCGGGCACGGGCACGGGCCTTTGCACTGGTGAATTGGCCACTAATAGCTACTACGGCGAGCCCGGCAGCACCGAGACCACCCTTTCCGGCGCCACCGCGATCCAAGGAATCGACGCCGGCGTAGGCACCGACAGCGGCGAGACCTTTAACTACCGCCTCGACTCGGATGCGCAGCCTGGAGCCCAGCCGGCTTCGGATTACATCCGCCAAAAGTTCCTCGCGGCCCAGACACTGTTCGGCGACCCTAACATCACCGACTTTAACATCGGCTACTTCAACCCCAGCTGGTGGTTGAACTATACGCGCCATTATCCGGCGGGTTCCTATCATATCTATGGACGTCTGGCCACAGCGTCTCCCTACACGGGCTGCGTTTTCAGCATCGTGACGAACGGCTGGGGCACGGTGAACCAGCAGACCAACGTCCTCGGCACGTTCTCCGATCCTAATGCCAGCGGTTATCAATCCTGGGATTGGGTTCCGTTGGAAGATGCGCAGAATAACCTTGTGACCGTTACCTTCAACGGCAATACGAACACGCTGAAAATCACCAGCACCGGCCTGAACGTGAACTACTTCATGCTCGTCCCGGTTGGGGCTTCACCGTTGTCCGTTTCGCTGACCGGCTCGGTCGTCGGCAACCAGGTCCATATCTCGTTCCCGACTCAGGCGAATCACACCTATACGGTGGAAAGCAGCTCCACTCTGACGAGCGGCAGTTGGACAACCAATACGGTGATCACCGGTGATGGCTCCGTCAAAACCGCCACGGACACCCTTGGCGCCAGCGGAACGCAGCGTTTCTATCGCGTCGCCGCACAGTAGTCGTTTATTCAATGTTCGGGTCGGAGCCAGGGAGCTCCGGCCCGAACCGTCTTCTCGTCTTCTATGAAAAACATCTGCCGCCCTTTCTCTCGTCGCTCGTCTGGTTTCACCTTGATCGAATTGCTCGTGGTTATTGCCATCATCGCGATTCTTGCGGCGATGTTGCTGCCCGCGCTCGCGAAAGCAAAAGCGCAAGCGCAGGGAACCAAATGCGTGAGCGGTCTAAAACAAATGGGTGTCGCCTGGGCCATGTATAATGGGGACAATCGCAGCACGCTGGTGCGCAATGGCGGCCAGGATAATCAACCCACCGGCTTGAACGATCCGGATTTTCAACCGGGTGGAACCAAGGCTCAATGGTGCCCCGGCGACATGTCGGTGCAAAAAACCGCGGTGGATGATAGCTACATCAAACTCGGCCTGCTTTTTCCCTACGTCGGCAACACGGCGGTTTATCGTTGCCCGGCTGATCAAAGTGTATTTAAGAATGTTCTCACCAAGACCGCGGTTCCGCGGGTGCGCAGCATTTCCATGAATGGCTGGCTTGGCCCTCTGAAACCCTGGAGCTCCACTCCTCGGTCCTATTACAAGGAAACTGATCTCACCGTGCCGGGCCCGGTCAATACCTGGCAGTTCATGGACGAGAATCCTTACAGCATTAACGACGGCTGGATGGTATGCGATATTACCGACGCGGATTGGGTTGATTATCCCGCTTATTACCATATTAACGCCTGTGGCATGTCTTATTGTGACGGCCACGCCCAAATCAAACCGTGGCACGATCCCACCTTGCTTAATTTCCACACGCAATACATCCCAGGACAAGGTGTGCCGCAGATGCCGCCCCAGGATAACGGCAAAGATTTGCTTTGGTTGAAGCATCGCAGCTCCGCCCTTCCCACCGACACCAGTTTCCAAGGTCCGTAGCATCACAGTGTTTAAGTTCGGGTCACAGCACAGTCAGCGAGGGCCGCTTTGTTTCGGCGGCCCTCGCGCCTTTTTGGGCGCAGCCCTTTGCGGCCTGGCGTTGGCGGCGCACGGCGCCAATGTTCTCACCAATCCCGGCTTTGAGCTGGATGCGGCCGGTCAAAGCCAAAACCTGCTGGATTGGACTTGGTACGGGCAATCGTGGGGCAACACGTTCAACGAAACCGCTCCGGCCACTGCCCATAGCGGCAATAACTATTTCAAGGTTTTCCAGGGGTTTATCAACACCGTCAATTATAACGGAGCCTATCAGGATGTGTTGTCCGGCCCCGGCGCCGCCTACACCGCCAGCGGCTGGGCCTACACCGCCGCCTCGGACACCATGGGCGGCCAAAACGAAGCCTGGCTGGAAGTCTCTTTTCGCGACATCGCCGGCAATATTCTTGCGCTCTATCGTTCGCCCGTGATCACGACGAATGACATCGGAGCTGGACGCCTCCTGCCCGTCAACACTTGGGCCAAGCTTTCCGTCTCGAATTCCAACCAAAGCTCCATCCTCGTGGCGCCGGCCAACACCAGTTTCGCCCGCTTCCAGATCATGTTCCAAGGCGATGCTCACAATTCGGGCGGCTCAATGTATTTTGACGATCTTAGTTTGAATCAGGTGAGCGGCGAGTCCTATGGGAATTGGAACATTGTCTGGGGTGACGAATTCACCGGCGCCACGCTGAACTCAAAGACGTGGAACTTCGACCTCGGCGCGGGCGGATGGGGCAACAACGAATTGGAATATTACACGAGCTCGGCCCAAAACGCGTATGTGTCCAACGGATTGCTCCATATCGTCGCTTTGCAGCAATCCATCAACGGCAGCAGTTACACTTCGGCGCGACTCAAATCCGAAGGTCTCTACGCCCGCCAATACGGACGGTTCGAATGGCGCGCGCGATTGCCGGCGGGCATCGGTTTCTGGCCTGCCTTATGGATGCTCGGCGCCAATATCGGTTCGGCCGGCTGGCCGGCCTGTGGCGAAATCGATGTCATGGAAAATAGCGGTTCCGACCTCACGCACGTGCAGGGCAGCCTCCACTCCGGCAGCGACGAAACACAGGTGTATACGCTTCCCGAAGGTTCGGTCACCAACTTCCACACCTACACTCTGGACTGGTCATCGAATGCCATCAGCTTTTTTGTGGATGGAATCCGCTACCAAACGCAAACCAACTGGAGCGGGCCGGCGGGAGCTTTTCCGGCGCCGTTCAACCAGCCTTTTTTCATCATTATGAATCTTGCGGTGGGCGGCAATTACGTGGGCAACCCGTCGCCGTCCGCCATCAATGGCAACGGCGGTTTTCCCGGCGATCTGCAAGTGGATTACGTGCGCGTCTATGACATCACGGCGCCGCTGCAGCTTTCCGCTGTCACGGCCCAGGCCAATGTCAGCATTTCATGGCCCACCAATATCGTATGCCATCTGCAAGCCTCGGCCTCTCCGAATGGCCCGTGGCAAAACGTGCTGGGCTCGGCCAATCCGCGTCTGGTTTTTCCGGGCGCCACCACGTTTTATCGTCTCGCTTCGCCTTAGAAACCGCTTATCCTGCGTGGAGCATCCGATGCCATGCGCGGCCCCTCCCAGTCAAACACCGAGCTAACGCCACGACGGCGGCGCGGCGCGAGTCTC
Organism: Verrucomicrobiia bacterium; assembly: GCA_035551475.1. Classification (GTDB taxonomy): domain Bacteria; phylum Verrucomicrobiota; class Verrucomicrobiia; order Limisphaerales; family Palsa-1400; genus DASZMX01. Next base: position 62,761 of record DASZMX010000037.1, read on the forward strand.
GCGCTTCTTGTCTCCTTCCTCGGCGCCGCCTGCTCCCTCGCCGCGGAAGCCTCATCCGCCTTGCCCGAGCTGACCAATGCCGCCGCCGTGCGGAACCTCACCCCGGCCGAGGCCGCCCGCCAATATCCCGTGCATCTCAAAGGCATCCTGACTTTTTCGGATCAAAGCCAGTTTCTGCGTTTCGTCCAGGATGACACCGCCGGCATTTATTTCTTCGCCATGGATTCGATTTACGATCCGAATCTCAAAGCGGGCGATCGGGTGGAATTGCTGGGGCATTCCAACCGGGGCGAATACGCCCCCATTGTTGACGTGACCAACCTCATCCGTCTGGGCGAAGGCGTGTTCCCGCCGGCCAAGCCCGTGGGACTGGACCAACTGAGCAGCGGACAGGAGGACAGCCAGTTTCTGGAAATCCGCGGGCAGGTGCGCGCCGTGCGCTACGACGCGTGGCTGAAATACTATTTGATTGACATCGCGCGCGGCGATCAAAAAGCCACGGCCGTGATCAAACAGCTGCCCTGCCCCGCTGAGGACCTGGTGGACGCCATTGTGCTGGCGCGCGGCGTTTCGGCCACCCGATTCAATTTGCGCCGGCAGGCTTTCAACATCCGCATTCTGTCGCCGCGTCCTTCCGACCTGGTCGTGATCAAGCCACCCGCTGGCGACACTTTTGCCTCACCCGCGAAGGCGCGAATGATCAGCAGCCTGCTGCAATTCTCACCGCGCGGCACCTATGGGCATCGCGTGAAAGTTTCCGGCACAGTCATTTACCGCCAAATTCCCAACCTGCTTTACATCGAGGATGAGACCTCGGGCCTCGAAGTCCAAACTGTCTCCATCGAAAACCTGCTCCCCGGCGATCACGTGGAGGCGCTGGGTTTTCCGTCCGTCGGCGCTTACAATCCCGTTTTGCAGGACGCTATGTTTCGCAAAACATCTGTCGATCCCATCATTAAGCCCGAGGACGTCACGGCGGATGAGGCATTGTCAGGCCGGCATGATTGCCGATTGGTGCGGCTGAAAGCGGTGGTGTTGGATCGCGCGCACCATAGCCAGGACCAATTTCTCCTGCTGCAATCCGGCGGGTTTATTTTCCACGCTTATCTCCAACGCAAAGGGCGCGGCACGGATTTCGCCTACCTGCAAAACGGCTGCACCGTGCGCATCACCGGGGTTTGCGTGATCGATCCAGGCGGCGAATGGCATGCCGGCGAAGATTGGCGCGCCAAATCGTTTCGCATTTTATTGCGCTCGCCCAACGACATCGAGCTGGTGCAGCCCGCCCCGCGGTGGGATTTGCAATCTGTCATTTGGGCGGGGATTGCCTTGGGCGCGGCGACCCTTGGCGCCTTCGGCTGGGCCGCGATGCTGCGGCGCCGCGTGCGCCGGCAGACGCGCATTATTCAGGAAAAAATGGCGGTGGAAGTCGCGCTGGAGCGGGAGATCCTGGACATCAGCAATCGGGAACAGCGCCGGATTGGCCACGATTTGCACGACGGGGTTTGTCAACAATTGGCGGGCATTGCTCTCATGACATCTTCGCTGGCTGATGCGCTGGATGAAAAAGGCCTGCCCGAATCAAAGCAGACCGAACGCATCAGCGGCCTGCTGCAGTCCGCGATTGGCCAGACCCGTGGCGTGGCGCGCGGCCTCTTTCCCGTGAAGCTCGAGGAAAACGGCCTGGTTTCCGTCCTGGAGGAATTGGCCGCCAGCGCCAGCGAGCTTTACAAAGTGTCCTGTGTTTTCACTGCGGACGTCGCCCCGCCGCTTATTTCCAATGACGTCGCGCTCCACCTCTATTATATCGTGCGCGAGGCGGTGGCCAACGCTGCCCGGCACGGCAAAGCCCGGAATATCTGGATCATTTTATCGGACACGGCGGAAGGCTACACGTTGACGGTGCGCGACAATGGCTCCGGCTTCGTCATGCCCGGCGAAACCGCCACCGGCATGGGCCTGCGCATCATGCAACATCGCGCGCGCGTCATCGAAGCCGTGCTCGATTGGCAGAGCGCGCCCGGCGAAGGCGCGTCCTTGACCTGTCTTTTTGCCGCGACTCCGGCCCCTTACGCAAACGAACATGGCGAACGAATCCCAGCGCATACTTATCATTGACGATCATCCGCTCTTTCGCGAAGGCTTGCGCCAAATGATCGAGCGCCGCCCGGAATGGAGCGTGTGCGGCGAGGCCGCCGACGCCGCGGAGGCGCTGCGCCTCATGGCCGAACTGCGCCCCGATCTGGCCATTGTCGATATTTCCCTCGGAGCGTCCAGCGGTCTGGACTTGATCAAGTCATTCAAGGCGCAATTCGATGACATTCCCATCCTGGTAATTTCGATGCACGACGAATCGGTTTTTGCCGAGCGGGCGATGCGCGCCAAGGCCATGGGCTACGTGATGAAACATGAACCGGCCAAAACCGTGCAGGCCGCCATTGCCAAAGTCCTCGCCGGAAACATTTTTCTGAGCGAAACAATGTCCGCGGCCATGCTCTCAAAGTTCATGCTCGGAAAAGAGGAGGAGCCCGGCTCCGCCGTGGAAACGCTCAGCGACCGCGAATTGCAGGTCTTCCGCCTGATCGGCATGGGCAAAGGCACGCGGCAAATTGCGACGGAATTAAGCCTGACCATTCCGACCATCAATTCTTTTCGGGCGCGCATCAAGGAAAAGCTCAGCTTGCGCAGCTCCAATGAATTGGTCATGCACGCGATGCGCCACTCCTTTCATGAAGGCGCCAACAACCGCCCGGCGTGAAAGCGCCCCGCGCACGCCCAACCCCCGCCCCGCCGTCTTCCCCACGCCGGCTGTGGCTCTTTCGGCTCGCGGCCGCGGTGATCATGCCCGCGGCGCTGCTCGCGCTGGCTGAAATCGGCTTGCGGCTGGCGGGCTATGGATTTGACACGGCGTATTTTCTTCCGCGCCAAATCAACGGCGCAAATTACTTCGTCCCGAACGATCGGTTTGGCTATCAGTTTTTTCCGCCCGCGCTGGCGCGGACGCCATTGCCCGTGCGGATGGCCGCGCAAAAGACGCCCGGGACTTTTCGCATTTTTCTGTTTGGCGAATCCGCCGCCGAGGGCGATCCCGATCCCACCTTCGGCATGGGCCGTTATTTGGAAACGCTCCTGCGCGCGCGTTATCCGGCGGCGCGCTGCGAAGTGGTTTGCGTCGCGATGACGGCAATTGATTCGCACGTGATTCTGCAGATCGCGCGGGAATGCGCGCAGCATGACGGCGACTTGTGGATCATTTACATGGGCAACAACGAAATGATCGGACCCTTCGGCGCCTCCACTGTCTTCGGCCCGCAGGCCCCGCCTCTGTGGTTGACGCGCACGAGCATGGCGCTCCGGCGGCTGCGCCTGGGCCAATGGCTTTCCCGTCTCACCAGTCAAGCGCACGGTCCTGCGTCCTGGGCGGGCATGAAAATGTTCGAGCAAAATAAACTCGGCCGCAACGACCCACGGCGCCTGCGCGCCTACGATAATTTCCGCGCCAATGTGCGCGACATGTTGACGGTGGCGCGCCACGCCGGCATCCCGGCGCTCGTGTGCGGCGTCGCGTCCAATCTGCGCGACAACGCGCCTTTTCTCTCGGAGCATCGCCCCGGCTTGTCCGAGGCGGATCGACGCCAATGGGAGCAATGCCTGGCGCAAGGCATGCAAGCCGAAGCAAGCCCCAACGCCGGCGGCGCCGCATCTCTCTACGCTCAAGCCGAGCAGCTCGACCCGGATTTCGCCGAACTGCATTATCACATCGGCATCCGCGAGTTCGCCGCCGGCGATTCCACCAACGCCTTGGCGGAATTAACCGAAGCTCGCGACACCGACGCCCTGGTTTTCCGCTCGGACACGCGCATCAACGCCACCCTCCGCGAAGAGGCCGCCGCCTTCGCGCCGGGCGCGCGTTTTGTTGACGTTCCCGCCGCGCTCGCGCGCCTTTCCCCGCAAGGAATCGTGGGCCACGAACTTTTTTACGAGCACGTGCATTTGAATTTCGCAGGCAATTACGCCGCCGCCCAAACCTTGGCCGACGAGACAGCTCCGCTTTTGCCCGCGGCCGCGCGCGCGGGAGAAACGAACCGTTGGCTCACAGCCGAGGAAGCGGACGACGCGTTGGCGGTGTCGGTTTGGGACCGCTTCCGGGTGTGGCAGGAGAATTATAGCCGTGTCTCCGAGCCGCCGTTCACGGGGCAATTAAATGCCGCCGCGCGCGCGCGTTTTTATCGCGAAACCTTGCAAAGTCTCCAGGCGCAAATGACCCCGGCTGACCGCGCCGCTGGCCTCGCGCATTACACCGCCAGCCTGCAACGCGCGCCGGACGACTGGTTCTTGCATGGCAACTTTGCGCAATTCCTCGAATACACCGGCGACCTGCCGGGCGCGCTCGCCGAACGCCAACGCGTGCAGCAATTGCTGCCCTTCGCGCCCGCGCCGCTCTACGAAATCGGCCGCCTCCAAATGCTCCTCGATCACAAAGCCGAAGCCAAATCGGCGCTTTCCGAGGCCCTGCAATTGCAGCCAGAATTCATTCACGCCCGTCTTGCCTTGGGAGAAATCGCCGCGAACGAACAGCAAAACGACGAAGCGCTCAAACATTTCACGCGCGCACTCCACGATAATCCCGGTTCCGTCGAGGCGCTCATCGACCTTGGATTTCTCGCCCAGAACGAAGGCCATCTTGATCTCGCCCAACAGCGCTACGCCGCCGCCGCCGCCATTCAACCCACCGGCCCTCCCGCGCATTTCTTCCAAGCCATCGCCGCCTCCCTCGAGCATCGCACCGATGAAGCCCTCAAACATTTTCGCGACGCCGTCTGGATGAACCCGCAATTCTGGCAAGCGCATTATCTCTACGGCCAGGAGCTAGCCGCCGCCCACCGCCCCGCCGAAGCCCGCGACCAATTCGCCGCCGCCCAAAAAATCCGCCCCGATTTTTCCCCAGCCCGCGCCGCCTCAAACCAACTGTCCGCATCGAACCCTTGATGGAAAAATGGCGAAGCCTCCTGCGAAAGTCGGGCTAGACAAAAAACGTCTAACTCCACTCAGGAAATTGGCTCACATTTAAATCCAGCGGGGAGATGGCGGCCATGTCGGAATCGTCGAGGCTAAAGTCGAAGATGTTTAGATTCTCAGCAATATGCGCTTTCTGCGAGGATCTGGGGATGGCAATGATTCCTCTTTGGTAATGCCATCTTAGGCTCACCTGGGCGATCGTTTTACCGTGCTTTTTCCCGAGGGCGGCCAGAGTGGCATTGTTGAAAAGCCCATGACGGCCTTCGGCAAAAGGCGACCACGCTTCCATTTGCACGCCATGCCGTTTTAGATATTCCAGCGCGTTGCCTTCCTGAAAAAACGCATGCGTCTCGATTTGGTGGATGGCAGGTTTGACGCTGCAATTGGCCAGCAGATCGTCAAATTGCGCGACGTCAAAATTGCTCACGCCCAAGGCCTTGATTTTGCCCTGTTGATAGAGCTCCTCCATCGCCTTCCATGAGCCTTTCACATCCCCGGACGGCCGATGAATCAGGTAGAGGTCGAGGTAGTCCGTCCCCAGCTTGTTGATGGAAGTTTGGAATCCCTTCTTCGCCTGTTCGTAGCCCATATCGGCCTTCCACAGTTTTGAAGTGATAAATAATTCTTCCCGCTTGATTCCACTTTGCTTGATACCGGCGCCGACCGATTGCTCGTTGGTGTAGATCATGGCCGTATCAATTAAGCGATATCCCATGGAGATCGCGTCAGCCACGCATCTTTCACCGACTTCATGATTAAGGGTCATGGTGCCCAATCCAAGACGCGGCATTTGCAGGCCGTTATTCAGGGTCACGCCAGGGATCAAATTTTTCGGGGCGCCGGCCTCAGGCGCGGCCAATAACTGCGCGCCGCCAAAACTCAAGGCCATGGCGGAACCGGCAAATTTCGCGCTGGTTTGCAAAAACCCGCGGCGGCTCATGCGGTTGGAGTTCTGTTTTTTATTCATACAGGTGGCATGGTAGCAATTTGCCGGATCCAAATCGACAACCGTTTAATGCACGATCGGAGGGACGTTTCCACGGGGCTGGCTCGAAGTTAGGCGGTGTTTCATTAGCGCGGCCCCTTGAGGGTTTCCGCTCCGGCTGGCAGCGCTGGCAGTCGCTCGCCAATCGCCAGGGAAAAACTTGGCTTAAGCTTGGCGACGAGAGACTGATAGCGCGGTTCCTGATAGCGGCGGCAAGCGTACGACAGGGCGTCAATCCCCGGCAGGGCTAGCAACTTCGAGGAGTCGCCGTTGGGGTCGGATTCCAACACGGCATCAAACGACTTCTTCATGGCCGCGCCCTGGTATCCATAAAGATTCTGGCCATGACGCCACATCACCTCGGCAACAGTCGTGAGCACACACACAGCTGCCATTTGTTCGTCGATCTTTGTGTCGGCGCCCCAGATCACGCCATCCCGCAGACAAGCGGGCTTAAAGCAATCCATGAATCCTCCGGTCACATTGTCTTTGCTTCCGCCCCTGCCGTAGAGCGCCGAATCCGTCAACGCCTGGTCGTCCAGTGTCACCCCGGCGATAAAAACTCCATAGAGGCACACCATGCCCCAACGCCCGTGGTTGGTGTACATGAAGTCGGTTTGCTTGAGGCGCTCGGCCATGGGCCGAAGCAGATCGCGTTCGATATGGATGCGATCCGCGACGGGAAGCGACGCGAAAATCAGGTCGTAGCCATGGCACGCCTTGGCTAGAAACATGCCGGCATCGCCGCCATCAAAACCATAGGCCGCGAAGTGATCGTAACCGGGCGGGTTTGGGATTGAGTTGCCTTTGCCGTAGCCATAGGCATCCGTGAGCGCCAGAAGGATCTTATCCGCGAATTCCGCATATTTTCCCTGACCCGTGAGCGCATAGAGCATCCCGAAACTGGAAACGTCTTCGGTTCGTTTCTGGAGGGCGCCATTGAAGTTCCACTCCCACTTCCATTGGCCGGAGGTGTCCTGGTATCCGGCCTTGAAGGCGGGGAATGTCCAAGCCCCGTGCGCCGTAAGCGCAGCCACCGGCACGTCGAGCGATTCGGCCAGACGCTTGTCTCCCCAAGCTTGCATCTCAACCAAAGCGGCCTTCAGCGCTGGATCCGTCGCGCAAGACGCCCTGTAAGCGGATACATCTTGATTGTCCCAAAGGGTGCGCGGATGAGTCGAAGCCATGCGGGGCGAGTGATTGACTGTCGATGGCGCCGGCCCGGGAGCGCTCAATTGCGCAGACAGATGACTCGTAACGCACAAGGCGAAAAAAAGCGCTTTCGCATTTGAGGTGACAAAAAATCGATTATGGGCGCTGCGTATGGTCATGGTGTCACTCTACTCAGCGCGCGGACGAACTGTCATTAGAGCATTGGTTTTACCTTGGATCATACTTCCGTATGGTTTTCTTAAGAAGTCGCCAAAGGGCTATCTGGCATTGGGAAAGCGGACGTTTTATTTAATCCGCTGACACACCGGTTGCGCCCCAAAAAACCAGGTAGGCGGACCCCGTCTTGCTGACTTGAATGGAAATCAATTGCTTGCTCACCGTTGGATGCACATCCACGCCGTGCAGGTAATGGTGGTCCCGCTCCTTCATCCGGCCCGTGGCGTCCCATTTCGGAAGGTTTTTCCCCAACGAAAACACATTGGTGTCGTCCGCCGCCGCATCGTAATAATAATCCGGCAGCAGAATGTCGCGTTCCTCCACCACACCACCAGCATAGGTGAGCTTGAAATGAAGCTGCGACGGTCCTTCGGCGCTGGTCATGAACAGCATCATTCTGGAGTAATGCCCGGCCGGAACATCGAAGCCGAACGACCCAGCTCCCAGCACGCCGCGGGTCTGGAATCCCTTGGCGTCTTTGTTGGAGAAATTGAGTTTCACCACCGGATGAGTGGCGGTGGCTTCATAAACGCCGTCGCCAGGCAAGGCCTGGGCATTATGGTCGCCGTTGGCGGTCGAGGCTTCGCGGGTCATATACCCGTCCCCGCGGCCGCCGCCATCGACGCCTTGATCCCACGGAACCAATTTGCCGTCCGAGAGCGTGGTTACCGCGCGTCCTGTGAGAATAGCGCGAACGTCAATCTGGATGACACCCGAGGCATGTAGAGAAGCAGCGCAGAAGGCTAGAAGGAGAGAGCAAAAAGTTTTGGTTGTCATAATGTGTAGGATGTCGCCGCGCCTGTAACGCCAGCCTGTCATTGTATTCCCTAAATCTACGGAGTCCATGCGGTTCGGAAGAAGAATTGCCGGGCGCCTGGAGTCACAGGGTAAGGCGAGGCCACGGCTGAGCCGGCGCCGGGAACGTCAAAATACGGACCCGTAATATTCGTTGCGCATTGGAGCTTCGCCGTTCCGCCAGTGGTCGGGTCTGCCCAGACCAGTTGAGTTTGGCCATTGCTTTGGCCGATCATCACGGGCGCCAGCCCGGGAATCAGTTGCACGACTTTGATGTCGTCGAGCTCCACACTATTGTTGGCGTCATAACCGAAAGGCGCGGCCACATTCGGACCGCCCTCGACCGTGAGTTGAACTTCCATGTGATTGACATTCGTGACGTTCTGGTTGAACAACTGCTGCGCGCCGGCCAGCCACGTGGCGACCTGCAGGTCCGTCTCACCATCAAACACAAACGACTGCCAACTGGTGGTAAGTGAGAACGCCGCCGTCAAATCATACACCTGTGTCCCACCCGGTGTAAAAAAGTTAAGATCTATTTGGGCCGGAACATTTGTGACGCCTGCGCTCACGCCGCCCACTTTGGCCGAAAGGTAAAGTCGATATCTCCCTTTATTGGAGTTGGTCAGCCTGTAAGCCAGCGGTGACTCGGTGACACCGGAGCCAAATCCAGAATAACTGACAGGAGGGCTGCCGTTCCAGGATGATAAATCCACGGTGTACTCAAGCGCCGCCGTCTGGCCGGTCCCGCCAGTCCGATTCGTGGACAAAATTCCGGTCGCCGCCGGAGATCCATCCCGATACGTGAAGCCGTAACCGCCACCGTTGGGAAAAGCGTTGTCGAAATCGGCCTGCCAGATGGCTTGCTCCAGGGTGGGCACGGGAGGCGAGTTATTCGTTTGCCCATAGTACACATTGAAGGAGTTCATGGTGTAAGTCTTCACCGCCCCGTAAGTGTCACAGATTTCCCAGCCCAACTGCACGCTATCGAAATTCGGATTTTTCCAGTAGTAACCTCCCGGCCCGCCGTTCCATTTAAGGTTGTTAATCCAGCCCAAAATGCCACAAAGATTATAATTCGTGGCGGCATCCATCATGCCGTTCTGGGGCAAAAAGGAAATGCAGTGGGGGCCGCTGCCCCCGGCGCCCTCGTAAACACTGTAAGTGATGCCGTTAATGGTGGCGTTGGTAAAGGGATTGCCGCCAATGGGAGCGGTGTTGTTCCAGTTCAACCAAATCATTACTTCATACGTCGTGCCGTTGAGCCACAAGTCATAAGCAAAATCGAATTTGTGATCTGTCGGATAGGTGGCGTTCCAAGCGGCCATGAGGGGCGTGGAGTTGCTCAGGGCAGCGCCAAGCGCCTGGTTCACCGTGTAGTTGGCGTGCGGGTAGGAGCCCACCCATTGCTGTCCCTTGAGGTTGGCGGCAATTTGCCAATGGCTGTGAGAATCGCTGGAGAGGCACTGCTGCCAATTTGCGGCGGCGCCCCAAACGTCTTGCGTGACAATCCATGATCCATCAACACACGAGCCAAATTGGTCGCACGTTGTGCAATTCCACGCCAAAGCTCCCGGAACCACGAGAGCGAAGCTTGCGAAAATCCAGGCGGTGCGTCGATTCATGTCGAAACGATTTATTCGGAGTTGTCAGCTACGTCATTCTGAGCGGAGGACGCCGGGAACCATCTGCATGACTTTAATATTACCTATCTCCACCGCGCAGTTGCCATCGTAACCAAATAGCGCGCCCACGTCCGGCCTGCCTTGGACGGCAACCTGGAGTTGCATCTGGTTGACTTGCGCCACGTATTGGCCGAAAAGCGACTGCGCTCCGTTAAGGTAGGAAGCGATCTGCATGTCCGTCCCATCAAATTTGTACGACTGCCAATTTGTCGAAAGGGCTAAAGACGTCGTCAGATCAAAAACCGCCGTGGGCGCCGCGTTTGAGGGAATGAGGGCGCCGGTCGGAACAAAAAACGTCAGATCCACCGAGCCTGGGACATTGGTGACGCCGGCACGAGCGCCCCTCACCTTGGCTGAAAAGTAAATTCGATAGGAGGCTTGGTCCGCCGAGGTGAGCGGATTGGGGAGCGGAATTTGGTTCGCGCCCACGCCGAATCCCGAGTAACTGACAGGGGGACTGCTGCTCCAGGGTGAAAGGTCCACCGTGTAGGCGATCGCGGCGTTGTTGCTGACGCCGCCGAGCCGATTCGTGGACAAAACCCCGGTCGCCGCCGGAGCGCCATCCCGGGCGCTAAAACCGTAACCCGCTCCGCTGGGAAAGGCGTTGTCAAAATTAGCCTGCCAGATGGGTTGCTCCATCGTGAGAGCGGGCGCAGCTGTATTCGTTTTTCCGTAATACACATTGAAATAATTCATGGTGTAGGTGGTCGCGCTCCCGAATGTGTCGCAAATCTCCCAACCAAGCTGCACGCTATTAAACTTTGGATTCTGCCAGTAAGCCCCACCAGGGCCGCCACTCCATTTGAGAGTGTCAATCCAGGCGAGAATGCTGCACAGGTTGAAGTTCGTGCCCGTATCCATCATGCCATTCCGTGGCAGGAAGGAAATACAGTGAGGGCCGCTGCCTCCGGCGCCTTCGTATACATCGTAGGTAAGGCCATCGATAATGGCATTGGTGAAAGGGCTGCCTCCAATGGGCGCGGTCTTGTCCCAATTCAACCATATCATCACCTCGTAGGTTGTGCCATTCAGCCACAAGTCATAGGCAAAATCGAACTTGTCGGACTTCGGGTAACTGGCGTCCCACGCTCCCATGAGCGGGGCCGAGCTGCTGAGGACGTCTTTGAGCGCCTGGTTTACAGGATAGTCGGCGTGGGGGTAAGACCCCACCCATTGCCGCCCCTTGAGATTGGCAACGACTTGCCAGTGGCTATGCGAGTCGCTGCAAAGGCGCTGCTGCCAATTGCTAGCTGCGCCCCAAACGTCTTGCGTGACCACCCAAGTTCCATCGACGCACGATCCAAATTGGTCGCTGGTGTCGCAATTCCACGCCAGGGCGCCTGGAATCAATAAGATGAGGCAGGCCAGGGCGCAAAGGGGAGATCGGAGAAAGCGCCACCCGGGTATGCTTTTGGATCGGATCGCGTTCATCAGCCAAACTTGTTCCTGGCGTAGGAAGGCTTCGCGCATCTTTCGCTTCATCTCCGCGTCGCTTCCTGAATTCTCCACATCCTTAAGGAACCCAGGAGGCTCGGAAAAATAGTTGCGGGCCGCTCGGCGGCACGATGTAAGGCGATGCCGTCGCCGCTGAGGAGGCGCCCGCGATGTCAACGTAGGGCCCGCTGATGTTCGTCGAGCTCTGAAGCTGGGCCGTCCCAGCGCCGGCAGGCGGATCAGCCCAAAAAATCTGGACGCCGTTGGTTTGGGCGATGGTCAGCTTGGGAAGCTCCGGGACGAACTCCACGAACCTGACATTATCGATAGCAATGGTGGCTTCAGTGGAGTACGCAAACCACAAACCAGCGTCCGGCGTGCCGTCGATGCCTAGCTGCAGCTCCATGGAGCTAATGTTCGTATAATCACGGTTGAAGCTCGCTTGTCCTCCGACGGGATAATATGGATTGACCGTCAAATTCGTGACGACGTATGACTGCCAATTAGTTGTCAGGGTTATGAATCCCTGCATATCGACAATCGGATCATAAGAAGTCGGAACAAAGAAGTTGACGTCCAGGGTGCCCGGGACGCTGTTGGTTCCGGGCGCCAACCCGCTCACCATGGCTGAAAGGTACACCGCATATTTAGCCGAGCTGGGCGAGACGAGGGTAAAAGCAGCCGCAGGGGCAACCGGAACTTCATTTACGCCGGTGCCGAAGTTCGAATAGTTGTTCGGCGGATCGCTCTCCCAGGATGACAAGTCGGCCATGGTCTCGCTAAAAGCGCTGCCGCCAACGCCGCCGGTCGCAATGTATCCCTGGGCGACCGGTGTGGAAATGCCCGAATCACGACTTGCCCAAGGGAAAGGATAGCCGGTGGGAAGGGCGCTATCGAAATCAACTCCCCAAATGGTGTAGGGAACTGTTGGCGTGGGCGCGGGCGGCGGGGCGGTCGACACCTCATCCAGCTCGACGTTATCTACAATCATCAATCCTGTGTCGGTGAAGCCAAATACCGGCTCATAGCTGCCGGGGCCGCCCTCCACATCCTGGGCGGCGAATACCACTTTGAAACTGGCAATCGAGGCCACCACATCCGCGTTGGTGAAATCCGTAATCGGATTTTGAGGATTGGGATTATCCTGCCCTCCATAAGCCAAATTCGCCAAGTTGACGGAAAGGACGCTGAATCCGTTCGTGGCCGCCCACGTGCCATAACCATTGAAGTTGAAAATAATATTGCCGGAGGCGTCGAGGAAATCCAGCTCCCAAATGGAGATATTAGCGCCATACTGTCCGGATACCAGTCCCTCCGTCTCACACTGCGCGCGCAGGATTAACGAGTTCGTGGCCGAGGTCAGCGACAGAGGCGAGATGGGGTTGATCGGCGCTCCAAACGCAGCCACAAGATTCAGATGACAAGCAGCCCAGGAGGTTGCGTCCAACCATCCCGGATCGGTCGCCAGTTCCGTGTAATCGGGCGAAGCTTCCAGGGCGGAAGAGCCATCCACCCCGGCGTTCGCGACCACTCCCAAATAATTGAAAACTGCGCCCAACCCCCCGCCGGCGTCTGTGCCCGCCCAACCGGTGGCATAACCGTACTGGAAATTCCCGTTGCCCGAGCCTCCATCAAAGTCCGTTCCAAATATCATATTGGTCGTCTGGCCCGGCGCGGCGAGGGCCACGCCCGCGATGCCGCAGAGAATTGAGAATTGAACTCTAAGATTCATAGATGAAATGGGTTTAACCGAGTTGTGATGCTGGCCACCTTAACCAATGCGAAAGGACTCTGTCACGAAGGCATAAGTTTAACTCGGGAGCATACTTTCGTATGCTGCAAAAATCCCGCCGTCAGATATAATGACGCCGACACCGCGCCCGGGGCGGAACCACAAATGCATAACGCCACACGTCTCAAATTGGCCCATCCGCGTCAGAAGGCGCCGGCTCCGGTGCGCTTCATCCTTTGGTGCGCCACCGCGGTCTTTCTTCTCACATCCTCGCTTGGCCGCGGCGGGGAGCCCGTCCACCAAGGGACAAATTGGGCGTGTCTGACGAACGCGCAACAGATCAGATGTTTGACATCGGGTGAAGCGCAAAAAGGATTTCCAGTAAGGCTTCGCGCCGTCGTCACGTTCTACGATCCGCGGCCCAATGACCTGTTCGTGCAGGACGCCACGGCTGGCATCTATGTCCTGGCAGACCCCAAAGCGTGCGCGAATTTCTCGGCGGGCCAGGAGATTGAAGTCGTCGGCTCCACGGGGGCTGGGGATTTTGCGCCCATTGTAAAGGCTCAATCCATGCAGGTGATAGGCGCGGCTCCGTTGCCCGTTCCACGCCTGGCGCGAATGAGCGAGCTTTTTACGGGACGGGAAGACAGTCAACGAATTGAAGTTTGCGGCATCGTGCGATCGGCGACTGATCTGGCGGATCGGAACTATCTGAATCTGGCGATGGATGAGCTGCATTTGATAGTTTTTATCGAACACATCGACAGAACCAACGCCGCCCAACTCCTGACCAAATACCTGGGCGCAACTGTGCGCGTGCGCGGCGTTTGTTATTCCCGCTACAACATGCTTGGGCAATTCCGCATGCCATGGGTGGCTGCAACCAGCCTCGACGATGTGTCCATTGTGTCGCCGTGTCCGGATCAGCCATCCGAAGTCTCCGTCGCCGACCTTGCGCATTTCAACTCCAGCGGCTATTTCGGCCAAAGGGTGAAATTGCAAGGGGTCGTGACGGCGCTAAAGGATGACGGCGCAGTCTTCCTGCAGGATCATGGTGCCGGCATCTGCGTCCTGCCGGCGCAACCGACGGCCCTTGCGCCGGGGGATCGAATCACGGCTTCAGGATACACCGCCCTGGGCGACTACGTTCCTGTCCTTGAGGACGCGACCGTCGAAATCCTGGCTCATCGCGCCGCCACCTCCGCTATCGCTGTCAATTTAAAATCGCTCCTTGAATCGCCCGAAAAATACGACTACGCGCTTGTCCGCGTTGAGGCCAACCTCATCAACCTCATCGCCGGCCCCAGTCAACTGACTTTGGTCTTGGAGGCTTCGAACTCGGTCATGACGGCGGGCATTGAAAATCGAATGTCCGATGAATTCATCAAATCATTGCGCAATGGAAGCCGCCTCACCTTGACTGGCGTGTTTAACCCCCAATCGTCGCAAAAATGGATTCCCGGTTTCATTCCGTCGCGGGAACGGTCTGGAGGGAATTCGTTCAGATTCCCGCCCGAATCCGTGCAAATTCTCCTGCGAACCTCCAACGACGTTGTTGTCCTGCATCAACCGTCGTGGTGGACGCTGGCCCGCCTGTTATGGGTCGTCGGCATCATGACACTCGCCTTGCTCATCGGCGTGGCGTGGGTGGTGGCGCTGGATCGCCGCGTGCGGCGCCAGACCCAAACCATCGGCGAGAAGGTGCGGCGCGAAGGCGTGCTGGAAGAGCGGGATCGGCTGGCCCGCGAGTTTCACGACACCCTCGAACAGGAACTGGTCGCCATCACGATGCAATTGGACGCGATCAAGGCCCAATCCGCCAACACCACCCCCACCCAGCAGCGCCACCTGGAGCTGGCTCGCAACATGTCGCGCCGCAGCCTGTCCGAGGCCAGGCGCTCGGTCCTGGCTTTGCGTTCTCATTTGTTGGAGAACTGCACCTTGGAGACCGCCCTCAAGGAAATCGCCGCCCCGCTCTTCCACGAAACCAACATCGAAGTCGCCTTCACTCAAACGGGGCCGGCCCGAAAGCTTCCGGCCCTTACCGAGCACAATTTGCTGCGCATTGGGCAGGAAGGTCTGTCCAACGCCTTCAAGCATTCGCATGCCAGGCAGATTAAGGTGAGCATCGCTTACGAGTCGGAACAAGTGCGGCTCAGGATCAGCGACGATGGATCGGGCTTTGATGTGGAAACGGCCGGCGCCGCCCGCCATGGACATTTTGGGTTGCTGGACATGCGCGAACGGGCGGAAAAGATCGGCGGCACACTCACTCTCGTCAGCCAGCACGGCGCGGGCACGGATCTCACGATCACGGTATTTTCCGCTCTAGTCCCCTCCCTTGGTCCCGGCATTTTAACCAGTGGCTCACCTTCGTCCGCTTTCATCGGAAAAAACGAGGGTCGTCCCTGAACCTTTCCTATGAACAAGAAAATTCGCATCATGGTCGTGGACGATCACTTCGTTGTTCGCATTGGACTGACGGAATCGATCAACCTGGAGACCGACATGTCCGTGGAAATCGAAGCCTCGAACGGCCAGCAAGCTATCGCCCGTTTCCGGGACGCCAGGCCTGACATTGTTTTGATGGACGTGAAATTGCCCGATATGACAGGAATCGATGCGACCCATGCCATTTGCCAAGAGTTTCCCGACGCGTCGGTCATCATGCTCTCCACGCATGACAGCGAGGAGGACATCTATCGCTCCATGCAGGCCGGCGCCAAGACCTATGTGCTCAAGGCCGCGGCGCGGGAGGAGCTGATTGAAACCATCCGCGCCGTCCACGGCGGGGATTATCGCATTGCGTCGGTCATCGGCGCCCGCCTGGCCGAGCGCGCCCGCCGAACCGAGCTGACCGCGCGTGAATTGGAGGTGCTTCGATTGGTGGCCGACGGCAAAAGCAATAAGGAAATCGGCGGCGTTTTGGACCTGGCCGAAATTACCGTGAAAATCCACGTCGGCCGAATTCTCGCCAAATTAAAAGTCAACGACCGGACCCAGGCCGCCACCACGGCGATCCGGCGCGGTGTCATACGAATGGAGTAAGCGGCCACCGTCGGGCTCGCTTGACACAATCAGATGTGACGTGACTGCGCTTTTTCCTCGGGCAACTATTTGGAAAAACTCGCCTTGTCGTCGGCTTCCAGCCAATCGAACGTTGACGTTTTCGCCGGGTCGAGACCGAGTTTCCGACACTCGCCGTCAAAATATCCGCCCTTCTCGGGATGGCCGTGCATCGACGATTTTTCGACGCTGTCCGACCAGGCTTTGATTTCAGCCGGCGTTTTTTTCGCGCCGTTGGCATCCAAATGTTTGGCGATTTCCTCATCGGTGGCGCCGCCTTCCAGCGCCTTGCGCACTCCCGCATAGGGAACGCCCTTCCAGTCGAGCAGGATATGATCGAGCGGACAATCGGTGTGATAATCGCCGATTTTGCCGGCGATGTCAGCGCGCGCCTTGTCGGCCATGCGCGAGAGGATGACATAACCGCCCGTGCGTTGGCGCGGACTCGTGGGAGCTTGCTTGGTGAGATCTTTGGCGGTGATGGAATTTTTGGTGGCGCTCATATTTGATAATTCTATCAATAATACATATTCGGCAATTCGCAAGCGACTGGGTTAGCCCGTGGAGATATTCAGGATGCGGCGGTAAAGGGCTTCGTATTGGGGAACTACAACCGCGGCGGAGAAATGGGCGCGGGCCCGACCGCAGGCGGCTTCACCCAACTCCTGGCGGAACGGCGCGTCCTGGATCAGTTTTTCCAGCGCGGCGGTGAGAAGAGGGGGTTTTCCGAACGGGATGAGGAGGCCGGACTTGCCGTGCTCCACCACCTCGGGAATGCCGCCCACTTTGGTGGCGACGCTGGGACAACCGAAATACATCAATTCCAACAGGCTCAGGCAGAAGCTCTCCGATTCGGAAGTGAAAAACCCGACGTCGGCAATTTGCAGGTAATCTTCCAGGTCAAGCGCGTTCTCCCGGACGATGACTTGCTGCTCCAGCTTGAGACGGCGCACCTCCGTCTGAAAGGGGGCGAATTTGGCGCCGGCCAGAATCAGGAGTTTGAAGGACGACCGCGGCCGGATCCCCGCGACGGCCCGGAGCAACAGGTCTATTCGCTTGACAGGGCGAAGATTCGAAGAATGAACCAACAGGACTTCGTGGCGCAACCCGAGTTCCCGACGCACGGCGGCGCGATTGCGGCGGGGCGGGCGCGGGGCGTAAAAATTGGGGATGACATCGATCGCGCCGCGAAAGCGCAGAACACTCCGGGTTTCCGCGCGCAGATAATCGGAGACGGCGGTGACGGCGTCGGAATGGCCGAGCGCGTGGTGAATGGCGGGCCCGTAGCCCGGATCCCGGCCAAGCAAGGTCGTGTCCGTGCCATGCAAGGTTGTGATCACGCGAGGTTGGCGCGCCGGGGGAAGCATCGCCCGCGCCAGGATCGCCGCCGTCGCGTGGGGCACGGCATAATGCACGTGCAATATATCCAACCGATGCCGGGCGCTGACTTCCGCCATGCGCACGGAAAGCGGGAGCGTGTAGTCCGGGTGCTTAAACAGCTCGTAGTCGTTGACGGCCACAGGATGAAAATGCAGGCGCGGCGCCTGCGCGGGCAAACGAAACGGACGCTCGTAACTGATGAAATGAATTTCATGGCCGCGCCGCGCCAATTCCTCGCCGAGCGCGGTGGCCAGCACGCCGCTGCCGCCGACTGTCGGATAACAGCTAATGCCAATCCGTAATGGCCGGGCCGCGCGCATTTCTAGTATTGGCGGGCTCCCCGCCCGAGCTGCGCCAAGGAGGTCAAAAGGGGCGGATCATTGGGAAAGAGCGCCATGGCATGGCGGACGCCGGCGCTTTCGCCGTGCAACCGCGCGCGCAGCAATTGCATGTCAATATAATTGTGAGCGCTCATTTGCGAACGGTGCGCCTGCATGGCTGCCGTCCACGCCGCCAGGACGGAAGGCGCAGAAACGTCAATTAACAAGGGCGAAAGATCACGCGGCTCCGAAGCGGCGGTCAGGGCGTAGTAAAAAAGTTGCGAAATGCGATGCGGCGCGAGGGCCCGCAGTTCCTTGACGCCGCCGTAACGCGCGATCCGCGCGGCATCCCGCGCCAGCCGGCCCAGCCGCCAATGGTCGGGATGCTGATTCTCCGCCAGACTCGGAGCCAGCACAAATTCCGGGCGCTGCACCCGGATGATCCGCGCCAGGGCGATGGCATGGGCGGCTTTCATTTCGAGGCGCGCATCGCCATCGAGCGCCAGCCACTGGAGCGAAGCGCCGAGCAAGCCCGCGGCTTTTTTGGCCTCGATTCGCCTCTGCCTGGGGGATCCATGCGTCGCCGCTTCCCCGTCGGAACAAATGACAAAATGAGCGGCCCGCCCTACCTGGGTTTCCAGCGCCACGACGCCGCCGCAGCCCAACTCGATGTCGTCGGGGTGCGCGCCCATCACCAGAATGGGGCCGCGTTCAGTCAAGGATTTCAGTGTAGGCTTCATCGGAACGATCGATCGGGTCACGTTTAAGAAATGTGATTTCGGGAGTTTCTTCGAGGCGCAAATAATCCTGTTCGCCCGCCCCGGACACGTAGTGAGAGCAACGGATAACCGATTGCATCCAGCGGAGCCGCGAGTCACGCGTGGGGCTGACTTGCTCGCGCGTGAAATCGCACGCCGGCAAAGTCCGAAATGAACTGCCACCATCATGCAGATGAAAGGCCGCGCCGTCGCGCCGGGCGCGCACGATTTCATGCTCGAAGGGAACATCCACAAAAAAATCCGCAATGTCGCACGCCTGCCGGCGAAACGCCGGGTCGCTTGAGCGCATGACTTTGATTCCCTTGAGCAAACCGAGGCGTTCGTACATTGCCAGGCAAAAGTCGGCGACGTTCGACGCCTTGACTTCGCGAAAAATGGCAATCAATTCGTTCTCCACGTAATTGGTCAACTGAGCCGCCGTGCGCGCCTGCCATTCCGGCTCGATGCGCTTGAGGAAGAGCGGCGAGAACTTGCGTTGGATTTTATTCGCCACCGCAAAATTCAGGGGCGCGAGTTCATTGGTCTTGCGATGGCGCAGCAGCGTGCGGGTCTCGCGCGGATCATGATCGCTATCGTGAAAAAAGAAAACGATCTCACCTCCCAGCTCAGATTGAAGGCGGCGCGCCGTGATAATTTTCGACACCAAAAACCGCCGCGGAAAAAAACCGCAAGGTTGCTGGCCGAAACAAATGACCGGCAAATCGCTCATGCGGCCGCGCTCCCCTCGGGAAATCCGGGGCGCGCCCGGCAAAACATCTGAAAAACGCCGCTAAATAACACACAGGCTCCCACGCCAATGGGATTGTACCACAGAAAAGCCACCTTGCCGGTGAAATGGATGGCGATGACCAGAGCTTCAGCCAGCGCCGCTCCCCAAAAAACTGCGTTGCCGCCCACGCGTTTCAGAAAAAATGCGACGACAAATAATCCCAGCGTGGGACCGTAAAAAATCGACCCAATTAAATTGACCGCCTGAATCAGGTTGTCTGCGAATTGGCAAAAGAAGGCAAAAGCGAGCGCGATCAATCCCCACAACGCGGTAAACCATTTTGAGGCCGCAACATAGTGGGCGTCGCTCTCGCTCGGACGAAACGGGCCGCGATAGAAATCCACCGTCATGGTCGCTCCCAAGGCGGTCAACTCGCCCGCGACCGAGGAAAGCCCGCCCGCAAAAATCACCGCCACCAACAAACCGATCACGCCGTGCGGAAGGTGATCCATCACAAATGTCAGAAAGACGTAGTCGGCGTCCTTTTTGTCGGCCTTCGGATTGACCGCCACAAGGGTGGCGCCGGCCTCGGAGCGAATTTGGCGCAAGGCGTCGTCCGAGGACGCCACGGCGGCGCGCGCCGCGGTTTCGGCCGGCGGATCATGCGCATGCCGCGCCTCGAGCCAGGCGCGGAGATTTTTCTCATGGGCGGCGTGCGCGGCGTCAAATCGATTTTCGAGCGCGGCCAGCGCGTCCCCGCCGGGGCGTTGGGCGGCTTGCCGCCAGGCCACTTGATTGAAAAAAAGCGGCGGCCGCTCAAATTGATAAAACGCGAAGACGAGAGTTCCCAAAAAAAGAATGAAGACTTGCATGGGAATCTTCATCAAGCCGTTGAACACCAGCCCCAGCCGGCTTTGCCGCAATGATTTGCCGGATAGATAACGCTGGACTTGCGATTGATCGGAGCCGAAGTAGGCGAGGGCCAGAAATGTTCCCCCGATGAGTCCGCTCCAGAGCGTGTAACGGTTGTTGGGGTCCGCGGAATAATCGATGGCTTTCAGCCGCCCGGAAATTCCGGCCACGCGCACGGCGTCCATTAAAGAAACGCCCGCCGGCATTTTGGCGGCGATCACCAGGAAGGCGACGATCAAGCCGGAAAAAATCAAGAGCATTTGAAATTTCTGCGTGACGTTCACCGCCTCGTTTCCACCCGACACCGTGTAAACAATAACCAGGATGGAGCTCAGCACAATGGTCAGATTCAATGACCAGCCCATGATGCTGGCGATGATGATGGACGGGGCGTAAATGGTGAGGCCCGCGCCAAGGCCGCGCTGCACCAAAAACAGGCTCGCGCCCAGCAAACGAGTTTTGCCGTCAAAACGCTGCCCGAGAAATTCGTAAGCCGTTAAAACCTTCAGGCGGCGGAACCGCGGCAAAAACACCGCGGCGATAATCACCATCGCAATGGGCAGCCCAAAATACATTTGCACGAACCTCATCCCATCGGCATACCCCTGCCCGGGCGTGGAAAGAAACGTGATCGCGCTGGCTTGCGTCGCCATCACGGAGAGACCGATGGTGAGCCAGCCGGTTTGCGGGTCGCCGCGCACATATCTTTCGAAGCCCTGGGGGCCGCGCGTTTGCCACCAGCCGTAACCGGCAATTCCCAGCGTGGCGGCGATGAGGACCGCCCAATCCAACGCGCTCACTGCTCCCACCTCGACCCCAGCGCCAGCGCCACGATATAAAATGCCAGCGCCGCCAGCAGGAATATATAAACGCCCCGCCACGACCGAAAACCCGGCACGCCGGGCGCTTCATCAGACGACTCCCCCACGGGGTCCACAGGTTTCATTTGCCCAGCGAAAGGAAGTTGGCAAAGAGTCGATACGCCCCGGGAACGCCTTGCGGCAATTGACGAAAGAAGGACAAACTCGTGTAAACAAAATAGCCCTGGCCGTATGGCGCCACCAGCGTCGAGCCCCGCAACGGAGCTTCACCGGGATCGGACATCGCAAACAGCGCGGTGTAACGGTTGGTGTCCCACGAGCTGGCGAAATACGCGCCACGCTCCTGGATCCACCCGTCAAAATCAGCCGGCCCAATCTTGTTGGGAGTGGACAAAGCGGCATGGTCCGGCGCCAAAAACGTGACTTCGGCTTGCTCGTCGGTGACGCGCAACTGCGGGGCCGGCCCTTGAATTGACAACGGATACGGCCCCAACGTCTCCGTCTTCAAGCCATTGGGCCGGTTATACTGCTCAATCAGCGTTCCACCCTGCGCGACGTAGGCAAACAGGTTGGTGATATTTTCCTTGAGATCACTGCGCTGATTGAAGGCGCGCACGCCCGTCACCACCGCATCGAAATTCGTCAGGCGTTCCAGCCGCAGATCAGCGCTGGTCAACGTCGTCACCGCATAGCCCAGTTGCTCCAGGGCCGCGACCGTGTCATCGCCCGCGCCGGGAAGGTAACCAGCCTTTTTGCCGCGCGCCGCAACTTCGAGGCTTAACGCCCGCGTCTGCGCCTTGGGCTGCAACAACATGATCGGCAAATGCGCGTAATCAATCACCACGCGCCGATTTTCGTAACGGCGGCCGTTGACCTCCGCGCTCGCCGTGAGCCGGGCGCTTGCGGCGCCATGAGGGGCCGTCACCGCAAAGACCGCCTCCACGCGATCGCCGGTTTTTGTCAAATGAATACTCTTCCAGGCGGGCGTAATCTTCCAACCCTCCCCGCCCTCCGGCGCCGTGATGCTCAAAACCGCGGTTTGGTCCGGCCGCGCCGCCCGCGCCTCCACTTTCACCAGGCGCGTCGCTCCTGGCGCGAACAGCAGCACGTTGGCGCCGAATTCGAGCGACACAGGCGGCACGATTTCCAATTTCCGCGCCCGCCCCGCCTTCACGCCGGACACTCCGAATTTCGGTTCGTCGGGTATGACGATTTTTTGGCCGGCAATTTCAAAAACATAATCCACGGGAAACGCTGGCGGATTCTCCGGCCGGCCGATCAGTTTGGGGTCGTCCACCCGCGACATGCCAGTCGTGCCCTCCTCGCGGAGCCAATAGGGTTGGGTCAACGCCGCATCCGCCGGAACGGTCAACGAGATCTCCTTCGCCGCGGTTTGGCCGGTCGTCAACATTTCCGCGCCAACGACCGCGCGCTTGGGATAACGCAGAAGCGTTTCCAGCCATTTCACGGGCGTGGCGCCGTGGAGCGTGACTGTCGCTTGAAATTGCGCCGATTCGCCCGGAACCAACTCAGGTTCAGCAGAGGTGGTGGCCACGGTGAGGCCCAGGCAGGCTTGCAAGATGCGGTCCAGTTGCATCCGCTTATCATCAATCACTGGATCGGACGCCAGCGCCGCCAATTTCGCGCGGATCGCCAGCAATGCCGGCACACTGGCGCCGGGATTATTCGTGTCAAAACCAGCCAGCGCCGTTTCCGTTAACGATCCGATTTCGGCTCCTTTCGGATAACGGGCCCACGAAGTGTCCACGCCATCCATGAAATCCTTGTCGGCCGGAGCGCCGCCCATGAGCATGAAGGATTGCTCATTGGGCCCCCCGCGGCCGCCGCCGCCGAAATTGCCAAAACCCTGCGTGACATGCTTGGCGCGGCTGCGTCCAGCAATGGAAGCAAAGCTCTCGCCCGTCACCGCGTCACTTCCGCCAATGTCCACCTTGACGACGGAGCCCGGCAAACCTTGCGTGCCGCCAAAACCATTCCAGACCACGCGCTTGGGCTGCCACGGCTGCAAGCCTTCGGCGAATTGCTCGGGAAAAGCATTGGTGTCGCCCGCGAGCTTGAAAGCCTCGACCCCAAGAATCCCCGACGCCGTGTGATGACCATGGCCGCCGCTGCCGGGGGGAACCGGGAACCGGGTGATGATTACGTCCGGTCGAAATTCCCGGATCACGCGCACAATATCGGCGAGGATTTCCTGGCGATTCCAAAAACGCAGTGTCTCTTCGGGCGTTTTGGAAAAACCGAAATCCACCGCGCGGCTGAAAAACTGCCGGCCCCCGTCCACCTCGCGCGCGGCCAGCAATTCGTGCGTTCGCGCCACGCCAAGTTTTTCGCCAAATTCCGGGCCAATTTCATTTTGCCCGCCATCGCCGCGCGTCAAGGAAAGATAACCCACACGGTAATGCCGGCCCCGAGCCAGATAAGCGATCAATTGCGTGTTTTCATCGTCCGGATGCGCGGCAATGTGCAGCACGCTTCCGACCGTCGCGAAGCCGCGCAATTCGTCCAGAATGGCCGGCCCGGAGGTCAAGGCCGGGGCCGCCCCCGCCTGCGGGGTGACAAGAACAAGGGCAGCCAGACAGGCCGCACCCAGAGCTCGCGCCGCGAAGATGGGCGATGGACGTCGGAAGCCAGGCGATTGCATTATTGCAGGCTGGCGATCAGGTCGTCGTTCAACTTGACGTAACCGGGATCGTGCGCCGCCACGGCCAGTTCGCTGGAGCGCTTGGCGGCCGCGATCGCGCCGGGTTTGTCTCCCAGTCTCGCGAGAATCTTCGCTTTCAAATGAACGATGTAATGCGCCTCACGCTCTTTGATGGCGGCATCGACCCATTTGGATGCTTTTTGCAAATCCTGGCCGTGATCGTAATAGAACTGCGCGGCCTGATAATATGGCTTCTTATCGCCCTCGGCGGCCATGGCGGTTTCGATTTGCGGAACCAGCTTGGTCGCGACGTCCATTTCGAGCCTGATCGGAACCACGGTCTTGTCCCAAATCAAATTAAGCATCGCCGAATCGTCCCGCAGATGGTTGATGTCAATTAAAAAGGACTCGACCGGAAAGCCCAAATCAATCGGCGTGGCCTTAAACCGTGCGACATCTTTTTTCTCATCGTATTGAAAAGCTCCCCATTGATCAGCGCCTTTGTTGATGATGATCGTCCAGTCCGATTCTCCGGGAATCGTGAAGAGCGCGTAAGTGCCCGCCTCGATTTGAGTGCCATTCATTTTCACCGGCCCGCTTAAGATCAGCTTGGTCGCGGCATTGGCGCCTGTGCGCCAGACCTGCCCGTAGGGAATGAGGCCGCCAAAAATCTGCCGCCCTTTGACGCTCGGACGCGAGTAATCGATTTCGATGTCGGTCAGGCCCACCCGTTGTTTCAAAGTGCAGGCCGGGCTGGGGGCCGGAAATTCGAGCTTGGGAGCTTGCGCATGAAGATTCAGCGCGAGGCCCAGCGCCATTACGGTCAAGGTTGTGGGGACAATGGTTCTCAATTTCATAGGCAAGCGATGCTATTTCTGCACGGTGAATGCAACTGAATACTTTGTGTTTTCCCAACTGATTTCTATGACTCCGCCCTCATCTTTCTTGGCCACTTTGACGGTCAATTGATCCACCGGCGCGGTAAGATCCTCCTTGGCGGCGTCCACGCGCGCCAAGTCATTTTGTTCGTCCACGGGAATACCCCACCCTCCGAGCGCCTTGGAAAACGCCAGTTTGGAGGCGCCGCTTTCCTCCGGGATAAAATACAGCGTGTAAGCGCCGGCGGGAATTGTCGTGGCGCCAATGATGAGGGGCTTTTGCGTGGTCAAAAGGGTGGCTTCGTCGGCGCCAAACCGCCACGCCTTGCCGTAAGGGACGACGCCTCCCCAAATCTTGCGCGGCGCCCCCGTGCGTGGATCTTTCGTGAACGGTCGGCCATAGGTAATGGTGACGCGATCGCGCGCGATGACCGCGCTGGTCGTCTCATGCGGACTTTTGCCGCCAGTCGAGGCGACGCGTGTGGGCTGCTGCGCCATCACCGACCAACCACCACAAATCAAACCAGCGCTCAACAGGGCCACGACAAATCTTTTCATAGGCATTTTTTATATTGAGGGGGGACAGTTGTGCATTAAGTATCAGACCTGTCAGCATGGGATTTATTCAAAGTTACTTGACTGCCCATCAACGGCTCACCACCACCAACTCAACTCATTGGTTTATAAACCTTTAGAATTCGATGACAACAGGCTCAGGCATGCGCCGAGCGAGGAAGATTCCATTTTGCCGCCCCTCCGGGAGTCGAAGTTAAATGCGAAGGAAGATTTTTCGACGATACATCCACCAGAGAATAAGCCACTGCACGAGCATCACGCCGGCGCCCGATAAAATCGGTTCATAAACCTTGCCGAACACGTCGAAAAGTGATGACCCGAGGTGACGCACCAACGCTTCGGCAATAAAGCCCGTGCATAGCCAGGAAAGAAGGTACGCCGCGATCGAATTCATCCCCACCACTTGGAAAGGAAACGCCCAAGCGCGACGATTCCAAATATCCAGGATCAGGTACAGGCTTGCCAGAATAAGAAAACACCATCCGCCGCTAAATAACGTCCAGCTCGGGGTCCAGATTCGTTTGACGACTGGGCATATCCCCGCGACACCGAGCAACCAGCCAGTGAAAAGGGCCGCTGCGCCAGCCACGGCCAGCCAACGAACTTTGGCGAAAGGTTCACGCTGACTCTTCAACACCCCGCCCGCCAGCAACCCCAGGATCATCGTTCCCAGCGTGGGAATAAAGTTCAAGGTCGAGTAGCCGCCGTCCGTCGCATAGGTGAAGGGGTGCGCCTGCGGGAAAAGATTCAGAAACCACACATCGAAGGCCCAGGCAGCGTTGGTGTTCAGACTCCAATGCCCGGCAAAACCGGGCAGCAGGCTGGACGGCGTGGTTCCCGCTCTTCCCCAGTCAAAGGCTGGCCCGGGCAAGGGATACATGGCGAATGCCAGCCAATAGGCGACCAGAATGACGCTAAGCGCCGCCCATTGCACGCGGACTGGGCGCAGCGCCAGCAAATATAGAAAGCCGTAGCCCAGCCCGATTTGCGCGAGCGTGTCTTTGAAGGTCCAGTAGGTTTGCGACTGGCCGAGCGAACGCAGAAAGACCCCCAGCATAATAAGGACGAAGGCGCGACCAAAGGCATGCAGTGTGCGATGCCATTGAGGCTGTCCGGCGTTGATTCTTCGGGCCAAGGAAAACGGCAGCGCCACACCCACCAGAAAGGAAAACCCGGGTTGGATCAAATCATGAAGCGAGCAACCGAGCCACTCCACATGGGACTGTTGGGCGGATAAAAAGCTCCACCAACGGCTGCCGGGAAAAGCCTGCGCCACACGCTCGATCTCGAGCGCCTCGCTCATCATGAGGAGCATGACAAAGCCGCGGAAAACATCGATGGAGGCGAGGCGTTGCGCCACTTCGAACTTCGGCGCCACGCCAGCCTTTTCACTGCGGGGGTCAGCGGCGGCGATATTCACGGCAATTTCATTCACGCACTGGAAGAGCATAACAGCTAGGGCGTCCAATACAACCAGGTTGGAGCGTCCGTCTTGCGGCCACGTCCGCCTTAAATCCTCCCACTTGGCGGCCAAAGATGGGGAACTAAAGGGCTTTACCATCGCCGGGAATGATGGGAAATATGTTTCAGCTACGGCGGAAATTGAGGGCGAGCATTGTCGTCTCCAGTCTCGCGATCACGCACCGCCTTTCCGCAGCGATGTAAAATAAGATTATGAAGTTCCATCCGCTCTCGCTTAAACCCAAGAAAATCGGCCTGCTTAAACCATTGCTTTTGCTGCTCGCGATGATCAACGCCACGCCGAGCACGGCCGCCGAGACCAGCACGAACGCCGCTCCCGCCGAAACCGCGGCGCAGCGCGCCCAACGCATGGCGTGGTTCAACAACGCGCGCTTCGGCATGTTTATTCATTGGGGTGTCTATTCCGTGCCCGCCGGTGAATGGCAGGGGCAGCGCACCAACGGGCTGGGTGAATGGATCATGAACGATCGAAAAATTCCTGTTTCCGAATATGAGAAATTTGCGGCCCAATTCGATCCGGAAAAGTTCAACGCAACCGAATGGGTGCGCATGGCAAAAGAGGCGGGAGTCAAATATATCGTAATCACCTCCAAGCATCACGATGGCTTTGCGATGTGGCGCTCCGACCTCTCGGACTGGGGCATCAAGGCCACCCCTTTCCACCGCGATCCGCTGAAAGAACTGGCCGACGCCTGCCACGCGGCCGGTTTGAAAATGTGTTTCTATTATTCCATCATGGATTGGCATCATCCGGATTGGCCGGAACGCCGCGCCTGGAACGACAAGGCCACGGGCGCTCCAGATATGGACCGTTACGTGGCTTACATGAAGGGCCAGCTCAAGGAATTAATCACCCGTTACGGCCCGGTGGGCATTTTGTGGTTCGACGGTGAATGGGAAAAGCCATGGACCACCGAGCGCGCCCTCGACCTCTATAAGTACCTCAAAGGCCTCCAGCCGAGCATCATCATTAACAATCGCATTGGGAAAGGACGCGAGGGCATGAACGGCATGGACAAGGGTCAGGGAGTGGGCGATTACGGGACGCCCGAACAACAGATTCCCGCCAACGGCTTCGGGCCGGGCGTAAACTGGGAATCGTGCATGACGATGAACGACACCTGGGGCTTTCGGAAAGACGATCAGCATTGGAAATCCACCCAAACCCTGGTTCGCAACCTCATTGATTGCGCCAGCAAAGGCGGCAATTACCTTCTCAACATCGGGCCGACTTCCGAGGGACTTTTTCCGGAGGCCTCCATCACGCGCCTCCATGAAATCGGCGGTTGGATGAAGACCAATGGTGTCGCGATTTACGGGACCACCGCGAGCCCGTTCCCGCGCGAATTAAGTTGGGGCCGCTGCACCAAAAAAGGCAACACGCTCTATTTGCATGTGTTCAATTGGCCCGCCGATGGAAAATTGCACGTCCCGGTGTTTAATAAAAAAGCCAAAGCCCGCCTGCTCGCGGAACCGCATCGCAAACTTCCCTGCTCCTTTGACGCCGACGGCCTGGTGATCCAATTGCCGAACAGCGCACCCGACAGCGTGGCCACCGTGATAGCGCTCCAAAACTCGCTGCCCTAAGCGACCATTGGCCATCCCGGCGCCCGTATAAACATACGATTGCGGGGACAACTTCAGTCCCGCACTTTTAGGGTGTGATCGTAGTAAAAAAGGCGGTGCGTTGGTTTTTTTGTGCGGCAGGGTCGGCCGTTTTGTTGACATCTAGCGCGAGGGCGGAGGTCGCGACCAACGACGCAGCGTTATGGCGGCCGCGATTGGTTACGCCGGCCATGGTGGCGCTCGATCGCGCGGCGGACCGGGAGTTTATGGCGGAGGTTCGCGCGACGGCGGGAGCGCACGATTGGACGGCGGTCCTGGCCAACGATTTGATGAGTTGGCCGTGCCAGGTGGTTTCCGCGACCTACGCGCGGATCAACAACCAGAGTGAGCCGGGCTGGCAAATCAAGATCAGCGCCCCGACGAACATTTCGCCAGAGTTATGCAGCCTGACCGTCGGCTGCAACGAAAGCATCAGCACGCAACCGCAAGCGGTCAGCGTGATCGAGACGTATGCGACGAACTTTTATATCCTGCACATTACGGATGAACAAATCGTCAACCAGTATCACACCGATCCGTCCGGCCAATTTCACAAAGGCGTGGGCACTTGGGAGGAAATGAATTGGATGCAGGAACCAGTCAATCTCATCAATCCGCGCTTCGCTCTCATCACGGGCGACCAAATCGATTTCAACGGGGCGTTGGACGGCTGGAATAATTGGTCGAATTGGGGTTACAAGCCGTCGGGCAAGAAAGTTTTCTCCGAACAGGAAACGACGGAGTTGGAAAAGCGGTTGGGTGATCTCTATAAGGATTGTCATCGCGGCTATCGTGTGGCCTACGTCGAGACGCCGGGCAATCACGACGTGCCGCCGCCGGGCAAGACGCTGTACGGTTCCACGATCGATTGGCATCCCATGGGAGCGCGCGCCTATGAAGAACAATTCGGGCAGCGTGATTGGTCATTTCGAATGGGCGATTTTTACGTGCTGATGCACGATTGGAGCAGCGAGCGATTACGCGAGTGGGCGGCCAAAGATTACCGAGCCGCGACGGACGATGCGTCAGTCAAGTTCCGCCTGGTGGGACAACATTACCACGCCAAATGGAACGGCGCCAAAACCGGCAACTACCCATTTCGCCCCGCCACGTGCGACTTGATGCTCATCGGGCATGGCCACACCACCGTGAATGTGCAAACCAAACCCTATTGCATCTTCGAAGAGCGCGCCGCCTTCGTTTACGGCACCGCCGGGTTCTTTAATTTCCAACGCACCGCCGACGGTTGGACGTGCGACCAGACCGTCGCTCCGCGCAATCAAACGAATGACGTTTGGGGCTTATTCACAGCCAACGGCGTCAAAAAGAAAGTGCGCTGCAACCAACCGGACAGCATGAATATTGCGGCGCAGTCGGTGACCATCACCAACGATTTGCCGCACAATTTCTACGACGGCCGTGTGCGCTTCGTGCTGCCCAAGGGAGTTTATCGAAACATCGAAAACGGCACGATTCTCTCAGAGTATGATTGCGCGCATGACACCAAAACCGCCGTCCTGGTGCGCGTCAATATCCCCGCGACTAATACCGTGACTGTTACTCTTGCCGGCAACGGCGAGAAAAACGGCGGCGGATTGTAATCGAGATTCATTCGCGGGCTGGTTAGGCTCTGGGTAGCTAATCAGCCTTGAAATGATCATCGAGCAGCCAGTCGAGGTCAGGCAGTTTTCGGATATCCGCAGCAGAAAAGCGTGGCGTTCATTGGGAATTCGACTGCGGCCGTTCATCCCCGTTTCACTCTTTTCGGTTTTATGCTCCACCGAAATGGTTTTGATTAATGGCTTAAAATCGAACGCTACGCCACGTCTGATGTGGTCCGCGGAAATGACCTTGATTAGCGTCGTGCTGGCTCCTGTCCTCTACTTGGTTTTATCGACGTTTTACGGGCGCGCCACGCTCGTGGAGATTGAAATCATGAAGGCGGGCGTGGCTTTTCGAGGGAAGAAGGAAACTCAAATTCCTTGGAATCAAATGTCTCTCGTGGTGGCGAGGCCCCTCCCCGGTGACGCGGGTTTTGCGGTTCTGAGTTTCGGATATAAGAGGGCCATGGCAAATTCTATTTGGGCGAAGCCGCTTCTCTCGCCTCGAAAGGGCAATCGGCGTCGCGATCTCTGTTGGCGTCGGATGACAGTTCCCACGAGTGTCGTGGAGCGAGTCGCGACCGAAATCCAACAACTGCGTCAAACGAATGATCAAGTAACCCCGGTGACATATTCCCGGCCAAAAAAGGGATTCGTCGCCGGATTGTCGGCCATGTTGCTGGGATTGTATCTACTGTTGCACGGGGCGCCTTTGCTAGTAATTGCCTCAAAAATCCCGCGCGACCCGCAGCCCACGCCCTCGATCCGCCAGACGCAAAAGCCAAACCTGCTTTTGGAACAACTCCAACCCATCGTGCGACGATACTTTCACAGCGAAACCGAACTGCGGCGCGCCTATTTAACCGTGGGCTACTTTCTGACGATCCTGGGCGGAGTGTTGTACATTGCCGGATTCATCATCCCGCGCCGGCAAGATTCGTCCACCACGGCGCTCGGTTCGCCGAACTGGCTCACCACACCTCCACCGGCCCTTTAGGCACGGGCACCTGGCTGCGTTGCGCGGCGGCAGGCTCCTGCATGAAGGAAGCGACCATGGGCGGGGGGCGATAATTCGGTTTAAGCTGGCCGTCTTCCGCCAGGAATTGCGCGCGCCATTGCCGGTAGTCGGACAGGATTTCGTCGAATTCCGCGCGGGAGGAGAGTTTGACGATGCGGTGATTGAAAACGTTGGCGGGGCCAAAACGCCGCGCATACCACGGCCCAATCTTGCGGAACATTCGGCAGCCGTGCGCCTCGCCGAAAATCTCCATCATCAAATCCAAATGGCGCGACATGACGCGCACGCGCTCATCAAACGATGTTTCGGGCGGCAGCTCGCCTGTGTCAATAAAATGGCGCGCATGCAGAAAAATCCAGGGGTTGTAAAACGCGCCGCGCCCGATGCTCACGCCGGCGCACCCGGTTGTGTCAAACATCATTTTGGCCGCTTGCGGCGTGGTGACATCGCCATTGCCAATCACGGGAATGGCGCGCACCGCCTGCACCACGGCGCGGATGCCGGCGAGATTGACGGCGCCGCCAAACCCCTGCTCACGCGTGCGGCCGTGCACAAAAATCGCCGCCGCGCCCGCATCTTCCAGCACGCGCGCCAGGTCGGGCGCGGTCAGATTGTCGTCGTCCCAACCGAGGCGCATCTTGGCCGTGACCGGAATTTTCAAGGCATCCACCATGCCGCGCACGAGGGCCGCGGTTTTATCCATTTCGGTCATCATGGCGGAGCCGCCGCCAACGCGGCAAACCTTGCGCACCGGACAACCCATGTTGATGTCCACGGAAGCGACGCCGAGGGATTCCAGGTAGAGCGCCGCATCGCGCATTTCCTCGGGCACAGCGCCAAATAATTGCACCGCCAGCGGACGATCGGCGGGCGCGGATTCAATTAATTTCAGCGCCTTGGGATTGCGCTCCAGCAAAGAACGAGCGTTGACCAAATCGGTCGTGGCCAGGTCCAGGCCGCCCAATTCGCGCACGGTCAACCGAAACGGCAGGTTGGTGTAACCTGCCAGCGGCGAAAGAAACAAATTGGATTTCAAGGCCAGCGGCCCGATGCGCATGCCTCAGCAAAGCACAAAAGCGCCCGCAAGGAAAGCCAACCTCTCAGCCGTCGGCGGGAGCGGCGGGCGTGGGCAGCGTCAATTGATAAAACGCGACATCGAGCCAGCGTCCGAATTTAAAGCCAGCCTCCCGCAGCACGCCGCCGGGCGTGAACCCGAAAGATTCGTGCAAGGCGATGCTGGCCAAGTTCGTGGCATCAATCACGCCAATCATGAGGTGGTAATCCTGCGCTTGTGCGACGGCGATGATTTCGCGCAGCAGAATGCGCCCGCAACCTTGCCGCCGAAAACGAGCCTCCACGTAAACCGTATGCTCGATAGTGTATTTGTAGCCGGGAAAGGCGCGGAAAGTTCCGTAACTGGCAAAGCCCGCCAGCTCGCCCGCCTCGGTCTCCAAGCCGATAACGGGAAAATGGCCCTGCGCCTTGGCCGCGAACCATTCCTCGATGCGTTGCGGCGAACGCGGCGCGTATTCGTAAAGCGCGGTGGAGGAGGCAATCGCCTCATTGAAAATCGACCGGATCGCCTCGCCGTGGCGCTGGCGCTCACACCGGACGATTTTCATTCGGCGCCATCCACGATTTGACAGAGCATCGGTTCGATCGTGACGCCCGAACGCCGCGCATATTCCGCGGCCATGTATTCCATGAACAAATCCACCGAGCCGCGCTGCACCAGATTGATCGTCGCTCCGCCAAAGCCGCCGCCCATCAAGCGCGCCCCGTAAATCGCCGGATGCGCGCGCGCTATTTCCACCAGCAGATCCAGCTCCGGCGCGCTGTTCTTGAAGGAATCGCGCGAACTTTCGTGGCTCTGGAACATGAAATGGCCGAACTGGGCAAAATCCCCGGCGCGCAGCGCCTTGTCCCCATGCTCCACGCGAAAATTTTCGCCGACGATGTGATAGGCGCATTCGTATTGACGCGGCGTGAGTTTGGCCCGGTTGGCCTTGAGCATCGCTGGATCGACCGCGCGCAGGGCCCGCACCCCGAGCGCCTTGGCGGCGCCTTCGCATTGCTGGCGCAATTCGTTGTATTCGCCGCCCACCAGCGCGTGTTTCACGCCGGAATTGCACACCACCACGGCGACCTCGCCGATCATCGGCACGCGCTCCACGGACAACTCCTGACAGTCAATCATAATGGCGTGGAACGCCTGGCCGAAGAGCGAGGAAATCTGGTCGAGCAAACCGCATTGCACCCCGACAAATTTATTCTCCGCCGCCTGGCAAATTTTCGCCAGCGCGAGGCGCTCCGCGGGTGGGAGCGGCGGCAACTGGCCATGGCCATCACGCGTGGGCGGCGTGGCCAGACCCGTCTCGGTGAGCGCATAAGGAAAGAGCTGGCGAATGATCAGCGCGGTGGCGACTTCCAACGCGGCGGAGCTGCTCATGCCGGCGCCAATCGGAAGATTGCCGTGGATGGCGGCATTGAAGCCGCTGAAGCCCACGCCCCGCTCGCGCAATTGCAGCAACACGCCCTTGACGTAATTGGCCCACGAGGCGGCGGGATTCTTGACAATATCACTGACCGAAAATTTTTCCGTCTCGGTAAAAGCTGAGGAAGCCAATTCAATCCGTCCGTCGGTGCGGGCGTCTGCGGCGATTTGGATGTATTTATCGACCGCCAACGCCATGACCAGGCCTTGATTGTAATCAGTGTGATTGCCGATTAATTCCAGGCGGCCCGGCGCCTGGGCGCGGTGCGTGGGGGTGCGCCCGAATTTTTTTTGAAACAAGCTGACGGCTTCTTGAGCGGGGGCGGTTTTCATGATGAATCAAACGATGCGCGGCGGCGCGTTGAGCTTCGGGTGCGCCGCCAAAATTTGCAGGCCCGTGATCAGCGCCCAAACCAGCGCGACCAAAAAAATTCCCATGCCGAACAACGGCCAGCGCACATGCCGCCAGAGCTCCAGCAGGTTGCCGGGTTCGCCGCCGGTGGCCATAAACCAGCGGAGCGCCGTGACACACGAAATCACGCTGACCAGCGTGCCCACGGTCGTGAGCGCCAGTTGCGCGTAGCCGACGGCGCGTCCGGCCGCGAGGGAACCGGCGCCCGGCAAAGCGAGATTGGCGGTGAAACAGCCGACGGCTTCAGCGTGGTCCATGGATGCGCGCGGGCGCAGGCGAAGGGACAGTTTCATGATCGCTAAAAGTGATGCCAGCGGCTCATACGCATTGTCCACGGCAGCGCTGCCAAGTTGAGCAACGGCGCAATCAGATGCAGCCCCAAAGCGAGAATGGACAAGATCAGCCCGGCCACGGCCAGCCCGCGATCGCGCTCCTGCGCGTCCATCAGCGCCACCAGCGAAAGCACCAAGCCAAGCAAAGCAAACGGCAACCCGCAACAGCAACAAATGCAGCCCAACAGTCCGCAGACCAGGCTGGCGACCGCGAGATTATTGGACGGCCGCGCGACCGGAGCCGGCGGCGCGGGCATGGCAACCGCGGGCGGAATCGCAAACGACGCAAAAGTGGACAATGGCCGCCAATCCAGCGAGCCCTCTGACTGAATCAGCGTCGCCTGATTGACACGGCCTTCCGCCAGCCATTGGCGCAAAACCTCCGCGGTGATGGGCCCATAAAGTTTTCCGTCGCTGCCGATGACTTTATACATGGAGTGGCGCGCTCACCAAACGTTGCGCAGGATTCCGAAGAGCACAAAAGCCGGAACCAGCGTCCAGAGAAAAACCGGTTGCGTCAAGCATCCCGGCAGAATTTTGCCCGTGGCGTCGCGCACAATTTCGCGCGCATAAAACCAGGCCGCCGCCGGCGCCAGCAAGACGGCCAGCGGATTGAAACGCCACGCCGCCGCAATATGCCCGTGCAATAATTGATGCGCCGCCCGCAACCCGCCGCAACCGGGGCAATCCCAGCCCGTGGCCTGATGAAACACGCACACCGGATAAAAATGATATTGCTCCGGGTCAAAGAGAAACACTACCGCGCACGCCGCCGCCAACCCCGCGAGGGAGGCCCACAAGAATAGGCGGCGTTCGAGCGGCGACATATTAATGCGACAGCGAGTTTTGGAGGTTTTGCAAAATTTCCGGGCTGCGCGTGAAAATAATGATCGACAACACCGCAATCACGATGGCCACCACGCCCGTCACAATGCCCGTGATGGCAAAACCCGTTCCGCCCTGGCCAGGCGCGGCCTTGATTTGCGATAGCGCGATGAAGCCCAAAATAATGGGCAACGGCCCGAGGACGGAGCAGCAGAGAAGCGAAAAAAGCCCCGTGATCATGGCCCACAACGCCAGCTGATTGGTGGCAGAGGCCGGGGAAACGGGCAGCGAAAGCGGCGGCGGCGTGGGCGGAATGCTCAAGCCGAATTCCGGATACTCGGCCAGCGCCTTCCAGACATTGGAGCCCTCGGCCTGCACGCGGGTGGCGGCGTTGGCGCGGCCTTCGGAAATCCACTGGCGCAATTGCTCCGCCGAGATCGGCCCATACTCCTTATGGTCCGCTCCAATGATCTTGTACATAGGGCAAGATGAACGCAAACCAGCCGCACCGTCAAGTGCGGCGGAACCACTCCCGCGGCTTCCTGTGTTCTGTCATATCTTCTTGACCAACCCCAAAATTTCCCTAAGGTTTCGTCCCAACCTGTAAAAAACCCTGTTAACAAACTATGAGATTTCGCCGACTGCTCCCCTTCGTCGCCGTTGCTGTGCTCGCCACCCCCTTGGCCCGCGCGGCGGATTTGTTTGACATCACCGCCAAAACCACCGATGGCTCCGGCCTCACCATCGTCAGCGGCAATCATTCCGTGATCGACCTGACGCAGCAATTGATCAATAACACCGGCTCTTTTTCCGCCCTCTCCGGCCACAGTTACAACGCCTCCCTGTCCTACGGCGGCGTGCAAAACGCCCTGCTGTATGAAGTGACCCAAGGCACGCAATACACCGCGCACCTCACCACGCCCTTCGACCGCGGGGTGATTGACCGCACGTTCGTCGCCAATTCCCAGGACGCCTTGAACACGGAAATCAAAAACTATCTCAAGACCGACGGCGCCAGCGATCTCGCGAAATTTCTCGCGGACATCAACAAGAAATCTCCCGCCGGTGTGCTGGACGGCAACCCGCATTCCGTCACCGCGCTGAATGCGCAACAATCGTTTTTCCAATATGCCTTCGAGCCGACGCTGACCGAGGACGAGGACAATTCCGGCCAATCCAGCGACAGCACGAGCCGCTCGGGTTTCGCGCTCAATGCCGAGGGCGGCGAATTCGACAGCAAAGGAATCAAGGGCGAAACCTACAGCGTCTCGCCCATGGTGCCGTTCAAGCTGAGCGATCGCGTGCGCCTGGAAATCACCGTGCCGCTGGAATACACCCGCATCGAAGGCGCCTCGGAATTTGGCGCCGGCCTGCAATTTGCCGTGCCGATCCTGCTCGTCAAACACACCAAGCAACAGCCGTGGACGTGGCAATTGACGCCGTTGACGGGCGTGCTGGCTTCGGGCTCCGCGGATTTGCTAGCGGGCGGTTTGATGGCCAACGGCGGCCTGGCCAGCTACGCTTCGTATCATTGGCATAAATGGGAATTCGCGATGGGCAATGCCGTGTTGATCTACCACGGCGTCAAGGTGAGCATCGGCGATTACACGTTTGACCCGGACGTCAGCCAGCAGATCTTCAAGACCGGTTTCAAAGTGGGACGCCAGCTCGGCCATCATTGGTATGCTGAGTTGTATGCAATTGACACGGAATTTGCGGAGGCGGCGTTCATTCCCCGCTACGCCACGGTGGGCGGCGGCGTGGGCTATCGCGGCGCCAAGAAAAAAGGCTTCATCATGCTGGGCGCCTACACCGATCTCGCGCCGGGCTATTCGTCGGCCAAGCTGCAATTTGGCACCGGCTGGAAATTTTAAAGCCGTATGAAGCGCCTTCTCGCCCTCGTTTTGCTGGCGCCGTGGATGGCCCAGGCCGACCCGGCCACCAATGCGCCCGCCATGGCCCCGGCGGGAACGCCCCGGGTGCTCGCGCTGGAATTGACCATTCTCCGCTACAAGCCAGCCACCAACGAGGCGGTTTTCCACGATTTCAAACTGACCGGAACCACGCCTTCCATTGTTGACACACTCCGCGCGTCCGGCTCTTCCGTGGACGTGCTGTATCACGGCACGCGCGAGCTGGTGCTGGAGCCCAAATCGTCCGCCAAGTTCAACGCCACCGAGACCCGCCCGGTCATTCTCATCGGCAAGCAAGGCACGTCGCCGCCAGCGCTGGTGTACGGCCTGACCATGGAAGTGATCGCGCGGCCGCTGTCCGGCGATTCATTTATTCTGAACTGGGACGGAACGCTCAATTGGTCGCCCGATTTGATTGACCGCCGCGCCACCGGCCCCAATGCCTCGCAAGTGCTGGAAAAAGCGGCCAACGCCGCCAAGAGCATCACCGCGCTCACCGGCAAATCCGCCGCCGCCGACATCGGCCTGGCAGTGGCCGATTTGTTCAAGGAGGATACTGTCAATAATAGCGCCATTTACGAATTGCCGGTTCTCAAGACCGTCGCGCTTAGCGGCAGCCACCTGTGCCATGGCGGCGAAACCATCGTCAACACGACGGCGGCCGAAGCCGGCGCCAAGGAGCCGCAGATCATCTTCTTCCTGATCAATCCCACGCTGCCATGAAGCGGGGCTGCGTATGGCTCGCGGCCGCGGCCCTCAGCCTGGCCGCCGGCGCGCAAAACGTCCCGTCCGTTGTCAACTGCACGGTTTCCGTCACGGTCATCCGTTGCGCCGGGCGCGCGGCCCCTTCCTCCGACACGTTGCGCGCCTGTCGCCGTCCCGGGGACGTCTGGCAGGCCCTGCGCCGCGCCGAGGGGGTTCACCTGCTCTACCATTCCACCCGTGAGGCGGCCTTCGCGGAATCCGGCGCGCTCGAGTTCGTGGCGCTCGAACGGCGTCCCGCCATTCTTATTGGAGCCGTGACGGCGACCAATAATATGGCGCGCGATTATGGCATGAATCTCCACCTGCACGCGCGCCAGGCGCGCGTCGCGGATGATCAGCCGCTTTTCATCGTCGATTGGGATGGGTCGTGGTCGGATTCGCCGCAACTCATCGCCAAGTGGGAATCGCTCGCGGTGCGCGCGTTCAACGTCGCCAGCAAGATTCCGGGCATCATGTACGAGAAAACCGAGGAGGATGACGACGGCTTCGTCAATACTGGCCGCGGCACGGACGTGAGCGGATTTTTCCACAAAAAACCCAAAACCCCGCCGCCGCCCGATCCGGCCGACAGCGCCGCCGGCCCGGCCGAACCGGATTATCTGGCGGACACCGCTTACGAAAGCGTGCCCCTCGCCGGCCAGTGCGTGACGCGGGCGGGCGGATTGATCATTGCCCGGCAGGGCCTCAGCGACGCCCCCGGCGCCGATGAATTGCTCCTGGTGATTTCGCTGAACTAACCATGCGACCTGTCCGCGCGCTGCTCGTTTATCTCGCGGTTGTCTTTCTCGGAGGCGCCCTGCTGGCGCCCTGGCTTTATTTTCTCGCGCAATGGGCGGCGCCGCATTCGGGATTGGCCGCGCATCCCTTTCACCGGTTTCTTGACAGGTCGCTGCTCGGCTTGGCGCTGATCGGGCTCTGGCCTTTTTTGAGGGTGGGCCGCATGAATTCGTGGCGCCAGCTTGGTTTGCCGCCGTTTCGTCCGCATCGCGCGGAGTTTGCGCGCGGCTGTTTGATCGGCATCTTTTCCCTGTGGACCATCGGCGCGGCAGCGGTGGCCTGCGGCGCGCGCACCGTCACAATGCATCACGGCGGCCTGGCGGGCGCGCTCGCCGCGATGATCGGAACGGCCGTCCTTGTCAGCGTGCTGGAAGAACTTTTGTTTCGCGGCGCGCTATTCGGCTTGCTTCGTCAAAGCTTTTCCTGGCCCACGGCGCTGGTGGTGAGCAGCGTCATTTTTGGCCTCGCGCACTTTTTGCAAAAAGCCGATCTGCCGGGGCCGGTGACGTGGCGCTCCGGCCTTGAACTGCTGCCGGGCATGTTCCGCAACTTCGCGGATTTCCAGGCGCTGATTCCAGCGTTCTTGAACCTGACGCTCGTCGGCGCCGCGCTGGCGCTGGCCTATCAGCGCACGGGCGCGCTCTATTGCTCGCTGGGATTGCACGCCGCGTGGATTTTTTCGCTTAAATTCTTCTTCTTTACCAGTGATCCCGCGCCGCGTGCGGCGTTGTGGCTGTGGGGCTCGGGCAACATTCTGGATGGCTGGATGGTTGCGCCGGGACTGGTGGCGGCGATCCTTTTGATAGTGCGCTGGACGCCTGCGCCCGTCCCATGATCGACGCTTTCCTGAATTTCATTTACCCGCCGCTTTGCCAGATTTGCCGCGGGCAACGCGCCTCTTCCGCCGAAGGCTATGTCTGCTCCGAATGCTGGGCGGGGGTGCGCTTTATCACGCCGCCGTTTTGCCAGCGCTGCGGCTTGCCGTACGAAGGCGCGATTTCCACGGACGAATTTCAATGCGAGAATTGCCGGGATTTGAATTTCACGTTTTCCAGCGCCCGCTCCGCCGTGCATGCCAACGGCCTGATGCTCGACGTCATTCATCGCTACAAATACAAGAGCGCCTTATGGTTTGAGCCGTTCCTGGCCGGCCTGCTGGTGCGCCAGGCCGCGCCCGTCCTGCAAGGCGAAAAATGGGACGCCATTGTCCCGGTGCCGCTGCATCGCGCAAAAGAGCGCGAACGCGAATTTAATCAAGCCGCCCGTTTGGCCCGGCATTTGAGCGCCGCCACCGGCCTGCCGGTCCGCCACGGCCTCGTGCGCCGCGTCAAACCTACGAATACGCAGACCCGGCTGACCCGGCCGCAACGCGCCGCCAATGTCGCCGGCGCGTTTGCCTTCGCTGCCCCCGCGCGCCTGGCGGGCGAAAACATTGTTTTGCTTGACGATGTGTTGACCACCGGCGCCACGACGGACGCTTGCGCGCGGGCCTTGCGGGAAGGGGGCGCGGGCCGGATTGGCGTTTGGACGCTGGCACGCGGAGCTTGACCTGACGGCAGGCCCGGCGCTTAAATATCAAGACCGCCGATGGCGTGACGCGCCCGGATCAGCAACTCTCTTTGCACATGGCTACTACGACGTTCAACAAGAAAACTCTGGGATTGGAAACCGTCGAAGCCCCGCCCGCCGCGGAGGGTCAGACGACATTTGTCAAAAAATCCAAGCTTACCGGCTCCAAGTCGCGCAAACGTGACATTCCGGAAGGCCTTTGGACCAAATGCGACAAATGCGGCAACATGATTTACGACAAGGAGCTGGACGACAATTTCAAGGTCTGCCCCAAATGCCAGTTTCATTTTTCCATCGGCGCCCGCGAACGCATCCACGCGCTGGTCGAGACCTGTTCGTTTGAGGAAAGCGACGCCTCGCTGGAAAGCGTGGATATTCTGAAATTCACCGGCGTTTCCTCCTACACCTCCAAGCTCGCGCAATACAAGAAAGCCACAAGTTTGAAGGACGCTGTCTGCACCGGCATCGGGCGGATTGGGAAATACCGCGTCGGTTTGGGCGTGATGGATTTCGCCTTCCTCGGCGGCTCGATGGGCTCCGTGGTCGGCGAAAAACTGACGCGCCTCATTGAAGCGTCCACAGACAAGGGGTTGCCCGTGATTATTTTTGCCACCAGCGGCGGCGCGCGCATGTATGAAGGCATGTTCAGCCTGATGCAAATGGCCAAGACCTGCGCCGCCCTCTCCTATCACGCCAAGGCCAAGCTGCCTTACATCAGCGTGCTGACCAATCCCACCATGGCCGGCGTCAGCGCCAGCTTCGCCACCGTGGGCGATCTAATCATCGCCGAACCGGGCGCCATGATTGGCTTCGCCGGGCCGCGCGTGATTGAAAGCACCACGCAATCCGAATTGCCGCCCGGCTTTCAAACCGCTGAATTTTTGCTCGATCACGGCTTGATTGACGCCATTGTGCCGCGCCAGGAATTGAAGGCCCGCCTCTGCTATTATCTTGACTACCTCATGGAAGGCCGCGAACAGCAGGCCTCCCTCGGACGTTAGTTATGCCGATTTGCCTGCCGCCCGTTTCGCGCCGCCAATTTCTGCGCCAGGCCGCCGGCGCGGCTGCAGCCCTGGCGCTCAGCCCCGCCTGCGCGCATGCCCCCGGCCGTCCGCAAACCTGGGCGCTGCTTTCTGACATCCACATCGCCGCCGATCCGCGCACGATCTGCAAGGATGTCAACATGACGGATAATTTGCGCCGCGTGACTCAGGAAGTCCTGGCATGGAACGAGCATCCGGCGGGCGTGTTCATCAACGGCGACCTGGCGTTTCAGGAGGGCGACCTCTCCGATTACCAGGCGGTGGGCGGATTGTTGCAACCGTTGCGCGCCGGCGGCCTCCCGCTGTGCCTCGCCTTGGGCAACCACGACAACCGGGAACACTTTTGGGAAACCTTGCGCGCCGATGAATCGACGCCGCCCGGCCTGGCCAACCGTCAAGTTGAAATCATCCCCGGGCGAACGGCTAATTGGTTTGTGCTCGATTCTTTGATCAAGACGAAGGAAGCGCCTGGCTTGCTGGGCCCGGCCCAACGGACGTGGCTCGCCCAGGCCCTCGACGCCCACCGCGATAAACCCGCCATCGTCCTGACGCATCACCAACCCGATCCGGGCGTCGGCCAGCCGAGCAATCCTCTGCAAGACACCGCGGCCACGCTGGAAATTCTGCGGCCGCGCCGCCATGTCAAAGCATGGCTATTCGGCCACACGCACCGCTGGGGAACGTACGAAGACCCCAGCGGTTTGCACCTGATCAATCTGCCGCCCGTCGCCTATCTATTTGACAAAGGCCCGCCCAACGGCTGGGTCCAGGCCACGGTGGGAGCCGCAGGCATGAAGCTGGAATTGCGCTGCTTGGATCGCACCCGCGCCGATCACGGCCAGGTCTTTCCGCTTTCGTGGCGCGTCTAGCAAAGCGTCATTTCGCCGCTGTCAAATCTTTGATCCGCAGGTTGCGAAATTCCACCTGGCTCCAGTGGCCGAGCAACGCGATGTGCCCCTTGGGTCGCAGCGCGCCATAATGAATGCGCAGCAGCGCCGGGTCCGTCACATCCTTAAGATTTCCGTCCACAATCAATTGACCGTTCAGCGTCACCTTAAGTCGCGTCCCGTCTGCGCTGATCTCGTATTCATTCCATTCACCCGTGGGACGCAACGCCCCGCGTTTGGCGGCAAATATTTTGTAAACCGAACCGCAATACTGGCCGGGCTCCAACTTCGCATACTGCGGCGCATCGTCATCGAGAATTTGGATTTCGTTGCCAGCGTAGGTGAGGTCGTTGGTTTCCATCGGGACGCGAATGCCGATGCCATTGTTGGCGCCGGGCGTCAATTTGAATTCCAGGCGCAGCACAAAATCCGCATACTCCGCTTCTGTCACCAAATCATTGCCCGCATCCGGCGGCGAGACGATCACGCCATTGGTGACGTAATATGGCGGGCCTTTCGTTTTGTGCATTTCACGCCAACCCTCGAGCGAGCGGCCATCGAATAACGGCTTAAAGCCCGACTCCGCCTGCGCCCGCGCCGCGCATCCCAGGCACAACAACGCGGCCAGACAGGTCCAAATCGCTTTCATACGACAACATGAGCTTGCGCCCGCCGCTAGCGCAAGTGGAATTGAAACCGTAAGATTTCCCGACTCGTTTACACTTCAACGACTCCTCGTGCGGGATCCCCCTTCATGGGCGAAAGGCCACAAAATGCTCCCCGCAAGCTGATTATAAGAATCGCCGCCGCCGGGGCCAGCCCTGCCCCGAGTTGGCCCGCAAGGTGCTAAAACAGTCTCAGACATCGCGATACTTTGAGCAGTATTAGACGGAGTTGATTATGACGAAGATTTCGGCGATGTCCCTCGCGGCCCTTTCCCTCACCACCAGCGCCGCTTTGGCCGGCAACATTACCATTGCCAACGGAGATTTTTCCACGCCCACCGAGACAGGCACGTTCACCACGATGAGTGGCAACGACCTGCCCGGCTGGACGATTGGTGCAGACACAACCATTGATCATATTGGCAATTACTGGCAGGCTCCGCCTCCAGGGGGCCAATCAGTGGATCTGGACGGCTCGTACACGGCGTCCAGCATTTTCCAGGACATCTACGTGCCGGTGGCTGGCACGGTGACAGTGAACTTCTGGCTCGCAGGCAATCCCGACGGCGGCGATCCCAGCAAAAGCCTCGCCGTATGGTTCAGCGAAGAAGTTGA
Source organism: Verrucomicrobiia bacterium (assembly GCA_035551475.1). Lineage (GTDB taxonomy): Bacteria > Verrucomicrobiota > Verrucomicrobiia > Limisphaerales > Palsa-1400 > DASZMX01. The sequence continues at coordinate 105,906 of DASZMX010000037.1, forward strand.
TCAATTCTCCTTCAGCACGTCCGGCCATGACAAAAACAGCATGGGCTGGACGTACGAAACGGCCACCTTTATCGCGCCCTCCGCCGCCACCTACACCCTCGCTTTCCGCAGCCAGGACGACCCCCAAAGCGCCTTCGGCCCCGTCATCGCCGGAGTCACCGCCAACGCCTCCGGCAGCGTGCCCGATGCCGGCCTGACCGCCGTTCTCCTCGGCGCCGCCGTCACCGGCCTGGGCGCCCTGCGCCGCAAGATCGCCTGATTTTCCCTCCAACAACTTGACAGAGCCGGCCTCACCGCCGGCTCTTTTTTTTCGCAGGAAGAATTGAAGATGGTGCGCGCTGTAGGTTTCGAACCTACGACCCCTACCGTGTGAAGGTTGTTACCGTGATTGATTTCCAATAGTTTGTGTGCCTAGGTGCCATCCGGCGCCAAAGTTCGCTACTCGCGCGACTTTTCCCCGCTCCTTTTCTGCTTGTCCGGGCTGGGAACGAATCTGACTTGTATCTTCGGCGCCGATGGATCCAAAAGCTCCGGCAACCGCTCTGCCAGGCACATCTCAACGATCTGGCTCGGAGTCATTCCTTGGCGCTCAGCCACCGCCCAAATTTGTATCTTCATCTCCTGCGTCACTCTCACCGCGAGGCGCGTCGATTTGATCTTTTTCTTAATTTTTCCAAGTGGCATATTGTGAATAACTTTGTGAACAAGTTTCCTGAGTTTTATTCGACCTAAGACGGGAGTTGTCCTACCCCGGTTGCAATAATCCTCGCCATGACCAAACCAACTAGACTGCTCGCGCGAATGGAGCCTGAACTTGAACTCATTGCTGGCCACCTTTCCCCTTCCGATCGCTTCCGCCTCGCCTTGAAGTTCGAGCGTTGGGCGCACGAGCTCCGGATAACGGCTCGCGTCCTAGGGAGGCCACGGACGCAGGCACGGAAAGGTTTGCGCCGACTTTCGGAGCGTCAACTGCTGAGGAATTAGCCCCTTCCGCCATCGCTTCCCTGACCAGTCGCTCGACAATATTGCTGCGGCTCGTCTGCGCTTCATTCGCCATTCGGTCTAAAATCTTCCGAGCGTCCCCCGCTATAAACAGGTTCAGCTTCGCCCCATCGGTTTTTGTTCTCGGCTTAGTTTTCATTCACATGGTCTGACGCTCAATTACGGATTTATTACGCCAAAAACTCCTTTGGTGTCAAGAACGATTCAAAATCACTTGACGTTTACGCCATTGTTACGTAAGAATCTCAAATATGGCGCGACCAAC
>DASZMX010000038.1:0-17942 GCA_035551475.1 Verrucomicrobiia bacterium
CGCGTAAAATTCCGCGGCGAAACCGCCAATCGAAGCCGCGTTCCCCACATCGGTCACGCCCAAACCGCCCGACGTCATCCCGCCCACATGATTGTTCACCATCACCAGCGCCACCGATTTCCCCAAGCGCGCCGCCGCCACCGCCGCGATGGCGCCGCCCGAGGTTCCGCCATAAACGCAAACGTCCGAACTAATGACACGGGCCGCCTGCGCGATGCCGCCCAGCAGAAAAAACAGCAGAACGAAAACTCTCATACGAACTCAAGCGGAGGTAATTTCCGGCGGCCACTCCAATCGCACGCCATCGCCGCGCAGCATGTTTTGGAATTCCTCCAGCGTGGCGGCTTCGTGGCGCACTTGCCGCGGCGATTTCTTTTGCTTCGCGCAAAATGCCGCCAGCGCCCCAACCGCTTCGCCAATGTTCCACTCAACCGGATGCAGGCGATAACAGCCATTGGTCAGATGGGTGACGCCGATGTTTTTGCAGGCCGGCAAAAGATTTTCGACGCGCCGCGGAATCAGCGCGCCCAGCGGAATTTGAAACGGCAACGTGCCGCCATAAGTCCCGTGGTCGCCGGTAGTGGTGACATGCAGGTCCATCGCATAATGGCCGATGCCGACTGAATCGGAAAATGGCGCCGCCCGCACCTTTTCCTTCGCAAGGCCGGTTTCTTTCATGCGCTCCGCCAGCGTCACATGCTGTTCCAGGACCGTGAAGTCCGCCTTGATGCGGCGCCCTTCGCGAATGTACGGATATTTCGCCAGCCCATCCGTTGTGCCCACCACGTCCGGCCGCAATCGCAAGCCCGGCCACGCCGTGCTTTGCAGCCAATACAGCAGCGACAAGCTAAGTTGTTTGGCGCGGTCAATTTGTTTCCGGGCCTCCTCGTCGGACACGCCGCAAATCAAGCCGAACGAATAATCGTTTTGCGGCCAATTCACGAGGCACAGGTCTCCGCGATAAAATCCGGGCGCAAACAAATCGCGGTCGGCCACGCGGCGATACGTCCAAAAGCCCTTTCTCTTGACAGGATCAAAGCCAATTTTCCTGGACTCCTTGGACTCGAAGGAAAGGAAATGATACGGCTTTTCCGAGCCGATCTTGAACATGAAATCGCGCCAATACGCGTACTCGCGCGGCGGTTCGATGGTGTGATCTTCGCCGGGGAGATAATCCATGGCGAAACACATCGTGAAACCCTGCAAATTGTTCGGCTGCGCTTCCGGCTTCGCGTGCGGTTCGTGGGTTTCCGCCTGCGCTTCCGCGCCAAGGGAGAATTCGACCTTCGCTATCGGCAGCACGTCGCCCTGCTCCGTCGCGTCCGCAAAAAAGGGCGCGCGCAGGACTAATTCATGCCCGGCCTCCAGATCCAACACCGTGACCGCCTCCACGCGATCGCCCGAGACATCGGCGCGCGCCGGTTTATGGCGCAAAAGAATTTGCACCTGGCCGTTGCCCAGATACGGCGCGAGCATTTCATACAACACGGCCAGCGCCACGCGCGGCTCACAGCCGATGCGCGAAACCCAGCACGCGCCCGGATTGAAATATTTATCCGCGCGCGCCTTCTCTGTGAGCGGATAATTGCGGACGTAGAATTGGCGGATCTTCTCGCGAAATTTTTGGTAGCTGGCCGTGCCGCCCACCGTTTCAATCCATTTATTTTCGTCCGGCGGCACCGCTTGCTGCGTGATCTGGCCGCCAATCCAATCCGTCTCCTCGGTCACGATAACATTCAACCCATGCCGCGCCGCCGCCAGGGCCGCCGCGCAACCGCCCAGGCCGCCGCCCAAAATGACAAGATCCGCGGCCATTTCGTGGGCGCGCGACGGCGGAGCTGCCGGCGCCGGCGTGTCTTGCGCGGTGGCCAGCAGCGGCGCGCCCAACGCGAGCCCCACCGATTTTAAAAAACTGCGACGGTCAAAATCACTCATGTGCGCCAGTAAATTTTGCGACGGGTTAGAAAGCTCACGGTCAAAGCCATGAGCAGCGTGATGATTGCCCCTTTGACAAACCCCAGCCACGGCGTCACCGCCATGCGATCGAGCAAGACGCCGAGGCCGCTCAAGGCCACGACCGGCAAAATGAAATTATTGATGCCGGCGTAGGCGATCATAGGATTTTGCCCATTGTCAATTAAAAGCGCCACCCAGCGTTTCTTTCGCCACACATCAATCACAATGGAGAAAACGATGAACCCGCACAGCGCCGCGCCGGAGCACACGAAATAGTAACTGACCGTCGGATGATCTTTCTTGATGCCCCCTTCGTACGGCTCAAAAAAAAGTCCGAGCACAAGCCAGTACGAGGCCCAGTGAAAGAGCTGCTGGAAAAGGCGCTCGGTTTCGTTCTGTGGTTGCGAAAGCAATTTCCACACGATCGCGCAAAGCGCAAACACCGCCAGCGTCGCCTCCAACACCCAGCGCGCTTCGAGCCCCGCCAGCAGCACGAACACGATCAAGAGCAGCAACCCGGCGACGACCGCCAGACGAGGCTTCGGCTCCGCCGCCGGCGTGGCGCGCGTCCAGGCCAGAATCAGATCGCCGGCGATGGTTCCAGGAATGACGACGCAGAGATATTGCAGATAATAGAGCTTATAAATCCACGGCGCCGGCGAAAACATCCAAAGATCGTGCACCCAGCCGGGCGTCGGCTCGGGCATGTTGGAAAGGCGGATGGCCAGCAGAATTCCCATCAGGCCCAAACGCGGCAGCCACTGCCGGCGCGTCACCATCCAAACCACGGAACCGAAGACGGCCATGTTCGTCAACACTACGATAATGATGTCGCTGCGTTTGAGGCTGAAGCCGCTGCCGTCGGGATATTTGGCCAGCAGGCAAAACAAAATGGCTCCCGCCCAACCCGCTGCCCGCACCGAAAATTGCGTCGAGCGCGACCAGGTCTCCGGCAAACGCGTCAGGATGGGAAATAAAATCGCGAAGCCGACCAATCCCAGGAGCCAGATGCCCGGAGTGGGATCGTGGCTTAATGTCGAAGGCCGGATCGCTTGCACAAAGAGCGCAAAAAATCCCAGCAGAAAACCGCGCCCCAGCACAAACCCCAATAACTTCCACGGCGACGCCCCGGCTTCCATCCGTCGGGAAAGCGCCAGCGGAAAAGCGGCGCCCATCGAAAATAAAAAGCACGGAAAAACCAAATCAACCCAGGTGATGCCCGGCAAAGTCCCGATCCATTCGTGCGTCGGCGGCGGCTCCTGCGCATGGTACATCCAGGCCGGCAGCGCGAGATGGCCGAACGGCAATTGCCCGGACAGCAGCATGGCCAAAATGGCCACGCCGCGCAGGGCGTCGAGCGCGTAGGCGCGTTGGCTGGGTGGATTCAAACGCGAGGCGCGAGATAAGGCAGATGCCACGGTTCGCGATAAGTTGCTCCGACCAGCTTGTCCGCGGCGGGATTATCGACGATTTTTTCCGCGGCGCTGTCCCATTGAATTTTGGCGCCCGTGCGATAGGCAATGTTGCCCAGATGCGCGAGGGCGGAAAGCCGATGGCCCAATTCCAGGTTCAGCACGGGCTGCTGGCGGGAGCGGCAGCAGTCAAGAAAATTGCGGACATGCCGCGCGCGCGGGTCGCCGCTGCCGGGCTTGGTTTGCGAATCGAGGTTGGCGCGCTTGCGCTCGGTCGTCAGGGCCCAGCCTTCGTCGTTTAGGATGATGTTGCCTTCCGTGCCGTGCCATTCCACGCCCCAGGAACGGCCGTTGAGGCCGTTGTTGAGCCCGGCGCGATGCTCCCAGATGAGCTGGCAGGACGGGAATTCAAAAACCGTGACTTGCGAATCGGGCGTCTGCGAATCATCGTCAAATATAAACTTGCCGCCGCAGGAGGTGACCGATTTCGGATTCTCCGCGGGCAGGCCCATGGACGCGATGTTGAGCAGGTGCACGCCCCAATCGGTCATCAGGCCGCCGGCGTAATCCCAGAACCAGCGGAAATTAAAATGAAAACGATTGGCGTTGAACGGATGCAGCGGCGAAGGCCCGAGCCACATATCGTAATCAACGCCCGCCGGCGGCGCGGAGTCGGCGACGTGGCCGATGCTCGGGAGCCAATCCAGGAACGCCCAGGCTCGCGCGAGACTGACCTTGCCGAGCTTGCCCGAGCGAATGATTTCCGTGGCCTCGATGATGTGCGGCGCGCTGCGCCATTGGGATCCCATCTGGACAATGCGGTTATGACGCTGTGACGCCTCCAGCATCGCCCGGCCCTCGGCGATGGTTTTGGCCAGCGGCTTCTCGACATACACATCTTTGCCCGCTTGCGCGGCCATGACCATCGGCAGCGCGTGCCAATGATCTGGCGTGGCGATCAGCACAAAATCCACGTCCTTGCGCTCCAGCACGCGCCTAAAATCTTTTTCGGTGTCGGGCTTTTTATGGCGTTGCTCCTCGCAAATGGCGGAAACCTTGCCGAGTTGCGCGTCATCCACGTCACAAATGACGGCGCAATCCACCTCCGGATTGAGGAAAAAACATTTCAAATCGCCCTGCCCCATGCCGCCGCAGCCAATGAGGCCGAGACGAATTTTGTCGTTGGCGCCCGGCTCGCCCGCGCGGGCGGAGCGGACAAATGGAAAGGCGCCCACTGCGAGCGCGCCCATCGCGGAAGCGCCGAGAAAATTGCGGCGTGTCATTTCTTTCTTCATAATCTTATGCTGAAAAAGTGAGGACATTGAAATTCATCCCGTGGCTGCTGTTCGGCGCGGCCGCTTGCGCGCAGGCCGGCGCGCCCTGGCGCGGCGTCCACCTTTGGCTGGACAACGAGGACTCTGCGCAAAAGCTCGCCGCCACGCTGCCCGCGCTGGCGCAGGCCGGGGCGAACGCCGTCGTGATTGAGGTCAATTATAGTTTTGAATTCACCAATCATCCCGAGCTGCGCACGCGGCGCTTTGTCACCCAGGCCGCCGCGCACGAGCTGGCGGCCGCGGCGCGCCGCTGCGGAATTCATTTGATTCCTGAATTCAATTGCCTCGGGCACCAATCTTTCGGGCATGGCGTCGAGCCGCTGCTGGCCGTGCACCCGGATTTCAATGAGACGCCGAGCCAAACGCCCACCAACCACGGCCTGTATTGCCTGAGCTGGTGTCCGCGCGCCCCGGGTTTGAACGACATGGTCTTTTCTCTCATCGACGAAATGGGCGCCGCGTTCGAGGCGGACACATTTCACGTCGGGATGGACGAAGTTTATTTGCTGGGCGCAGACGAATGCCCGCGCTGCCGCGGCGCCAATCCCGCGCGGCTGTTTGCCGATCAGGTTCAAGCCTTGCACGATCATATCGTGGGACAGCGGCATTGGCGCATGTTGATGTGGGCGGATCGAATCGTGGGGCCAAAATATCAGGGTCTCTGCCAGTATGACACGCCGCAAAACGATTTGAGCGCCACCATCGACTTGGTTCCGAAGGACATCGTGATGTGCGATTGGCATTACGAATGGAAAACCAATTATCCGTCCCTCTTCTATTTGACGGCGCACGGCTTTCCAGTGTGGCCCGCCGGCTTTGAACCGCTGGCGGCGGCGCGGGCGTTGAGTGATGCCGCCCGCCGCGCCCGCGCCACGAATGAGTTGGTGATCGGCTACCTGGCGACCACGTGGAATAAAACGCGCATCGAACATTCGCCGGAATGGCCGCCCATCAAGGAAATCCTCGGGGACTGGAAAAATCAGAAGTGACGGAAGCGGGGAAGTTGGGCGGTCGGCGCGCGAACATTCTGGTCCGCAGAGCCGGCGCCCCGCGCGAATGTCTGCGGACAAGGATGTCCGCGCGCCGTCCAATCCTCCGCCGTTGATCGCGGCAACAGCGGAGGAAGGACAGCCCAAATAACTCATTGGCCTACGACGCGGTAGAACCGGTCTGTGTCAGGCACGTTGGTGTCCGTGACTGTTTGCACGCCGTAACCCGTGGCGGTGAAGCCCGCGTCCAGATTCGTCCAGACGCCATTGCCGGGCGGCAACGTGCCGGAATACTGCACATGGTAAGTATGGCCGCCCACCGTTTGATAGCTGAGCGTGACCGAGTGGCCGGAAACCGTCTCCGCCGTGATCGGGAACTGCAAGAGCGGGATGCTGTATTTCAACCCAATGATGCCGTTGTTGGCGTCGAGCGAGAAGATATACGGGAACTTGATCGTCGTGGCGCAATTGCCATTGATGTTGGCGTTGTTGGTCGGGAAGAACGCCTGGAAATAGGGCTCCGGCGGAAAACCAGACGTGGGAATTTGGAACAGCTCCAAATCGTTCGGCGTGTCGCCAAGATTAACGCCCGCGAGAATGTTGTTGGAAATGTCCAGGCCGATGCCGGAAATTTCGTCCAGCGAACCCGCCGAGGCGGTGGTCGCAAAATCCTGGATCACCCAGCCGATGCCGGAAGCCAGGTCATATTGCACTTGGCGCAGGTCATAGCCGGGGCTCTTCGCCCAGAACGTGTTATTGCTGCCCCACGCCACGCCGAGATAGGAGAAGCCGTCCGGCGCATTGGTCACTGCAATCGTATGGGCATCGAACTTCAAACCGTCCTCCGTGGTGAGAATGGAAACGTTGGTGCCGGGCCCGGTGCCGAAGCCGTTGCCGGCGAGAGTTTCATAGGTGCCAAGGAGGATCTCGGTGTTCGTGCCGCCGCCGCGCACCGCCATGCTGTCGCCCCAGCGATCCTGGGAGCTGCCGCCGGGATTGCCGGGCCAGAACGCGCCGGGATCGCCTTCGAACGCGTAGTCAAAAATATAGTTGGTGTCGCCGGGAGGAACCACCGCGTTGAATCGAATGATCGAGAAATTAACGTCGTTCGGATCGCCGGGGTTGCCCTGCTGCTGGCCGGGCTGATACGAGGAGACATTGCAGACGTAAAGCGCGCCGTCATCCGCCACACCCACTTGCCCTACCGGGAAGATGCTGCCGTTAGGCAAGCCCGTGCTGGGAGTCGTGAGCTGGAAGCGCAATTGCCCGGTCAGAGCATTCAGCGCGAAGATATTGGCCTGGGCATGTTCCGCCACCACCACGTTGGTCGTCATCGGGTCAAAAGCCAACCCGCGCGTGTTGTAGCCCGTGTCCAGATACGCCGCCGAATTATCCGCCGGCAAACTCCAGAGCGTCGTAACATAAGCGCTCGCCAGCGGCTCCACCACTGTCAACTGCACAGGCGCGCTGGTGATCGCCTGGGCCGAATTGGAGACCACCACGAAATACCATCCAGAGGCGCCGACCGTCAGGGGGCTGACCGTGTAAGTGGAATTCGTCGCGTTCGGAATCAACGTGCCCGAAGCCGGGTCGCTCGAGGTTCCAGCATACCAAAAATACGACAGCGGCGGCGTGCCCTGCGCGCTCACCGAAAACGTAAAGGATTTGTCGTTTGTGTAAACCGTTCCGCCGGTCGGCGTGGCCGCAAATGTCGGAGGCTGCGCGCCCGCTGTGAAAAGAACATTCGCGCCTTCCAGGCCCGCGTTCGACTCCAACACATACACGTTGGTGCTGCCGGATGCGCTACCGATGGCGATGTCGCCCGTCTCATTACCGTTCAAACCGGTGCTCGTGGTGAACGGCAGCGCATTAGTCGCCAGCAACGCCAAGCCGAGGAAGTTGTTTGCGGGCAAACTGTACAAATTATAATTCCGCGTGGCGTTGCCATGCACCGCCAGCAACCCGGAATTCCGGTCGTAGGCCAGGTCAAGCCAGTTGCCAGTCAGCGGCACGCTGGCCAAAACCGTGGCCGGAACAATGGTTGTGCCATACGTGGCGAAGTTCGCCGGGAACTGCACCAGATACAGCGTGTTGGCGCTGTCCGGTTCCACCAGGAAAGTGTTGTTGGTGTAGAAAGCGATGCCAAACTGCACGCCTGAGCCAGGAGCCGGCAGGCCGGAAGCCACATTCAACACGCTCGACGTGAAATTAGACCCGTCCGTCGTGCTCAACAAAACGAAATCGTTGATGCCGCCGATGCCCGCCAGAATTTCCGTGCTCGTTCCCCCGCCGGTAATGGCAAAGGTGTCGCCAACACGCTTGCCGGTGAGATTGACGCCGACCGCGTCACTGGAGGAGCCGGTATAGGCATTGTAAGGAGCGTTGGCAAAATTCTGCCACTGATAAACCTTTAACCCAGCCGCGCCGATCGGCGTTTGCAAATTGGCGCCATAGAGAAAGCCGTCCGTCCCCAAACCGAGCTTGCTCACGGCGAAATTGCCGCCGCTCACACCGGTCATGTTGACCAGATTGCTCACCAACAACGCGCCCGTCGTGCCATCATAGGAGGAAATGATTGGCTTGCTCTTATTCACCAATAACACCTCGTTGCTCGCGGCATAATAGGCAAAGCCGCGATTTTGGTCCGACGAGGAATTGTCCAGGGTGTTGGTCGTAAGAACTGAATTCGCAAATTGCGTCCAGCTATTGCTCAGGGCGTAGGTTTGCGCGTCAGCCGAAGGGGCGCCGCAGGCTAACCCAATCAGCGCCGCACCTAGCCCAAGAGGCTTGGCGAGTCGCACTTTTAGAGAATGGTCACGCGTGTCAAATGGCTTCATAGATTCAGTGAGGGTCCGTTTTGATTTTTGGTGAGGTTAAGGGTCAGGAACGATGATGGGCGTGGTGGTCTTGAGGAAAAACAAGTCGCGGTCGTGGGTCGCATTAGGATAAGGAGCCCCCAAACTATTGACATCAATGCTCCAACCCGAATTGGGCAGGGTATTCAAACTAGGCCGGGCGGCGATGGCCGCAATCGACTTCTCCTTCCAATGATGCACCTCCGCATGGCAATCCGCATAGGAGACCCCGGCGCCATTGTTATGCCGGGCGGCCGGCAAATTCCAATAGGTCGTCATGCCTTGGGTGTTGTCCACTTTGGTTTGAGTGTCATCGGTGTAAATGCCATACGGGACGCCGATGACGTTGTTGTCAATTGAATTCTCGGCCTCGTCCCAGAAGACGGAGGCCTGGGAGGCGGGCGGCCCTGGAAAGCGCATGTCGGTCGTCTTGACATACGTGCCGTTGTGCGGCGGCTTTTCCGTGCTGTCCTCCCAGTTCATGCCGCTGCTGATGGAATAACTGCGGTAACGATTGGTGGCCGGATAGTTGAACACCGTCGATTGATCGGCGGGACAATGATAGATCGGCACGGAGCCGTTGTAAGAAAACAACGGGCCGCGCCGAATCGCCTGGTCAATCACGTCTTCCGGCGCGTCTCCGTTCCAATTTCCCACCCCCAATTGCTGGCCCTTGCTCACCCACGCAAAATAACCGCAAGCGGCATTGCCCTGCGAATGGTTGTTCACAATGAATTCCTTGTTATCGCTGGCATACATTGTCCAGGTCAGGGTGAGCTGCCGCAGATTGCTCATGCACTTGGAGCCCACCGCCGCGGATTTGGCCTTGGAAAGGGCCGGTAAAAGCATCGCCGCCAGAATGGCGATGATGGCAATCACCACCAGCAATTCAATCAAGGTGAAGCCACGCGCGCGGGTTTGATGCGTCGGAATTATCTTCATGCAATCGATTTTGTAACATTCGCTTCTTTCCGAGGCGGGGCCGCCTTTGCTCGCCGCACGGCCTTGGAACAAGCTGACTTCTTCCGCCGGCATGGGTTAGGACAAGCCCATGGCAGCTCTTCTCGTCGGGAATACATAATCCACGGAACCGCTGTCAGGATGAAGGAAAAAGATGTAGCTTTTATTGCGTTTTTGTAACATTCCGCCGTTTTAGCGCACGCGCACCACGGCGCCGGAGCGCGCGGATTTTTCCTCCGCCTCACAAATTTCCAGCGTGGCCACGGCGTCTTGCGCGGTCACGATGGGCGAGGTTTTTTTCTGCCGGACGCAGTCGATAAAGTGGCGGATCTCGGCGTGGTAACCATCAGGGCCGCGCAGCTTGACCGTCTTGGATTCCTTGCCGGGAAGCACGACGCGCAAGGCTCCGGCGCCGCGCTGCAAATCAAAATCCAGCGTGGCGCGCTCGCAATGCACGAGAAAACTCATGTTGAAGCCAGCGGCCTGCAGCCAGCTTCCCTCGGCCTGGACGACCGGGCCCGCGGGATAAATATATTGCGTGACGACGTGATCCAGCGAACCGTCCGCGCCGCACACGCCGCGCGTAAAAACTTGCGAGGGGCGTCCGAAAAGAAAGCTCACAAAATCTGTGTCGTGAATGTGCAGGTCGAGATGCGCGCCGCCCGGATGGCTGGCGGCGTTCCCCCAGGCGGGCCGGGCGGAGAGACGGCAAAACTGGGCGGCCAAAATCCGGCCATAGGTTTCGCTGGCGGCCACTTCTTTGAGCCAGCTCCAGCCGGGCCAAAAACGCATGCACATGGCGGGCATCAAAAGGCCGCGCGCCTTTCCCGCGGCCCGCGCGATGGCGCGCGCCTCGGCGGAGGTCACCCCCACTGGCTTCTCACACAGCACATGCTTCCCCGCCTCCAACGCCGCCACGGCCTGCGCCGGGTGCAGCGCGGTGGGCGTGCAGATGTCAATCACATCAATGCCCGGATCGGCCAGCAATTCGGCGAAATCCCGCACCATTTTCACGCCCGGCAGCCGAACGGGCGCGGCATTTTGGATGTTCCCCACCACCCCGCGCAGCACGCCATTCTCGAGGGAACGGGAGCGGTCGCAAACCGCCACAATGCGCGCGTGCGGAATCTGTTGGTAGGCGCGCAAATGGGTGACGCCCATGAAGCCGGCGCCGGCCACCGCCACGTTGATTCTCTTGACAGCCATGGCTCTCAGGAAAACGTGCGCTCCACCACCTGGCGGGCCGTGCGGATGTCCGCCACCCGCTGGTTCCCATACTCGCGCTCGATGGCCAGATGCACGTTGAACGTCACTTCCTTGAGTGTCGCAAAAAAGGCGCGCCAATCCATTTCCCCGGAGCCGACGGGCACCTCCGCGCCCCAGGTGCCGGGCGCGGTCGTGCGTTTGGCGTCCTTGATATGCACCTGGCGAATCCATTGGGCCAGCGTCTTGAGCGCCTTCACCGGGTCGCCCTTGTCATACATAATCATGTTGGCCGGGTCGAAATTCACGTAGATGTTCGGGTGGTTCAACTGGTGCAGCAAATCGGCCAATTCCGGCGCGGTTTCCTGCCCGGTTTCCAGCCCGAGCAAAATGTTGTGCACCATGAAAATGTCCGCCACTTCATCGAGGCGCTGCAACATTTTCGCAAAGGTGGGATGCGATTCGTCCGGCGGCAAAAACCCGGCATGAAACGTCACCAGCTTGAGCCCGAGTTTTTTGGCGAGCGCGGCGCCGGCGCGCAGGTTCTTGAGGTTCTGCTCCCAGGTGTGGTCGGGGGCGATGCCGCCTGTCAAGCGAATCGTTTCCAGCGTCGTGTAATCCTCCCCCACCGTGCCCACCATCCCCGAGACAATCGTCACGCCATGCTCGCGAAACAGCTTCTCGGTCTCGCCCCACACTTTGGGATTTTCGCGCAACGGGTCGAGGGCGAGTTGCACGCGCATGATGCCCGTGGCGCGGAGTTTTTCGATCAGATCCAACGGATCCTTGGGCAGCAGCGACCAAGTGCAAACGGCGAGGCGTTCAGTGACGGCGGTGGGATTCATGCGGGAGGAAAGCGGGGGGCCTTAAAACTGCGCGAAAAGCGCCTCGGGATTCTTGAGCGCGGCCAGCGCGGAGGATTGCACTTTTTTGCGCATGCCGGCAAACCGATGATCGCGCGCAATCCCCACATCCGAGGCGATGATAAGGCCATCGGCGGCATCGACGTCCGCGGTCGTGAGCTCGTTTTCGATGCCGATGGCTCCCTGGGTTTCGACCTTGATGGCGTGACCGAGGCGCTTGGCGGCTTTCTCCAGGTTTTCGGCGGCCATGAAGGCATGGGCGATACCCGATTTGCAGGCTGTGACGGCAATAATTCTCATGATTGTCAGAACGACCGTGATACTTAACGCGTTGCGGGCCCGCGGCAAAAGATAAAAAGTGTCGCTTTTATATAATTTTTGTAACATTGGCGGCGTCATGGATCTTCCCACTAATCCGGACTGGTGGCCCGCGGCGCAGTTGTCGCGGGCGCCCATTCGCACGGTTTTCGTCTGCGGGCGCCGGCTCAATCCCCCGCTCTACAGCCACGTGGTCAATTTCCCGCGCCTGGAAATTCCGTTGCGCGGCATTTACACCAATCAAGTGGAGAAAGGGCCAAACGCGGCGACCATCCATTTGCGGCCCGGCTCCGCCATGTTTTGCGCGCCGAATTGCTGGAACCTTCCGGAATGGCGCCCAGGCATGGAACTGTTGAGCATCTTTTTTGGCCAAACCCAGCTCGGCATCAGTCTGGTCGCCGCTGGCTCCAAAAGCTCCCGGCGCGACCCCCAATTAACCACGCGCAAATTCTCTCTGCCCCGCCCCTTGACCGGCCCCGTGCCGCCGCTGGTGACGACTTTGGTGGAGTTGCAGGCCGAGGGCGGGCCCGACGAAACGTTCATCGACCTGATTCGCGCGTTGATGCGCTGCGTGGAAGGCTTGCTCATCCGCCCCGTCGCCAAACCCGCGTCGCGCGCCCAGGTTTTGCTCGACGAAATCCGCGTCTTTTTGCAGAGCCATTATCAATACGAGATCACGCGCGATTCCGTCGCCGCGCAATTCGGCATTTCGCCCAACCATCTTTCCCGCCTCTTTCAAACGCAGGGACAAATCACCTTTAGCAGCTATCTCATGCGCGTCCGCATCGACCGCGCCAAACATCTGCTCCGCAGTTACAATCTCAAGCTCGACGACATCGCGGCCCGCTGCGGCTATCATCACACGCCCTATTTTTGCCATGTGTTCAAGTCGCTGACCAAATCGACGCCGATGGAATACCGTTTGAACGTGCGCCGCACGCCAGAATAGCGCGCCAAAATTTTTCTCCGTGTCATCCGCCGCGCCCGTGCTAAGTTTTGCGCGCATGATTGTGCCTCATATTCCAGCGCTGCGGCGCGGGCGCGCCTACGAAAGTTTGGACAAGGCGAACGTCGTGGATCACCGCACGGGCGCCACGCTGGCCGTCGTCAGCCAGGTCAACGCCGGCGTCGTGCGCAAGGACGTGGCGCGCATGGGCGAGGCGCGCGCGGCTCTGAAACGCTTTTCCACCCGGCAAATGCTGGACATTTGCGCCCGGGCCGGAGCGGAGTTCGTCAACGGCCGGCTGCCGATGGGGGAGGGCGAACAAGCGCCGCAGGAATACATCGATTGCCTTTCGGCCACCAGCGGCCTGCCGCACAGCCTGGTGCGCCGCAACATGACGAAAATCCACGACGCCCTCACGCGCATGGAAACCGTGCTCAACGGCCTGACCCGCGGCCTGGATCTCACGGTGCTTGACCACGGCCACGGCCAGCAAAACGGCGCGCGCCTCAGCTTCTATCCCACCGCCGCCTGCCTGGGATTGGTCATGCCGAGCAATTCGCCCGCCGTCAATTCTCTCTGGCTGCCTGCCATCGCCTTGAAAATTCCCGTGGTCATCAAGCCGGGGCGCGAAGAGCCTTGGACGCCCTTTCGCCTGATCCAGGCTTTCATCGCCGCTGGCTGCCCGGCGGAAGCCTTCGGCTTTTATCCCACCGACCACGAAGGCGCCGGGGAAATTTTGCGCGGCAGCGGGCGCGCCCTGATTTTTGGCGATAAAAACACCACCGGCGCGTACGCGGGCAATCCGGCCATTCAGGGCCACGGCCCCGGCTACAGCAAAATCCTTGTGGGCGATGACGAAATCGAGCGCTGGCCGGAATTCATCGACGTTATGGCCGCCGCCATTTCTGACAATGGCGGACGAAGCTGCATCAACGCCTCCGCCATCCTCGTGCCGAAATACGCCGCGGAAATTGCCGAGGCCCTTGCCCAGAAACTCGCCCCCATCGCGCCGCTGCCTTCCGCCGATCCACAAGCTCGCCTCTCCGGCTTTGCCAACCGCAAAATGGCCGATTTTATTGACTCCAGCATCGAGGAAGGCTTGCGAACTCCCGGAGCGGCGGACGTCACCGCCCGCTGGCGCGGCGGGCCGCGTCGCGTGGAGTTTGAGGGCGGCATTTACCTCCGGCCGACGATTGTGCAGTGCGATTCGTTTGAGCATCCGCTGGCCAACCGGGAATTCCTGTTCCCTTACGCGAGCGTCACCCAGGTTCCCCAAGCCCAAATGCTGGAGAAAATTGGCCCTTCGCTCGCGGTTACGGCCATCACGCGCGACCCGGCCTTTCGGGAACTCTTAATGGAATCGCCCTTGATCGATCGCCTCAATCTGGGGCCGATCTCGACCATGAACGTCTCTTGGGACCAGCCGCATGAAGGCAACATGTTTGAATTTCTTTACAAGCGGCGCAGTCTGGAAATGGTGTGATGAGCGACGCGCCGACAGGGTTTGACTCCTTCGATCATCAGCCGCGCACGCGCCTGGTCTTTGGCGTGGGCGCCGTGGAGCGGACCGGTGAACTGGCGCACGCCCTTGGCCTGAAAAAAATTCTGCTAGTGACCGATCGCGGCGTCGTCGCCGCCGGCCACGCTGCGCGGGCGCAACACGCGTTGCAGCAGGCGGGCGTGGCGGTGGTTTTGTTCGATGCCGTGACCGAGAATCCCACCACGCGCGATGTCGGTCTTTGCCTGGCGGCCGCGCGGGCCGCGGAGATGGACGGCATCATCGGCTTGGGCGGCGGCAGCAGTTTGGACACGGCGAAAGGCTGTAATTTCTTATTGACTAACGGCGGACGCATGCAGGATTACTGGGGCGTCGGCAAGGCCGCGCAACCCATGCTGCCCTTTATCGCCATCCCCACCACGGCGGGCACCGGCAGCGAGTGCCAGTCCTTTGCTCTCATTGCGGACGAAAAAACGCACCAGAAGATGGCTTGCGGCGATCCCAAAGCGGCGGCGCGGGTGGCCATTCTTGATCCCGCGCTGACGGTTTCACAGCCGCCGCACGTCGCCGCTTGCACGGGCGTGGACGCTTTGTCTCACGCGCTGGAATCGGCCGTGACGCGCAAACGCAACGCCATTTCAACGGCGTATGCGCGCGAAGCGTTTCGTTTGTGCTCCGAATCATTGCCCCGCGTGTTGCGCGCCGGAGACGATTTGACCGCGCGCGGCGGCATGCTGATGGGCGCGGCGCTCGGCGGGCTCGCCATCGAAAACAGCATGCTTGGAGCCGCGCACGCCTCCGCCAATCCCCTCACCGCGCATTACGGAATTGCGCACGGACGCGCCATTGGCGTGATGCTCGGCCCGGTCATTCAATTCAATTCCGCCGATCCCGCGATCCGTCAAATATACGATGAACTGGCGCCGGGACGTTCGCTCCCCGCCGAAGTGGCGCGCCTGTTGGAATTGGCGCGCATGCCCAAGTCGCTCGCCGAATGCGGCGTGGAAAAAAGCGCCCTCCCGGCCCTCGCCGCCGAGGCCGCCAAGCAATGGACTGCCACCGTCAATCCGCGCCGCGCCGGGGAAGCGGAATTCCGGCAACTTTACGAAGCCGCCTTCGCGCCCGTGGGCGAAACTGCGGCCAAATCATTTTGACTCCGCGCCGCCCCGGCGGTTAATTGACGGCCATGCGCGCCACAATTTTTGTTTTCGCCGGCATACTGTCGGCTCTTTCCGCCATCGGCCAGCCCTTCGCCATCGCCACCGATCACACCAATGGAATTTATGAGGTGGGGCAAACGGTCCACTGGATCGTGCGCGCCACCGACGAGAAATCCACCCTGCCCCTGCATTACAGCATCAAAAGCGGCGGCTTGCGCGAAGTGGCGCAAGGCGTTGTCTATTTGACAAACGGCGCCCCGCAAATTGCATCGACCTTTTCCGAGCCCGGCACGCTCCTGGCCACGCTGCAATGGGGCGACGCCCCGCGCCAGCGCTCCCTTGCGGGGGCCGTCGCCGCGCCGGATAAAATCCAGCCTTCCACCAATCGCCCGGAGGATTTTGACGCCTTCTGGGATGGGAAAATCCGCATGCTCAAAGCCGTGCCTGAATCTGCGGTCTTAACGCCCAAACCCTCCCCCAAGCCGGGCGTCGATTATTGGGAAATCACCATGAGCAACGTGGCCGGACGCCAGATTCGCGGGCAATTGGCGCGACCCCACGAAGGGACGAATTTCCCGGCCCTCCTGGTTGTGCAATGGGCCGGCGTGTATGCGTTGCAAACCAATTGGGTGACCGACCGCGCGGCGGCGGGCTGGCTCGTGCTCAACATCGAGGCGCACGACATCCCCATCCACGAACCCGAAGCCTATTATGAGGCGCTGCGCTCCGGAGCCCTGAATAATTATCCCAGCATCGGCAATGACGACCGCGACCGCAGCTATTTCCTGCCGATGT
Source organism: Verrucomicrobiia bacterium (assembly GCA_035551475.1). Lineage (GTDB taxonomy): Bacteria > Verrucomicrobiota > Verrucomicrobiia > Limisphaerales > Palsa-1400 > DASZMX01. The sequence continues at coordinate 16,290 of DASZMX010000038.1, forward strand.
ACTTGTCGTGTTACCGCGCGGCTGATTATTTGACCGAACGCCCCGATTGGAACGGCCAGACGCTCGCCGTGACCGGCGACAGCCAGGGCGGCCTGCAAACCTTGATGATTGCGGGCTTGCATCCGAAGATCACCGCCGCCATGGCCCTCGTGCCCGCCGGTTGCGATATGCTCGGGCCGCAAGTGGGGCGGCGCGGCGGCTGGCCGCAATGGTATGACAATGCCAACGGCAAAGACGCCGACAAAGTGCATAACGCCAGCCGCTACTTCGACGTGGTGAATTTTGCCTCGCACATCCATTGCCCGGCGCTGATTGGCCTCGGGTTGCTGGACGAAACCTGTCCGCCCGCCGGCGTGCTGGCGGCTGTCAATCAAATTCAAGGCCCCAAGAAAGTTCTCATCCTGCCTCATTCAGCGCACCAGGACGCGCGCGGCTCACAGGCCCAATTCCGGGACGAGCGCGATCATGTCTGGCTCCCCGCGTTGCATGACGGCCACACGCCGCCGCTCCATTAAGCCGCGAGGGTATTCCTCGCAGGCCATCAGGTTTACCCTGATTCTGACCTAAGACTTGGTATCAGGTGACGGTCATACAGGGTCTCACAGCCGCGCATTCTTTTATTAACCATTGCGCTGAAACGGCTTGCATTCAAAAAATAGGCTGAAAAACGCGGGTTTTTCCGACGCCGCAACGGCGTTTTTACGTCCTTTTAGATTCTTCGTAAGAGCTTCATATAAAGGGATTGACATCGTTCGTTTAATATGTGAGGAGTAGCCTCACACGAATGAGAGGATTTCCCTTACATCGAGCGAAAACGGTCACGGAGCGGGTGATCGCAGGCGCGCGGCGTGGGCCAAGCCTCTCCTCTGAGACACGCGCATTCCTTAATTTCACTGCCAGCCCTACTTATGGGAGATAACCCCAACCCATCCGCTTCCTGGACGCGTCTGGCGGCTCAAGCCGTCAAGCCCGCCTTGCAACTTTTGGCCCAGCCGCAAAATCTGGCCCAATTGCCCCGCCTCTTCACGGAAGGCCTGGGCCCCGTGCGCCGCTTGTTCATCCAGGCGCATAACCAACGGGAGATCACCCGGCTGATTCTCGGCGGCGAGCAGGTCAATTTTGTCAGTTCCTTTGCCCGTTCCGGCAACACTTGGACCCGCAATTTGCTCGCGGACGCGCTGTTGCAGGCGCAAGGCATCGAAACGAACACCGATTTGCCCGTGCCCTTCCAGCAGGTGGTGCCGGACTTTTATTGCGACATGATCGCGCGGCGCAAAGCCTCGTTGCCCATCCCCGGCATTTTGGTCAAGACGCACGACGTTTTCGAACAACTGCGCGCGCGCGTTTGCGGCCAGGCCAGCCCCATGGCGGAATTGCGCGACGCCGCGTTCCGCAACTGCAAATTGGTTTATCTCTTCCGCCGGCCCGAGGATGTTTTGGTTTCCTATTATCACCTGCAGCGGAAGGTCAAATATATCAAACGCGCGCAATTCAGCATCGACGAATTTTGCCGCTCCCATCTGCCGCATTGGATGGATAACCTTTCCGGTTATGTGCGCGCCCATGAGGCGGGTTACCAGGTGTTCTTCGTCTCCTACGAAGCCATGCTGCGCGAACCGGCGGTCACCCTCTCGGACATCCTGCGCTGGCTGG
>DASZMX010000039.1:0-17662 GCA_035551475.1 Verrucomicrobiia bacterium
CGGCGGCGCAACTTTTTTTCTGTAAATTCGCGTGCTGTCAAACAAAGGGCTAGGTTATGGTTTGCATGCTGAGGGTAAGTTTTTCCGATTTCCCATTCGTCGCTATACTCGGCGAGCAGGGCGCTGACTAGGCGGAGCAACGAGGCTTCATTGGGAAAAAGGCCCGCGACGCGGGTGTGGCGTTTGAGTTCCATGTTAACGCGTTCCAGCGCGTTGGTGGTGCGCAGGCGGCGTTGCTGGGCCGGAGGCAGGGCAAAGATGGCCAGGCCTTGCGGGATGTTTTCTTCCATCCAGGCGGCGAGCTTGGGCGCTGATTCGGCATAGCTAGCGACGACGTCCTTGAGGCGTCGTTGGGCGCTGGGGGCGTCGGGGCTGTTAAAAATGGTGCGGACGGCCTGGGCGACGGCGGCGCGCTGATCCAGGCGCGGAACGTAAGCCTGCGCGTTTTGTTGCAAGTGGAACTGGCAGCGTTGCCACAGGACAGCGGGGAAGACGGCGGCCCGCGCGGCGCCGAGGCCGGCATGGTCATCGCTGACCAGCAGTTGCACGCCATGCAGGCCGCGTTTTTGCAGGGAGGTCAGGAAGGTGCGCCAATGGACTTCGGCTTCGCTCAAGGCCGCGCTGACGCCAAGGATGGAGCGTTTGCCATCGGCTCCTATGCCCAAAGCGATGAGCACGGCGCAGTCCATCACACGTCCGCCTTGCCGGACTTTTTCGTAGCGCGCATCCAGGAGGACAAAGGGATAAAGGCCCAAGGGTCGCGTGCGCCAGGCTTCCAGTTCCACGTCGAGCTGCGCGGCGCAATGGCTGACTTGAGTGGAACTAACCGAGCAGCCGCAAAGCTGCTCGACAATGGCGGCGACTTTGCGGGTGGAAACGCCTTGGACATACATCTCGGCCAGGGCGAGTTTGAGGGCTTGTTCGCTGCGCACGCCCTTGTCCAAGGCGCCGGGATAGAAGGCGATGCCGCCGCGGACTTGCGGCACGGCGAAGGTGACCGGGCCAACGCGGGTGTCGAGTGTTTTGGGTTTGAAACCATTGGCGTGGCCGGTGCGAGCGTCGGTCCGCTCATAGGGCTGGGCTTGGAGAACCTGGGCACGTTCCTGCGCCATGGCTTCGTTGATCAGAAGACGCAGGCCTTGGGCTAAGCCCTCGGTGCCTTCCTCGTTCAATAATTGCAGGACGGTGTTCAATAGTTCAGACTTGTTCTGGGGGGCCATGTGATGTTGATGTTGGATGTGTTGATAGCACCCCCAACAGGAAACCCATTTGGCCTGCCCTCGACCAGTTTTTCGCGCGGCGCCGCTTGGCCCCTTTGGGCCTCGGCTGCGCTGCGGCTCGCTTCGCTCGCCTCCGCTCCGCCTCACCCCAAAGGGGCCAAGGCGGATGGAAGAAAGACAATTTACAGAAAGACTTTTACACCCCCAGTTGCGCGATCCTGGAAACGGCGCTAGAACCAATGCCTAGCGCTCTTTCCGAATCGGAATTAGTCAACTCAAAGCATCAGACAATGAAAACCCAGATTCTTTTAGCTCTTGCCTTCGTGTTCGCTTGGCTAACTGCCACCGCTGACACCGAGCCATCCAGTCGTTTAGTTTTCCCACTTCTCCGGGTTGAATATCAAACTAATGCAATCGTCACCGCCGACTACGAACATCCGGTGGCTTCGGGACATTTCCTCACAAATCTCCTCTCGAATACAAACTTGTTTTCGCCACGTGAAACCAATCTGCTTTTTAGGGTTGAGACTAAGTACAGAGGCGTCGCAACAAATGCCGGGCCTCAAGGATCCTCATTTGAGGGGATGAAAACGTGCACGTGGTCCAATGAAGTTGGTGAACGCAGCATTTTGGTCGCTCGGTTTCGATATACAAACGGAGACGAGGATGAGATATGGCAAGTACTGCCAGGCAATATTATCGTCCATTTCCGCGATGCCAATAACGACGGATACGATGCTGTTATTGTTAATAATTTACTTGTCGCATTTCAGCAATATAAGAGGGGCGCCCTGCATGGCTTGTATGTCTGCGTTCGGGACGCCAACAATCCGCAAGACCGTGAACACTGTGGCTTGTGGACGCGTTTCGATCATGGATTAGTCGTCGGAAAATTCTTAATTTGGGGCGGCGCAGACCAGAGAATTACTTCGGAGGCAGAATTTATCCGACCATTTGATTTACTGACGCACGCCTCTACGAAACTCGATCTTTCATGGAAAGATGCTTCTCGGAAAGTTCATTAGGGTCGCAATCTACGGTTCCCATAAGACATTTATTCTCAAGTGTCGAGTAAGCGGGTTGCCCGAAAATCCCGAGGGTCAAACCATAAACCATACAACGAGACCATCCTTTGCCGTCGGCGCCGTTTCCATCGGCGAGCCGCCACGGAGGCGGCCGATGCCTCGATGCGGAACGTGTCAACATTCATGACGACTGTGCTGCCGGGATAGTCTTGGCGGGACGTGTCTTTCATCTGCCTCTAGCACCAGATAATCGCCGGCGCTCAGGTGGACGACGTGAGGCGCTTGGGATGGTGCAAGAAGGTTGACCTGCGGCAATGTAATCGATTACATTTGCGCTCTGAAACACGCTTTTTATTGGGCCGTTGGGCTTTCGCTGGCGGTGGCGCCGCTGGCGGGTGGGGCCGTTTTTAAAATTCATTTGACTGGGGTGAAGATGGATTATCCGGGGGCGGAGCATTGGGCCGAGATCGTGGGGCCGGATGGGAAACACTTCCAGGCGTTTGCGATTTTTGCGGGCGGGGATGAGTGGAACGTGCCGTTTCGCGCGGCGGAACCGGGGTCTTATCGGCTGTTGGGCGTGGAAAATCGGCGTGGCGATGAGCGGCATGACGATGCGCTGGCCGCGAATTCGCAGACGGAGCTGGCGGTGGGGGAAACAGGTACGGCGGCGCCCCCGGCGCGGCAAGCGCTGGTGGAGGCGGGCGACTTTCAAACTATCTATGCGGCGGCGGAGCCTTGGTGCGTCAACGATCACACCCTCGTGCAGGGGCCGGATAAGACGTGGCACCTGTTTGGCATCACGCATCCGAAACCGTTGGATTTCTTTAAAGATCCGGGGCTGCGGCTGGCGCATGCCACGGCGACAACTTTGCGGCAAAATCCGTGGCAAACCCAGGCGGCGGCGGTCACGGTGGAGCGGCAGGAAGGCGAATATCTTTTGTGGGCGCCTTACGTGCTGCGTCACGAGGGGGTTTACTATATGTTTGTCAGCGTGGGAGCCACGAACTCTCATCGGTATGCGATTCATTTGTTGACGTCGCCCGATTTGGTTTCGTGGACGCGCAGCCCGGACAACCCGATGGTGGTGGACGGGTTTGATGGGCGGGATCCGATGGTCCTGCCGTGGGAGGGGCAATGGTTGATGTATTACACCGCGACGACGACGCCGGAGGGCGGCAACCATATCGTCGCCTGCGTCATCAGCCAGGATTTGAAACACTGGGGCGGCCGCCGGGTGGTGTTCACGCATCCGCGCGCGGGCTCCTTCGGCGGGCCGACGGAATCGCCCTTCGTGGTGCGGCGCGGCGACCATTTCTATTTATTTGTCTGCGACAACGATTGGACGGATGTTTACGTGTCGTTCAATCCTTTTGCTTGGAGCCTGGAGCAAAAGGTGGGACACATCCATTCCCACGCCTCGGAAATCGTGCGCGACACGGATGGCTCCTGGTTCATCACGCATACCGGGTGGATGAGCGGGCCGGTGCAATTGGCTCCGTTGCATTGGCATGATGCACAGGATGCGGAGTCGGCCAGCCTTCCTCCCGCCACACCTTAAATACTATGAAACGCCGCGACTTTTTTGCCTCCATCGCCACCCTCGGCGCCACCGCTTCGCTCCCGGCCGTCGCCGCGCCCGGCGCGCCGGCGCCGGCCAACGCCGAGGCGCTCAGCCTGGCGGCCTTGCGCGACGAAACAACTCAACAATTCACCACGTTCAATCTGCAGCGGAAAAGCAAAACGATCGCCATTCCGCGCGGGAAACGGGTGACAATTGGCAAGGTGGAAGGGGAGGGATATATCGCCCAATTTTGGCTTACGTTTCCAGGCTGGTTTTGGCAGCACTGGAATCCCCAGGCCGACATTAACCAATCCATTCTCAAGACGCTTATTCTGCGCATTTACTGGGATGACGCCGCCGAGCCCGCGGTGCAGGCGCCCGTCGGCGATTTTTTTGGGGCGGGGTTGTGTGAAGTTGTCAACTTTGCGTCGCGCTATTTTGGGACGTCGAGCGGCGGCTTCTTTTGCAAATTTCCGATGCCGTTCCGCAAAAGTTTTCGGGTGGAGCTGGAGAACCTCGATCCGACGATCAACACGGACGTCTTCTGCAATATTCTTTATCAATTGGCGCCGTTGCCGGAGGGGCTCGGATATTTTCATGCCACGTTTCATACCGGGTCGAATCCCGGGCCGGAACCGGTGCTGATCGCGGAGGCGCAGGGGCGCGGGCATTATGCTGGCTGTTTGCTTTACATGCAGGGGGAGGAGCGCAATTACCTCAGTTTTCTCGAGGCGCCCGAATATGTTTACGTGGATGGCGATGGGATAACGCCGCGTTTCACGGGCACCGGGCTGGAGGATTATTTTCTTTCCGGCTGGTATTTCCGCGAAGGCCCATTCGCCGGCCCGTATCACGGCGCGCCGATCAAGGACGCGCTCAATGCCAGCGTGGCCATGTATCGCGTCCATAAAGCGGATGCCATTCATTTCCAGCAGCGGTTTAAATTTGCCTTCGAAAACCCATGGGCGCCGGCGCGGCTTAAACCGTTTTGTTATTCATCGGCGGCCTTTCTTTATCTGGATCGGCCCGAGGGGCAGGGGCCTGCCATTCCGCCGGCCAAGGAGCTCTTGTGCTGGTACCGCATTCGCAACACCGATCACCAAAGCATTCCGTGACAACTCTTAAATCCATTTGCGCGCTCCTCCTGTGGGCGGCCGCCGCGGCTCGCGCCGACCTCGTGACCAACGGGCCGTTCGTCAAAATCTATGATCCAGGCGTCGGCGAAGCGCAGCCGTGGTATATCAACGATCACTGTTTCATCCAGGGGCGCGATCGCACCTGGCACTTGTTCGGCATTACGCGGCCTGAGCCCGCGCGGCCGATGGACGAGACGAATTTTGCGCACGCCACCGCGCGCTCGTTATTGCAGCAGCCTTGGAAGAAAGAGCCTTTCGCCTTAACGGTGGCCCGGGACGCGCCGTGGCACGAAGTTCATCTTTGGGCGCCATGCGTCGTTTTTTCCGGCGACCTTTACTATATGTTTTACTGCGCCGGGGCGCGCGATCATGCGAAATACCACATCAATCTCGCCACCTCGCCGGACCTCTTCACCTGGACGCGTTCGCCCAAAAATCCGATGGTGGTGGACGGCAACGATGCGCGCGATCCGTTCGTGCTGCGGGTCGGGAACAAGTGGGTCATGTATTATTGCGCCACCAGCCGTCCGGAGAAAGGCAACCACATTGTCGCCTACGTCACGAGCGACGATTTGTTGACATGGACCAATCGCGGCGTCGCTTTCACTGATCCGTCGGTCGGGACGTACGGCGGGCCCACGGAGTCGCCTTTCGTCGTGGCGCACGGCGGGGCTTATTATCTTTTTATCGGGCCGCGCAACGGCTTGAAGGAGGAGTACGACGGCACCGATGTTTTCCGCAGCGACACTCCTTTTTCATGGAGCATCGCCCACAAAGTCGGCCACATTTCTGCGCATGCCGCGGAGGTGGTGCAGGATAATGACGGCCAATGGTGGGTGAGCCGGGCCGGCTGGGGACGCGGGGGCGTCTATCTGGCTCCGTTAATCTGGCAGGACTAGCTATGGTGATCATTACATCGTATTCCGTCGCCGTGGCGATGTGCATCGTCACGATGCTGTGCTGGGGTTCCTGGGCCAACACCCAGAAGCTGGCCACCAAGGAATGGCGGTTCCAGCTTTTCTATTGGGATTACGCGCTGGGCGTTTTTGCGCTGGCGCTGGTTCTGGCGTTCACCATGGGCAGTTCCGGCGCCGCTGGGCGTGGCTTTCTCGCCGACTTGGGTCAAGCCGACGCCAAATGGCTCGGCTCCGCGTTTCTCGGCGGGGTGATTTTCAATCTGTCCAACATCCTGCTGGTCGCGGCCATCGACATTGCGGGGCTGGCCGTGGCCTTTCCCATAGGCGTCGGCCTGGCGTTGGTTCTGGGTGTCATTACGACCTATATCGCGACCCGGCAAGGGAATCTTCCCATGCTGGCCCTGGGGGTGGCGGCAATCCTGATTGCGATCATTTTGGACGCGCTGGCGTATCGCCGCGTGGGCGGCGGGCGCGCCGGGACGTCTGTCAAAGGAATTGTCATTTCGGCGGCGGCCGGCCTTTTGATGGGCTGGTTCTACAGTTTTGTCGCCCATGCCATGGGCAAGATTGATCCTGTTACCAAGGCGTTGGAAGCCGGCAAACTCAGCCCGTACACGGCGCTGGTGGTTTTCTCCGCCGGATTGCTCCTCTCCAATTTTCTCTGGAACAGCATCATGATGGTTCGTCCGCTCACCGGCGAGCCGGTGCCGTTCGGCGATTATTTTTCCAAAGGCAATCTCCGCCTTCATGCCATTGGATTGCTGGGCGGGATGATTTGGAACACAGGCATGAGCTTTAACATCATCGCTTCCACTGCGGCGCCGCCGGCGCTGGCCTATGGACTCGGCCAGGGCGCCACCATGGTGGGCGCGTTCTGGGGCGTTTTCATTTGGAAGGAATTCAAAGGCGCCGCCCCGGGCACAAACAAGCTGCTCGCCGCGATGTTCGTCTTCTACGCCATGGGCCTCGGCATCCTCATCGCGTCCAAATATGAGTAAGAAGCACATCCTCGTGGTCGGAAGCTCCAACACCGACATGATCATCAAGATGGCGCGCCTGCCCCGACCCGGTGAAACCGTGTTGGGCGGCGATTTCCTCACGGCGGCGGGCGGCAAAGGCGCCAATCAAGCCGTGGGCGCCGCGCGGGCCGGGGGGCGCGTGACGTTCCTGGCGCGCGTGGGCCGCGATGCCTTGGGCGAGCAGGCGGTCGCGGGGTGGGCGGCGGAAGGAATTGATGTCAAATATATCCTTCGCGATCCCGCGAAGCCTTCCGGCGTGGCCTTGATTTTTGTGGGGGAAAATGGCCAGAACAGCATTGCGGTGGCCTCCGGGGCCAACGCCCGACTTTCTCCCGCGGATGTTGAGCGCGCGGCCCCGGCCTTCGCGTCCGCGCAGGTGGTCGTGCTGCAACTGGAAACTCCGCTGGCCACCGTGCTCGCCGCGGCCGCTGCGGCCCGGCGCGCCGGCGTCCCGGTGATTCTTAATCCGGCGCCTGCGCAACGCTTGTCCGCGCGCCTTCTGCGGCTTGTCACGATTCTCACCCCGAACGAAACGGAAGCTGAATATTTGACAGGCGTGCGCGTGAATTCCGTCGCATCCGCCGCCCGGGCCGCCGCGGAACTGCGCCGGCGCGGCGCCCGCACCGTGATCGTGACCCTCGGGGCGCGCGGCGCGCTGCTGGTCGATGATCAGGGCGTGCGCGCGGTGTCTGGTTACAAAGTCAAGGCCCTGGACACCACTGCCGCCGGGGATATTTTCAACGGGGCCCTGGCCGTGGCGCTGGCGGAGCAAAAACCGATTCCTTCCGCCGTCGAGTTTGCCAACGCCGCTGCGGCGCTTTCGGTCACGCGCCTCGGGGCGCAGCCGTCCGCGCCGCGCCGGCGCGAGATTGACCGCTGGCTGGCCCAAACTTCATGAGCGCCGCCCCGCACTCCGGAAAAATTCAGCCCAGCCGCGTCGTCACGATGCGCGATGTGGCGCAGGCGGCGGGCGTTTCCACCGCCACCGTCTCGCGCGCGCTGGCGGGCCATTCTGTCGTGCGCCAGGCGGTGCGCGACCACGTTTTGGCCACGATCCAAAAGCTGAATTATCATCCCAACCGCATCGCGCGCGACTTGCGTTCGGGCCTGCGCAAAGTCATTGGCGTCATCATTCCGGATTTGCAGAATCCCTATTTGACCGAAGTGGTGCAAGGGGTCGAATCCGTGATTTGTGAAGCCGGCTACAGCCTGACCCTGGGGAATTCCGACGGTTTGGCCGACCGCGAGCGCACTCATCTGGCCGTGGTGCGGGGCGAAGGCGCCGCCGGATTGATCATCGTCCCCAGCAATGATCCGCGCGCCGATTACCGGCCGCTGCTCTCGTGGGACATTCCCGTGGTGGCGGTGGATCGCATGCCGCGCGGGCTGCAAATTGATTTGATCTCCACGACGAATTACCAGGGCGCCCGCGAAGCCACCGAGCACCTGCTGTCGCACGGCTACCGGGAAATCGCCTTCATCAACGGCCCGCGCGAAGTCAGCGTCGCGCAAGATCGTTTGGCTGGGTACGGCGATGCCTTGCGCGCCGCCGGGGCGCCGCTGCGCGATCCTTTGATCGTTCATGCCGACTTTCGCCAACCGGGCGGGAAGAGCGCCATGCGCCAGCTCCTCAAGCTGGCCAAGCCGCCGCGCGCCGTGCTGGTGGGGAACAATCTGATGACGCTCGGCGCCGTCCAGGCCATTCACGAATGCGGCAAAAAAATTCCCGACGAAATTGCGCTGTTCGGGTTTGATGACATGCCGTGGGCGATGTCGTTGCGGCCGCCGTTGAGCGCCGTGGCCCAGCCTGCTTTGGAGGCCGGACGCGCCGCTGCGCACATGCTGCTGGAACGCCTCAGCGACCCGCATCGTCTCGTGCGCCAACTGGTGCTGCCCACCCGCCTGGTGGTGCGCTCCTCGTGCGGTGAGCATGCCGGCGATCCGGCAAAGAAAGGCCATCGCCACGAATAAGCCCGGCCGAGATCCACGCTACGAGCGCTGGCGCTGGCAGATCTTCGCGATCACCTGGCTGGCGTACGCGGGTTTCAATCTCACGCGCAAATCCTTCGCCATCGCGAAAATCGCCCTCGGTGGTCCGGAGGTGGGTTTGACGCAAAAGCAAATGGCGTGGATTGACGGCTCCTTTCTGGTCGCTTACGCCATTGGGCAATTCGCGTGGGGCATCGCGGCGGATCGTTGGGGCACGCGGCGGGTGGTGCTCAGCGCCATGTTTTGTTCCGTGGTGATTGGCTTTGTGATGGGCTCCGCGCACGCCGCCTCCGCGTTCGCGATACTTTTTTTCCTGCAAGGCCTTTGCCAGGCCAGCGCGTGGGCGCCGTTGCTGAAAAATGTCGGCAACTTTTTTTCCGTGCGGGAACGCGGCACGATGATCGGTCTATGGTGCACGAACTACACCATTGGCGGCCTGCTCGCGACCGTGTATGTGGGATACGCCGCGCAATGGTATGGGTGGCGCTGCGGCTTTTTTATTCCGGCGGCCACGCTTTTTGGCATCTGGATTTTGTTCTTTATTTTCCAGCGCGACGATCCCGCCGTGGTGGGCCTGCCAACAATCGAGACCTATCACGCCGAAGCTCCCGCGGTGGTGGAGGACGCCTCCGAAACCCGCGGCGTTTTCTGGCAGGTCTTGTCCAATCCCATGATCCTGCTGCTGGGCGTGACCTATTTCTGTTTCAAGCCCACGCGTTACGCCATCCTCTTTTGGGGGCCCAAATATGTGGATGACCGCCTGCACGGCGGCATGGCTTCGTCGGGAAATCTTTCGGCCCTTTTTGAATTGGCGGGCGCGTTCAGTGTCTTGGCCGGCGGCTATGTGTCGGATCGTTTTTGCGGTTCACGCCGCGCGCCGGTTTCCGTCGTGTGCCTGGCGTTGTTGGGATTGACGCTTCTCGCCATGAACATTCTGCCGGACATTCGATGGGTGTTGGGCGGGGCTCTTTTCCTTTTGGGTTTTCTGGTGCATGCGCCCGACGCCTTGATCAGCGGCATCGCGCCGATTGATTTCGGCTCCAGCAAAGCCGCCTCCACTTCGTCGGGCGTGGTGACGGGGTTGGGCGCGTTCGGCGCGGTGTTTGGCGGCGTCCTGCCGGGGGTGATTCAGGAGCGGTGGGGCTGGCATGGGGTGTTCATCATTTTGGCCGCCGCCTCGTTCGTGGCCGCGCTGCTGCTCCTGCCGAAATGGAACGCATTGCCCAAGCGCGCGTCTCAATAACCCAGCGCTTCCACCAGCGGCGCCAGAATATCGAGGGTCGGGCCGAAATATTTCTCGTAGTGCTTCCAGCGTCCGACGGCGGTGGCGTAAATGGGCTGGCTCACCGCTTCGTAAGTGGGGGAGGAAACCGCTTTGGTCTTTAATCGCTCGCGATATTCCAACACTTGCGGATCCCAAGGCAGCCCCAGAAATTCCAACGCCGACCTCGTCTCCCCGGCCATGTTAGCCACGCAATTTTCGTAGCGCGTTTCCCGCCATGACGCCGGGATTTTTTCCCGCAGCTCTCGCCATGCGAGCATATCATGCCGGTATCGTTCGGCGGTGCGCTCAAGCGTCAAAAAGCACACGCTGTTGGTGTTCAACGCCAGGTATTGCATGAAGCAACTGATCACCACGTCCCGCGGGTCGCGCAGCGCGATCAAGATTTTCGTCTCGGGAAAGAGGCGCAGCAGCGCCGGCAGGAGGAGTGTCAGCGTGGGATTTTTATCCAGGTGAATCCGGTCCCCCAGCGGCTCGTTCAATGCCGCCGCCATATAATCGAGGTAACGCGTCCGCTGCGCCAGCAGCCGTGCGCGCGGCATGGCGTCCAAGGCGGTCACGCTGGGCAGCCGTGTCTGGGCCGTCCGCCACATGGCCGGGAAAATATCCCGCGCAAAAGCCTCGCGCTCATCCGAACTGACGAGCCCCGGATGACTGTCAAGCGCTTGCTCCAGCAACGTTGTGCCGGAGCGCGGGAAACTTGCCAGCGCCGCGGTTTTGGCGGGCGGCAGGCTCCGGCCTTCCTCGGCCCAGCGCTCAAAATCGCGCCGCGTCACCGCCGCCGCAATCTCCCCCAATTGCCGCACGACCGCGTCCGATTCGCGCCGGAACGGCCCCTCCATTTCGCGCAGCGGCTTTTTGGATTCGAGCATGGCCGCCATCGCCGCGTCGTAATCCCCGCGTTTGTCCAGCATGTGCGCCCATTCCGCCCACGCCTGCGCCCGGACCAGCGGATGCGCGGCTTCGCTGGCGGCGAGCCGGCGCAGCAATTCCTCCGCGGCGCCTTCCTCGTGCATGCGCCGTTGCAGGCGCGCCTTGAAAAGCTGGGCTTCCAAATAATCCGGCGAGGCCCGGATGCAATCCTCGATCAGCGCGCGCGCCTCTTCGATGCGATGCCGCCGCTCGTAGAGCACGGCCAATTCCAGTTGCGCGTCCGGGATCGCGCGGGTCACCGCCACCACCCGCCGGAAACATTCCATCGCCTTGTCCTGCCGGAAAATCATGCGGTAACTTTGCCCGGCCAGGTGCAGCGCTTCCGGCGAACGTCCGCCGAGTTTGGCCAGCTTGTCCAGCAGCGCCTCGGCGCGTTTGATTTCAAAGCGCGCGCCCAGCGCCCGGCTGGCGTCGATCAAGGCCACGAGGTTTTGCGGATATTGGCGCGTCGCCGCCTCGAAAAGTTGAAGGGCGTCATCGAAGCGGTTGGCCTGCCAGAGAGCCCGCGCCTGCCGCAATTCCGGCACATCGACGCCCAGGCCCGGAATCACCGCCGGCGCGGCGCGCGGCTTAAAATCGCGATGAGGCATTGCGGTGCAATGAAGCGGACGCCGCCGCCCAATGCAACCCAATCTTTATTTTTGCAGGAAGCGCACCACGGCCTCGGTGCGGGTATGGACGTTGAGTTTTTCAAAGATATTCTTGACGTGCCCGTGCACCGTCCACACGCTGATGCCCAGCTCCGCGGCGATTTCCTTGGCCGAATGCCCCTTGCTCAACAGCGCCAGCAATTGATGCTCGCGCACGGTCAGGCGCGCCATCTCGCGCCCCGAGGGCCCCACCGGCAGCGCGGCTGAGAGCCGTTGAAAATATTCCCGCAGCCGCTCCGCCATCGCTTCACGGGTGAGAGGTTGGGGCGGCTCGGCGATGGGGTCGAGGAGGCGCCGATGCGGCGTGCGTTTCAACAGATAACCTTGCGCGCCGCCCGGCGTGGATTTGAAAAGCTCGTCGCTGTCATCGAACACTGAATAAAGCAGGCCCAACCCGCTGGCGGGCGCTTGCTGCAACGCCTCCATCACGGCGCCGCTGGTTTGGTTGGGAAGGGCCTGGTTGACCAGGGTTATCGCGGGTTTGTGCGTGCGGCGCCAGCGCAACGCTTCTTCGGCCCCGCCAAACGTCGCGGCGCAACGAAATCCCGGTTGCCCGTTGAGGCTGTCGGCCAGCGCGAGGCGAATCCCCGCATCGGGCTCGACTACGGCCACCTGGGCGCGCCCCGCTGCCTCCACATCCGGGGCGGCCGTCAGGCGCGTATGAAATGTGGTATAAGTCCAGGCCAGCGGATCATCCACCCAATGGAACGCGACGGTCACTTCCCGCCGGTAACGGTGGTTCGCCGCGCTCCAGCCTTCGTTCGCCACGGTGCGAAAAATTTTGATCGCCAGCCGCGCCGCTTTGCGTTCGTCATTTGTGCCCAACGGAAAATAAAAGCCCAGTCCGGCGTGTTCGATCCGCACCGAGAATTCTTCGGCGGCCCGCAATCCTTCCGGCCCGGGCGAGCGCCGGCGCACCAGCCGGCGTTTCCAATAATCGCTGTCCGAGGCGACGGCGACGGGGGACGCCGCCAGTTGCAACGCCGGCCCGAAACTCGCGCCGGGCGAAGGCGCGCGGCGGGTAAGCGCAGGCCAGCCCTGCGCCACCAACGTCCGGTAAATATGGCACGCTTCGACCGCCGCCTGGTTGGCCGTGGAGGAAATGAGCGAGAAGGTTTGGCGCCGCCCGGCGCGCTGCATTTTCACGGACCAACCCCGCACCTGCCGCCGGCGTCCGCGATACGTGAAGGTGTTCCGATACAGTCGTCCGCGCCAATACCCCGGCTCCATCTTGGACGTGGCGTCAGCCGCCTCAATTCTTGGACGTTTCTTGAACACTCGTTTTGTTTATAGACTGTTTTTGCGTCGCGGCAAAGCGGTTTTTCCCGGGGCCCGGGAAACGGTTTGGGCGCGCCACCCCCAAAATGAGCTATTTCACTGCAATCGATTACAGACTACCCTCAACCTAAGAAATCAGCACAGCGAAGGCCCCTTTTGCGCGGGGGCGTTGTCGTTTGGTATTGTAAAGTAAAACATGCGAAGCCGTCAGCCTAACGTCCGGGGATTCACGCTCATTGAGTTGCTGGTGGTCATTGCCATTATTGCGCTGCTGGCCTCCATGCTTCTGCCCGCCCTGGCGCGCGCCAAGGAGCATGCCCGCCGCATCTCCTGCATCAACAACTGCAAACAGCTCATTCTCAGCGCCACCATGTATTCCGACGCCGATGCGCGGGGCGTTTTTGCTCCCGAGCCGACAGACGGAGCCGATGACCAGAATTACCTTTATCCCTATTTTATTCCGACCGTCAAAACCTTCATCTGCCCGAGCACGGATAATTTCATTCGCACCACCAATTTATTCCGCAACAGCGCCGGCGTCCTGGAGATTGCCGATCTGGCGATTTATGCCGGCAACAAAAAATTGCCCGGTTCCAGCTATGAAGTATTCGGGTGGTGGGGAGTCAGCTCCACCGCCACCACCGCGCATCCCGCCGCCATCAAAACCCGCGCCAACATCGGCTCCTGGATTTATCGCGCCGATTCCATCTATCCTTATTGCCAGGGCTACAAGGGAACGCACTCCGCCCCTTCCAATGCCAACCTTTTTCTGGACGGCGATGACGGCTACCTCAACACCCGCAATAACATTCCTGACGCCATTGACAACCACGGGGTGGACGGCGGCGTCAATTCCTTTTGCGACGGCCACGTGGAATTCGTATCCGCGCGCCCGGTGAATCGCTACGTCACGATGATTTTTCTCGCCACCGACGCCGATCCTTGAGCCCATGCGCCGCCCCCGCTTCACCTCGATCCTGCTGGCGCTGGTTGCCGTGGCGGCGGTGTTTCTCGCGGCCGGCTGCAAAAAGGAGGGCGGCTCGGCCGCCATTGAGTCGGACGCCAATGGTTATCTTTGCCTCCATTGCGGCGCGAAAATCTACACGGATAGCTCCATGTTCCTGGGCGCCAAATGCCCCAAATGCCACGAGGACACCCTGCGCGCGGTCGTCGGCTATCTTTGCCCGAAAGACCATCACGTCACCATTCGCACCCGCACCGATGACACGAAAGGGCCCGTCGTCTGCGACCTGTGCGGGACGCCGCTCGTGGGCAATATGGTTGAGCCGCACGCCGCGGATTTGGTCGCGTGGGGCGCCGGCAAAGGCCCGTAGAATTTGCATGAACCAACGCCCCTCACCCCCATCCCAAACCAGCTCTGCGCATCCACGTTATGAAGAACAATAAATCCAAACTCGGCCTCTCCATTCTCGCGGGAGGATTATCGTTCGTCGGCTCCGCCGGCGCCGTTGATTTGATCACCAACGGCAGCTTTGAAGATCCGGTGGCCGGCTGGCAATATTTCTCCACTTACAACATGGCGTCGCAGGCTTACTACGATGGCCCGGCCATTCCCGCCTCGGAAAATCCCGGGAATAATTATTCCTGGCGCCAGTCGCTCGCGTTCAGCGATTGGGACCATTACACCACGCCCACCAACCTCACCGATTTTCTCACTTACGACCTGCGTTACTCGGCTTCGCAGACGGTGTTCCTCACCAATGCTCTTAACACCGCCGCCATCGACGCCGGTTTTGGCCAGTTCACCTTCAGTTCCTGGCTCAGCGGCTACGGCGGGGGGCCCGGGCCGGAACAGCCATTCGTCGCATTGCGCTTCTTCGATGCCAATGGCGGCCTGCTGAACGACGATGTCTTTTTCGATCGCACCAGCAACACGCACGCGGTCACCTTTGCCAGCGGCGTCACCTCCATCCCCGCCGACGTTTCCCAGAATTTTGAATGGATCAAATACGTGGACTCGGCCACGGTTCCCGCGGGAGCCCGCACCGCCACGGTCTATTTGACACGAAGCCCGAACGCCGGCAAGACCGGCTCGCCGGACACGTACATGGACCTCATCAAGCTCGTGGTCGTGAACATCAATGACAACACGTTTGTGGAGAGCGTCAGCCCGGTCAATAATTCCACGAACGCCGCTCCCGGCTCCGTGGTCACGGTCAATTTACGCGACGTCAACACCCAGGTGGACACGAACACGATTCAATTCAGCTTCGATGGTTCCTTGGTCACGCCTTCCATCCAGAAATCCGGGACCTTGACCACGTTGCAATATGATCCGCCGGGCCTGTTGCCGCCCAATTCCTCGCATACATATCAAGTCATCTGGACGGACAACGGCTCTCCGGCCACCACCAAGACCAATAGTTACGCCTTCACGGTGCTGCCGTATGTCAATGTCAATACCGGCGCGCCGCTCTATGCCGAGAACTTCGACGAGGTGGCGGAAGGCTCTCTGCCGGCTGGTTGGTCGGTCAGCAATGCGACCGACTCCGATGTTCCCGGCCAGGACATCAACAACTTCCATTCCGACACCTACCTGGACTGGGTGGTCATCAGCCGCAGCACGCTGGCCAATCTCTTCAACGTCAACCCCGGCGGGGCTGACTACACCACCGCCACCAATGTCGCCCCCAACCAATACGTCAATGGCCAGTTGGTCACGAACCTGATCAGCGGCAACTTTGCCTTCGCCGCCTCCACCGACCGTTTTGGCAATCAGGTCCAGCATCTTACCACCAGCGATTACGACCTCAGCGGGCAGGCGAATGTTTACCTCTCCTTCCATAGCATTTACGCGCAAAACCAGAACAGCCTCGGCGCCGTGGAGTATTCCGTGGATGGCGGCTCGAGCTGGCTGCCGGCAATGTATTTTATTGACACCCCGGAAATCGCCCTTGATAGCCGCGGCAACATTGACGCTTCCAACACCTTCGCCGCGGTTTATCCCGGCGTGCCGCCTCCGGGAAATTATGGCGCTTTCATCTCCCTGGCGCAGGATCAATGGGCGTCCGCCGCCTCGTTCCTCAACGCCCGCACCGACGATGACACCGTCGGCTCGGCCCGGGTGGAGTTTGTGCGCCTCGCCGGCGCGGATAACAAAGCCACCGTCCGTTTCCGTTTCACCCAGGCGGGGGCTGACAGCTACTACTTCGGCATCGATGATTTCGCCCTCTACGGCATCGCCACCGTGGACGCTCCTTCGATCACCACCGAACCCGCCAGCCAAACCGTTGCGGTCGGCAATGCCGCCACGCTCACGGTGGCCGCCACGGGCGTGGGCCCTCTGACCTATCAATGGCGTCGCAATGGCGCACCGCTGGCCGGCTACAACGGCCCGGCGTTGATCACCTCCTCCGCCACCACCAATCTGGCCGGCTCCTATGATGTCGTGATCAGCAACGCCGGGGGCTCGGTGACCAGTTCTCCCGCCGCCATCGTGACGGTCGTCAATCCCATCGCCACCATCACCGGGCAATGGGACTTCAACGGCGATCTTTCCGCCGATTACGGCCAAAACCTGCAATATTTCGACGCCACCGTGGCGGCCGATAGTTCATTCGGCACGACGTCCGGCCTGGGCATTGGCAACATCAACGGACAAGCCGCCACAGTCATGCATTTTAATCCCAGCGTTCCGGCGTGGGGCGGTTACCGGATGTTCCACGGCATCGCCCCCAACGGCGGTGGCTTTAAAGTCAATCAATACACTCTGATCTACGACGTCTATTATCCCGGGTCGTCGGATGGGGCTTATCGCCCATTCATCCAGCTCTCCACCAACAACGCCGATGACGCCGATCTCTTCATCAATCCCGGCGATGGCATCGGCATCAGCAGCATTTACAACGGTGACGTGACGCCTGACACCTGGCACCGCATTGCTTTCGGCGTCGATCTCAGCGGCCCTGGCCCGCATCCTGTCCTCACAAAATTCATCGATGGCGTCAAAGTGGGCGAGCAAACCGCCGGCCTCAGCTCCGTGGACGGCCGTTTCTCTATGATTAGTTCGGCCCTCCTTTTTGCCGACAACGACGGTGACAACGCCGAGGCATATGTCAGCAGCGTGCAGGTCGCCAGCGGACGGCTCTCGGATGCCTACCTCATTGGTTTGGGCGGCCCGAATGCCAAAAAAATCCCGGGCCTGATCAAGGTCACCTCCCCGGGCGGAGCCGTCACCATTAGTTGGACGGGTGGCGTGCCGCTGCAATCTTCGGGCAGCGTCACCGGGCCCTGGACGGTGGTCGCCGGCGCCACCAGCCCGTATGCGGCGCCCAGCGTGACGACCAATATCTTTTATCGTCCGCAGCTTCCCTAAGAACGCTCGCGCCTAGCCGCCGCTCGCATTAAACTCTTTTGATGCGAGTGGCGTTTAAAGAATGGGCCGTGGTCGTCGATGCCCTCGGGCACGGCGGCCAGATCATCATCCTGCGCAAGGGCGGCATTCGCGAAGGGCGCGCCGGCTTCCAGGTGGAGCATGAGGAATTCCTTTTATTTCCCACCCTATTCCATCAGCAACGCGAGGCTGTCGTTCCCTCCGCCCAAACTCGCTACGACCAAATCGCCCCGCACTTGCCCGGACCCGATACCCTGCGCCTCGAATATTTTTGCCGCGTGGCCGCTTGGCGTCTTGT
>DASZMX010000040.1:0-60077 GCA_035551475.1 Verrucomicrobiia bacterium
TGGCCGTGCTGGTAGAGCGGAACGTAGAGCGGATAACTGCTGTTGACCGAGAGCTGGCTGGTCTGGCTGGCGTAGGTGTCGTCCGCCGTGTAACCCGTCAGGGTCGTGCCGCCCGCCGCGCCGATCGTGAGGTTAAAGACGCTGTCGCCGGAGGGTCCCGCCGTCGGGTCGTCGAATCCGGGGATCGTCATCAAATACACTCCCGCCAGCGGCGTCGGGAAGGACGCGGAATAGCCGGCCAAATAACTGTTGAGAGAGGAATTCCAGTTCGCCACGGTGTTGCTCACGGAGCCGGTGATCGATTCCGTCCAACTGGCCGTCGTGTCCACGGTGAGGTCGAGCGCGTAATTGGACGCTGTCACACTGGCGTGCGCATTGGAGATGCTGAATTGGCCGCTGAACGTATTGCTGTTGCCCGCGCACAGCAGATAGCCGCTGAACGCGCCGTTCGTCGTGAGCGTCAAGGTGAAGTAACCGGAGCTGGCATTGGCCGCCGCGTTGGTTTCGTAGAACAAGCCGGCAAACGGTCCTGTCAAGTAGGGAAACGCGTTATCCGGAATGGTGATCGTGAGCGTTTGCACGGCGGAGGCATTGACGCCGCCATTGGCCGTGCCGCCGGTGTCCACGGCTTTGATGCCGACAGTGACGGAGGCCCCGGTGGCCGCGGGCGTGAAGGAAAGCGTGCCGCTCGCGTTGATCGAGGGCGGAACCAGGAAGGCGGCGGGGTTGTTGTTGGTCACCACAAAGGAGACCGTTTGGCTGCTTTCATTGGTCGGGCCGGCGGATATGTTCGTGATCGCGCTCGGGATGGTCACTGCCACGTCGTATTTGTCCGCGGTGACGGAGGTCACGGCGAGATCAAAGGAAGGAGCCTGATTCACCGGCGTGATCGTCAGCGTGAAGTTGGTGCTGTTGGTCAGCGAGCCGTCATCCGCTGTGACCGTGATGGTGGCGGAGCCGTTGGCGTTGGCCACCGGCGCGAAAATCACCGTGCGCGCCGTGCCGGCGCCGCCGATGCTGACCACGCTGAGGTTCGTGTTGGAGGAATCCGCGGACACCGTGAAGTTCGTGGTCAACGGATCATACAAGGAGAAGGCCAGGGTCAGGTTTGTGCTGGCGTTTTCCAGGATCGTTTTGTTGGTGATCCCGATGAAGCGCGGCGGATATTGGACCTGGGCGACGGCTAATTGGAAACTGTTGCTGTAGGCGTTGACGCCGCTATTGCTGACGCTGCCACTGTCTGTCATAAGAACGGTGACGGTGTTGGTGCCGAAGGAATTCGTGGCGGGGCGGAAGACCAGCGCGCCGTTGGTGGAGACAGTGGGGAATTGCGCGAAGGTGGCGTTGGTCGCGTTATTCGTCGCGCTGAACACGGTGAACGTCCAGGTCTGGTTGTGTTCATTGGCCGGGCCGGCGCTGATGTTGGTCAGGAAAGCGGGGGCGGTGGTCACGCCGCTGTTCTCAGCCACCACCAATAAGTTGGTGGAGAGGGTAAAGCTCGGCGCTTGATTGACTGGCGTAATCGTGAGCGTGAGCGTGTTCGTCGTGGAGAGCGCGCCTTCTGTCGCCACCAGCCGGATCGGCACGGAGCCATTGACGTTTGTCACCGGCGCGAAAGTGATGGTGAAGATAGTGTTCGTGGCGCTGACGACGTTGGTGTCCGTGACTGTGACATCGGCCAGCGCGTTGCTGAGCGACGTGGCTGTCAGGACGAAGTTGGAGGCTTGCAGGTCGTAGCTCCAGACATTGACCGTGGCGGTGAGGCCGTTGGTGGCGTTTTCAAACACCGAGTGGTTGGTGGCGCCGACGATGACTGGAGCGTGATTGGTTTGGATGACGCCGATCTGGAACGAGTTGGTGAAGGCGTTGACGGCGCCGTTGCTCGTGCCGCCGCTGTCGGTCATCACGACTGTGACGGTGTTCGTGCCGAACGAATGCGCGGCCGGGAAGAAGGTCAGCGTGCCATTGGTGGCCACCGAGGGCAGGGTGGCGAAAATGACGTTCGTCGCATTATTCGTGACGGTGGTCGTTTTGAACGTCCAAGTCTGACTATGCTCGTTGGCCGGACCCGCGCTGATATTGGTCAGGAAGGCAATCTGCGTGACGGCGGGGGTTTCTTCGGACACCAGATATAGATTCGTCGAGAGCGTATAGCTCGGCGGTTGATTGATCGGCGTGATATTGAGCGTCAGCGTGTTCGTCGTGGAAAGCGCGCCTTCTGTCGCCACCAGGCGGATCGGCACAGCGCCATTGGCGTTGGTGACCGGCGCGAAGGTGAAGGTAAAGATAGTGTTCGTGGCGCTGACGACGTTGGTGTCCGTGACTGTGACATCGGCCAGGGCGTTGCTGAGCGAAGTCGCGGTCAGAACGAAGTTGGAAGCCTGCAAGTCGTAGCTCCAGACATTGACGGTGGCCGTCAAATTGTTGGTGGCATTCTCGAAGATGGAATGATTGGTCGCGCCCACTATCACAGGCGCGTGATCGATTTGCGCGACACCGATTTGGAATGAATTGGTGAAGGCGTTGACGGCGCCGTTGCTCGTGCCGCCGCTATCAGTCATCACGACTGTGACGGTGTTGGTGCCGAAGGAATGGGCGGCGGGGAAGAAGGTCAACGTGCCGTTGGTGGCAACCGAGGGTAGGGTGGCGAAGGCCACATTCGTCGCATTATTGGTGACAGTGGTGGTGGCAAACGTCCAGGTCTGGTGTTCGTTGGCCGGCCCGGCGCTGATGCCGGCCAGGAAGTTTGTCCGGGTGACGGCGGGCGTCTCTTCGGACACCAGCAAGAAATTGGTCGAAAGCGTATAGCTCGGCGGTTGATTGATCGGGGTAATCGTGAGGGTAAATGTATTGGTCGTGGAAAGGGCGCCTTCGGTGGCCACCAGGCGGATGGGCACCGCGCCGACGGTGTTGGTCCCCGGAGCAAATGTGAAGGTAAACACGGTGTTCGTGGCGCTGACGACATTGGTGTCTGTCACAGTCACACCGGCCAGGGCATTGCTGAGAGACGTGGCCGTCAGGACGAAGTTGGAGGCTTGCAGGTCGTAGCTCCAGACATTGACGGTGGCCGTCAAATTGTTGGTGGCATTCTCGAAGATGGAATGATTGGTCGCGCCCACTATCACAGGCGCGTGAACAGTTTGCACCACGCCGATTTCAAAAGAATTGGTGAAGGCGTTGACGGCGCCGTTGCTCGTGCCGCCGCTATCAGTCATCACGACTGTGACGGTGTTGGTGCCGAAGGAATGGGCGGCGGGGAAGAAGGTCAACGTGCCATTGGTGGCAACCGAGGGCAGGGTGGCGAAGGCCACATTCGTCGCGTTATTGGTGACAGTGGTGGTGGCAAACGTCCAGGTCTGGTGTTCGTTGGCCGGCCCGGCGCTGATGCCGGTCAGGAAGTTCGTCCGGGTGACGGCGGGTGTCTCCTCGGCTACGAGCAAGAAATTGGTCGAAAGCGTATAGCTCGGCGGTTGGTTGATCGGAGTAATCGTGAGGGTGAACGTATTGGTCGTGGAAAGCGCGCCTTCCGTGGCGACCACGCGGATGGGCACGGCTCCGACGGCGTTCGTGGCCGGTGCAAAAGTCAGAGTAAACACGGCGTTCGTGGCGCTGACGACGTTGGTGTCGGTAATGGTCACGCTGGCCAGGGCATTGCTCAGGGAAGTCGCCGTCAGCACAAAATTCGAGGCTTCGAGGTCGTAGCTCCACACGTTCAGGGCCGCTGTCAAATTATTCGTCGAATTTTCCGCAACTGTGTGGTTGGTGGCGTTGGCGATGACCGGCGCGTGGTTGGTTTGCGCCACGTCGATCTCAAACCCATTCGTCACCGAATTCACGGCGCCGTTCGCCGTGCCGCCATTGTCCGCCATGATAATAGTAACGAAATTTGTGCCGAACGAATGCGGGGCGGGCAGAAAGGTCAGCGTGCCATTGGTCGCGATGGCAGGGGCGGTCGCGAAAGCCACATTCGTCGAATTGTTCGTGACCGCCACGGCGGCAAATGTCCAATGTTCGTTGTTTTCATTCGCGGGGCCGGCGCTGAGCGCGGTGAGAAATCCCGCCTTGGTCACAGCGGCTGTTTCTTCGGTGACCGCGACGACGTTGGTGGAAAGCGTGAAGCTCGGCGTTTGATTGACAAACGGCACGTCCAGCGTCAGCACGTTGGTCAGGCTGTTTTTGCCGCCGTTGGTCAGGCTGCCGGAGTTAAAAAGAATGATCGTGATGGTATTGGTGCCGAACGCATTGGTCGCCGTCTGAAACGTCAAATCGCCGTTGGTGTTGATCGCCGGGGCCTGCGCAAAAAAGTTCGTGGTGTAGCGGAAGGCGAAATAATTGGTCTCACTGGCCTGGCTGGCGGGCCCGCTGGACACGCCGGTAATGAAGCTCGCATTGGTCACGGGGCCGTAGTTCTCGACAAAAACAAGGCGATTGGTGGTCATCGTGAAGGTCGGCGGCTGGTTCACCGCGCGCACCGTCAAGAGAAAGCTATTGGTCGCCTTGGCTCCGCCGCCATCCGTCACGACCACGCTGATCAGCGTGACGCCATTTTCGTTCGTGGCCTGGGTCACGCTCAAAGTGCGGTTCGTCGTTGTGCCGGTGAGAACCAAATTGCCATTCGGCACGACGGTCGTGTTGGACGAAGTGGCGGTCACCGTGAGCGCCGACGCGGCGGTTTCAATGTCGCTGATGGAAAAGACAAAATTGGTGGAAGCGGCGTTTTCGTTGCGGATCTGGTTGGCGATCGTCTTGGTGAACGTGGGCGGATAATTCGTGGCATTAACCGTCAAGGTGAAAGTGTTGGTCGTTTTCGCCGGATTAGCGTCGCTGGCCACCACGGTGATGACCGCGGCGCCGGACTTATGCAGGATGGGGCGGATCGAGAGCAATCGATTGGTGCCCGAGCCGTTGAAAGTCAGGCTGGCGTTGCTGATCAAGTTGGTATTGGACGACGTGGCGGTGGTCTTTACGGTGAAGATCGCGGCGCCGGCGTCGGTCACCCCCACGCTCACGGTGGTGGGGACGTCCTCGTCAGCGGAAGGGCTTGATGGCAGTATCAAGACGGGCGCGGCGGCGGCCGTGACGGCTCCCAAGAGCAACAACATCAGGGCGATAAGATGGCGCACGAACGCGGCGGCGGCGCGACTGATTTCGTCCGCGCTGCCATCCTTTTGCGAATTGAAACTGGTTTTCATATTTGGTTGACTGTCGCCGCGAGGAGCATTCCAAGCGGCGCTATTCGGTCAGTTATCGGCAAAAATTTCACAGACTTGAGAATCAAATCGCGCAAACGCCGCCAATGGTGATGCAAGTCAAACAACCGGTGGATTTTGCAGGGAACGTCTCGGCCGCCTGATCGCGCGCGTCTTGGTGGCCATGGGATTTAAATTCTTGTCGGAGCCGGGAGCCATCGCTATTGTGCCCCCAGTTTCTGGGATGGCGCCGTGTGAGATTAGACCGCGCCGCCTGGGAAACTTGTCTTAGGAAAGCAGGCCAAACGGCTGTTTATTAGAATGTTGGAGAGGTGGCTCCGGAACCGGCGGGTTGCTAAGTCGGCGCACGGGTGATAACAATGCCAGGGGTTCGATTTACCCTCTCCGCCATTACGCGCCATTTTGAAACTTTCTGTTAAAAGCGACTATGCGGCGCAGGCGGTCTTGTGGCTGGCGCGGCATTACGAGGACGGCGCGGCCCGGACCGTGGAGGAAATGGCTTCGGACGAAGGCATTCCGCCCAATTACCTGGTCCAGATCCTGATCGAGTTGAAATCCGCGCAGATTGTCAAAAGCCTGCGCGGAAAATCGGGCGGCTATCTATTGGCGCGTCCACCGGCGGAAATTACATTTGGGGATGTCCTGCGTTGCATTCATGGGGAAGTGTTCGATTCCCCCGCGTTGACGAATCCGCGTCATCCCCCGGAATTGCGCCAAGCCTGGCAACGATTGCGCGACACGCTCAATGCCACCGCTGACAGCATCACCTTCCAGGCCCTGCTCGAGGCGGGAACGGACAAGGAAAAGATGTACTATATTTGACTGGCGCGGGCCGCTTGATCGCATGAATGTTCACGACCTGGCCGCGCCCGTGGGTTTCCTGGGGCTGTTCCTGGCGGCTTCCTTCCTGATGATCTGGCGCCTCGAGGCCATGGCCCGGCAAGGCATGGAAGGGACTGTGTTGGGCACGCTGATCATGCCTTATTGCACGGGCATGGGAAACCTCGTCTTCACGTTTCTTTGGGCGGTGCGCGGCGGGTCGGGCGCGGAGGTCGTGACCAATTGCCTTGTTAACAACGTGACGAACCTCACGTTGCTGGTCGGCTTGCCCATCGCGCTTTGGGGAATGCGGCCGGGCGTAAAACTGGATCGGGGCGCGATTATCGGGACGCTGGCGGCCGCGATTGTGTTCGCGGGAGCAAGTTGGGCGGCGGCGCGCGCCGGGAGGATCGGTTTTGTCGGCGGCGCGGCCTTGGTGGCCCTGTTCCTGGCGTGGCAGGCGTGGCATGTGCTGGCCGCGGCCCGCAATGTGGCGGGGCGCCCGCAACGCTACGCCGTCTTGCTGGTCATTGATTTGGCTTTATTGCTCGCGGGTTCGTATGCGCTGTATGCCTCCACCGACGGTTTGGTGCGCTGGTTGTCAACCATTCCAACTGGATTCCTCAGCGCCCGTTATATGGGGTGGCTTTCAGGTTGGCTGGATGTGCTTCCAAACGCCGCGCTGGCGCTTTATTACGGCTGGAAACGGCAGCCGGAAGTCGTTTACACCTCGCAAATCGGCGACGGGCACATTTGCATACCGTTATGCCTGGGAATTTTCGCGCTCTGGCGGCCAATGGAATTGCCCGCGTTTTTTGCGGGGGGAATGATTATCCTGCTGGGCGTCAGCCTGATTCATTTGGGCTTTGTGGCGGCGCTGGGACGGTTGCCGCGTGTGGCGGGTTGGGCGCTGGTGGGCGCGTACGGCGTGTTCTTGTATTTGGGGCTATTCCGCTAGCATTAAGGCTGGCGCGCTCGCCCCAAAATCTCTGCCTTGGCCTCGTTGAAATCTTCCTGGAATTTCGCGCTGTTCCACATTTCGCGCACGATGGCTTGCGCGAGAATGCGTCCGGCAAAAATATCAATGGGATAATGCCGCGCAATCTCGATGCGATGCCATCCAATAGCGCGGGCCTCGGCGAGAATCGCGTCGCTTTTTTCGGGAAACATCTGCGCCAGCACGAGCGCGAGAACCATGGATTCCGTGGCATGGCCGCTCGGGTAGCTGAACGACTTCTCCAAAACTCCATTGGTGAGGCTGGGGTCTGTGACAAATGGCCGCGGACGTTTCCAGTGCATTTTCGCGCCGTCGGTGATCAAGGCCGCTTCTTTTTGCACACGACTAAAAAATGCCTCGGTCTTCGGCAATTTGCCGGGCGCAAGAAAATCGCCGACCACCGGGCGGAAATTGAACACGCTGAACTTTTTTTCGGCGTAGGCGCTTGCGATATCGTTGCTCGGCGCGGTGTGAAACACGGCGCGGACTGCCGCCAGTTCCGCGGCTTGCTCCGGCGAATCCGGGGTGGGCGGCGGCGGCAGCAGGGCGGCGACATCGGGCGTGCCGGGAGCCAGGTAATGTTCCGGATCCACCGCCCACAGCGGCGCCGTGAGCATGAAGCCGAAGATGTGGGCGGCGACGTAAAGGCCCCGGAGACGGGCAAAATGATTGTGAAGTTTCACTTCGCGAATCAAGGCACCGAATGGCCATCCACGGACCAGTTGATGTCCGCCCGGCCAGGATCGGCGGGCTTGGCGCCGTTGTCGTAGCAGATGTACTGGTATTTGAAATAGGCCACGTGACCATCAGAGAAAACAATGTCCGCGCCCGCCGTGTGACGAGAAGAAATTCGGGTGGTATAAACCTGCGGCGAGCCGAGGTCGGTGGAATTGACAGGCAATCCAAAATAGGGCTTTTCGCTCGTCATGACGCGCACCTCGGAAAACATCACAAAGGCGGAGGGATGCTTGATGAGCGCGGTTTTCAAAACCGTGTTATCCGGCAGGCCGTCCAACGCTTTGGAGTTCATGCCGTATTGGAAAATGACGCGCGTATTAGGGTTGAGGCCTTGGTCAAGGCGCGCGGTGGGGCACTGGAAAATGGATTTGGTGTTGTTGAAAACCGCCACGCCGTTGTCCATTTTGGCGGAATAAAAATATAGCGGCTTGCTCCGGATGTAGGGAGGCAGGGCGTTGAACCAGGCGGTGTTTCCCTGGCCGAAACCGTAGAAATTCGCCAAGTCGCCCCAAGTGGGGTTGTCCTCGTTGTAACCGGAGGGCGCGCCGGGCGTGCCATTGGGAATTTTGGTCATGGGGAAAATCTGGCTGCTGTCGTCCACATACATGCCTTGGGCCAGGCCCCATTGTTTGAGATTGTTGACGCAGGAGGTGCGGCGGCCGGCCTCTTTGGCCCGCGACAATGCCGGCAGCAGCATGGCGGCCAGAATCGCGATAATGGCGATGACAACCAGTAACTCGATGAGCGTAAATCCTGCTTGGCGTTTCAACTTCATAGTGGCTTTTTCTAACGACGATTGGGACGACACGGGCCGGGCCCGTTTTCCTGCCACCACAGCTTGGCTGCCTCACATTGCGAACGCATGACGGGATTGTGACAATTGGGTGAAACCTAAATGAATATTTTTATAGGAAAACTTCACAGAAACGTCACTTTGCAGCCATTTGGTTGCCATGTAAGTGTGGGTAACTGTAGCGTCCTTTAAGGGGACATTCATCTGAAAACTTAATCCGTCTCTTGAATCCAATGAAAAAACTGATCGTCGCCTTGGGTTGCGCTGTGGCTTTGGCTACCGGCGCTTTGGCCCAAAATACCAATCTCACGTTTATTCCCGGCAAACTTGTCGTTTATCGCGCCGGGGATGGGGTCATCACCATTACCAGCGGACGCCAACATCCCGGCTTTGTCGAGGAATATGACACCGCGGCCACCAATCAAACGGCGCCACTGCTGTCCATTGAACTTCCTACAAACGGTCCGGATTCTTTGTGGCTCAACGCCCATGCCGGCTCCGAGGGGCAGGGGTTCACCCGCTCCGCGGACCGCAAGTATTTGGTGATTTCCGGTTACGGCGGTGATTTGGGGACGATTCCCGGCACTCCTTCCGGGGCCACCAACTCCTCAGGCGTCGGTTATCCGCGCGGCTTTGGAATTATCGATGCATTCACCAATTATCATGTGCCCTACGCCAGCGCGGATTGGTTTGGCATGCAGCCTGGCATCACCCAAAACAATCCCCGCGGCGTTGCCACGGACGGCAGCAACAACTTTTGGGGATGCGGCACGATTGCGGGCACCCAGACCGGCGGCCTGCAGGAAACTGGCACGTTATTCTGGAACAGCGACATCTCGCCCACCCCGGAATTGGTGCAGAGCGTGGTGCAGTCGGCCTACTTCATGAAAATCATCAATGGCTCCCTGTATATGGTTGCCAAGAACGAAGCCGGCGGCGCGCTGGCCAACGGCATTTACAATTTCGTGGATTTCTCGGGCAATGGCGGAGAGCCTGTTCCTTTGCCGTGGGCCCCGGGCAACGTCCAGCACATCGTCACGACGAACTTATTTCTCAATTTCGGGGCAGCGTTGTCGAAAGTCCTGGCCTTTGACATGGACCCGGCCGGAACCACGGTGTACGCCGCCGACAACGCGCTCGGCATCGTGAAATTCGTCAATAGCGGCGGAACCTGGACTTCGCCCTACACCTTCAGCCCCACCAATATTGGCTCCGCCAAACAAGGTAAGGGCGGCACCGGCTGCTTTGGCATCGCGGTCGATTTCAGCGGGGAGAACCCCGTGATTTATGCCACGACCATGGATTTGGGCGATGGCGCCAACACCTGCTCTAACCGCCTCATCGCCATTGTGGACGATGGCAATCCGGGAACCAATCTGGTGGCCAAGACCCTCGCGGTGGCCAATGGCATCAACGAAGTTTTCCGCGGCGTGGCTTTCACGCCGGAAGTTTTGCCGGCCATCACGGCGCAGCCCGTTGATGTCAATACGACCACCAACGTGGCCGCGAGTTTGACCGTGGGAGTGGATTCAGTTTACGCCGTGCATTTCCAATGGCAGAAGGACGGCGTGGATGTGACAGATAATGCCAATATTTCCGGCTCGAACACCAACGTCCTCGTCTTCCGCCATGCCGATCTCACCAACGCTGGGGATTACTCGGTGATCGTCACGAATCAGTACGGCGCTGTCACCAGCGTAGTGGCTTCCGTCGCGGTTTCAGCCGTGGCCGTCGCTCCATCTTTGACGAACGGCGTGGCGCATCTCACCAATTTCATTGGCAATAACGCGGCCTTTACAGTCAATCCGAATGGCACGCCTGAATTCACCTACCAATGGTATTTTGGCGCAACCATGTTGACCGATGATGGCGTCAAATACAGCGGTTCCACCGCGTCCACCCTCTACGTGACCAATCTGCAATTGGCCGACGCGGGCAGCTATTACGTCGCCATTCATAACGCCGGCGGCGAGAGTTCGAATTTGGTGGCCGTCCTGTCCGTGCAATTTGTCGTGCCCTCCATTGCTCCCGGCGGGGATCCAACTGCGATCACGATGCTCGTCGGCCAGACGAATGCCCTCGGGGTGTCCTCGGTCTCCGGCACCGAACCCCTCAGTTACCAGTGGTACCGCGGCGTTCCCGGGTCGGCCTCGGCGGTCTCCGACTTGAACGAGTTCAGCGGCAGCGAAACAAACGACTTGACCATCAGCGGAGCCAGCCTGGGCGACGCTGGAAGTTACTTCGTAATCATCAACAATGCCGGCGGCTCCGCCACCAGTCTGGTGGCCACCGTCACCGTGGTCACACCTCCGCCCTTGTCGTTCGTGGCCTACAGCAACCAGGTTTATGCGCAGGAATTCGATTCCTTGCCTGATCCCGGCAGCATTCCTGTCAACACCGTAGGAGGCGGCGGCCCGGTCACCATCGGCGGCATCACCTATTCGGTGGCCAATCCGTTTGACTTCGCCTATCCGCTTTTCACCAACATCACCGCGGGCGATTCGGGAGGCTTGAATCTCGCGGCCACGATGTCCGGCTGGTATGGCGAGTGTGATCTGGACACGCAAGGAGCGCAATTAGGCGCCAGCGACGGCAGCCAAACCACCGGCGGCGTCATCAGTTTTGGGACGCTGGACAATGGCAGCAATAATCGCTCGCTCGGTTTGATCGCCACCAGCACCTCGGGCGGCACGCATTTCGGATTGAAGCTGGTCAACGAGACCTCGGCCAACCTCAATTACATCGATCTTGGATTCGTCGGCGAATATTGGAAGCTGGGCACCAAGCCCAAGACCCTCGCCTTCACTTACGCGATTGATCCGGCGGGCGCCAGTTCGACGCTGTCCGCCGCGGAAATTGCCGCCGCGCAGGCCAATCCTGTTTCGAGCTTGAATGTCAGCTTCCCGATCGCCTCGAAGGTCGGAGCCAACAATGGCAATGCCGCCTCCAATCAAGTGAATCTTGCCGTCACCAATCTTGCGCTCGCCACGCCGTGGCAGCCCGGATCGGCGCTTTGGCTGGTTTGGTCCATCAATGACGCCACTGGCAGCGGTCAAGGTTACGGCATCGACCATCTCCGCTTCTCGGCGTCTAGTTCGACGAACGCTCCGGCCCTCAGCCAGGTGGCGCTCGGCAGCATCGCCTTCTCGAGTGTCAATGGCTTGAGCTTTAGTTTCACCAATGCGCCTGGCGCCAGCACGGACTTCAGCATTCGAGTCACAACCAACCTCGGTTTGCCTCTCAATCAATGGCTGAATCTCGGCCACCCCAATGAAGTGTCTCCCGGCAATTACCAATTTGCCGATGGCGACGCCACCAATCAGGCCCAGAAATTCTATACGCTCACCAGTCCGTAACTGGGGCCGTTTCGATCATCAAAGTCTCAGGCAGGGCGGGCGAAAGCCTGCCCTGCTTTTTTGTTAATGCTCGCTTCCACGCGGAAATTAGGCTCTATTAAGGGCGTGTCATGAGGTTGATCGAATATCTCAGCCGCAAATCTCGCATCACGGTCACATTGATCGGGTTGGCCTTGACCGTTTATATCGGCGAGGTCGATTACCTCAGCGGGCCGATGGTGGCCATGCTTGTTTTTTACATGGCGCCGATTTGTTTTGTCGCATGGTTCGCCGGCCGCTGGCCCGGCATCATCGTGGCGACCGTGGCGGCAGGCATTTGGTATTTTGCCAAGTGTTTTGATCCCAGCTCCATCGATAATTATGGCGTGCTCGTGTGGAACACCTTTATGCGCTGGGGAGTGTTTTCCGCGATTGGCGCGCTCACGGCGGAGGTCGCCGAGCGCAAACGAGTGGAGGAAGCCTTGCGCGCTTCGCAGGAAGGGTTGGAAAGCCGGGTGCGCGCGCGCACGCAGGAACTCGCCGAGGCCAATCACGCGTTGCAGGCGGAAGTGGCGGAGCGCACGCGCGCGGAAGGAAACCTCAAGCATCTCAACGAAACTCTCGAGCAGCGCGTGGCGGAGCGCAGCGCCGCCGCCGAAAATCGCGCGCAGGCCCTCGCCCGTTCGGAATCGGAATTGCGCCAGCAGAAAAACATCCTGCAATCCATTTTGAACAGCATGGGCGATGGCGTGATCGTCGCCGATGCCAAGGCGAGCATTCTGCTTTTCAATCCCGCCGCCGAACGCCTGATGCGCGCGGGTCTGGGCCGCATGGCGCCGGACGAATCGGTCGAGCCTTATCACACCTATTTGCCTGACACCTTGACCGCTTATCCCACCCACGAACATCCCTTGCTCCGCGCGATTCGGGGCGAAGTTTTTGACGGCGCGGAAATATTCCTGCGCGAATCCAATCGTCCCGAGAGCCTCTGGGTCAGCGCCACTGGGCGGCCTTTGATCGACGAATCCGGACGCATCCAGGGCGGCGTCGTGGTCTTTAGCGACATCAGTCCGCGCCGTTTGCTCGAAAAACAAATTGCCGAAATCAGCGATCGCGAACAACGGCGCATTGGGCAGGATTTGCACGACAGCCTCTGTCAACAACTCGTGAGCACCGGCTTTGCCGTGGAATTGCTGCGCGAAAAACTGGAGCGGCGCAAAGCATCCGAGGCGGCGGACGTCGAAGCCATTGCGGACATGATCAATGGCGGCGTTTCCCAGGCGCGCCGCCTGGCCCGCGGGCTTTATCCCGTGCGCCTGGAAGTGGACGGCTTGGCGTCCGCCCTGGAGGAATTGGCCGCCACGGTCCAGCCGCATCATAATGTCACCTGCCATTTTTCCTGCGACGAACCGGTGCTGATCTATGACGAAGTCGCGGGCAACAATCTTTATCGCATCGCCCAGGAAGCGATCAATAATGCTGTCAAACACAGCTCGTGCCAATCCATCTCCGTCGGTTTGGGGGCGGTGGAGGAGGAAGTGACGCTCACGATCAAGGACGATGGCGTGGGCTTCCCCGAAACCACCGTGGGCGGCGGCGGCATGGGCCTGCACATTATGAATTACCGGGCGAAAATGATCGGGGCCTCGCTGGATATTCGGCGCGGGGTGGGGGGCGGAACCATTGTCATTTGCTCATTTCACAACGAGCACATCGGAATCAAAAGCTCCGCCGGCGCCACGCTGGGCGGTCTTACCCCCGCCATGACAGCCGGCTTTTCCAGATAAACGTTGGGTGCGCGACGTGATGGGTGACCCGTTTCTCGGGGCTTTTCTTCGTGTAAATCGCGTAAGCAAAAGGCTCCTGGCGATAAATCCCGCCGAGCCAGCGGCGCAGCCGATGATGCGCCACCAACGCCGGCGCCAAAACCTGCGCCCATTTTGGAGCCTGTAAAAACAGCTCGCGTTTTTCCCGCTGCGCGTCAGGTGTCAACATAAGGTTGACGCCCGTGTCGGCGAACGTGGAGACATACCTCCTCAAAATGCCCATGGGGATTTTCGCTGCCAGGGCTCGCAATACCCAATCTGCGTCTCCCACTGCCCGCAGTTTGGGCTCAAAATAAAAACCCTGATCGAGCAATTTGCGGCGGAAAAACATGGAGCAAGTAAATGTGGGCAAGGTTGCCACCATGACGTGGGGCGTGAAGGGCAGTTGCACCTTGCGATAGCACAGAAACTCTCCCTCGGCATCAACGACGACGCAATCTGCGAACAGGATATCGACGCGTGGATGTTGGTCAAAATACTCCGACACCTCCCGGAGAGCCCCTGGCAAATACTCCTCGTCGCAATTTAAGTATCCGACAACGTCCCCCGAAGACCGGCGCATCCCTCGATTGACGGCATCGTACATCCCCGCATCCTTTTCAATATAAGCCCGCACCCGACGATCCGACTGCAACCACTCCTGTGTGCCGTCATCGGAACAACTGTCCTGCACAATATGCTCCAGTTCCACTCCTTGGTCCGCAACCGAAGCGATGCAAAGTTTCAGCCACGCAGAACTCCGAAAGCTCGGCGTAATGATTGAAAGCCGCATGAGGAGCTAAGCCATTTGCCCGGCAAATTGCGCCACCGCCGCCGGTTGAGCCGAGCGCAAAGATTTCCTGGCCACTCCGCCGTTTATGCTGACGCTAAGCCCGAGGGTGCCCGTAAAGAGGAAGAGGTCAGATCGAATATCGCCCACCAAAAGAAAGAAGATAATGTGAGCCAGGAAAAATGAAAAAAGCAAAGTGTTCGGACGTCGTAGACTTTGGGGGCCGTACTGCCAGTTAGCATGAAGAACCTTTATTCCCGCTAGAATAATCCACCCAAACGCCGCCACCCCAAATACACCCAGCGAAATCATAAGAGAGAGCGGGCCGCTATGGTAATCGCCCGCCACCCGCGCCACTTCAAACTGGTCGGACAACCCTCTCTCCGCAGCGATGCCCGCCAGATAAAGATCGTCCGGATCGATGCGATAACCTTTGCCCAGAAGAAAATACTTGGGAATATCGGGCACCAATGTCCTCCACATGTCGAGGCGCCAATTCCACGACCCGGTGGCATCGCCCTCAACAGACGCCTCAATATGCACCGGCAAAAAGCTGATCGCACGCTGCGCAGACAGCGGCAATTTCGACGCAAAGACGATGGCAAGAGACATTACGCAAATTCCCAGCCCAATACAAATAGGCAGAAAGATGGTGCGATGCAGTTTTTCAAAGAAAAATTGAAAAAAGCAGATCAAGCCAATGGATAAATAGACAGAGCGAAACCCGCCGAAGGCTGCGGCCACCAACACGGCTAAGAATAACAGCAGGCGCCAGGGTTTCTGCCAATCAAGGATGCCGCGCAACCCGTACCGTGCCAGCAAAAAGCATATCACGGCGGTGGAAGCAGGCGCCAAGCCGCCAATGCGGTCAATTTCGGTGGCTCCCACATCCGCTGCAGCCTGCGAAATGGCGACTTCTGGCGGGACCAGAAGGTAGAGCAGGTAAAAGGCCGGCCCCAGCACATAAACCAGATTGGACATCGCGAACGTAATACCCGATAAAAAAAACCAACCCACGTAGCTTGCCGCTTTCTGCATGGGAACACGGATGGCAGCGAGGGCAAAATACCCGAAAATGGCTCCCAGCATGTAAACATAGCCCTTGCCGCCATAAGACTCGCCTCCCAGCGCGTGAATTCCGATCCCGCCGCGAAGAGCCGCGGTCAAAAACAAGACGATGGCCAGAAAGACGAGCGGCCTTTTAAGTTCGGGCACACGAATGAAGTTCTGCTGGCCCATGATGTTGTTGAGCCACGAGATGGAAAAACTCAATGCCGCCAACAGCAGCCAAAAATGCGGCTGGGCTGGGAGGAAGAACACGTTGAAAGCCGAGTTCCAGAACAGAATCAGAAGAAAATGATGGCTCTTGAGAAGGAACGGCAGCGAGAACAAGAAAAGCAAAAGACCAATGATAACCACCGTGCCCATGCCCGGCGCAGAAACTAGGAAGCCCACGAGAATTGCCAGGGGAATGGCAATGGCATAAATAATTAAAAGCTTCGGGACGCCAGACATCCGGTCATTTTGTCGCAAGGCTCCCTTGCCTCGCAAACAAATTCATGCGCATTTTCATGCGCGGCAAGACGGCGGCCAAGCAAGGGCAGGCCCGCCGACGCCGACGTCGCATTGAAGCGTTTCCAATTCGTGAATGGGTCTTCACCTCGGGGCATTGACGATCCGGGCGCGTCCCGCATGCCCCTTGACGCGCTGAGAATCTTTAGAGTTTAATGTTCGCACGCTGGTACAACGACGATTAAATTCCCATGATTCATGAGCGAAACGACACATGCCACACCTAGCACGGTGATCGACGGCCAATTGAACCCAGCCGAACGGGCATTCATCACCAAAGCTGTTCGGGAAGATTTGGTGAAGCCTGAAATAACGGTCGAAGTGGGCACCTGGCTGGGCGGCGGCAGCACACTGCATATTTTGCGCGCCCTCCAGGCGAATGGCACGGGACATCTTTGGGGGGTGGAAGCCTCCCAGGATATTTACGAGAAGATGCTCGCCAATATCCGACTCGGCGCGCCCGATGCCGCCGAACGATTCACGCCTCTGTTTGGCTTTTCGACCGTGGTTCTCCCAGAGTGGCTGGCGACGCTGGCGCCGGACGCAAAGATTGACTTCGTGTTTCTTGATGGGGGTGACAAACCGTATGAGCAAATCGAAGAATTTCGTCTGCTGGCCCCGCGTTTGCGCACGGGCGGCATTCTGATGGCGCACGATGCGCGCATGCGGAAAGGAAAATGGCTCGGGCCTTATGTGGCTGAATTGGACAACTGGGAGTCATCCGTGCACGATCTCAGTTTCGCCGGCATCTTTCGCGCCCGCAAAATCAAAGCCGAGCCCTCGCCCGCCAGTCTGAAGGCCGCCGAGCGCAAATTACGGTCCTTGCAACGCGAACCGCGGGAATTGGCGGCGCGGTTTTTGCCGAGTTGGTTCTGCGGCTTTGTGCTCCGCCTGTTGCCCGCATCCCTTTCCCGCCAATTGACTTTGGGGCCCCAGATTCTTGAGCATGATCGCCCCGCCTGATGGCTCCCACGAGGTGCCCATCGTGATGACCGCCACGGTGATTCCGCAAGACAAAGGCCCTTCCGCTTTTACTCCGGAAGAGCGCCTGGCGGAGTACGAGGCGGCCCTGACCTTTTACTTGAAATTCGCCCCGGTTTTTTTTCTGGAGAATTCCGGCTACCCGCTTGAACAGCATTCCGCCTTTCGTGAAACGAGCCGGCTGCAAGTCCGGCGTTTTCGCCGTTCCGCCAGCCCGGAAAAAGGCAAGGGGCATCAGGAATTTGAAATGTTGGACACATGGCTGGCGGCGGAGAAAAACCCGCCGCCGCGCTGGCTCAAGATTACCGGGCGTTATCAATTTCTGAACCTTGAATCCATCCTGGAAGAATGCCGCAGCCCGCGCTGCCCCAGCCTTTTGATGGATCGACTGCCACGCCGTCAGATCGCCCGGACGTATTCGTTTTGCGTGGCGTCGCAATATTATCGGGACAAATTGCAGGGGCTGTACCAGCAGTGCGACGACCGGACCGGCGCCTGGGTGGAACGCGTCCTGTTTCAAAGATTGCGGGGTCAACCGACATCGGAAGTGCAGTTGTTCAAGACGCAGGCGCGGATCCAGGCGGCTTCGGGAGTTACGGGGCTGGCCTTTCCCACCGGACGATTCCAATGGGGCGTCAAACAAATGCTTCGCCGCGCCAACCGGCTTCTGGATCGCCAATATTTATGGTATTCCGTCTGACCTCATGCCGTTTACGTGAATCCTATGCGTATTGCCCTTCTCACCAGCGATAACCGCCAGCACTATCGGGAGTACGCGCGCCCAGCGCCGCGGATGGGCATAGCCCCCGAAGCTCTGCTGGAGGGTTTCGCGAGCCTGCCGGACGTTGAAATTCACGTGATTTCCTGTTTGCAGCAGCCGGCGCCAGCGCCGGCTAAAATGGCGGAGAACATTTGGTATCACGCGTTGCATGTGCCCAAAATCGGCTGGTTGCGCACCTTGTACGGGGGGTGCATTCGCGCTGTGCGCCGCAAGGCGCGCGAAATCCGGCCCGACTTGGTGCATGGGCAGGGCACCGAGCGCGATTGCGCCATTAGCGCCGTGTATTCAGGTTATCCAAACCTCGTGACAATTCACGGAAATATGCGGGCTCTCGCTCGTCTTAACCGCGCGCGTCCGGGCAGCTTTGCCTGGCTGGCCGCGCGGTTGGAATGGCTGGCTTTGGGCCGGACAGATGGGGTCTTATGCAATTCCAGCTACACGGAAAGCATGGTGGCTTCCCGCGCCCGGCGCCGGTGGCGCGCTCCCAATGCGATTCGGCGCATTTTCTTTGACAAGCCCCTTCCTGGGCGTCGCAAGAAAGATGCGGTTTTTCTCAACATCGGCACGGTGGAGCCCCGCAAGCGGCAGGTCGAATTATTGACATTCGCCAAAAAATTGTGGGAACGCGGCTTCCGCTTTGAAATGCGGTTTGTCGGTGAAGTGGTCAAAAGCGCCAGCTGCGCTGCGGAGTTTACCAAGTTGGCGGAGGAGGGGGAGAAGGTCGGCTATGCTCGCCGGCTCGGCTCGCTGTCGGCGGAACAGTTGCTCGCCGCGATGGACGAAGCCTGCGCCCTCATCCACACGCCGCTGGAAGAGTCCTTCGGCCTGGTGGTGGCCGAAGCCTTGGCGCGAAATCTAAAACTTTTTGCGGCTTCCGTCGGTGGCGTAACAGAGATTGCGGCCGGGGTGGATGGCGCAGAGTTGGTGAAGGCGAATGACTGGCTGGGTTTGGAAAATGCGATGGTCCAATGGATGAAATCCGGCTGCCCGCCTCCGGTTGCGGCCGCGGCGGTGATGCGGGAAAGATACCATCCCCAAGTGGTCGCGCTGCGGCATCTGGAAATTTACCGCGAAGTCTTGGCTTTGGATGGCCAGCCATAAATCATGGCGCGTTCGCCAGCCTGCGGCTGAGCCGGCGCGGAAGGAGAAACTCTCTCAAGGTGGTGTTCAAGCTGCGCGCCGCAAATGTTGGCCAATACCAATAATTGAATACCGCATTGCTAAGGATCGGGCCTAAAACGAACGAACCGAGCCCAAGGTGCGTCCACCGAAGCAAAATTAGGCTGAGGGTCAGGCTCCCCGCGTTGGTGATGATGCCGGTCCAGACATAGGGAAGGCGATTGCCCGTTGCAATCAGGGTGCCCAAAATCGCCATGATCATGTCCATGTACACGCCAAACATCAGGACAAGCATCCAAGGGAGAGGCAACAGTTCCTTGTCCTTTCCCACCCAATGCAATAGCCGCGGGGCAACAAAAGCCACTCCAAAGCCCAGGATGAGAAAAGTTACCGTTTGAAGCCAAATGCGGACCCGCAGAAGTTCCCGAATCTGAATAAAATCACGCCTTGCTTGGTATTGTGAAATCAGAGGCCACTTTGTCGCCGTCCAAACCGCGGCCATCGCGACGGCGTAGCCCATCAATTGCACAGAGTAAGTATAAGTCCCCGTGAGTTCGAGGTGGAACAAGTGCGCGCATAAGACCGTGTTGGCCTGAATGAGCAGATAGGTGCTGGCCAGTAGGATCCCCATCCTCCAACTATTCGGCCACATAACTTTCAAAGTTCGGCCGAGATGCGCTTCGATCCCTGGGGGGGGCGGGGGGAGCAATTGCAAGCAGCGGACGCGCGCGTATCGCCTTTGAATAAAGCTCGATAGAATCGTGGCCAAAGGCAGGCTGAGAAGACCAGCTCCACCCGACAGCAATCCGGCGGCAATAATCAACTTGGCGAAGGCGGTCAAGGCTGTTGCTTTGACAGAGTCCCTCACCTCATTCAACCCACGGAGATAAATGGCCCACCAATTGGAATAAATATCAAACGAAACCGACGCCAAGGTCAGTCCCCAGGCTACCCGAGGCATGAGCAGGGCAAATTCGGGGTGGATTCTATGCTCTTCCCGAATAAGATTCTCCACCACAATCGTGCCCCCGATGCCGAGAACGACGAATAGAATGAGGGTCAGGTATCGATAAAGTTGACGCGTGGTCGTGAGGAGTTCCCATAATAGGTTGAAATTGGGCGCCGCGTGGCTCCCGAGTTCCGGTGGTCCGTGAGGCTCCAGTTTTTTGGCTCCCGCCATCGCGTAGCCAATGAAACGATCCACCGTCGGGGTGAAGCCGAAATCGAAAACCACCGCCAGCGTCGAAAAGCTTAATAATACTCCGCTAAATCCCAACTCCGATTTGGTCAATTTCCGAAAAAGAAGCGGCAATATAATCAAGCCCGAACCCGCGCGCAGCGCGTTCGTAATCCATGACCAAACCACCGTCGAGTTTGCCAGGCGGCTGAAACTCATTCCCGCAATTCGAATCAATGGGCTCCCCCCATCGCTGGCGCCAGGATGCTTTCCATTTTGACGTTTATGAAAGAGTGGGCCTTTCCAAGTTCGCGGATTGCTTTGATCATTCTTTGACGGCGCCACGATATTTCGGTCGCTTCCCATTGGCAACGCCCGAATCGCGCCGCGTGGCTTTCCGCCGCAATAAGCAGTTTCATTTTGTTTTTTGTTCCGCTAGATTTTCGTCATGCCGTCATTTGATGTGGTTTCGGAAGTCAGTTCGATGGAGATTGAGAACGCGGTCAATCAGGCGAAGAAGGAATTGGCCAATCGGTTTGATTTCAAGGGCAGCAAGGCCGAGATTCTCCTCGAAAAAAATGAAATCAAATTATCCGCGGAGGATCATTTCAAAGTTTCGTCTTTGCATGAAATGGTGATCGGCAAACTGGCCAAGCGCAATGTGAGCCTGAAAAGCGTGGAGTCCATGCCGCCGGACATCTCGCCCCTCGGCCACGCCCGCCAGGTGATCAAAATCAAACAAGGGTTGGAGCAGCCGATCGCCAAGCAAATCGCGCTTTTCATTCGCGAGACCAAGCTCAAGGTCACCACGCAGATTCAGGGCGACGCCATTCGTGTTTCTGGGAAAGACAAGGACGACCTGCAAGCGGTGATTGCCGCCGTGCGCGGGCACGATTTTCCGGCGGCCCTGAGTTTTCAGAATTTCCGGGATTGAACCTGCGCCTTTTCCTTGTCTTGGTCCTGGCTGCTTGGGTGGGGTGCGCGGGCGCGGCTCCGGTGACCATTTATCTGGCGCCGGATGGCCATGACGGCTACACCGGAACTTCTCCCGCGGCGCCGCTTCATTCCTTGCCGCGGGCTTTGCTTCTGGCGCGGCAATGCCGGGCCTTGCCGGGCGATACGGTCTGCCTTCGTCTGAAGGGCGGGCTGTATTATCTTGACTCCACGCTCGTGCTCGACGCTGACGATTCAGGTTTGATCATCGCGGCGGCGGAAGGGGAGCATCCGATTTTGAGCGGCGGGGCGCCGATTGCCGGATGGCGCACGAGCGCGGCCGACCCGAATGTCTGGCAGGCCTATCTTCCTGCGGTGCGCAATGGCCAATGGCTGTTTCACGAACTCTTCGTGAATGGGCGGCGCTGTCAACGCGCGCGCCTGCCGAAGCGCGGATTTTTCCTGACC
Source organism: Verrucomicrobiia bacterium (assembly GCA_035551475.1). Classification (GTDB taxonomy): domain Bacteria; phylum Verrucomicrobiota; class Verrucomicrobiia; order Limisphaerales; family Palsa-1400; genus DASZMX01. The sequence goes on from DASZMX010000040.1 coordinate 21,519, forward strand.
GCCGGCCCTTTGCGCAAAGAGCGTCTCACGGACTTGCCTGTTCACTTGACAGATGTTAAATCCGCGTGGGTGCGCCAGGGGGATGTCGAAATCGTTTTATGGCAGGCCTGGGAACAAAGCCGCAACCAGCTTCGCGCTCTTCGGGAACCGGCGGGAATGGCTGAATTGGCGGGGCCTGCTTTGTTGTTCGGCACGGACGCGGGCGCCCGCTTTACCGTCGAGAATGCGCCGGATTCTCTTGGGCCGGGCGAATGGTATTTGGATCGAGCGTCGGGGGTGGTCTCCTATTGGCCAATGGCGGGCGAAGATGTGCCGCGCGCGCATATCGCCGCTCCCCGCCTCTTGGAATTGATTCGTTTGATTGGCACGGCGGCGCGGCCGGTGCGCAACGTCACGCTGCGCGGTTTAACTTTCGCGGACACAGATTGGCCTTTTCCTGGCGGGCGCGATTTGGACATTCAAGCGGCCGAGGAATGGCACGGCGCCGTGCGCGCCGACGAAGCCCGGGCCTGCGCCATCGAGCGCTGTGTTTTTACGCGATTGGGGGCGGACGCCGTCGATTTTGGCAGCGGGTGCGAAAGTAATCGGGTGGCGGGAAATGACATGTTCGACCTGGGCGCCGGGGGCATCCGTTTGGGCGACTCCGATTACAACCGCGCGGTAGCGGAGCCCTCCTTCGGAAATATTATAAGTGACAATCACATCCATCATTTTGGCTGCGTCAATGCGCCCGCCGCCGGCATCCTGGCGCTGCTCACCAGTCGGAATCTCGTGGCGCACAACGAAATCGACCATGGTTTTTACACGGCTATTTCCGTGGGATGGTCCTGGGGATACGGGCCAAATCCGTGCCGCGATAATATCATCGAATGGAATCATTTGCATGATCTGGGGCAGGGGATGCTCAGCGACATGGGCGGCGTGTACACCCTGGGAGTGCAGCCCGGAACAATCGTGCGCCAGAATCTGATCCACGACGTGAATATCTTCAGCTATGGGGGATGGGGCCTTTACACTGATGAAGGAAGTTCCGGCATCATTCTGGAAAGCAATATCGTGTATCACTGCCAAAGCGCGGGGTTTCACCAGCATTACGGACGCGGCAACATTGTCCGCAACAATATTTTTGCCTTCAACGAGCAGTTTGGCCTGCAACGCACCCGGGTGGAAAACCACCTCTCGCTCTCCCTCTCCAACAACATCGTGCTACTTGACAGCGGCCATTTGCTGGGCGGCCCGTGGGGAGACGACCTGGTGATGGATGACAATCTTTATTTTGACACGCGTGGCAGCCAGTCTCCTTTGGTCACGGATCTGAAAACCTGGCAGGAGCGAGGCCACGATACACATTCCATCATGGCCGACCCTCGTTTTCGGGACGCGGCCCATTTCGATTTTCGCCTGCGCGCCGGTTCCCCGGCGCGCCGCGTCGGCTATCAGCCCTTCGACTTGCGGGGCGCGGGGCCGCGGACGGTTCATTAGCCGTTGAATGTTGCCGCCGCTCCGTTCATCTTAGGCGCGATTGTATGCACCGAGAGTTGTTGAAAAATTCCAGCCGCGTCGTCGTCAAGCTGGGCACCGGCGTTTTGACGGACAGCCGCAAGCAGCCTGACCTCGCGCAATTGACGCAATTAACGGCGCAAATTGCCGCCATTTCGGCCCAAGGCCGGCAGGTCGTGATGGTCAGTTCGGGGGCCGTCGGAGCCGGCATGGGCGCTCTTGGGCATGAGAAACGCCCGACGGAGCTCGCGGAATTGCAAGCCTGCGCCGCGGTCGGCCAATCGCGCCTGATGGCCACGTACGAGCGCCTTTTTGCCGAACGCGGCCTGCGCGTGGCTCAGGTATTGTTGACGCACGACGATCTGGAGGGCCATGAGCGCCACCTGAACGCGCGCAATACGCTTGTCACGCTTTTGCGTCACGGCGTGGTTCCCATCATTAACGAAAACGACGCCGTCTCTCTCACCGAACTGAAGTTTGGCGACAACGACAAGCTCTCCGCGCTGGTGGCGGCGCTGCTGCCGGCGGATTTGTTGGTGATCCTGACCACAGTCGATGGTCTGATGGAAAACTTCGGGCAGCCCGGCGCCAAAGTCATTTCCGCCGTCGAAAATCTTGATGACAGCGTCGAGAGCCTCGGCGGCGGCACCACCAGCGAGACTGCGGTGGGCGGCATGGCCTCCAAGTTGCAAGCGGCCAAAATCGTGCTGCGCAGCGGCATCCCGCTCGTCATCGCCTCGGGAAAACGCCCCGGCGTGCTTGACCGCATTCTGGCCGGCGCCGATGAAGGCACCATCTTTGTGCCACAAGGCGCGAAACTTAAAGGGCGGAAACGGTGGATCGCATTTTTTCATCACACCAAGGGCGCGCTTTTCGTCGATGACGGCGCCCGGCGCGCTTTGCGCGAAAATGGCAAAAGTCTTTTGCCACCCGGCCTCATTCGGTGTGAAGGCAATTTTTCCGCGGGCGATGTCGTCCGCATTTGCGATGGGAACGGCACGGAGTTCGCGCGCGGCATTTGCGATTACGATTCCGCCGCCGTCCAGGCGCGAACCCTCACCGAAGCCCTGGTTCATCGCGACAACCTCGTCATCCTGTGAAGAAGAATTCCGCCCTCGCCGATTTGCTCCGCATCATGGCCCGCTTGCGCGGCCCGGGCGGCTGTCCCTGGGACCGCGAGCAGGATCATCAGACCCTCCGCTCCCATGCCGTCGAGGAAGTTTACGAGTTGATCGACGCGATCGAAGCGCGCGACGATCACGAAATGGCGGAGGAGTTGGGCGACCTTTTGCTGCAGGTGGTGTTTCATTGTCAATTGGCGCAGGAACGCGGCGCCTTCGATTTCGAGAGCGTTGCGCGCGGCATTGCCGACAAACTCATCCGGCGTCATCCGCATGTCTTCGGCAGCGTCAAGGTGAAAAACGTCGATGAAGTCTGGGCTAATTGGGAAAAGATCAAGGCTGCCGAAAAAAAAGGCGGACGCCACGAACGGCCCTCCGCCCTCGATGGCATTCCCGCGCATCTCCCCGCGCTGATGCGAGCCGAAAAACTCGTGAAAAAGGCCCGCAAAGCCAAACTGCTTTCTCCCGCGAAAACCCGCCTTTCCCAGTCCGCTCTCGCCCGGCAGCTGTTTCGCCTCGCGGCCGCTGCCCAAGCGGCCGGTTGGTCGGCTGAGGAGTTGCTCCGGGCGCAACTCAAACGGGAGGAAAAGAAACTTCGCCGGCGCGAAGCCTGACCGCCGCCCATCGTCTGTTATTTTTTCGGCGCCATCGCCTCCATCACTGGCCCAAGAATCCATTTTATCACGGCGTCGCCCCCTGGTTGCCCTGGCGCGATGATCTCAAAATGGCCCGCATTTTTTGGCGATAGAATCTCGACCGCATCGCCTTTTGCGCGCGCGAGTTTCTGGTATGCGGCCGCCTTGTCGGCGGTCAAGACGGCTGCGCTCACCAAAAATTGCGGTGTTCCCAAAGGAAGCAATCCCTGCGGCGAGGCCTGCCGATAGCGCTCGGGTTTTTCCGCCGGCGTTCCGCCCATCAACGCGGCCACAACCGGACGTCCGCAAACTTGCGCGTCGAAGCCCACGAAACCTGTCAAGTCGCCCGGCCCATCGAGCGCCACCGCCGCCGCCACGCGCAAGGGCCTGGCGCCTCGAATGCGGCTCGTGGCCGGCAGGCGTTCCCGCGCGGCCACCCACAGCGCGGCATGCGCTCCTGCGGAATGTCCGATGACCGCCACGCGTGTCAAGTCGAGCGGGTAACGCTTCGCCAGCTCGCGCGCATAATCCACCGCGGCTCCCCAGTCTTGAAATGTTCCCGGCCAACCCCCGCCCTCATCGCCGACCTGGCGGTACTCCACATTCCATGTCGCCACGCCGCGCGCGGCCAGGGCGCTCGCAAGCGCCGCCGTGTTCCGCACCGTGGCAAACCCCCGCGTCCAACAGCCGCCGTGAATGACCACCACCAGCGCGAAGGGTCCCGGGCCGGGCGGCAAGCGCAATTCGCCGAATTGCAACGCTTCCGCGCCGTAAGGTAAAACGGCTTTTGGCTCCGACGCGGGCAGGGCATCCACATCGCGCGGGCCCAGGCGCTGCGCGAACACGGTCCCTCCCGCCGCCAGAATTAAGCCGACCCAAACTGCGAGGGGTTTCATCATGAGGAATTCGCACTTATTATGCGGCGGGGCGCGCGGCGTGTCGATTGGATCTCGAGACGAGTTCGCGGCATTAGGCATTTTCCTTTTCGCATCTTTGTGATTACTTTCCCTCACTATGACAGATCCGCGTTACGCAAAACTGGCCCGACTCCTCGTCACGTACTCCACCACGCTCAAGAAGGGCGACCGCATTCTTTTGGACATGATGGATGTTCCCGATGAATTCGCCATTGAGCTGATGCGCGCCGTGCGCGTCGCCGGCGCCGTCCCGCTGATTGAGACCCGTCATAGCCGCATCAGCCGGGAAATCATGCGCGGCGCCACCCAGGATCACGCCACCCTGGTGCGTGACGTGGAGCTTTTCCGCATGAAAAAAGTGCAGGCTTATATTGCCGTGCGCGGCGCCGACAATGCCAGCGAAGCCTCCGATGTGCCGAGCGATTTAATGGCCCTTTACGCCCGGGCCATCCGCCCCGTCCTAAATCATCGTGTCAATAAAACACGCTGGTGCGTCCTGCGCTGGCCCACCCCGAGCATGGCGCAATCCGCCAACATGAGCACCGAGGCGTTCGAGAATTTTTATTTCGACGTCTGCACGATGAATTATCCCAAGATGGCCAAGGCCATGCTCCCGTTGCAGAAACGCATGAACAAGGCCGACCAGGTGCAGATCAAGTCGCCGGGCACCGATCTTCGTTTTAGCATCAAAGGCATTGGCGCGTTGCTGGCGGAGGGCAAACGCAACATTCCCGATGGCGAGGTTTTTTCCTGCCCCGTGAAAAACTCGGTGCAGGGCGTGATTCAATACAACACCCCGACGCTTTATTCCGGAACCAAATTCGAAAATGTGCGCCTGGAATTCAAAGATGGCAGAATCGTCAAGGCCACCGCCAACAACAACGCCCGCCTCAACGAGATATTGGATACCGATCCTGGCGCGCGTTACGTCGGGGAATTTTCGCTGGGCTTCAATCCTTACATCCTCAATCCGATGTGCGATATTCTCTTTGACGAAAAAATCGCGGGGTCGCTGCATTTTACGCCAGGACAGGCCTATGAGGATGCGGACAACGGCAATCGCTCGGCGGTGCATTGGGACATGGTTCTCATCCAGCGGCCCGAATGGGGCGGGGGAGAAGTGTGGTTCGACGGGGAGCTGATTCGTAAGGATGGCCTGTTTCTGCCGAAAGACCTGCTGCCGCTCAATCCGAAGAATCTGATGTAGTCGTCTCCGCGTCATTTCTTTAGGACTTTCTCCCTATTGCCGCAGGAGGAAGACAGTCTAGTTTGATGCACACGGAGGTTCAAATGCCGATTAGCATCATGGAAGAGAGCGCACACCGAAATCTGGAAGTTCACCTTACCGGTCGCTTGTCCCAAAGCGATTTTCAAGACTTTGTTCCCGCTGCCGCGCGAAAGATCAGCGAGTGGGGAAAATTCGGTATCGTGGTCGTCATGCGGAATTTTGACGGCTGCGAACCCGGCGCGGTCTGGGAAGACATTAAGTGGGATCTAAAACATTACCACGATGTCGAACGGATAGCGTTGGTGGGTGAGAAACGCTGGCAAGCTGGCATGAGCAAATTTTGCAAGCCATTCATGGCGGCGGAAATTAAATATTTTGACATGAACGACTTGGATCGCGCCCGTCAATGGGTGGACGAGCCGCTCGCCGTCCTGGCCTAATCGTGGGCGATTTCGTCCGAAAGTTGGTTGGAACCCCCCGCTTGGCTGGGAAAATGTTCCGCCATTAACTTGCCCGCGCGCGCGATGCCGTGGCGCAAACCCTCGGTAAAATCATCTTGGCGGAAATATCCGGACATTTCGTCCGCCACTTCGCGCCAAAAGGAGTCGCCGCATTTGGCGTGGACTTCACGATCGCCAATGATGGCAAATTTTCGGACGCGCGGCGCCACGAAAATCAAGACGCCATTGCGCTCGGTCGTCCGATCCATTTTCAATTTCACAAACTGCTCCTGCGCTGCTGCCACGGGGTCAGCGGGCTCTTTGCGCGTGATAAACACCCGTATTTCGCCGCGCATCTTGCGTTCGGCGTCACCGATGCTTTTGACGACCGCATCGTGTTGCAATTTGCTGAGAAAATCGCGCGCTCTCATCACCAGCTTCCTCCCGCGCCGCCGCCACCCGAACTGCCTCCGCCTCCTGAAAACCCGGAAAAGCCGCCGCCGCCACCACCCCCGCCGCCTCCCCAGCCACCGCCGTAGTAACCACCCCATCCTCCGCCGCCCAGCATCCAGCCGCGACGCCGGAAAAAAAGGCGCGAGATGGCAAACAAGACGATGATAATAAAAATCACCGACGATTGCAGTTGGCCGCCGCGGCGTTGTCGCCTGTCATGCACGGTTTGCCCCGTGCCTTTGTATTCGCCGCGGGTCGCCGCTAAAATGTCGTTTACCGCGGCGCTCAGGCCCCCCGCATAATCGCCTTGTTTAAATCTCGGCGTGGCGTCCTGCTCCATGATGGTTTTGCAAAGGGCATCGGGCAAAACTGCTTCCAATCCGTAGCCGGTGGTTAGAAAATATTTGTGGTCCTGCACAAAAACGAAAAGGACCGCCCCATTGTTTTTCTCCTTTTGTCCAACTTTCCACGAACGGAAGACCCGCACCGTATAATCCGCAATATCCGAGTCCGATTGCATTTTCGGATAGATCGCCACCACGATTTGGTTGCCCGTCTGCCGCTCGAACTCCGCCAGTTGCTCATTCAAGTTATGCGCCGTCTGCGCGGGGACGACGTTGGCGTAATCGTTGAAGTAGGCGGCCGGCGCCGCAGGTAGGGTCTCCGCTGCCGACGCCGCCATCGCCCAGCAAACCGCCCACCAGACAGTGAGAAAACGGATCATTTATTGGTGGCGTTATTGCCGCCGAAATTGAACTGCACCTTCGGCGCCGTTTCCGCGCCGGCGGCCGCGGCGAAATAGGGCTTCTCATGGAATCCAACCGCGGCCGCGTAAAAGACCGCCGGGAACGATTTGATCGCTGTGTCGTAGTTTTGCACGGCATCATTAAAATCGCGGCGCGCGACCGCAATGCGATTTTCCGTGCCTTCCAATTGCGCCTGCAATCCCATGAAACTGGCGTTCGCCTTCAAATCGGGATAACGCTCCACCACCACCAGCAAGCGCGAGAGTGCGGAGGAGAGTTGGCCTTGGGCATGGTCGAACTCTGCGAGCTTCGCCCCGTCGGCCGGGGCGTGACTAGGGTCGATTTTCACCTGGCCCACCGAGGCCCGCGCGTCAGCGATTTCCGTCAGCGTGGATTTCTCGAAATTCGCCGCGCCCGACACTGTCGCCACGAGATTAGGCACCAGGTCAGCGCGCCGTTGGTAATCATTTTGCACCTGCGCCCATGTGCTGTTCACCCCTTGGTCAAGTCGCACCAGGCGGTTATAGCTTCCTCCGGCAATCGCGACGATCACCAGCACGATGAACCCCACCGCCGCCAACACTCCGCAGCCAATCGCAATTTTTTTCATAAATTATTGATCCGTCCTTCGCACGATAGCGCCCCTGTTTTCCGCCACAATTATAATGCGCTCCCTAAATTGTAGCCCTCCTGCTGCCGGCGCACGCGTTTTTTAAAGCTACCAATTCTTTGTCATACCTATAACAAAGTTTGGTCGTGCCTGCGGGTCTGGGATTTCATTTGACATATTCGACGGCCTGCCTAGGCTGGCGCGAAAACCAGTCGATTCCTATGCGCATTCCATCTTTAGGCAGCTTTTTGGCAGCTTGCGGCCTCGTGACCGGGCTGTTTTCCTCATCGGTTCAGGCCGCGTCCTCCATTGTTCTCGCGGGGAGCTACGCCGATAAATTGGTAAATGACCCGGACTTGGGCCTAAGCGTCGTGACCACGGGCTCGGCCTCCGTGCAGGTCAGCATCCCGTTGGCGGGGGTTGATATTTCCAGCTTCGACGAAAGCACGGGGTTTGATTTAGAGGCGGGGCCGCTTTCCCTTAGTTTTAGCCTGGGCGATGATCCGCATTATACTCCGGGACGCAAAACGGCGACCTTTCGCGATTCCGATTCTGGCGCCAGCTTGACGGTCACTTGGACGGCTGCGTCGATCGTTGTGTCGGGCAAGTCACCGACGGATGCTTTTGGCGCCGAAGGCACCTACGGCAACCCCGGAACGCCGGGTGTCACGCATTTTTCGGATACGCTTGCGGTCACTGTTTCGCTGGGTGATTTCAGTTCGCCGGAGTATGAAGTGGACATCTCGGGCAAAAATACCGACGTGGAAAAGGGCAATGACGATGTGGGCTTCAATTCTCTCGAATCCGGCAGTTTCACGGGCGCGGCGGATTTTACCGCGCCGGTGGTGACGATCGCCTCTCCGAAATCCAATTCCAAAACGAGCGCCGACGGGACGATCACCATCAAAGGGACCGCCAGCGACAACCTCGCGTTGAACACCGTTTCCATCCAGCTCAATGGCGGCGATCCCACCACCATTTTCGATTCCGCCGACAATGATAACGGCCCGGTGAAATCCACCAGTTGGTCGGTGACGATTGATCCGGGTGATTATCCGGACGAAATCGAAGGGCTCAATGTGCTCTATGTCACCGCGCAAGACAGTTCGGGGAATTCCAAGGTGGCGCTGTTTTATTTCATTTACTCGAAACCTGAGCCGTTGTCCCTCACGGTCAATCCGGGCGGCTCGGTGAGCGGGTTGGTAAACGGCAACACTTATCTTACCGGCACGGTTTATCCCGCGGTGGCCACGCCGAGCAATGGCTGGATTTTTGGCGGTTGGATGGACGAGAACAACAACGTCATCTCGGCGCTGCCGAAACTGAATTTTAACATGCACGCTGGCGCCGGCTTGACGGCTAACTTTCTGACGAGCCCTTACCCCGCCAAGAGCGCCACTTACGTGGGCTTGTTCAGCGCGGACGATGGCCTTACCCCCACGAACGCCGGTTACATGGCGGTGACTCTCGGGCACAACGGCGCGTGGACGGCGAAGCTGCTGATCGGCGCAGGCTCGTATCCGATCAGCGGCCAATTCGGGGATGACTCGATGGGCGGCATTTCCAGCGGGGTGATCATCAATCCCAAGACGAAGCCGCTGCTGGTGTTGCTTTCCCTGGATGCCAGCGCCAATCCCACGGAAATGGCGTTGACGATTTCCAGTTTCGCGAGTTCCGCCGGAGGCGATCCAGTATGGACGGCCTCGTCGCAGAAACTCTTCCTTTGCGGGCCGGCCACTCCCGCCCCAACCGTGGGCCGCTATAATATTGCGCTGCCCGGTTTGCCGGCCTCCGTTGATGGCCAGAGTGGGTTGGTGGTTAGCAACGGGCCCTACGGTTACGGATATGCCAGCGCCACCTTGGACGCCAAGGGGAACGTGGTGTTCGTGGCAAATCTTCCCGATAACACATCGGCGTTTTCCTTCTCGACTTTTCTGACCACGGACGGACGTTTTCCCTTCTACGCCTCGCTTTACAAAGGCAAAGGAATTGTCGGCGGCTGGATGATCTTCACGAATGATGCGGTCAATCTTTACCAGGTGGAAAGCACCGAGCAGGGCGCTTGGATTGCGCTTCCTGGCGCCCTCAAGGCATATCCGAATGGGTTTTCGACCGACGAAACGCCCTTCGATCAAATTGCCGGCGGCGAACTCTATATTCCCCTGAAAAAGGGCGTCCCGCTCTTCGGCCAGGCCAATGCGGTCACATTTGCGTTCGATCTTTATGGCGGCGCGCAGTCGTTCGCTTTCAATCCGGCCAAGGACACCTTTGCGCTTACCGCCCCGGCGAGCGCATCCTTTAATCCCGCCACCGGCATTCTCACTGGCGCCATGCCTTACCTGAAGCCGAAGGTTCTGAATAAGTTTTCCGGGATATACCTCATCGGCAAGGGCGTTGGATATGGGTTTATGGATTACGGAATCCCGTTCACATTTTACCCCACGCCGGTTCTGGGCATTCCGGCGCAATAAGCGGCCGGGCGGAACTTAAGCCCGCAGTTGCGCGGCGATTTTCTCGCCGAGGGCGGCCGCGTCGCTGACTGCGCCTGCGGCGTCGGCGCGGCGCGGCGGCTCGGTCAAAAACGAAATCGCGCGGAGACGCAGTTGCCCGTTCTCCACCGAGGCGTGCGCGCCCACTGGGGATTGACAGCCGCCGCCCATGGCCCGCAGGAAGGAACGCTCCGCCAGCACGCTTTGCAGCGTTTCCTCATGGTTTAGGGCGTGACAAACTTTTCCGACGCGCTCGTCTCCGGCGCGCGCCTCCAGGCCAATGGCGCCCTGGCCGACACAGGGAAGCATCGTGTCCAAGTCAAGCATTACGGCCCGCAATCCCGCCGGCGCCAATTCGCCTTCCAACGCGCCCTCGCGGTTAAGGGTAACGCCCAGGCGCCCCAGGCCCGCCACCGCCAGGATGGTGGCATCCATTTCGGCTTGGCTCGCGAGTTTTTGCAAGCGCGTGGGAACATTGCCGCGAATTTCCATCGCCTTGAAATCCGGACGCGCCGCCAGGATTTGCGCTTTGCGCCGCGTGCTGCTTGTCGCGAACGAGATGCCGGCGGGGAAATTCTTCAAATCGAGGCGCGGCGGAAATCCGCGGGCCGGCCCCCCTTCTGCACGGTAGATCCACACGTCCCGCACGTCCGCGCGTTCGCCGGCCACGCCGGCCAGAATCAGCCCGTCCGGCAGTTCTGTCGGCAAATCTTTCAACGAATGCACGGCAAAATCCGCGCTGCCATCCAGCAGCGCAATTTCCAATTCCTTCGTGAATAATCCCCGCGGCAGGGTCGCGTCGACGCGGGACATGGACGCGGTTTGCAATTTGTCCCCGGTGGTCTTGATGATGTTGAGCTCGAACGCCAGATCGGGGCAAACTTTCCGGCACTTCGCCAGCACGGTGTTGGCCTGCGCCAGCGCCAGGGCGCTGCCGCGGGTGGCAATTTTGATCGGGCGTGAACTCATGTTTGACAAGGATGGCAGCCGGCTCCGGGGGCGGCCTGTGGTGTGGTTAATCCCAATGTTCTCGCTTTTTCCCGGATTATTTCATGGCAGCGTTTTGCTTCCGTCTCGCGCTGTTTGAGGTAATCGTCCGCCAACGCCTGCAAATCGTCGATGTTATACAGGTAAACATTCTCCAGGAAGTTCACCGCCGGATCGATGTCGCGCGGCGCCGCGATGTCGATGAGCAGCAGAGGGCGGTTTTTGCGCGCCTTCATCAACGGCTCCAGCTTCGCCCTGTCAATCACGTAATGCGGCGCGGACGTCGCGCTGATGACAATGTCGATGTTCGCAAATTCCTGCGCCCACTCGTCGAAATGAATCGCGCGCCCGTTTAATTCCTGGGCCAGCGCCACGGCCCGCTCATGCGAGCGATTGGACACGATGATGCTGTGCGCGCCGCGGCTGAGCAGGGCTCGCGCGGTCTTTTCGCTGGTCTCGCCGGCGCCAATCACCATCACCTGGTGATCGCTCAACGTGCTGAAAATCTTCTGCGCCAGCTCCACCGCCACCGAGCCCACCGAGACGCTGCCGCGCTGGATATTCGTTTCCGTGCGAAGCTGTTTCGCCACGTTGAACGCTTTTTGAAAGGCTTTGTTCAGGCGCGGCCCGGTTTGCCGGTGCTGCAACGCCACCTCGTAGGCTTTTTTTAATTGCCCCAAAATTTCTGTTTCCCCGAGCACCATCGAATCCAGCCCGCTGGCCACCGCAAACAGATGCTCCACGCTGCGCGGGTCCGAGTAGCCGTAGAGCTCCGGTTCGGTGTCGCCTGTATAACGCTCGAGCAGAAAGCGGCGCAAGGCGGGGAGGGCCTCCCGTTCGGGCGTTTGCGTGGCGGCATAAATCTCCACCCGGTTGCACGTCGAGAGAATGGCCGCTTCCTCCGCCAGGCCGCGGCTGCGAATTTCCGCCAGCGCCGCGGGAATGGCCGCATCCGCAAACGCAAACTTTTCCCGCACTTCCACGGGGGAGGTGCGATGGCTCAGGCCAATGACAAGAATCGGCATGGCTTAGAAACGATGCGCCGGCGACAGCAGGTTCACTCCCCAGAACGTCAAGACCACAAACGCGAAACTCCCAACCGCGCCCCAGGCGAAGCGCCGCCCGGTCTGCGCGAAACGCCCGTGCATGACCAGCAGCCCGAGATAAATGGCCCACACCAAAGCCGACCAAATCACCTTGGGATCATGGCCCACGTTCGGTTCCGGGTGTTCGCGCAAGAGCGCCGGGCTGAACGCCAGCCCCACCGTCAGCAGGATAAATCCCGCCCAGAGCAGCCGGCTCGTGATTTTTTCCAGGCGATCAATCGGCGGCATGGCCGAGAACACCGCGCGCAGCTTGTGGAACTTGAGATTATGCTCCTGAGTCAAATACATGACTCCGGCGACAGCGCTCAGGCCAAACGCCCCATACGAAAGCAACGCCAGCGCGGCGTGCAGGCTGACGAGGCCGCCGCCAAATTCCGGCCGCCCGGAATGCGGAGGGTCGAGCCCCGGCATCAAGGCAAAGACGCCCAGGGCAAAAACCACCGGCGCCGCGAACGCTCCCAAAAAACGCAATTTCGGCCACAGCCCCACGCCGAGGTAGGCGGCGACAATCGTCCAGACGACAAAGGTGACCGCTTCGTAAAGGTTATTGACAGGGCAGCGATTCAGGTCGAAACCCCGCGTGAGCATCGCCACGGTGTGCAGCACGAACCCCGCGGCGAACAACGCGTAATTGACGAAGTCGTGCTGGCGGAATCCTTTCCGCCACAGGAAAACCGAATACACCACGCTCCCGCCGTAGCACAGCACAGCGAGCAAAAAGAAATGTCGATCCGTCCACCAACTCACCCTGCCAGCATAAGGCCGCCGGCCTCATGGACGCAATCGCGAAGCCTTACGGCGCCACGGCCAGGCGATAAAACCGCTGGGGCGCGCCGCTGGGATCCATTGGGTCGGAAATGCTCAAGGAGCTGCCCGTCGCGATGACCGGTGCGCCGAGATTGGCCCAACTGGGCTGGGTCAAGTCGGTGGAATACTGCACTTGATACGTTAGCCCGGCCAAGGTCGGCCACGTCAGCGTGAAGGATTGATTGCTCGTGGTGGCGGTCGCGAAGGCCGCGGTCGGAATGGGCGTTACGCTAACATCGTCGAGCCCGAAATAGCCCGGCACATTCTCCGCCGCAAATTGGAGGCTGGAGCTGGCGCTGGTTGCCGTCATGATGCGCTGCACGTTGGTCCAACCGAAGGCGGGCGGATTGGCCACGCCATATAATGAAACGCCATTCCAAGTTGCCTGGAATTGCTGGCCTGAGCCGGCGGCCGGATTGTCCAACCAGAACGAAATCAAATAACTTTGTCCGGCGACCGTGCTGACGGTTTGCGCAAGAGTGGCCAATTGATTGTCACCCAAAAAGACGCCGTAGGATCCGGAATGCACGACGTTATAACCCGCCGTCGCGCTTTCCACCGCGTTATAAATGGTGGGCGCGCCCAGCCTGCTATAGACCACGGTGTTTCCCGTGAGCGTCCAGCCGGTCAAATCGTCGCTTTCGAATCCGCCATTTTGCACGATCGGCTGCGCGGTGGTGGCGACGGTGTTGGTCGCGCCCACCAAAGCGTCGATCAAGCCCTGGCCGGACGGCGTGCCCCAGCCGGTGCAAAGATCATAGCCAGCGGACGCATGATAACTATTCGGACTGCTGCTCGAAGCATTGTTGCCCGTCGTTACATCGTGGAACGTTGAGGAATAGGACGAACTTTTGCCCAGCGCGTAAATCGCGGGATTGATAAATCCCGCCGTCGCACGGCCGGAAGCCGTGGCCTGCTGATTAACCAGAGCCGTAAAGGCCGCCCACAATGGCGCCGCGCAACTCGTGCCGCCAAACGCGCCAATCGAACCTTTATTATACACGACATAGACATTGTCCGCGGTCATCGCCACATCCGGGATGTTGCGAAAGTTCGTGGAACCGCCGTTTGCCGCCATGCTGATCCCGCTTTGCCACGAGGGCAGGGCATAATAAGAGCTGATGCCGCCGCTTCCGCCCACGTAGCTTCCGCTCATCAGACCCCAATTCCATACGGTCTCGCCGGCCCACGTCCCGCCGGGACCGGTGGTGGTCAGCGTCGTTCCGCCCACGGCGGTGATGTAAGGCGAGCTGGCCGGCGCATTCGCCAGCGACGGGTTGTCAACGCCATTCACCGAGCTGCTTCCCACGGTAAAAGCGTCGCTGTCTCCCGCCGCCGTGAAAAAGGATTGCCCCTGCGCGGCCATGCGTTTGAAAATGTTGTCCGTCGTGGCGCTGGGTCCGCCGCCCCAACCCCAGGAACAGCTCAGTTGCTTGATTTGGTTGCTCTCCGCCATGACCGTCAAGATGTCGTTTTCCAAGCCGCGCGGCCCCGCTTCAAACACTACGATCTTCGACAAGCCAGGGGCCAGCGCCGCCGCCACTTCGATGTCCAGCGACACTTCGGGATCGCCGCTGTTAGCGCCCGTCGTGGGGGTTCCATTAAAACCGTCCAGCAAGATGGTTTGCAGCGGCAAAGGCGTCAGCCCCGCCGCGGTTTCGTACGACGTAATATCGCTGGCGTAAAATCCGTCAAACTCCAGCAGGCCGAGCATCTGCCCGGCGCCGGTCAAAGTCACGTTGGGCAGATAAGCATGGCGAAAATCCTGGCCCAAATAGGCGCCATTGGAGCCCGAGCCCGTGAGCGGGGCGGCTTGGGCATCTGTGCGCAAATTCTTTGGGCGCGGCAGCGTGTAATTATTCAAGCCGCTGACATCCGCGATGGGCAATGCTGCATCCACGGTAGGCTCGTGATCGGGCGCAAAGAAATCCCGCGCTTCCTTGTCATGCCGATAAACGTGCATTTTGATCGCAAACGCATTTTCGACATCCAGCGTCGCTCCTTCCACATCCAAAACCATTCGTCCCTCGTGCAATCCAGTCACCCGCAAATGATTACGGCGCGCAAATTCCTGCACGGCGGCGTAATCGGCCTCGGTGGGGCCGAAGCGCGCGGTGAATTCCGCCGGCGTCAAGTATTGCCGATAATTAGGGCTGGCGGGGTCGGATACTTGCGTGAGAAAATTCTCCAATCCGGGGGCATCGCGCAAGGGCAGGCCAATCGCGAGGTTAAGGCGGTTCGTCGCCGCGAGGTCGCTCTTTGGGGGCAGGCGGCGCGCGCTTTCCGGCACGTGCCCATTTAATGTTTTCCATCCCGCCTCGGCGGCTGGCGCCGAGAATAAGGCCAAAGTGCAAAGACCCGCGCCTAAAGCTGTGGTGAACCTTCCGCGTAAATTTGAGCAACTCCTTGTCATACTATTTCAACCTAGAGAAATCCCCGCCTCCCCCTCATGTTTTCCACGACGCGCCCACTATTGCATCGATTGCAGAACGCGCAAGGGTGGCCGTTTAACTTTGAAGTTTGCCCCCGCCGCCCTAGACTAAATGCCCATGCCGGACATCATTTTAACGACGCTGAACGCCAAGTATATTCATGCGGCATTTGGCTTGCGCTACCTCCTGGCGAACCTCGGGCCATTGCAGGCGCGCGCGGCGCTTTTGGAATTTGATTTACAGCAACGCGCCACGGATGTGGTCGAAACGATCCTCGCGCAAAATCCGCGCATTGTGGGTTTGGGTGTTTACATTTGGAACGTGGCGCAGGCGACGGAGGTGGCGGCGGCGTTGAAACGGGTGCGGCCGGATGTGATTCTCGTGCTGGGCGGGCCGGAAGTGAGTTATGAGGCGGCGGGCCAGCCCATTGTGGAGACGGCGGATTATGTCATCACGGGGGAGGCCGATCTGAAATTCGCGGAAATCTGCCAGCAACTTTTGCAAGGCGAACGGCCTGCGCAAAAAATCATCGCGGCGGACCTTCCCGAACCTTCCCGGCTCGCGCTGCCCTACGACTTATACGATGCCAAGGATATTGCGCATCGCGTGCTCTATGTGGAGGCGTCGCGCGGTTGCCCGTTTACCTGCGAGTTTTGCCTTTCTTCCCTTGATGTGCCGGTGCGGCAATTTCCGCTGGAGCCTTTTTTGGCGGAGATGCAGAAGCTGTTGGATCGCGGCGCGACGCAATTTAAATTTGTGGATCGCACCTTCAATCTCAATTTGGTGACGAGCAAAGCGATTTTGCAATTTTTCCTTGAGCGTTACCGGCCCGGGCTCTTCGTGCATTTTGAAATGATTCCGGATCGTCTGCCGGAGGCGTTGCGCGAAATCATTGCCCAATTTCCTCCGGGCGCCTTGCAGTTTGAGGTGGGCGTGCAGACGTTTGACGATGCGGTCTCCAAAAATATCAGCCGGCGCCAGGACTATGGGCGGCTGGCGGACAATCTTCACTTTCTGCGCACCGGGAGCGGAGTCCATGTGCATGCGGATTTGATCGTGGGACTGCCGGGGGAGACGGTCGAGACGTTCGCCGCCGGGTTTGATCGCCTGGTGGCGCTGGGGCCGCAGGAGATTCAGGTTGGCATCTTGAAGCGGTTGCGCGGCACGCCGATTGTGCGGCACGACGCCGCGTGGCAGATGGTGTACAGCGGACATCCGCCGTACGAAATTTTGCAGAACAAGCTGATCGATTTTTCCATGATGCAGCGGCTCCGTCGTTTTGCGCGGTATTGGGACTTGATGGCGAACAGCGGCAATTTCCTCGAGACGACGCCGTTGCTTTGGGCGCATGGCTCGCCGTTTGCGGCCTTTTTGGAATTCAGCGATTGGCTGCATGGGCGGACGGGACGCACCTATCAACTCGCGCTGGCCCATTTGGCGGAGTTGTTGTTCCGCTACTTGACAGAGGAAAAGGCGCATGCGCGCGCCGCTGTGGCGCAGAGCTTGTGGCGTGATTGGCAGCGCACCGGACGCCACGAAAAACCGCCGTTTTTGAGCGAATATATTTCCGACGCCGAGGTGCGCCTGGCGCGACCGAAAAAGGACGCGCCGCGCCGGCAGGCCAGACATTTGGTGGCGCTGTTCGTGGCGTTTGTTTTGCTTCCCTGGTCATGCTTCGCGCAATCCGCCCGCGGAGAACACGGCGCTGTCGCCACGGTGAGCGCCATAGCCAGCCGCGCCGGGGTTGAAGCGATGAAAAACGGCGGCAACGCGGTCGATGCGGCGGTGGCTTCAGCGCTGACGCTCGGCGTGGTGAATGGTTTCAACTCGGGCATCGGAGGAGGATGTTTTATTTTGATTCGGACAGCGGACGGAGAGTTCCTGGCCATCGATGGACGCGAAACCGCGCCCGCCGCCGCCACGCGGGATATGTTTGTGCGCAACGGAAAGGGCGATCCCAGATTGTCACAGTTCGGGCCGTTGGCCAGCGGCGTGCCGGGGGAATTGGCGGCGTGCGACCTGGCGCTGCGCCGCGCCGGGAAGCGGACGCTTCGGGAACATTTGCTGGCCGCCGCGCAAATTGCGGAAGACGGTTTTGCGCTGGATCACCATTA
Organism: Verrucomicrobiia bacterium; assembly: GCA_035551475.1. Taxonomy (GTDB): domain Bacteria; phylum Verrucomicrobiota; class Verrucomicrobiia; order Limisphaerales; family Palsa-1400; genus DASZMX01. The sequence continues at coordinate 39,104 of DASZMX010000040.1, forward strand.
CGCGGAAGTCCTCAGCAACGCGGCGCCGGAGTTGGCAAAATTTCCTGCGTCCGCCGCGGTGTTTCTCAAGCCGGACGGCGCGCCGTGGCGCGAGGGCGAGATTTTTCGCCAGCCCGCTTTGGCGAAAACGTACCGCGCCATCGCGGCGCATGGGTTGGGCTGGTTCTATGGAGGAGCGTTCGCGCGCGCCACCGAGAAATTAATGAAAGCGAACGGCGGCATTTTGGCGGCGCGCGATTTCAAAAATTACCGCGCCGTTTTGCGCGACCCGATTTCAACGGAATACCGGGGCTGCACCGTGGTGTCGTTCCCGCCGCCGAGTTCGGGCGGGGTGCATTTGCTGGAAATGCTCAACATTCTGGAGACGCGCTCGCCGTCTAATCCTGTGCTTGACTCGATCGACGGGCGGCATTTTATCGCCGAAGCCATGAAGCTGGCGTTTGCCGACCGCGCGTATTGGCTGGGCGATCCTGGCTTTGCCCAAGTGCCGCGGGGGTTGATTGAAAAATCCTATGCGCGCGCGCTGGCGGCAAAGATCAATCTCGAACACACCACGCCGGTTCTCAGCCACGGCATGCCGCCCGACGCCAACGCCAATATTTTTTCGACGCATACGACCCACATCTCTGCCGCCGATCAGCAAGGCAACTGGGTGGCGTTGACCGCCACAATTAACACGCATTTTGGCTCGAAAATGGTCGTGCCGGGAACGGGCGTGGTCTTGAACAACGAGATGGATGATTTTTCCGTGCAACCCGGTGTCACCAATTATTTTGGCTTGGTCGGCGCGGAGGCCAACGCGGTGGCGCCCGGCAAACGACCGCTTTCCAGCATGTCGCCCACCATCGTGCTCAAGGGACGCGAGCCCATCCTGTCTGTCGGGGCCGCCGGCGGGCCGACGATCATCAACCAGACTTTGCTGACCGTGATTGACGTGCTCGATTTGGGGCGCGACGCGCAGAGCGCCATTTCCGATCCGAAATTTCATCAGCAATGGCAGCCGGATGAATTGAGAGTGGAAAACAAGATGGACGCCGCGGCGATCGAGGGCTTGCGGCGCAAGGGGCATAAAATTCATCTTGTCACAAGTCTCGGAGCCGCGCAGGCGGTGAGCCGTGATCCGGCCAGCGGCGTTTTTCTTGGAGCGTCCGACCCACGCGCCGGCGGGCAGGCGGCGGCCTGGTGATTATTTCAAGGGCAGGGCAAACGAAAACGCCCACACCACCAGAAAACCAGAGACCGAAATCACCGTGGCGAGAACGCTCCAACTGGCGAGCGTTTGGCGTTCCGTCAGGCCGCTGATTTTGCTCACGACCCAAAAGCCGCTGTCATTCATCCAGGAAGCGCCGAGCGATCCAAAGCTGATCGCGAGAAAAACGTAGATGGGATGAAAAGGCAAATCGTGGTTGAGGACCATCGGCGCCAGCATGGAGGATGTCGTCAGCATGGAAACGGTGGAGGAGCCCTGCGCCACCCGCAAGACCAGGGCAATGACGTAGGCCAGAGCCACCAGGTTAATGGCGCGTCCGGTGGCGGCGTGCTGAATGGCCAAGCCAACCCCCGCGTTTTTCAACATCGAGCCGAAGGCGCCGCTGGCGCTGACGATCAGAATGCAGACCGCCGCCGTGGCCATGGAGGGCTCGAGCAAGATGCTGATTTGTCCCAGGCTCATGCGCTTTTGGCGGGCCAGCAAAATAATCGCCAGCAACGTGCCGATCAGCAGGGCGATATTTTTATTGCCCACAAACGCCGCTATTTTGGCCGCCGTAGGATAGCTGGCGTTCCCGATCACGTTAAAAAGCGAGGCGAGACTGATCAGTGCGACTGGCAAAATCACCGGCAAAATCGAGGCGACGAACGGCGGCAACTCGCTTTCCGGCTGCATTTCAATTTTATCCAGATCGCTGACCGGCAGGCCGAGGGCGCTGGGCAGGCCCAGATTCAAACGGCGATTGATCCAGGTGGAAACGGCGTAACCAACGAACGCCGGAATGATTCCCGCCAAAATGCCCGCCGCGATGCAAAAGCCCGGATCCAATTTCAAATTTTCCACCATGCCCAGCGGCCCGGGATGCGGCACAACCAGCACATGGGTGATCGCGCCCCCGCCGCAAATCGCCATCAAGTATAAAACGTAATTTTTCCCGGTGCGCACCGCCATGACCATCGCGAGCGGGGCCATGAGCATGAACATCGTGTCAAAGAAAATGGGTATGGCCAAAATGTAGGTGCTGGTGAGGAGCGCCAGTCCAGCGCGTTTCGGGCCAAAGAATCCCAGGAACCGCCGGACAACTTTATCCGCGGCGCCGCTTTCCATGAGGCACACCGCGATCACTGCCGCCAAGCCGATGGAGATTCCGATCACGCCCGCGGTCTTGCCAAATTCCTCGGTGGTCAATTCCACCGCGCGCACCCAATGATTTGGCGCCGCGGTCCCATTGGGGCCTGGCAGCCGTTCGCTCATGACCCCCGCCAGCAATGCCGCTGAAATCAACGCCAGAAATGGGTGCACGCGAAATTTGGAAATCGCCGCCATCACGAAAATCACGCTCACGATCAGGATGACGAAGGGCCACGTCATCGACGGCGCGGCTTGATCGATTATTCCGGCGTTAGGCATGGCCGCAGATCGTGCCCGCTTTCCCCGCCGCGGTAAAGCGTTGTCAACGATGGCCGGCGCTACCACCCTAGGTGCGGAAGAAACGCATCGCGAGGAGATTGGCGGCGGCGCCGAAGGCGAGGAGGGCGGTGAGGGGGAAAACGGCGGCGCTGAGGCCGCTGCCGAAGCTGATTAATTGATGCAAACCGGTCAGGGCCCAACCGGTGGGCAAACAGTGGGCAATGGTTTGGAACGCGGGCGGCGCCATTTCGAGAGGCCACCAGCAGCCGCCTAACGCGCCCATCAGCAGGCTCGCCAACACGCAGATCGGCACGACGCGGTCTTCCGAGGAGGCGATGGAGCCAATGAGGACGCCGAGGGCGCCGGCGGCCCAGGCGAGGGCGAGCAGGATGAGGATCACACCGGGCAGGTTGGCCCCGAGGTTGACGTGAAAAAGAAATTTGCCGATCAACAGGAAATAAACGATTTGCGCGCCGCCGAGCAGCGTGTTGCCGTAAATTTTTCCCATTACGATTTCGAGACGTGTGGCGGGGGAAAACGCGAGCCGCTTCAAGATGCCGTTGCGCCGGCCAGCCGCGAGCGTGGCGCCGCCGAAGATCAGCACATTCATCATGAGATACATCACCAGATTGCCGGGGAGAGAAAAATTAAACCCGGACGGCACAGGCTTGCGCCCGGCGAAATGGGCGTCGAGCGTCACGGGGTTGGGTTCATCCATGATTTGGCGCAGGCGCGCTTCGGTGAGATTGCTCAGGCTGCCGTGGCGCGAGGCTTCTGCAAAGAGGTCGCTGTTCACTGCAATCAAGGCGCGCACGAGGCGCAGTTGCAGCAGCGCGCCGTCCGCCTGATCGGAGGAATTTTTGTATTCGACCTGCGTGCGTTCGCTTCGCAGCAGACGCGCGGTAAAGTCAGCCGGCACGCGCACATTGGGAGGCGCGTTGGTGGCGGAATCCACCTTGAGGCCTTGCGCAGTCATTTCATCCAGGAAAATACGGGAGAGGAAATTGGTGTCGCGGTTTTCGATTGTCACCGGCGCCAAGCGATTGGACGGGTCGCCGGGGCCGTGGGAGGCGAAGCCGAGGAAATAAACGAACGCGGTGGGAATGGCAAAGAGCCACACGAAAGCGGATTTGCGTTTGAAGAAGATCCGCAGATCGTTATGGCCAATGTCAAGGATGCGCCTCATGCGCGCACTCCTTCTTGAAAGCGGCGCCGGAAAATAAACGCCGTAATTGTCAAACACACAAAGCCCAGCAGCAAAAGTTTGGCGGCGGCGATTTCCCAGGCGCCGTCGGACCACCAGAGTTGGCGGGCGGTGTTGGAATACCAATAGGTGGGCAGGAGCGGGCAAAGGTGGTCTCGCATCACGGCCGGCAAATTATCCGGGGGGAACATGCACCCGCCGGCCATGGCGAACACCATGCTGACGACGTTGTTGAGCGCATTGGCCTGGCGCTCATCGGCGGCGAGAGACACGAGGACGGACATCAGGCCGGTCGCGAAACAGACGTAGGCGGCGGTCAGCGCTGCAAGCGGCAGGGGACGCGGCCAGTGGATGTGAAAGAGCGCCGCGCCGCCACCCAGCAGGATGACGGAGCCCAGCGCTACAATGACGATCGTGAAAAGAGCCTTGCCGAGAATGAAAGGAAGCAGCCTCACATGCAGCGTGCTGTAGCGCTCAAACGTGCGCAGCGCCAATTCGCGGTGCAGATCGCTGACGCCCTGATTCGCCAGCAGCAACAGAAACATGCCCGCCATCCCCACCAATAAATAGGCGAATAAATTGAATTGCGGTCCGGCGGGCTCTGGCGCCGGGGTTTCTTTCTTCTCGGCGCTGGCGCCAGTAAAGCTGATAAGCGGGGGGAACAAATAGTGACGCACGGCTTGCGCGCGGCGGCCGGTGTCGTCGATGAGTTGCGCAATCTCGTGGTAGTCGGCGCGGCCCTCGGCCACGCGGCGCCAGGCGGGGAATTCGCTGGTGAAATTGCGCGAGACCGCGTTCAAACCCGTGACGGCCACCCCGAGCAATTCTTCCAGGACGGCGGGATGAATTTGCTCCGCCGGATTTTTCACCAATTCCAGCCGGACCGGCTGGCCCGTGAGATAATTGGAAGTAAATTGCGGCGGGATAATTAGCGCGGCGCTGATTTTGGAATCGTTCAATTGGCGCAACGCCTCTGCTTTCTCCAGGAAAACCGGGTCGAGATAAGTGGCGGCCTGATCCTGGCCCGCGGCTCCGCGCAGGAGTTTGGAGAGCGCGGAATGATCCTCGTCCACGACGGCGAATCTGATGCGCCCGAGACGATTGTTGTTGTCGCCATGCCCGCCGAAGACCAGGCCAATGACCGCCGTGATGCAGAGCGGCAGGGCCAGGTTCAGCAGCCAGGGCAGGGGATTGCGCCAGGCGCGCCGCAGGTCTTTGGCTAGAAGCGCGCGCAGCACGTCATTCGCGAAGTTGGCGGCCGGTCAATTGCAGAAAAACGTCATTTAAAGTCGGCCGCTTCAGCGAGACGTTGGCCAGGCGCACGGGCAGCGCCAGCAGTTCCTTCAGGCAGTCCGATGGATCGCGCGCGCCCATGGCGGCGACGACCATCTGGCGGTCGGATTTTTGCAGAATGCGAAAACGCTGCTCGAAGCCCGGCCACGACGCGGGCGCGGCCTGGCTGAAATCCGCGTCCATGGTGAACACGAGGGATTCGCCCAGCCGTTCCTGTAATTGACTAAGCGAGCCCTCCGCCAGGACGCGTCCGTGGTCGATGATGCCGAGGCGCTGGCACAGGCTCTCCGCTTCCTCAAGATAATGTGTCGTGTAGAGAATGGCCGCGCCGCTGTTCTTCAGGGCGATGATGAACTCCAGAATTTTCGCGCGCGCCTGCGGATCGATGCCCACAGTCGGCTCGTCCAGCAGCACCAGTTTGGGGCGGTGCATCAAGGCGCAGCCCAAATTGACGCGCCGCTTCATGCCGCCGGAATAATTCTTCAGCGCATCGTGGCCGCGGTCGCTGAGGGAAAGGGCCTCCAGCAATTCCGCGCTGCGAAGGCGGGCTTCGGCGGCGCTCAAGCCCGCGATGCGCCCCCAGAATTCCAGATTTTCGCCTCCGCTCAGTTCCTCATACAAAGCGAGATCTTGGGGCGTGACGCCCATCGTCATTTTGGCGGCTTTCGGATCGGAGGCGAAGGACTTTCCATTGACAAACACTTCCCCGGCATCGGGGCGCAGGAGGCCGCAGACCATGGAGATGGAAGTGGTTTTGCCGGCTCCGTTGGGCCCGAGCAACCCGTAGATTTCACCGGGCGCTATGTGAAAGCTCACGCCATCCACCGCGCGCAGCGAGCCAAAACTCTTGGCCAACCCGGTGACTTTCAACATTTCCACGCCGCAATTCTAGATCACGGCGGCGGAGCGGCAAGAATTCTTTGACAGGCTAGGACGGTTTGGTTTCCCGCACCACTTCCTCGGGTCGTTTGTCCTCCCGCAAGCCGGAATAAACCGGCTGCCGCAGATGGCCGTCGCGCGTCCATTCATTGAAGACAACTTCGCAGACAAGTTTCGGCTGCAGCCAGGTGCAGCGCCTCATTTCTGAAGCCGTCAGGCCGCCGCCGGCGGCGCGGGGTTCGGGCAAGTTCGCAAAGGGGCAATCCGACGCGGTCAGGCGGCGAAATTGCGCCTGCAACGATTTCAGCAGCGCGCGGTCAAAGCCTGTTCCGACCTTGGAAGCAAACATCAATTTGCCCGAGCGATAATAGCCGACCAAAAGCGCGCCAAAATGCTCGCGCGACCCCTTGGGCTCGGTGTAACCGCCAATGACAAACTCCTGCTGTTGAATCACCTTGATTTTGATCCACGCGCCGCTCCGCCGGCCTGGTTCATAATGGGAATCCGGCTTTTTCCCCACCAGTCCTTCCAGCCCGCGCGCTCGGATTTGCTCCAGAAGTTTTTGTGGATCCCCCTTGAGGCCGGCGGAGAATCGGATGAGTTTGCCGTCTTCCGGCAGCGCCGCGGCCAATTTCTCCTTGCGCTCGTGCAAAGGGCAACCCGTCAGGTCCACTCCATCCAAACGCAAAGCGTCAAACACATAGTAACAAATGGGCGGCGGCTTGACGCCGGGCAGGCGCGACATTTGCAGCAATTGAAACGACGATTTGCCGGACGATTCCAACGCGACAACCTCGCCGTCAATAATGGCGCGCTCGGCGCGCAGGCGTAGCAAGTCGCGGGCAATGTCCGCGAACCGGGCGGTCACGTCGTTGCCCAAACGTGAAAATAGTTTGACGTCGGTTCCTTCCTTAATTGCCAGGACGCGAATGCCGTCAAATTTAATTTCATAAACCCAGCCGTCGTCGCGCGGCAAATTAGGGCGCAACTGGCATTTCATCGGCTCGACAAAGGCCAGTTTTTTCCCGCGCGCCAGGGCGGCGGTGCGGTTGCTTTGCCTTTCGTCGGCGCGGTCCGTAGCGATTCGCCGGAGGCCCCCGGCGGCCTGTTCCCCGCGGCGCGCGCTTAAGGGCTTCGTGTCCTCGCTCCTTTTAAGCGTTCGCATGCCCTTTAACCAACTCGATCCCCGGACACGGCGCAAGCGGGGTTGCCCTGTTTCGGAAAACCAAAAATCCCGCAGGCGGCCCAGCCGGACGCGCTTCCGCCTCGACATTGGTAGGAATCGTGCTATACACCCGGCGCGTGAGTCAGGGCGATCCCAGTGTTTTGCTGCTTATTCCGGCCTACAATGAGGAAAGCCGGATTGAGCCCGTGTTGCGGGAATATGCCGCTTATTTCCGCGCGCATTACGAGGGCAAATTTCAACTCGTCGTGATTCTTAACGGATGCCGCGACAACACCATTGGCGTCGTCAAGAAAGTCAGCGCGGATTTTCCGGAAATCTCGGCCGTGGAATACGCCGCGCCCATTGGCAAAGGCGGCGCGTTGATCGAAGGGTTAAAACTCGCGCCCCGCGCCGATCTAATTGGGTATGTGGATGCCGATGGCGCGACTGGCCCGGCGGCGTTCGCGGATCTGATCCGGCATGCGGGCGAGGCGGACTGCATTGTGGGCTCGCGGTGGATTAAAGGAGCGGTGCTGCACCAGATTCAAAGCGGCCAACGGCGTTTTGCCAGCCGGGTGTTTCATTGGATCGTGCAATTGCTGTTCGGCATGAATATTCGGGACACGCAATGCGGGGCGAAATTGATTCGGCGCGAGGCGGTGGTGAAAATTCATCCGTCCCTCTGCATCGCCGATATGTCGTTTGACATTAATTTTCTATATTTGCTCAAGCGCGAAGGTTTTACAGTGTTGGAGCTGCCGACGGAATGGACGGACAAAGTGGGATCGAAAGTGGCGTTGGGGCGCACCTCCCTGACCATGCTGCTGTCGGTGATTCGGCTGCGCTGGATTTATTCGCCGTTTGCGCCGCTGCGAAAATTCGTCACGCCGCTGGAGAATTGGATTTACCGGAAGCTGCGAGCGCCGGCGCCAAACCCGGACCCGCCGGCGCCTTGATCACCGGGCCGCGGCAAAACCAGGCCGCCACCGCGCACAGCGCCAGACACGATAGACCGAGCGTTTGAATGATGCGAATAAACGCGTTAAACGGGGGCATCGCCACCAGGTGGGGAGCTTGCAGGCAAAGCGCTGCGGTGTAGGCAATCGGCGTCAGCGCCATCCAATAGGCGGCCTCGAAACGCGAGCGGGCGAGAACGTTCTGCACCAGGACATTCGCGGCCGTCAGGGGCAAAAGAGCCCAGGCAAACCACGGCACCAGCGGGGCGGCGGCGAGCATCTCCGGGTTTTTGAAATACATCAGGCGCAACGGCAACTTTGGAAATAGCGTGCAGCCCACTGCCGCCACGCAGCCAAAGAGCGCCGTCGCCGCCAGGGTCATTTTCATGCCGTCGGTGGCCTGCGACTGCGCCACGGCGCGCACAATGCGCGGGAACATGACGGTGGTGACGGGCGCGATGAATTGGATGATGGCAAACCCGGTCAGCATGGCGCCGCCGTACAAGGCGGTTTGGCGGGTGTTCGTGAAGAGGCTTTGCACGAACACCATGTCAATGCTTGACATCAAAAGGACGGTGCCGAGCCCCAAGGTCAACGGCAGCGCGCCATGACTCCAACTGCGCCAGTTGAAGACGGCGCCGCGATGCTGCGTCCAGATTTCACGCGTCATCCAGGCGCCGGCGAGCAGGGCGGCGGACTGGCCGAACAGCGCCGCGCCCATGGCGGAAGCGGCTTTGCCGCCGAGGAATTCCACGGCCACGAGCGTGACGGTGAAGCGTCCGACGCCGTCCAGAATTTGCACCCAGCCCAGGCCGTTGAAATGATGTTTTCCCTGCAACAATCCGCGCACCACCGGGCCCCACAGCGAAGTCAGGCCGACCGCCAGTGTCAAACACACCGCCGCCGGGTTGCTCACCTTGAGCAGGCGCGAAAGGAAGGGGAGCGACGCGAGCGCGGCCACCGCCACGACCAGCCAGATGAGAAGCGTCCATTGGAAAATCGCGCGGGCGGTAGCGGAGAGTTGCCGCTCTTTTTCCTCGCTCGTGGCGGCTGCGGCTTGCTGCGCAAAGACCGTTTGCAGCGCGGCGGCGGGAATGCCCAGGATGATGAGCAGGCGGAGCAGGGCGACGAACGTCGAATAATCCTCCGGCCCCATGTTGCGGGCCACGCTGTGCACCAGCGTCATGAACACGCCGCCCGCAAAGGTGGCGACCACCATCCAGCCGCTTTGCCGGAAAAAGGCGTTTTTACCCTCGGCGCTCATGGCAGTTCGCGCATAAATCGAGTGAGGAGACCGGCCGCCTTGTCAAGTGAACGCAGGCTGATCCATTCGTCCGCCGTATGGGCCTGCGCAATGTCGCCCGGCCCAAAAACCACGCTGGGAATGCCGCTTTCCGCCAAAACGGAGGCATCGCAAAAAAACGTGACGCCCGCCGGTTTCTTCTGCCCGGCCAAACGGGAAAATTGCCGCACCCAAGGCAGGGCGGGGTCGGTTTCCAAGGCTCCAAAAGCGCTGCTTTGCAGAGCGGAAATTTCTGCGCGCAGACCGCGATGCTTAAGGAAAGCGGCCAGTTCGGCGCGAACGCGGCGCTCTGTTTCGCCGGGCAACGTCCGGCGGTCGATGGTGGCGTTGCATACGTCAGGAACAATATTGGGCTGCGTGCCGCCGCGGATGGAGCCGACGTTGATGGTGCCGTGACCGAGCAGGGGATGGGGCCGCGTTTTGCGGAGGGTCGCAGCGTAGTCCGTTTCGACGGCGTCCACGATTCTCGCCATTTCATGCACGGCATTGCGGCCGCGTTCGGGGCAGGAGCCGTGGGCGGATTGGCCGCGGGTTTTCAGCTTCAGCCAGACGGCGCCTTTGTGCGAGGTGACAACTTGCAGCCGCGTGGGTTCGCCAACGATCGCCAAGTCCGCCTGCCAGCCGGCGCGCACCAGGGCGTCCGCGCCCGCGTGCCCCACTTCTTCGTCCACTAAACCGGCAAAAACGATTTCGGTTTCCTCGGGGCGCTTTCCGTTCTTGGCCACAGAGAGCAAGGCTCCGAGCATCGCGGCGACGGAGCCTTTGGTGTCACAGGCGCCGCGCCCGTAAAGGCGTCCGCCTGCGACGCGGGGGCGAAACTGCTCGTCGTCTCCCGCAACCGTGTCCAAATGGGGCGCCAGCAAGAGGCGGCGGCGCACGGGGCCGCGTGGCGCAAGCCTGACAATTAAATTGGGCCGTCCCGGGAGGACGTCTTGAAAGGCCACGTCCAGGCCGCCCTGCGCCGCGGTGGCGGCGAGGAATTCGGCCACACTTTTTTCGCCGGCGCAGGCATGGCCGGCAGGCAAAAGCGCGGGGTTGACGCTGGGGAGGGCGACCAGTTCGCGCAGAAGTTTTTGTGTCATGGCCGTGGCTTCAAGGCGCCAAATGATGCGCCGCGCGGTTTTAACTTTAAATCTAAATTTTCCACGCTTAAAGTCGAACCGTGCAAAACGAACCGCTATTGCAATTGGAATTACCGGGCGTCAAGAAGCTCAAGAGCGGCAAAGTGCGGGAAGTTTTTGACCTGGGCGACACCTTGCTGTTTGTGGCTTCCGACCGCATCTCGGCGTTTGACTGCGTCATGCCCAACGGCATTCCGCGCAAAGGCGAAGTCCTCACGCAGCTTTCGTATTTCTGGTTCGAGCAGACCAAGTGGATCGCGCCGAATCATCTCGCTTCCCAGGCGGGCGATCCGTTGCCGGCGGCGCTTCAGCCTTGGGCCGCCTCCCTGAATGGCCGGAGCATGGTGGTCAAGAAAACGAAACCGCTCGCCATCGAATGCGTCGTGCGCGGCTATCTCTCCGGCTCCGGCTGGAAGGATTATCAAAAGACCGGGCATGTCTGCGGCATCAAGCTTCCGTCCGGCCTGGACAATTCCTCGCAGTTGCCCGCGCCGCTCTTCACGCCGGCCACCAAGGCGGAAACCGGCCACGACGAAAATATTTCCTTTGAAATCGCGTGCGACATCACGGGCCGGGAAATCGCCGAAAAAGCGCGGGACTTGAGCCTCAAGCTCTACACGTTTGCGGCGGAGCACGCCCTGAAGCGCGGCATCATCATCGCCGACACCAAGTTTGAGTTCGGCGTGCTGGATGGCCAGTTAATTTTGATTGACGAGGCTTTGACGCCGGATTCCTCCCGCTTTTGGCCCGCCGACCAATATCAACCCGGCCGCAACCAACCGAGCTTCGACAAGCAATTTGTGCGGGACTACCTGGAAACGCTCACTTGGGACAAGGAGCCGCCGGCCCCGGCGCTGCCCGCGGATGTGGTGGCCAAAACCACGGAAAAATACCTCGACGCCTACGCGCGCCTGACCGGGAAAGACCTCCGCCGCAGCTCCGATTCTTAAGTTTTCGCCGCCTTGTGTGTGTGCTGGGTGCCGCCAATGGAGGCGGCGCAGGTGGGGCAGACGCCGTGGGAAAATTCGATGTCGGAGTGCGAGCGCAGATATTGGTCCACCGTCATCCAGTAGCCTTCGTCGCTTCGGACTTTTTTGCACCAGGCGCAAATGGGCAGCATGCCTTGCAGCGTCTTGATGTCCGCCAGCGCCGTCTGGAGTTTGGTGATCAGCTCTTCCCGCTCCCGCTCCGCGCGATGCTTGTAAAGGGCGATTTCAATGGCGATGCGAAGCGACCGGTCTTCAAATGGCTTCAGCACGTAGCCAAAGGGGTCGGTGCTGCGGGCTTTGCCCATGGTGGCGTCGTCGGAATTCGCCGTCAGGAAAACGACCGGCAACCGTAAGGATTCGCGGATGATCTTGGCTGCTTCCGTTCCGTCCATGGGGCCGCTGAGAATGATGTCCATCAGGACCAGGTCCGGCTTGGCGGCTTGCGCCAGCGTGACGGCTTCCTCCCCGGAATGGGTGACGCCCACGACTTCGTAGCCGAAATTGTTGAGATGATCCTGAATGTCGGCGGCGACGATGGCTTCGTCTTCCACCACGAGGATCCTGGGGGCAGGGGCGGGAGCTTCACTCATGCGGCGGCAGGCGGTGTGGGGACAGCCGCGTTGTCCTGGAATGTCAAGACGAATTCTGCGCCGGTGGAATTCGTCCACGCGATGCGCCCTTTGATTTGGTCAGTCAAGATTTTCACCAGCCGCAGTCCTAACGAAGTGCTTTTCTCCAACGCGAATCCAGGCGGCAGACCACAGCCGTCATCGGCGATCACTAATTGCACTTGGCGCAGATCATGGCTTTTTAGGGCGATTCGGACAAGTCCCTTTTCGCGGCCGGCAAAGGCGTGTTTCAGGCAATTCGTGAGAATTTCATTGGCGATCAAGCCCACGGGAATGGCCAGGTCCATGGACAAATCGAGCGGCTCCAGGTCAAATTGATGGCGGAGCGTCAGCTCTTTGTGCGTTTGGGAGCGGAGCAGCATGCCGGCGAGACTTTGGAGGTAGGCCTTGAAATCGATCCGGGCGAGGCTCTTGGATTGATAGAGCATCTCGTGAATCAGCGCCATGGTGCGAATCCGACCCTGGCAATCCTTGAAGACCTCCTGCAGCGCGACATCCTTGATGTAATGGCCTTGCAGGCGGAGGATGCTGGAGATGATCTGCATGTTATTCTTGACGCGGTGATGAATCTCCCGCAGCAAGGCCTCCTTCTCGCGCAGCGAGGCGGCGACCAACTCCTCGCTTTTCTTGCGCTCGGTGATGTCATGAAACACGGAGACCACGCCGCGCACGGCGCCAGTGGCGTCAAGCATCGGACGGGCGTTGGCGCTCAGGAGCGCGCCCTCTCTCCGCCGGGCAGGCCGCGCAAAAATTTCGGTCGGCTCGGTCTTTTCGCCGCGCAGGGCGCGGGTCATCGGCAATTCGTCCGGCGGAAAAGGCGTGGTGTGATCCGCGCGAAATAACCCGCTGGCCGCGGCGGCGGTGAGCAGGGCGCCGGCGCGCAATTCGTCGCCCAATAAACGTTCGGCGGCGGCGTTAAAATGAGTCAAGCGGCCCGCGGCGTCGGTCACCGTCACGCCTTCGGCCATGTTGTGAAAAACCGCTTCCAGCAATTGCGCCTGGGAGCGCGCCCGCACTTCGGCCTTGGTCAATTGCGTGGTGCGCTCATCCACGCGCTCCTCCAATTCCTCGTTCAAGGTGCGCAGCGCGTTCATCGCCTGTTTGCGTTCCGTGATGTCGCGGGCGATTTTCGCCGCCCCGACCACGCGTCCCTCCGCGTCGCGCATCGGGGAAACCGTAACGGACACGTCAATGAGAAGTCCGTTTTTGGCCAGGCGCACAGTCTCAAAATGATCGACCCACAAGCCTTCTCGCACGCGCTTGAGGATGTCGATCTCCTCCGCGGCGCGATCCGGCGGAAACAGCAGGCCGATGGGCTGGCCGACCATTTCCTCGGCGGTGTAGCCGAAGAGGCGCGTCGCCCCGGGATTCCAACTGGTCACGATGCCTTCGAGAGTCTTGCTGATGATGGCGTCGTCGGAGGACTGCACGATAGCGGCCAGGCGTTGCAGGTTTTGCTGGTTTTCGCGGCGTTCGGTGACGTCGGAGATGGAAGCCATCGCATAGACGCCGGCTTCGGAGCGCAGCACCGTCAGATCGATTTCCAAAAGAATCTCCCGCCCATCCTTGCGCAATCCCGGAAGGTCGCGACCGCGTCCCATGCGCCGCGGGGAATGCTCGGCGGCGAAGGCTTCGCGGAATAGCTTGTGATGCGCCCGGTGGCGCGCGGGAATGAGCACCTCCAAATCCTGGCCGACCAATTCCTCGAACGTGTAGCCGAAGATGGCGCAAGCCTGGTCGTTGACGAGCGTGATGGCGCCTTGCTGGTTGACCATGACGACGCCTACCGGCGCCGCTTCCACGATCAGCCGAAAATATTCCCAACTGCGCCGCAACTCGCCTTCCACCTCGGTGCGCCGCCCGATTTCCTCCTGCAACGCTTTGTTGGCTTGGTGCAGCTCCGCCGTCCGCGCCTCCACCAATGCTTCCAGCGATGTTTTTTTGGCGGGCATTATTTGGCGGCGGCGCCGGCAGGCGGAAGGTCTTTCCTGGGGAATAAGCCAAAGATCTCGCCCAGGGGATGCTGTGGCGGAATGGGCTCGGGGGCCGCCGCCAAATTCGGGGGCGCCGCCGGGAAGCCAAGCTGAAGCTGGAGTTTCTCCGCCGTGCCCGGCATCACCGGCCAGAGCAAATCGCCGAGGAGCCGGCAAACTTCGGCCAGTGTGTAAAGTATATGGTCAAGCTCGGTCGCGCGCTGCGGATCTTTCGCGAGTTTAAACGGGCTGGTTTGATCGATGTATTGATTGGCGCGCATGATGAGCGCGCCGATGTGCTCCAGCGCATCTTGCAGTTGGTGGTTGCGATACGCCGCCACCGTGCGTTCGCGGCAGGCGCCGATTTCGCGCGCCAACTGATTTTCGCCCGCCGGCACGAGCCCTTCCCGGTAGCGCTTGATCATGGAGAGTGAACGATTGACGAGATTGCCGAGGCCGTTGGCAAGTTCGGATTGGTAACGCGAGCGGAAACCGGCGTCGGTCCAATTGCCATCGGGCCCAATGGCCAATTCGCGCACGAGATAATAACGGAAAGCGTCCAGGCCCCATTCGTCAATCACAGCGATGGGATCGACGACATTGCGGGTACTTTTGCTGAGTTTTTGCCCTTCTTTCTGCCACCACCCATGCGCCAAAATCTGGCGGGGCAGGGGAAGCCCCATTGCCTTGAGCATGATGGGCCAGTAAACGGCGTGGAATTTCAGGATGTCCTTGCCGATCAAATGCACGTCGGCGGGCCAGAGATCCAACCCGGCGGCCTGCGGCGTGAGACCAAGCGCGGACGCAATCAGCGGATCGCCGTGCGCGAGCGGCACGCTGATGTAATTGACCAGCGCATCGAACCACACGTACGTGACATAAGCGGGGTCGAACGGGATCGGGATGCCCCACGATAAACGCGCCGCCGGGCGGCTAATGCACAGGTCTTCCAATGTTTCATTGCGCAAAAAGCCCAGGACTTCATTGCGCCGATTTTCCGGCATGATAAATTCCGGGTGCGCTTCGATGTGCGCGATCAGCCAGGCTTGATGTTCCTTCAGGCGGAAATAGTAATTCTCCTCTTCCAACTCCACCACCTTGCCCCACCAGGCGTCGAAGGTCCCGTCCGGCAAGCGGTCTTTCTCGGTTAGGAACGTCTCCGCGGAGGTCGAATAGAAGCCTTTGTATTTGGTGCGGTAAAACTGCCCGGCTTCGTTGAGGCGCGCGAGAATGGTTTGCACGACCACCCGATGGCGCGGTTGCGTGGTGCGGACAAAATCGTCGTTGGAAAGTCCCAGGCGCGAGGCGAAATGCTGCCAGCTTTGCGCCAGTTCATCGCAATAGCCCTGCGGGCTTTTGCCTTCCGCGAGCGCGGCCTGCTGGACTTTTTGTCCGTGTTCGTCGAGGCCGGTCAGGAAAAACACGTCGTTTCCCAGGCGACGCTGGGCGCGGGCGATGACGTCGGCCACGACTTTTTCATAAGCGTGCCCGAGGTGAGGTTGCCCGTTGACGTAGTCAATCGCAGTGGTGATGTAAAAACGCTTGTTCATTCAAGTTTCCGGCCAATCGCGCCGAGAGCATAGGTTTGCGGACGAAAATGGGCAAAGCTTTTGCGCGGGCTTGCAAAGGGCCGAAAGATATTGACAATGGCGGTCGCTGGGATAGTGTTATACATTAGTAAGATTAGTAAGTAACTTATGATTACAGAACAGGCCACGCCGAAATTGACGCGGAATGAGGGACTCAAGGAAAACAGCCCGCTGCTGTCCGGCACCATCGCCCCCACCTTGGCTGATCCGTCCAAGGAACGATTCTCTGACGACGACTACGAATTTCTGAAATTTCACGGCATCTACCAAGGGGACGACCGGGACAAACGCAAGATTGCCAAGCAATACATATATATGGTGCGCGGCCGTTTGCCGGGCGGAACGATTACGCCGGATGTTTATCTGGCGTTTGACCGGCTGGCCCAGGAGTACGCGAACAACACTTTGCGCATCACGACGCGGCAGGGGTTTCAATTTCACGGCGTCACTAAGGGCGGTTTGGGCAAACTGATGAAGGGGCTCAACGACGCCATGGCCACCACGCTGGCCGCGTGCGGCGATGTGAACCGCAATGTCATGGCGGCGCCCACGCCGGCGACCAGCCCGCTGGTGAACGACATCCAGCTCCACGCCAAGGAGGTTTCCGACGCGCTGCTGCCCAAGACGCGCGCGTATCACCAAATTTGGGTGGAAGGGACGGAGTTGAATTTAACCGACGAAGACGCGAAGTTCGTCGATCCGCTTTACGGCAAGACCTATCTGCCCCGCAAATTCAAGGTGGCCTTTGCCATTCCGCCGCTGAATGACATCGATGTGTTCACGAACGATTGCGGTTTTATCGCCATCGTCGAAAACGGAAAGTTGGCCGGATACAATCTGGTCGCCGGCGGCGGCATGGGCATGTCGCATGGCAACGCCCATACCTTTCCCCGCTTGGCGGATGTCATTGGCTTCATCGCGCCGAATCAGGTGATTGAAACGGCCAAGGCGGTTGTGACCATTCATCGTGATTTTGGCGACCGCACCAATCGCAAACATGCGCGGCTCAAATATGTCCTCGAAGAGCGGGGCGTGGAGTGGTTCCGCGAGGAAATGGAGCGGCGCTTGGGATTCAAGTTTGGCCCGGCGCGCCCATTCGAATTTAAGCGGCAAGGCGATCTTTACGGCTGGCATCAGCAGTTTGATGGAAATTATTTTCTCGGAATATTCGTCGAGAACGGGCGCATCAAAGATGACCAGGGCTATCGGTTGAAGGCTGGTTTGCGGGCCGTCATGGAGAAATATCCCACCGAAGCGCGCTTGACGCCTTCGCAAAACATTCTGCTGGTCAACATCAAGCCCGAGGACCGCGAGGGCATCGAGCAGATTTTGGATAATCATGGCGTGCCCGTGCAAAATCAGGGGAGCGCCGTGCGGCGCGCGTCCATCGCGTGCCCGGCGCTGCCCACGTGCGGCCTAGCCCTGGCGGAGGCGGAGCGCCTTTCGCCGGATGTTTTGACGCGCATCGAAGGGTTGCTCAACGAAGTGGGCTTGAAGGACGAGGAAATCATCGTGCGCATGACGGGCTGCCCCAACGGTTGCGCCCGGCCTTACATGGCGGAATTGGCGTTGGTCGGGCGGTCGCCCGGGAAATATCAGCTTTTTCTCGGCGGCAACGAAGCCGGCACCCGCCTGGCCAAGTCCTACAAGGACAACGTCAAGAATGATGATCTTGTCAATGAACTGCGCCCCTTGCTGACCCGTTTTGCCCAGGAGCGCACGGGCGGCGAGCGGTTTGGCGATTTTTGCCATCGCGTCCTGGAAGTCCCGGTCGCCGCCTAATTTCCTGTGCAAACCACGCCCGCCATGCCCGTGCCTGTCGTCGGCGACGCGAAATTGACGCCGCGCGACGTCGCCGTGCTCAACGAGCAGTTTTCCGATGCGCCCTCGGAGGATATTCTCACGTGGGCCTGGGACCGGTTTGGCGCGCGGGCGGCGATTGGCACCAGCTTTCAAGGATCGGGGCTGGTCATGATGCACCTGGCGAAAACGGCAGGCTTGCCTTTCCCGGCCTTCACGCTCGACACGGGTTTGCTTTTTCCAGAAACGCTGGAGTTGAAAAAGAAACTGGAGGATTTTTTCGGCTTTCAGATTGAGTCGCTCAAGCCGGATTTGACCGTCGAACAGCAGGCGGAGGCGCAAGGCCCGGAGCTGTGGAAACGCGACCCCGACCTTTGCTGCACGGTGCGGAAAGTCATCCCGTTGCAAGGCAAGCTGCGCGATCTAAGCTGCTGGATCACGGGCCTGCGCCGGCATCAGTCCGAGGGCCGCGCCGGCATCGGCGTGATCGAGCTTTATGATTTCGAGCCGGGGCACGACATCATCAAATTGAATCCCATGGCCAATTGGAGCCGCGAAACGATTTGGGAATACATCCGCGCGCATCGCATCCCGTACAATCCGCTGCACGACCTCGGGTATCATTCCATTGGCTGCCAGACCTGCACAGTCAAGACCAATAACGGCGACAACGAGCGCGCCGGGCGCTGGATCGGCTTCAACAAGGTTGAGTGCGGCATTCACACCTTCATGTCCAAGAAAATCGATTTTCAAATTTAAACATGGATTACCTTTCAAAACTGGAAAATCAAAGCATCTACATTTTGCGCGAGGCGCAAAACAAGTTTGAACAGCTCGCCATGCTGTGGAGCATCGGCAAGGATTCCACGGTCCTGCTCTGGCTGGCGCGAAAGGCCTTTTTCGGCCATGTCCCGTTCCCGCTCGTCCATGTGGACACGACCTACAAAATCCAGAGCATGATCGAATACCGCGATCGCGTCGTGAAAGAGTGGGGCCTGCAACTGGTCGTGGGCAAAAACCAGGCGGTGCTGGACCGCGGGGTGACCTTTCCCGCCGGCAAAGCGACGCGCGTGGAATGCTGCGGCACGCTGAAGAAAGACGGACTCAAAGCCGTGCTGGAAGAGCATCATTACACGGGCGTGATTGTCGGGGTGCGCCGCGACGAAGAGCCGACGCGCGCCAAGGAGCGTTATTTCAGCCCGCGCGATAAAAACATGGAATGGAACGTGGAGGATCAACCGCCGGAATTGTGGGACCAGTTCAAGACCGATTTCCAAAAGGATGCGCATATCCGCATTCATCCGCTCCTGCATTGGACCGAGCTGAACATCTGGGAATATATCGAGCGCGAAAACATCCCGGTCATTCCTCTTTATTTTGACAACGGCAAGGGTGAACGCTATCGCAGCCTCGGTTGCGCCCCCTGCACGTTCCCGATCAAATCCACGGCGCGCAACGTGCGCGAGATCATCGAGGAATTGCGCCACACCAAGACCTCCGAACGCTCCGGCCGCGCCCAGGACAAGGAAAGCGAAGACGCTTTTGAAAAGCTGCGCCGTGACGGTTACATGTAAAATTTTCCCGAAAACCACATGCAAGACACCCGTTCCCACGCTCCGTCGGAGCAGCTCAAAATTGTCATCGTTGGCCACGTGGACCACGGCAAATCGACGTTTGTCGGCCGATTGTTTCACGACACCGGCTCCCTGCCGGAAGGGAAGCTCGAACAACTGGAGGCCATCGCCAAACGGCGCGGCGTGCCTTTCGAATGGGCCAACCTGATGGACGCCCTGCAATCCGAGCGCGACCAGAACATCACCATCGACACGGCCCAAATCTGGTTCCAGACGAAGAAGCGGCAGTATGTTATTATTGACGCTCCGGGCCACAAGGAATTCCTCAAGAACATGATCACGGGCGCGGCCAACGCCGAGGCCGCCCTGCTGTTGATCGACGCCAACGAAGGCGTGCAGGAGCAATCCCGACGCCACGGTTATTTGCTCAATTTGCTGGGCATCCGCCAGATTGCCGTCCTGGTCAATAAAATGGATTTGCGCGGCTATTCCCAGGAACGGTTTGACCAGGTGGAGAAGGAGTTTCGCGCTTTTCTCAAAACGGTGGGCGTCCAGCCGAAGTGTTTCATTCCGATTGCCGCCAAGCATGGCGATAACATCGCCACTCGCAGCGCGGCCATGCCGTGGTACCAGGGCGGCACCGTTTTGGAAACGCTGGATCAATTTGAAGCCGCGCAACAGGCCGAGGGGCAGCCCCTGCGTTTTCCCATCCAGGACGTTTATCGTTTTGACAACCGCCGCATTCTGGCGGGCCGCATCGAGTCGGGCAAAATTGCCGTGGGCGACCGGGTGGTGTTCTCGCCCAGCAACAAGGTCAGCGTGGTCAAAACCATCGAACGCTGGAATGCGCCGGTGGCGACGGAAGCCCATTTCGGCGAGTCCATTGGCATCACGCTCACCGAGCAAATTTTTGTGGAGCGCGGCGCGATTGCCGCGCGCGAAACAGAGCCGCCATATGAATTGACCAAGTTCAAGGCGCGGCTTTTCTGGCTGGGCCGCGCGCCTTTCACCAAGGGCAAAACCTACAAGCTCAAGCTCGCCACCCAGGAAGTGGAATGCGAAATCGACGCCATTGAGCGCGTCATTGATTCTTCGACGCTGGAAACCATCAATGGGCAAAACACCTTTGTCGGGCGCAACGAAGTCGCTGAATTGACCCTGCACACGCGGCGGCCGGTCGCATTTGACGTGCATGCGGACATCATTGCCACCGGGCGCTTTGTCATCGTGGACGGGTTCGAGGTGTCGGGCGGCGGCATCATTGCCGCGGACGGCTATCCGCGCCGCACCGCCGACAGCCTGCAAAAGAGCCATAATATTTATTGGAGCCAGGGCAAGGTGACAGCCGCGCAACGTTC
Source organism: Verrucomicrobiia bacterium (assembly GCA_035551475.1). Lineage (GTDB taxonomy): Bacteria > Verrucomicrobiota > Verrucomicrobiia > Limisphaerales > Palsa-1400 > DASZMX01. The sequence continues at coordinate 59,557 of DASZMX010000040.1, forward strand.
CCTGCGCAATCATCATGCCGGGCGTATCGTGTGGTTGACAGGACTTTCCGCCTCGGGCAAATCCACCATCGCGGTGGAGCTGGAGCGTGAATTGTTCAACCTGGGCCGGCACGTTTACATTCTCGACGGCGACAATGTGCGCCACGGGCTTTGCTCCGACCTCGGTTTTTCCGCGGCGGATCGCAAGGAAAACATTCGGCGGGTCGGGGAAGCGGCCAAGCTCTTTGCCGACGCCGGAATCATTTGCGTGACGGCGTTCATTTCGCCGTATCGCGCGGACCGCGACATGGTGCGCAAGCTGGCGCCGGAAGGAACGTTCGTGGAGGTGTACGTCAACGCGCCGCTGGAAGTGTGCGAACAGCGCGATCCCAAGGGCCTTTACGCCAAGGCGCGGGCGCACGAGATCAAGGATTTCACAGGCGTTTCCGCGCCGTACGAAGCGCCTTCCCGGCCGGAAATCGAGCTGCGCACAGACCAATCGAGCGTGGCGGAATCGGTCGCGCGCATCGTGGAATTTCTCC
>DASZMX010000041.1:0-7419 GCA_035551475.1 Verrucomicrobiia bacterium
GTACCAGCCGGACATTTGCGACGCTGACGTGGAATTCCTGGGGCTCAACCGCCCCGAGGACGCTTACATTTTGACCATCGTCACGTTGCGCAATGGCCAGGCCACCACGAATCTTAAAGGGCCGATCGTCATCAATCGCAATACCCTGATCGGCAAACAAGTCATTCCGAACAACGCCGCCCAATTCGAAGTTCGACATCCCCTGGCCGTCTCCTGACCCTTTACAGACACGCGCGTTATGCTGATTCTCTCTCGCAAGCCCGGCGAAAACATCGTGATCGATGGCCGGATCATCGTCAAAATCATGCGGCTGGACGGCGATCTCGTTAAAATCGGGATTGAAGCCCCCGCCGAAGTTCCGGTTCATCGCCAAGAAGTGTATGACGAGATTCAAAAGGTGAATCGCGAATCCCTGACGGACAATCGTCCGAAAGTCCCGCGCATCGCGCCGGGAAAATTGCCCGCGCCCCCCGCCGCCGCCCGCCAGCCGGCCCTGTCCACCAAAGGAGCTTGATATGGTTATCCAACCCAACACCCCCGCCGATCCCTCCGCGAATCTTGCCGCGAATCGTCCACACCATCCCAAGGCAAATTCAGCCGCGGAATCCACCGACGCCCAAAACTGGCCTAATATTTCTGTTTCTGACGCGGACGACCTGGGCGATTTCGACGCCGCCACAGCCGATCAGTTGATGCAAAGCCTAACCAAAAGCATGGCCGGAAATTCCGGAGCGGTTCTCCAGGCGCATTCCCCCATGAATTCCCAAACCGCCATCGACCTCCTCCAATAATCGGACCGCCTGCGGCGCGCCCGACACGACTTATGGAAGCCACTGCTCCGACCTCCCCCGTTAAGCAGACCGCCGAACATCACCTTTTTATTATTTGGGAACACGGGCGCGGCGAACACGCCCGCATCCTGGAAAGTCTCCGCGGCCAATTCGAGCTGGTGGCAGTCCGCGAAATGCACTGGAGCGCCGCGCGCGTCTCGGAGAATTTCACCCGCTTTTACGGCCAGAAACTTCCGCCCGGGTCTTTCAAGGAAGAGCATTGCGGCACCGGCGCGTTCCTCGCCATCGTCCTGCGCGACACCGCGCCACGCTACGAAAACCGCGCCACCTCCAAAGGCGAGCGCCTCGTCAACGTCAACACCTTTGACGCCAAACAGCGTTTCCGCACGTGGACGGGCGGCGGCCATCGCATCCACGCCACTGACAACGAACAGGAAACACGTCACGACGTGGCTCTGCTTTTCGGCGAATCTCTCGCTCAATTCCTCGCCGCACGCCCTGGGGCTTGGGATGGCGTTATCGAATCCTTCCCGGGCGATTTGGCCGGCGCGGGCGGCTGGAGAAACCTCGCGTATTTCTTCTCCATTCTCAACGAGACTGTCAACTATCTCGTCCTCCGCAATTACGAATGGCTTCCCGACCAGTTCAGCACGACGGAACACGGCGACATTGATTTGTTGACCGATGCGCCCGCGGATCTGGCGTTCATCGTCCATGGGGAAAAGGTTTTTCCCGAAACGCATCGTGTGCATTACGCCGTTCCCATCGGCGGCGAGCGCGTGTTGTTTGATTTCCGGTTCGTCGGGGATGACTACTACGATCAGCGTTGGGAAAAGGACATGCTGGCGCGCCGTCTGCAACTCGCAAATGGCCTCCACGTTCCTGCGGCCGAAGACTATTTCTATTCCCTGCTCTATCATGCGCTCCTGCACAAACGCGCGGTCGCGCCGGATTACATCGGTAAACTGCGCGCTCTGGGCGCCGTCGCCGGATTGCCTTGGGCTGAAAAACTCAGTTTCGCCAATCCCAAACTCTGGCGTTCCGCCTTGGCCGAGTGGCTCACGGCCCATAATTATACAACGCCCCGCCCGGCTGATGAATCGGTGTATTTCAATCAAGCCATTTTGGAAGGCAGCTTTGATTGGTCGGCGTTAGGCAATGAATTGACACTCGCCGCCCCGGTAGAGCAACTCATCTCCGCGCGCATGCTGGTGGAGCGCGAAGGCCAACGCATTCTCAGTTACGTCTTTGACCAACCCGACGCCCAGCGGATTCTCAAGCAAACCACCGCGGACCTGGCCTGGCGCGATGGACAATTCCTGGGACTTCTGCGCAGCCCGTACTTTCCGCGCGCGTTAAACGTGGAACAGCATGACGGATATTCCGTCGTGGCCATTGAACGAGTGCAAGGGAAGCCGTTGCCGGAGATCGCGAAAGAGCTGGCCCAAGATCCCCAGCGTCTCGCCCGCTTCATCGATGATTGCCTCGACTTGCTTGCGCAGTTGCAAGAAGCCGGCGTGACGCATCGCGATATTATTCCTGACAACATTTTGGCGCGTGATGGACGACCGGTTTTGATCGACTTTGGCTGGGCCATCTCCGCCGCAATGCCGTTTTGGACGCCGCAGGGACTGGGCCGCAGCGGCTGCCCGGACGATGGAAACTATTGCGACGTGTTCGCCATGGGCAAGATTTTCGAGTTCCTGGCGGGCCCCGGCAATGTGATGTTCAACCCTCTCGTCGCGGTCATGACGGCCCAGGAACGCGCCGAACGCATCACCAGCATTCCCGCTTTGAAAAACTTGCGGCGCAATTTGTCGCTGCAACCGGCCGCGCCGGTCACGGTCGCGCGCGAGGCCGCGTCGGCGCCGGTGGCGCTGACATCGCTGCCCGGACCACATTCGCTCGAAGTATTTCCCGCCCGCAGCCGCGCGGAATTTGAAGATTTATATCACAAGCGACTGGCGCCGGCGTTGGAAGCGCAAGTACGCCTGGCGCCCGCCGTGGCCGCGCCCTTTACGCTGCCCGGCCACTGCGTCGTTTGTGGCGGCCCGAAGCAATTTCTGACCGATTTTCTTTACGCCGCGCCCGATGCCAAAGGCCGTCTGCAACCCTCCTGGCGCGAACGGCAGCTTTGCCAATGCGGGCTGAACAGCCGCCAGCGCGCCAGCTTTCATGTGCTGGCCGAAAGCCTTGGACTCCCGCACGCCGCCCGCATTTATTGCACGGAGCAAACGACGGAGACTTACAAGGAAATCAAACGCCGCTTTCCCTTTGCCGTGGGCAGCGAATTTCTGGGCGACAAAACGCCGCTCGGCCAGGAAAATGCCCAGGGCGTGCGCCACGAAGACCTAACCCGCCTCACGTTCCCGGATAATTCATTTGACTGCATCGTCTGCCTCGAAGTCCTCGATCATATTCCCAACTATCGCGCCGCCCTGGCGGAAATGGCGCGTTGCCTGCGGCCCGGCGGAATTCTCCTCTTGACCACGCCCATCCATTTCAACAAGGAAAAAACCATCGTGCGCCCCCTGCCGGGCTCCGCCTCTGTCAATGATTTTGGCTGGGACCTCACCCGGGAAATTCGGCAAGCCGGTTTCTCGGACGAAAGCCTCAATTTCTTCAGCTCCGAAGCTTACGGCTACCTCGGCATGCAATGCGTGCTGTTGGCGGCCCGCGAGTTGGCATCGCCGCGCCTTTCCCTCGCGCCGGCCGCCCAACCCGCTATGATCACGGCGCGGTTTGAAAATGATTCGACGGAGACGCTGCTGGCCCGCGCTGAATCTCTGCGCCAGCAAGCCAAATGGCTGGAAGCGGCGCCGATTTATCAAACCCTGTTGCGCCGCCAGCCCGATGACATGAATCTCTGGCGCGCGCGCATCGAATGCTCCGCCCAATCCGGCAACGCCACTCTGGCCAAATTTCTCACCCAGGACGCCCTCAAACGCCATCCCGAATGGGCGGAGGCTTTCCAGGCTCCCGCCCCGGTCCAAACCATGAGCGCAAAATCCATCCTGCCGAAAGTCTCAGTCATCATCCCGGTTTTCAATAAAATCGAATTGACTGAAAAATGCCTCCAAGCCCTGCGCCACCACACCAGCGCCGATCTCTGTGAAGTGATTGTCTGGGACAATGCCTCCACCGACGGCACGGCCGCTTTTTTCCAGCAAACACCGGAAGGCGCCGCCGGCGTGCGCTACTTCCGCAGTGAAACCAACCTCGGATTTGTCGGCGGCAACAACGCCGCCGCCCAGCATGCGCGCGGCCAATTCCTCGTGCTCCTCAACAACGACACCGAGCCGCAACCCGGCTGGCTCGAGGCTCTGTTGCAGACCGTGGAAAGCGACTCCGCCATTGGGGCAGTCGGGGCGAAATTGATTTATCCCGATGGCAAATTGCAGGAGGCGGGCGGCATTATTTTTCGCGACGCTTCCGGCTGGAATTACGGACGCACCCAGGACCCGCGCGATCCGCGTTTTAATTTCCCGCGCGAAGTCGATTACTGCTCCGCCGCCTGCCTGCTGGTGCGCACGGAACTCTTTCGCAAGCTCGGCGGCTTCGACACCCGCTACGCCCCCGCTTATTACGAAGACACCGATTTATGTTTTGGGCTGCGCCAGGCCGGCTTTAAGGTCGTTTACCAGCCGCGTTGCGAAATCATTCACCACGAAGGCGCCACCGCCGGGCAGGATTTAACCAAGGGCTTCAAACAATACCAGGCGCTCAATCGGCAAAAGTTTTTGGACAAGTGGAAGGATGTCCTCGCCAATCAACCCGCGCCCGATGCGAACATCGTGCGCCGCGCCAGCCATCGCATCCGCGGCCAGCGCATTTTGGTCATCGACCCGATGCTGCCCATGCACGACCGCGCCTCCGGCTCCAAGCGCCTGTTTGAAGCCTTGAAGCTGCTGGTCGCCGGCGGCAACGCCGTCACCTTCCTCGCGCGCAACGGCCAAAATGGCGAACGCTACGCGGAAGAATTGGCTGCGCTTGGCATAGAGGTGTACGCCGGTGACGCCGAGCGCATGAAGGCGTGCGGCTTCGAGACGAATTATCGTCCGCTCGATTTGAAGCAACTGCTGCGCGACGCGCAGTTTGATCTCGTCATCCTGAGTTTCTGGTACATCGCCGAACAATATCTCCCGTTGATCCGCGCGTGGTCGCCGCAATCCCGCGTGGTGATTGACACGGTGGACGTCCATTTTTTGCGCGAACGGCGCCAGGCCGAGCTTTATAAGAATCCGAAATTGCTCGAGCAAGCCGCCGACACGCAGATGCGCGAGTTGAAGGTTTATCGGCAGGCCGATGCGCTGATCACGGTCACGGAGGATGATCGCGCGACCTTGCTGCGCGAACTGCCGGAAAGCCGGATTTTCGTTGTGCCGAACATTCATGATGTCCCGGCGCCGGCGGTAACGACACCCGAACAGCGCGCCGGATTGTTGTTTATTGGCGGTTTTGGGCATCCGCCCAACGAAGACGCCGTGCTTTATTTTCATCAAGCCATCTGGCCGCTCGTGCTGCAGCAAACGCCACAGGCCCGTTGGACGATTGTGGGCAACAATCCTTCCCCGGCCATTCGCGCGCTGGCCGGCCCGGCCATTCAGGTGACAGGCTATGTGCCAAGCGTGGAGCCTCATCTGGGCTCGCATCTTATTTCCATCGCACCTTTGCGCTACGGCGCCGGCATGAAAGGGAAGATCGGCGAAGCGCTCGCGCACGGCCTGCCAGTAGTCACGACCTCCATCGGCGCCGAGGGCATGGGCCTGACCAGCGGTGAGAACGGCGCGCTCGTGGCCGATGATCCCAAGACTTTCGCCGCGCACATCGCCCGGCTTTGCTCCGATCACGCCTTGTGGGCGAAACTCTCCACCCAGGGCCGCGCGCACATCGAAGCCAATTTCACCCCCGCCCGCATCGCGCGTCAATTGGAGGAGATCCTGCACTGGAGCGCGTCCTACACGTCCATTATTATTCTGGCCCTCAACCAGTGGGAGCATACCGAGAAATGCCTCCAAAGCCTCGCCGCGCACACGCCGGAACCGCACGAGATCATTGTGGTTGACAACGGTTCGTCCGACAAGACCCCCGGCGCCTTGCGCGTGTTGGCAGTCAAGAATCCCCGCATCCGCGTGGTGGTCAATCGCGAGAACTGCGGTTTCGCCGGCGGCAACAATCAAGGCCTCGCCGTCGCGCGCGGGCGCCATGTGGTCCTGTTGAACAACGACACCGTCGTGAGCGCTGGGTGGCTCGGACGGATGCTCGCGGTGTTCGAGCGCCATCCTGAAACAGGCATGGTGGGGCCGATGTCCAATTATGTTTCAGGCCCGCAACTCATCACGCCCGCGCCGTATTCCAATTTGGCCGAAATGCCCGCTTTTGCCGCGCAATGGACGTCGGCGCACGCCGGACAGTCCGTGGAAGCGGCGCGTCTGGTCGGCTTCTGCGTGGCCCTGCGCCGGGACGTGGTGGATAAAATCGGCTCGCTCGACACCCGTTTCGGCAATGGCAATTTTGAGGACGACGACCTTTGCATTCGCGCGCGTCTCGCCGGTTACAGCTTGCGCATTGCGCAGGATTCATTTGTGCATCACACGGGCGGACAAACGTTCCAGGGCGCCAAAATCGATTACGCCGCCATGATGCAGCGCAACTGGCAATTGTTCAAAGCGAAGTGGGGCATGCCCAGGGAATTGGCACTCGCGCAAGGTTATCGGATGCCTGCCAGCCTCCCTGCCGGGACCTCTCTTTTCCTCCCGTTGCCACGGTTGGAATTGACGCATGTGGTCACGATGGAAGGCCAATGCTGGACGGATAAAACCCGCAAACCTGCAGCCGCAAAAAACCGGGCCGCAATCCCGCTTCCCCCTTGCGCCCTCCTCGGCCACCTGGCCGCCGCGCGCGAATTGTTGACGCGCAAGGAATATCGCGCCGCCTGGCAAGCCGCAGCCGCCGCCATGTCAGCGCGCCCGTTTCATCCCGAAGCCCGGTTGCTGCTGGGCGAAATTGCGCTCGCCGCCGGTTCCGCCGACATCGCGCGGCAGTGCGGCCAGGAAGCGCGCCGCCTCGCGCCCCATTGGGCGGCGGCAAAAAACTTTTTGAAAGGCAGCCTGCGCGGCGACGCGAAACACGAATGGCTCATTCCGCCGCCGGTTTCACCTGCGCCTCGCTTGAGCGTTTGTTTGATTGTCAAAAACGAAGAGGCTTTTCTCGATGCCTGCCTGGCCTCGGTGCGCGGCCTCGCTGACCAGATCGTGGTGGTGGACACCGGCTCGACGGACCGCACCATTGAAATCGCGCGCGCTCATGGCGCCGAAGTGCATGCCTTTGCCTGGTGCGACGATTTCAGCGCCGCCCGCAACGCCGCGCTGGAGCGCGCCACCGGCGATTGGATTCTTTCCCTCGATGCGGATGAGGAGTTGCTGCCCGCCCATCGCGAAACCTTGCGCCGCGAAATGGCGAATCCCGACGCGCTGGCTTATCGGCTGCCCATCATCAACCAGGGCCGCGAGGACGAAGGGTGCAGTTATGTGCCGCGCCTTTTCCGCAATGCGCCCGGCTTGTTTTTCCTCGGACGCGTGCACGAGCAAGCCTTCAGCAGCATCCAGGTGCGTTGTCAACAATGGGG
>DASZMX010000042.1:0-5010 GCA_035551475.1 Verrucomicrobiia bacterium
AACGAAAACATTTCTTGCTGATTGTGGGGTCGGGCTCTATCCTGATTTTGGTTTTGCCAGGGTCCATGGAGTGTGGACTTACGAACCCCGCCAGGGCAGGAATGCAGCAACGGTAGTTTGCTCCGCAATCGCCGTGGCAACCCTGGCATTCCTTTTCAAACTCACACATGTCGTATCAAGTCATAGCGCGGAAATATCGCCCCCAACACTTCGAGGACGTGGTGGGCCAGGAGCATGTCACCCAGACGCTGCGCAATGCCATTGGCTCGGGCCGCATCGCCCACGCTTATTTGTTCGTCGGGCCGCGCGGGACGGGCAAAACCACCGTGGCGCGCATTTTCGCCAAATGCCTTAATTGCACCGGCGGCCCCAAGCCGGTGTTCGAGGACAGCGACCCGAAAGTGCAGGAAATCACCGAGGGCCGCTCCATGGACGTGCTGGAAATCGACGGCGCCAGCAACCGGGGCATCGACGAAGTCCGGGAATTGCGGGAGACGGTGAAATACGCGCCCGCCTCCTCCAAGTTCAAGATTTATATTATTGACGAAGTGCACATGCTGACGAAGGAGGCGTTCAACGCCCTCCTCAAAACGCTGGAAGAGCCGCCCGCGCATGTGAAATTCATGTTTGCCACGACGGAGCCCGAAAAAGTTTTGCCGACGATTTTGTCGCGCTGCCAGCGGTTCGATCTGCGGCGGATTCCCACCACGCTGATTGTCAAACATCTGAAGGAAATCGCGGGCAAGGAAAACGTCCAAATTGACGACGCGGCCCTGCAAGCCATCGCGCGCGGCGCGGATGGCGGGATGCGCGATGCGGAGTCGGCGCTGGATCAGTTGATCAGTTTTTGCGGCGATCAAATTGCGGAGAGCGACGCGCTCTCGATGTTTGGCCTGGCGGCGCAGGGACAGATTCTGGGCCTGAGCGAAGCCGTCCTCGCCGGGGACACCAACACCGCGCTGCGGCAATTGAATGACCTCGCCAAGCAGGGAAAAGATTTGGGCCGCCTGATTTCAGAATTGCTCAACCATTTTCGCAACCTGCTGATTTTTCAGGTGGGCAAAGGCGATTTGAGCCTGCTGGAAGTGTCGGAAGCGGAAGCGGGAGCCCTGACGCAGCAATCGCCCAAAGCGACCACCGACGCCCTGACCCGCATCATGGAAGTATTGACAGATTGCGAGGGAAGGCTGCGCGACACCACCTCCAAGAAGATTTTGGTCGAGGTAACGATTTTCAAGATGATCGAGGCGCGGAACGCCGTGAGCATCGACACCATCCTCGGGCGCGTGCAGCAGTTGCGCGCGGAAGCCGCCGGGTCGGCGCCTGCCGCGGTCGCCGCGCCCGCGGCGCGTCCCGCCGCCGCTGCGCCCACGCCACCGCCCCCTGCCCCGGCGGCGCCGGCGCCGGTGGTGGCAGCGGCCGGAACCACGGATTTGGCGACACTATGGACGCAGCTTCTGGAGCGGGTGGAAATGGCGCGGAAGTTTCTGCACAGCTTTTTAAAGGCGGCCCAGCCGGTGTCCTTGGTCAAGAATGTTTTGACGATTGGATTGCCCGACCCGTCGCTCGTGGATAATTCCTCGAATCACGCCGTCCTCCAAACCAAGCTGGCGGAATTGGGCCATCCCGGCTGCCAGGTGCGGTTTGTGACGATCGAAGCGCCATTGCTGCCCGAGGCGCCTGCCGTCCCGGCCTCCGCTCCAGCCCCGGCGGCCCGGCCAACTGCCGCCGCTCCGCGTCCCGCCGAAAAGGCCCGGGTGGAGCCGCCGACCTTCGATGCGGAGACTTTCAAAAACGATCCTTTGATTCAAAAGGCCCTTGAGGTATTCAAGGGGCAAATTATTGAAGTGCGTTCCTAAAGGAAAAATCTTATGTCGGGCATTGGCAAACTTATGAAGCAGGCTGCGCGGATGCAGCAGCAGATGGAACAAATTCAGGCCGACCTCGCGCGGCGCACGGTGGAGGCGACCAGCGGCGGCGGCGCGGTCAAAGTGACGGCCAAATGCGATGGCTCCATTGCCGCCATCAAAATTGATCCGCAGGCGTTGAACCCGGCGGATGCGCAATTGCTGGAGGACATGATCCTTTCGGCGGTGAATTCGGCGCTGTCGCAGGCCAAGGAAATTTCGAGCGCGGAAATGGGCAAGGCGACCCAGGGCTTCAGCCTGCCGGGAATGGGCTAGTTCGCGATGGCGCTGCCTGAGCCGATCACCGCGCTGGCCGAGGCGCTGAGCCGTTTGCCGGGAATCGGGCCGCGTTCTGCCGAACGTCTCGCGCTGCACCTCGCGCAAACCGAGCCCGGCGCCGTCCAGCAATTGGCGCACTCCATCACCGCCGCCCGGGAGCGGATTCGCGTCTGCGGCGTGTGCGGCTCCCTGACGGAAAGCGACCCCTGCTCCATTTGCGCCGACCCGCGCCGTGACCCCGCCGTGATTTGCGTGGTGGAACGGCCAGTGGATATTTTTACCATCGACAAGTCCGGCACGTTCCACGGGAAATTCCACGTCTTGGGCGGAAAACTTTCGCCGCTCAACGGCGTCGAGCCGGAGGATTTGCGGATTCAGGAGTTGGAGGGGCGCCTTGCCGGCGCCCGCGAATTGATCCTGGCGCTGAGCGCAGACGTGGAAGGCGATGCGACGAGTTTTTACCTGGCAAAACGGCTGGCCGGCCACGGCGTCACGATTACGCGCATCGCGCACGGCTTGCCGGCGGGCAGCGGCTTGGAATTCGCCGACGAGATCACCTTAAGCCGCGCGCTGGAAGGCCGCCGGGAGCTTTAAATTTTATGGAGGCGCCGCGCATTGTTGTGTTTGACCTTGGCAAGGTGCTGGTGGATTTCGATTACGGAATCGCCTCCCGCAAAATTGCCGCGCGCAGCTCGCTGGGCGCTGCAGGCGTCCGGCAAATGTTGGATCATGCCCCGCTTTTATTTCGCTACGAAACCGGCTCGATCACAAAGCAGGAATTTTACGCCGAAGTGTGCCGTGGCGCGGGATTTCAGGGATCCTTGGAGGAGTTCTGCGGCTTGTTCGCGGACATTTTCTGGGAAATTGAGGATATGATCCAGCTGCAGGCAGAATTAAAGGAGAGCGGCGCGCCGACCTACATTTTTTCCAACACCAACGACATCGCGGTGGGCCACATTCGCCAGCGCTTCCCGTTTTTCGGCAATTTTAGTGGGTATATTCTTTCGTACGAGCACGGGGTGATGAAACCCGATCCGAAACTCTACGAAATCGTGGAACGCACGACGGGCGAAAAGGGCGCGTCGATTGTGTATCTCGACGACCGCGCAGAAAATATTGCAACTGCAGCAGCGCGAGGGTGGCATGCGCTTCTGCACGAAACCCCGGAAAAGTCTCGAGCGGCGCTGCAAAAGTTGGGGTTGCCGGTGGCTGGGAACAAATAATCATAAGGCCTTCCGTGGCTTAGGGGAAAAATTGGCGCAGCGGAACTTCCGGATCGCCCACTGAAAAAATCCGGTCCGACACTTCGTTGAGGGCCAGGCGCGCGCGCTCAAAATGTTGGGAAAGTGTTTCAAAAATCGGGCTTAGTTCGTAACGCCGCGCCAGGCGATGGTCGCTCAAGGCGCGAAAACTGGAGCGGCCCATGTCCTCGTAGTAACGCAAATTCGGAAAGCCCCGGCGCTCCGCGCGATGCCGGATGCGGTCCGGAAACACGCCCGAGAGAAAGAGCGAATGGTTCCCGATATGCGCGCGAATCGAGAACGTCGTGTAATCATCGGCGGTTTGCAGGGCGGCGAGCATTTCAAAATAATATTGCAACGGCTGCGGCTGGCCGGGCACAACAACGCCCGCCTGATCTTCGCGTGAAAAATGGGCCAGCAATTCCGCCACGTAATCGGCCAGCGCCCGGTCGTCCAGACCCGACTGCCGAAACACATGACGCACCACCACGTAAAAATAAAAATGATGCGAGACCCGCAGGCAGCAGCGTTTCTCCAATAAAGCGCGCACCAGCGCGGGATTGTCCAAAATGCAATCGCGCGCCGCTTCATCCGTCAGCAGCGCCACCAAGGCCGCCGCATCGTTGCCGGTGTGGCCCAATGTCTCCAAAACAAACGCCACGTCCTCCGCCGTAAACTGGACCCGGCAGTTGGCGTGCAGCACTTTCACGTAATTGCCTTCAGCAAGTTTGGTTCCACTGGCAGTTTTGACGCTGTTTCCTAGGGGCCCCTTCCGAAAGCGCGCCCAGCCTGCGCATTTCCAGCCAGTTACGGGGTTTCCATTTGCAATGTTTCACTCTGGCCATTCCACTCCAAAGTAACACGATCGGGCGCGATTTTCACAATCCGGGCTTCACTGACGACTTCCCCCTCCGCCAGGGTGTGCCCGTTAATCAACGCATGCGGATGGGTGCGGCTGAAGAAAATGGCTTGCAGCTTCAGCGCCGGGACAGGCGGCAGCGTTGGCAGTTTTTCCGGCGGAGGCGCGCTGACCGGCGCCGGCGGCGCGGTCGGGGGCGGCTGGATGACGGGCGCAGGAGGCGCCACCGCCGCCACTGGAGTGGACGGCGCTGGAGTATGCGCAATGATGGTCACTGACGGAGGCGGCGCCGGCGGGGCCGAAGGCGATAACGCCCGCCAGAGAATCCAAACGGCTCCCATCGCCAAAAGGGCAATCACGAGCCCCAGCACAAGCGCGACGGGAAAACGACGCGGCGCCGGGGCCGCGGTCATGCCGGGCGGGACGGCGGAGGGGCGGGAATGTTCTTTATCTGTTTGACTGGCGCGCTTGAGGGCGTCGTTGATCAAACTCATACGTCGATGTCCCCTTCCAACTCTCTCATGGCTCGGCCCACCATGCCAAAGTCGATGCGATTGCGTTGTTGCACAAATCCGGCGAGCAGACATTTGTCGCACACCGCATTGATCAGCCGGGGCAGGCCGCGGCTGTAACGGTAAATGCGCCAGACGGCGGGGGTGGTGAAATAAGGCGCGCCGTTGCCGCCGGAAACCTGGATGCGGTGATGGATGTATTGGCCGACCTC
>DASZMX010000043.1:0-90103 GCA_035551475.1 Verrucomicrobiia bacterium
GCGTTTACCTTAATCAGTCTCAGGGCTTATGGGATGAGTTAATACCCATCCGACGAGTCTCACAATCAGGGATCGTGGTAATTCCCTTCAGGGAAAACGCTGAACCGCCATCAGGGGCAAAAAAGGAATGGGCGCCGACGGCGGAGATGAGGTTGACTTTGTCTTCGAATCTCTGAACATGGCGCAGACAGATATGCCGATGCCCACCACGACCGAATTTATTCATGGCGATTGTCGCGAGGCGCTGAAGCGGTATGAGGCCGGGACATTTGATTTGATCGTCACCTCACCCCCGTATGCCGACCAGCGCCACAAGACTTATGGCGGCATCAAGCCTGATGAATATGCCGAGTGGTTTCTGGCTCGCAGCGAGCAATTTTTGCGAGTGCTGAAACCGACCGGGAGCTTCGTGCTAAACATTAAAGAAAAGGCGGAAAATGGCGAGCGGCATGTTTACGTTTTGGAGCTGATTCTGGCTTTGCGGCAGCAGGGATGGTTGTGGACGGAAGAGTACATCTGGCACAAACGCAACTGTCATCCGGGCAAATGGCCTAATCGTTTTCGGGATTCCTGGGAGCGGTGTTTGCATTTCACCAAGGGGCGTAAATTCAAAATGTTCCAGGACGCCGTGATGGTGCCGATGGGCGATTGGGCGAAAACGCGATTGAAGAAACTCGGTAAGAACGACGTGGTGCGCTTTGATTCCAAGGTGGAATCGGGGTTTGGCAAAAATATCGCAAACTGGGTGGGTCGGGACATGGCGTACCCTTCCAACGTGCTGCACTTTGCCACGGAATGCGGCAACAAACAGCATTCGGCCGCGTTTCCCAAGGCTTTGCCGGAATGGTTCATTCGGTTGTTTACGGCTCCTGGCGATTGGGTTCTTGATCCATTTGCCGGCTCGGGCACAACCAATATTGCGGCCTTTGAACTGGGCCGAAACTCGGTCGGAATTGACCGGCACGCCGATTACGTTGCTTTGGCAAAAGCTTATTTGCAGGAAACTGAACACGCGCAAAATGGCCACCATAACCCAAAGAGAACTAACGGCGTACGTCACCCGGCATATCCCAGACTTTCATCGGGCGAAACTGGAAAGCCTCACCAAACTGCAATTGCTCAAGCTCCTATCGAGGAAGAACCCTTATTTGCTCAAAGCAAAAGGGCTCGCCACGCCTCGTGACTTAGTCAAAACGATTTTGGACGCTTTCCTTTCCTCTCAAGAGGAAACCATGTTGGGAGGATTTCTCGAGGGTTTGGCGGTCTTCACCGCCGCGAAAGCATTTGGCGCTCATGGCAAGTCTTCCACGACGGGCTTGGACATTGAATTGGATAAAGACGGCGTGCGGTATTTTGTCGCAGTCAAATCCGGCCCCTCTTGGGGAAACAGCAGTCAGATCGCCAAGATGCAGTCGGATTTTAAAACGGCTGCCAAGGTGTATCGTCAAAATGCCAATGCCCTTCCGGTCCGCTGCGTCAATGGTTGCTGCTATGGAAAGCAATCGCGGAAAAGTGAGGATAAGAGCGATTATCTAAAGCTCTGCGGACAACGCTTTTGGGAATTTATTTCTGGGGACGCCGAATTTTACATCAAAATCGTCGAACCGATTGGGCACCAGGCCAAGGAGCGTAATGCGGAGTTTTTAGCGGAATACGAGCTAGTCGTGGACGCGTTCACGGACTTGTTTCGGGAAAATTTCTGCGATGCAAAAAACCTTATCCAATGGGATACGCTGGTGAAGCATTCGAGTCAGGCGGGTTAATGAAGAGCCGGCGGCGGGTGGAGGGTGATCCACTGGTTGGCGAGGGGAATGAGGGAGGTGTGGGATTGGCTGTAGAGTTGGTTATAATTCTGGGTGATCATGCCGGTGACGATGGCGGTGGCGGTGGAGGTGCCTTGGGGAACCCAGATGCTGCCGTTCCATGGAATGTAGCTGGTGCCGGGGGCGCTGGTTTTGACGCCGGGAAAGTTGTCGGCGTAAGAGGCAAGCTGGCCGTTGGCTCCCAGCGCGGTGACGGAGAGGACATCGTTGTAGGCGGCCGGATACGTCAAGGAGCCGCCGGGCGTGTTGCCTGAGGCGGCCACGAACAGAATTCCCTTTTGCGAGGCGGCGTCGATCACGCTGTGAAGCATGTCGCTGTCGCCGGTGCCGCCCAGGCTCATGCTGATGGGGTTGGCTCCCATATTCGCCGCGGTGACAACGCCGTTGATCAATTCAAACGTGGTGGTTTGCTCGCCGTTCTTATAGATGACTATCGGTTGAATCATGCTGGGGTTGTCCGACATGGCCTGCACCATCGTTTCCAGCATGGCGGTGCCGTGGGTGGGTTCGGTGGTGGGAATGTCCGGTTGTCCCACGACGCTGATCGGGTTCAGCATGTATTTCTCGTAACCCGGCTGAGGCTGGATGGCGGTGTCGATCAAGCCCACGACCAAGCCGCCTTGCGCGGGTGTCTTGGGGTCGATCATCGCCGCGGGATTCGGCGTGGCCATGCCGTTGGGAACGGTTCCGGGCGCGAATTGCGACGGGTTCGGCGGATCGACGGAGTAATTATGCCCCACGGCGGCGACGGCGTCATTGCCGGAGAGCGCTTGCAACGCGGCATTGGCGGCGGCTTCGTCTTCGAATTGCAGACGGTAGAGGCCGATTTTGTCGGAACGCCCCACGATTTTGGCGTGAAGTTGTTTGGCGAGTTCCTCAATCGTGATGGGCGAATTGGCTTTTAATTTCACCAACAGCTCGTTGCGGATCAGGTAGTCCTTGAAAAAATTGGTGACAGGATGCGTGGCGGCGGCCACGACGGTTTGGAAGACGAGCAGCCGGGTGACGCCGTTGGTGATTTCCCTGGCATAATTAAATTTGCCGAGCAGCCGGTGCAGGGCCTCCTCCTCCGGTTCACCGGTGAATTTGATGGAGATGACGGCGCCGTTGACCGGCTCGTAATAGATTTTCCAGCCGGTGGCCGAGGCGAGTTTTTGCAGGAATTGGGGGAGCGGACAGTTGTTGATGTCCGCATCCACGCGGTTGGGTTGCCACGCCAGTGTATCCGCGCCGTGAGCGCATGGCACGGCCAGGGCGATCCACGCGCCCAGCAGCCAAAACCAGCGGAGTAAACTTCTCACCTTGACGCAATTTAAACCGGGGCGCCTCAGCGAAGCAACCGATAAAAGGCCGGGCTGGCGTTGGTTGTCAAGTTGACTGTGACCAATCCGTTGGCGAGCCATTGCCAATTGGTGACGGCGGTCCAGGCGATCGGTGGACTAAAGCTGGCGGTTTGCTGCAGGGTGTAAATCGTGGGAGTGGCCGGCCACGACAAGGTCAGGTTCGTGCCCGAACGCTGCAACGAGAGCGTCAGCGGCGCGATCGGGAAAAATTGGTAGGCCAGCGCGGCGGCGTCAGAAACGGGCGTGAGGTTGGCCGCGCGGGCCATCTGCAAATCGTAACGGCCCGAGGCCAGCCGCGGAACGTAAAGGTGCTGCACATTGTCCACCGCACTGGCGCTTTGGGCGACCAGGGCGGCTGTGTCCACATTGTAGAGGCTTAAGGTCAGGGCATTGATGCCGGAAGCGGCGAGGGCGCGCTGCCAAACCAGCGTGGCGGTGAAGGTGAACCCGTCGCCATTCGTGACGCCGAAACAGTAATGATTGACAGTCGGCGAGAATGAACTGCTGCCGATGGTTTCATAATCCCAACCGGCTGGCGCCGCGATGGGATTGGCGTAGAGCGGTGTGGCCGCGCTGTTGTTGGCGCTGAAGGCATGGGCGCCGCCGGCCAATTGCGTGTAGGAATAATATATGTTCAGCAGGCCCGCGCCGTAGAGCGGATCCAAAGGCGCGGGCGCCGGGTGCGCCCAATTAAAAGGCTTGATGGCGCCATTCACGAGAAGGGCTTTGATGGTGCGGGCGTTTTGGGCGGACGCATTGGCGCCGGCAGCTTGCAATAGGACGGCGGCGGAGCCCGAGACGTAAGGCGTCGAAAAACTCGTGGCCAGCGAAGGCGCAATGAGATCGGGTTTGGAGCGGCCATTGTCCGTGGTGGGCCCGACCGAACTGGAGGCGCCAACGCCATAACAGCCCACAGCAATCACGTTATAGGCCGAGCTGGGAGGATAAACATCGCCGCCATTGCCCACCGCGGAGCAGATAATCGTGCCATGCGTGGCGACGTAATCATCGTAGGAGCTGTTCAAGGAATCCTGATCGGCCAGGCTGAAGTCCACAAAACTTTGATTGACAACCGTGTCCGGGATGGCCAGGTTGGGGTCGATCACAGTTTCGATGAAGTAATCGGCATCGTAATTGTCGACATGCGAAACGCCGGGCGCCACGCCCGCTCCCGGGGCGAAAAAGTTTAATGCCACGCCATCCGCATGGTCGGATACAGTCCCCACGTCGTTCGGATAAGTGGAGGCCGTGCCGTTGGAGGAAATCCACGTGAACAAGGAAACCGGCTCACTGATGGCGGCGGGGTTGATTTCAAAGCTGGGCGTGCCATTGCCCGATTCGGCTTGAGCCACCCGGATGCCGGCGCCTGTCAGGCCCGGTTGATTGGTCAGGAGACGGGTGAGGCCGATCGTGTCCAGATCGGTGGCGCGGGCCAGGCCGGCGGCGCAGAGCAGCGCGCCGAGCGCCCAGGCGGTGGCGGTTTGGTTTTTCATAACGGAAGCAGCGCGTTAAGATGGATGCGCTCGCCGGTTCGCGCAACTGATTCGTTGATTTTGCCCCGGCAGGTCTGCCATCCTCGCCGCATGAAATCTTTTGTGGCGATGATGCTGGCCGCGGCGGTTTTTTTGGGCGGTTGCGCCAAGCGCCCGGCGCCCGCGACTGGACCCGAGGAGACGCACGGCGAGTTCCTGGTGCCCACCGTCGCGCAGGGCAAATTACCGACCATCAAGCTGTGGCTGGGGTCGGAGGAATTGGACACGGAAGTGGCGCTGACGACCATGCAGCAGGCCACGGGCATGATGTTTCGCACGAATATGCCGGAGAATACGGCCATGTTATTTGTCCGCCCGCAGCCGGAACAATCATCGTTTTGGATGACCAATTGCCCCTTGCCGTTGGAAGCCGCCTACATCGATCCCGAAGGCTCAATCCTGGAATTGCACGAGCTGAAAGCCAACGATCCCACCGCCGTCGTGGCGCAATCCCATAACGTGCAATATGTGCTGGAGGCGAACAGCGGGTGGTTCGAGCGCCACCACATCCCCGCCGGCACGCTTATCACCACGGAGCACGGCAGTTTGCCGGAAATCTTTTTGCGGCGGCGTTAAGCTTGTGAAAAAACGGCCCTTATCGGCGGAGCTTTTCGCGGAGGCATTGCGCTACATTCCCGGCGGCGTGAATTCCCCCGTGCGCGCTTTTCGCGCGGTGGGCGGCGCGCCGTTTTTCGTCAACCGGGCGCACGGCGCGCAGGTGTTTGACATCGATGGCAACGCCTACATCGATTACGTCGGCTCATGGGGCCCGGCCATTCTGGGGCATGCGCCGGAAGGAGTGACCCGGGCGGTGCAGGAATTCGCGGCCTTGGGCACAAGCTTCGGCATTCCCAACCCGCTGGAAGTGAAAATGGCGCGGCAGGTGTGCGCCGCCGCGCCGAGCGTGGAAAAAGTGCGGATGTGCAATTCCGGGACCGAGGCGTGCATGTCCGCCGTGCGGCTGGCGCGGGGTTTCACGCGGCGGAATAAAATCATCAAATTCGACGGCTGCTATCACGGGCACGCCGATTCCATGCTGGTGAAGGCCGGTTCGGGCGCGTTGACGTTCGGCCATCCCGACAGCGCGGGAGTGCCGGCGTCGTTCACGGAACACACGATTGTCGTGCCCTACAATGATGTGGAGGGCGTGAGAGCGGCCTTCGCCGCCAACGCGGGAGACGTGGCGGGCTTGATCGTGGAGCCGGTGCCGGGAAATGCGGGATTGTATCTGCCGCGTCCCGGCTTTCT
Source organism: Verrucomicrobiia bacterium (assembly GCA_035551475.1). Lineage (GTDB taxonomy): Bacteria > Verrucomicrobiota > Verrucomicrobiia > Limisphaerales > Palsa-1400 > DASZMX01. Next base: position 5,947 of record DASZMX010000043.1, read on the forward strand.
GGAGTTTTTGCGGACGATCACGGCGGAGCAGGGCGCGCTTTTAATATTTGACGAAGTGATGACGGGCTTTCGCCTGGCGCCCGGCGGGGCGCAGGAGCGATTCGGCATTCGGCCTGATTTAAGTTGCTTCGGCAAAATCATCGGGGGCGGTTTGCCGGTGGGGGCATTTGGCGGGCGCGCGGACGTGATGGATTGCCTCGCGCCGCTGGGCCCCGTTTACCAGGCGGGGACGCTGAGCGGCAATCCGCTGGCGATGGCGGCGGGGCTCGCCGTCCTGCAAGAATTGGCGTCCGGCGAGATTTATAAAAAACTGGAGGAAGCCGGGGCGGAATTGGAAAAGGGGATGAAGGCCGCGGCGGCGGCGGCGCGCATCCCGGTGCAATTCAACCGCATCGGCTCCATGTTCTGCGCCTATTTCACCGCGCAACCGGTGCATAATCTGAGCGACGCCATGAGTTGCGACCGGGAGCGCTTCGCGAAATATTTTCATGGCATGCTCGAAGGCGGCGTGTATCTGGCGCCCTCGCAATTCGAGGCGGGATTTATTTCGGCGGCGCATTCGCCCGACGACATTGCGCGCACGGTGGAGACAGCCGCCCGCGTGCTGCGCAGCCTGTAAAGCGCGCGGTCGATTCTTGCATTAGGGGGAACAGTGGCGTTAGGTTCCGGGATGAACGCTGATGCCTTGCGCGGTTTGGTGAACCACGATCCTTTCCAGCCGTTTACGCTGCGCTTGAATGACGGACGAAAAATCCGCGTGCCGCATCGCAGTTTCATCACCATCTCCAAGGACGGACGCACTTTCACCACCTTCGGCGGCACGGGGTCGTGCGACACGATCGAAGTCATTCTGGTGGCGGGCTGTCAAGTGGACGACGGAACAACCATCAACTAAACATGCGCGTCCTGGGAATTGATCACGGCTCCAAGCGCATTGGCCTGGCCCTCAGCGATGAGACGGCCACCATTGCGCATCCGCTCGAATTTATTGCGGCCGAACCGGCGGCCAAGGCGCTCGAACGATTGGCCGAAATTGTCCGCGAGCGCGCCGTGGGAAAAATCGTGGTCGGCATGCCGCGCAACATGAACGGAACCTACGGGCCGGCGGCGGAGAAAGTGCGGGAATTCATCGCCGCCCTCCAGCAAGGCGTGGCCGCGCCCATCAAAGCGTGGGACGAGCGCCTGACCTCCACGCAGGCCAACCGGTTTTTGATCGCTTCCGGGATGAGCCGGGAAAAGCGCAAGACGAAGGTGGACCAAACGGCGGCGGCGATTTTATTGCAGAGTTTTCTTGACAGTGAAAATCAAGCTCACGATCGCCTATGACGGGGCCGGCTACGCCGGCTGGCAGGTGCAGAAGATCGGGCTGGGCGTGCAGCAGGTGATCGAGGAGGCTCTGGCCAAAATTCTTCCCGGCGCCGGGCGCCTGCGCAGTTCCAGCCGCACCGACACCGGCGTGCATGCGCTGGGCATGGTGGCGGACGTGGAGGTTCCCGACCGCACACCGCCGATGCCGCCGCGCAAGCTGGCGCTCGCCCTCAACGCGCATTTGCCCCCGGACATCCGCATCATGGCCGCCGCGCGGGTGCGGCCGGAATTCGACGCCCGGTTTCAGGCCAAGGGCAAGCAGTACCGTTATTTTATCTGGAATGGCCCCGCGATGAATCCCTTGTGCCGGCACACGGCCTGGCATGTGGCGCGGCCGCTGGATGTGGCGGCGATGCGCGCCGCGGCGCGCCTGTTTTTGGGGCGGCATGATTTCAAATCGCTGGCGGCCACGCGGGAATACGAGATGAAATCCACCGTGCGCACGGTGCGGCGGTGCGACATCAAAAAAAATGGGGCCGCGCTCACGGTCATCATCGAAGGGGACGGCTTCCTCTACAAAATGTGCCGGGGGATGGTGGGAACGCTGGCGCAAATCGGCCAGGGCAAAATTGCGGCGGCGGAGGTCAAAAGCATTCTGGCGCAGAAAGACCGCCGCGCCGCCGGGATGACGGCGCCTGCTCACGGCTTGACGCTGTGGAAGGTGTTCTATTGACATGAATGTCGTGCTGGTCGAGCCGGAGATTCCGCCCAACACCGGGAACGTCGCGCGTTTGTGCGCCGCCACCGGCGCGAAGCTGCATTTGATCGAGCCCCTCGGCTTCAAGTTGGATGACGCGCAATTGAAGCGGGCGGGCCTGGATTATTGGCGGCATCTGGCATGGCAGCGCTGGGCGAACTGGGGCGTTTTCCAGCAGGGCCTGCCGCCTGGCGCGCGGCTCTGGCTGATCGAATCGCGCGGGCCGCGCTCGTACACCGAGGCGGCTTACGGCCCGGACGATTACCTGGTGTTTGGGCGCGAAACGGCCGGCCTTCCTCCCGCGCTGGTGGAGCGGCATGCCGCCACCTGGCTGCGCATCCCAATGTTCCACGGAGAAGTGCGGTCGTTGAATTTATCCAATTGCGTGGCCCTCGTGTTGTATGAGGCTCTTCGTCAACAAGGTTTTCCCGGCGAAATTCATTGAAGTTTCAAGGGCGAACTTTAAACTTTTTCCCACGGGCGATTAGCGCAGCGGTAGCGCAGCAGCTTTACACGCTGTGGGTCGGGGGTTCGAATCCCTCATCGCCCACCATCCCAACTTTTCTATGGACATAAAAAATCTGGCGGAAGTTCCGTCGTTCACCACCAAGGATGGCTCGGAGATTCGCGAGCTTTTGGCCCATCGCAATTCCGGCATCCGGCAGCAAAGCCTGGCCGAGGCCCGCCTGGCCCCCGGCGCCAGCACCCAGGAACATTACCATATTCTGACCGAGGAAATTTATTACCTCACGCACGGGCAGGGAAAGATTCGTATTGACGGCGAGACGCGCGCGGTTGCGGCCGGCGACGCCATCGCCATTCTGCCGGGCCAAAAACACAAATTGTGGAATACTGGCTCCGAGACCCTGCGCCTCTTGTGCGCGTGCGCCCCGGCGTACGAGCACGCCGACACCATAATCACCGAAACATAATTCTTAGACAAAAACCGCGGCAGGCGCCGCTTTAATGGGTGAAGCGCGTGAATGGCGGCGAACATGCAGGCGAAAGGGACCCGGAATGGCGGGATTGGGCGGACCAAAGCGGGCCGGGCTTCCTGCTGTTTGCGCGGCAGCAGGCGCGATGCGAGGCGGACGCCCAGGATCTGGTGCAGGAGGCGGTGGTGGAATCGTGGCGCCAGCAAGGCGGCGGCGGGCCGCCACCCGCAGGCCTCGTGTATGCGACGATCCGGCGGCGTGCGGTGGATTGGGCGCGACGCGATGACCGGCGGGGCCGGCGGGAGATCGCGGCGCACGGAGAAGCTCCGGAATATTGGTTCGATGGCGCGCTCGAAGACCGCGAGCGCGGGCGGCTGATCCAGGAGGCGTTGGGCCAATTGCCCGAGATTTATCGGGATGTGGTGACGCTGAAGGTGTGGGGCGAATTAACCTTCGCAGAGATCGCGGCGGCCTTGGAAATTCCGCTCAACACGGCTTCATCGCGGTATCGGTACGGATTGATGGAGCTACGCAAGCGGACGAAGGAGGCTTTGGTATGAACGAAAGTGAACAGGAGCAATTTGAAGCGGAGTTGCGGCGCTTTCCGCCCGCCCGGCCGCCGGAGATCTTGAGGGCTCGGATCCTCTCCGTGAAGCCTTGTGTCCGGTCGCAAGTTGCCGGCGTGTCGGTCTGGCGCGTCGTGCTGCGATGGTTGGCTCCGGCGGCCGTGGCGGCGGTCATGGCGGGTCTGGCGGTTTATCCCTGGCGGGAAAACGTCCCCGCGCCGCGCCTGGCCGCGCTCAAGGCGGACCAGATGCAGGTCAACGAGAAATTGGTGTCGTCCTTTGATGCGGTGGGACAATTGCCCAGCGGAGAGGCGGTGCGGTTCCGCGTGCAGCGCTGGGAAGACCAGGTCATTGTCAAAGATAAGGAGCGCGGCCTGGTGGTGGAGGAGAGCCGGCCGCGCCTCGTGGTGACGCCGGTGCGATTTGAATCGTATTAATTGCAGTCCAAGCAAACCTATGAAAAATATAATTGTCAAATTAGCCGTCGCCGCCGCGTGGGCGGCGAGTGCGAGGACGATGGTGGCGGCGCCCGGAGCCGATGCCGTGAGCGACCAAAAGGCTTTCACCTGGCGCTCGGTGGAGCGAAGTCACGGCGGCGACAAAAAGGATGTGGCCTGGCTGGGAGTGGCGGTGAAGGAAACCTCGGAGGAGTTGCAGGCGCAATTGGGTTTGAAGCCCGGCGAAGGATTGGTGGTCACCATGGTCATGAGCAACAGCCCGGCGGAAAAAGCCAATCTGCGCAAGAATGACGTCCTGGCGGAGATGGATGGGCAGATGCTCATGGATCCCTTGCAATTGCGCAAGCTCGTGCAAATCCATGGGGAAGGGGAGGCGGTCAAGGTCACGTATTATCGGGCCGGCAAGAAGGAATCGGCGGCCCCCAAAGTTGTCAAGACGAATTGGGACAACGCCGTCCCAGACGGCGGCGAGGGCCTGTTTGAATATCGCAAATTCAATGACTTGAAGGATCTTAACCGCTCGCTGAGCGAGCAGAAGGTCATGATCGACCAGCAAGTGCAACGCGCCATGGAATCCAAAGATGTCGCCGACCAAATGAAAAGGGCCATGGAGGAAGCGCGCCGCTCCGTGGAGCGGGCGGTGCGCGACGCCCGGGCGCACAACAAAAACCTCGGCCCCGCCGACAGCGATTTGGCGGCGCTGGCGGAAAGCGGCGTGGACCTCGACAACGACGCCACCATGGTTGTCAAGAAGGATTACAAGACGGCCCGCAGCATTGTGAAAACCGACAGCACGGGCGATTATGTCCTGATTGCCGACCCAAAGCGCCGCCTGACTGCGCACGATCACGAAGGCAAATTATTGTTCGACGGCGCCATCGAAACGCCCGAGCAACAGGCGGCCGTGCCCAAGGAAGTTTGGGAAAAAGTGAAGCCGATGCTGGATCAAATCCATCTCAGCAAGGACGAGAAGACCGAATTGAAAGCGGATGTGGCGAAGCCGCAACCGTGACGCGAAGCGTTTTGTTGCGATTGTTGATTGTCAGGAAGGGGAAACTCTGGCATGGTGCTCGTGGAAGCCATGAGTTTGCCGCCCGCCAAGCCAGCCGGGATGTTGGAGGAGAAACAACAGAAGGCGCTGATCAGCCTGCTCTGCGACGACGACGCGCATATCTATCGGACGGTGCGGCAAAAGATCATTTCCTTCGGCCCCGCCAGCGCGCGCTGGATGCGCGAATATGCCTTGAGCAGTGATCCGGTTCTGCGGCGGCGCGCGAACGAGATCGTCCAGCATTTTGCCCGCCTGGCGGCCGACACCGAGTTGCTGGCCTTTTGCCTGAATCAAGGCGAGGACTTCGACCTCGAACGCGGCGTGATGCTGCTGGCGCGCACGCAATACCCGGACATCAACATCGAGGCCTACGGCGCCATTCTGGATGATTACGCGCGCGACTTGCGGGAGCGGCTCGACTTGAATGGCGAGGCCGGGGAAGTGTTGCGCGGGATCAATGATTACCTTTTTCGGACGCAGAAATTTTTGGGCGAAGAAAAAAATGCGCAGGGGCCGGAGGACAGCTATTTCAGCCGTGTAATTGACAGGAAGGCGGGCAATCCCGTCAGCTTGTGCATTCTTTATCTGCTGGTGGGGCGGCGGCTCCGCCTGCCGATGGCGGGGATTGGGCTGCCGCAGAATTATTTCCTGTGCCGTTACCAGACGAGCCGGGCGGAGGTTTACATCGATGCCTTCAACGGCGGGCGGCTGCTTTCGAAATCCGATTGCATCAAGTATGTGGTGCAATTGCGCCAGCGGTTTGAGGACAGCTGCCTGGCGCCGATGAGTTCGCGGCGGATTCTGCTGCGGATTTGCGCGAACCTGCACCAAATCTACACGCAACGGAAGGCGCCGGAGCAGATGGAGCGGCTCCAGAGCTATTTGGTCGCGCTTGCGAAATAGGATTCGTCCCCTAATTTGGGGGCGTGAATTTGGATGTCCGCTCCCAAACGCTGGAAGATTTGCAGGCCCGCTTTGCCGAATGGGGCCAGCCCGCCTACCGTGTCAAACAGCTGCTCGAGTGGATTTATGAGCGGCGCGCGACGGCGTGGGGCGAAATGACCAACCTGCCCAAGGCGCTGCGCCAAAAATTGGAGGAAACCTTCGACTTTTACGCGCTCGAATTGGCGCGGAAACAGGGCGCCAAGGATACGACCCAGAAATTTTTGTGGCGCTTGAAGGACGGCGCGCTCGTGGAGAGCGTGCTGATCCCGGCCAACCCGAACCTGTACGGCGAACCGAGTGATCGGCAGACGCTGTGCGTTTCCACGCAGGTCGGCTGCGCGTATGGCTGCCGTTTTTGCGCCAGCGGCCTGGATGGTTGGAAACGAAACCTGCAGCCGGATGAAATCGTGGATCAGGTGGGGGCCATTGAGCGCCGGGAAAAAAGCGGGGAAACGCGCGCTGTCAATAACCTGGTGATCATGGGCATGGGCGAGCCGCTGGCCAATTACGAGAATTTGATGAAAGCCCTGCGCATCTTGAACGCGCCGTGGGGCGGGGGCATTGGCGCGCGAAAAATCACGGTTTCCACAAGCGGGCTGGCGCCGCAAATCCGCCGCCTGGCCGAGGACGCGCCGCAGTATCGCCTGGCCATCTCCCTGCACGGCGCCACGGACGAGGTGCGCGGCCAAATCATGCCTGTCAATAGAAAGTATCCACTCAAGGAGCTGGTGTCAGCCTGTGAATATTACCAGGAAAAAAAGGGCCGGATGATCACGCTCGAATACATTTTGATTGCCGGGGTGAATGACGCGGTCAGCCAGGCCGCGCCGCTCGCGCAGCTCGCGCTCCGTTTGCACGCGAAAGTGAATCTCATTCCCTATAACAAGGTGGAGGGATTGCCGTGGTCCCGCCCGTCCGAGCCGGCGCAGGAGGCGTTTTTGGAGGCGGTGGCGCGGCAGCATGCCATTGTCACGTTGCGCCGCGAAAAAGGGCACGAGATCGATGCCGCGTGCGGGCAATTGCGGCTCAAAACCTTGCAGGAAACCGCGTCCTAGAATTGCACCTTGGGCGCCTGCTGTTCGGCCGCGGGCGTTTCGAAAAACGGTTCTGGCGCAAAGCCCAGCATGCCCGCGACCACCACCGCTGGAAAGGTTTGCACGGAGGTGTTGAATTGGGTGGCGACCTGATTGTAGGACGAGCGGGCGCTGGCGATCTGCGCTTCGGTGGCGGACAGTTGCCCTTGCAGGTTCAGAAAATTCTCATTGGCTTTCAGATTCGGATACGCCTCGGAAACGGCGAGCAGGCGCCCCAACGCGCCGCTCAATTCGCCTTCCGCCCTCATGCGGTCCGCCGGCGTGGCGGCCCCGGTGGCGCGGGCGCGGGCGGCGACGACTTCGTCCAACGTGCCGCGTTCGTGCGCCGCGTAGCCTTGCACGGTGTTCACGAGATTGGGAATCAGATCGTGCCGCCGTTTCAACTGCACATCGATCTGCGACCAACTGGCTTTGACCTGCTGGCGGAGGGCGACGAGATTATTATAAATCCCGATCAAGAGGGCGGCGAGCGCTGCCACCACCACTATGATCACAATCAGAAATCCAAGTATGATTGGCATAATTTCGTTTATGCTCCTGCCGGCCGCAATTGGCGATTACAAAACGGCGCGAAAATCGGAATGGGCTCAGGCCGCTGTCAATCGTACTGATACTTGGCCTCGGCGATGGACAGGCCCCGCACGTCGATGCGCGACAAATCGGCTGTGCCCAATCCCGCCTGCTCGGCCAGCACGAGATGGTTGTCGCAATAATCAAAGGGATGCACACCGCGCGCCGCTCGCGGATCGGGATAACCCATCACCGCCGTGGCGACCGCATCGGTGGACACCGGATTAAGGCCGGCGATCAGGATGCCGGGAGTGGTGACTTGGATTTTTGCGACCTGGCTCGTCCACGGGCCTTCGCCGCCGGTCATGGCTGTGATGCCGTCAATAATAGCAATATCGATGGGCCGCGCCGCGCAAATGTCCACGATGATGCGCGGCACGCGCGTGAAGGGGTCCTTGTAGGGAACGTTGTCTTTTATTCCCGGCAGCTTGATTTTCGCCTCCGCCTCTCCATGCAGGGTCGCGCGGCCTTCCGTGGCCTGTTCGCTGCCCGCCTCCGTGCCGTAGAGAGAATTCGGCGTGATGCCGAACAGATTTTTCATCGAAAGCGTCACACCGGCCGTGATGTGGCGCTTGAGTTTGGCCAGGGAAATCATCACGTCGGTGTCCGCGTAGGCGTGGTTGAAATCGAACGCGGAGAACATGGCGCCGCCGCCTTTGACCGGCAGGTGCGCATAGGCTTTTCCTTTGCCGAGGTTGCGCGTATTTTCAAAATCCACTTTGCCCAGCGCGCTCAAGGCCTTCACGTCCCAGCCCGCTTCCGTGAGCGACTCCTCAAGCGTCGCATGGCTTTGGGTGGATTCCACCAAGCGCACGCGCGTGGCGCCTGCGTCGAACAGAAGCGAAAGCAGTGACATCACCGTGGAATCGTGCGTCATGAAGGTCTCGCCCACGGGCCGGCCGAGGAAGGGCGAAAAATCGGTGCCGGTCAAATTAATCTTGACAGTTACCGTCTTGCCTTTGACCAGCGGGGCCGCGCCGCCCAGCAGATCGAAGCACTTGGCCAGGGCCGGGCGGGTTTGCGCGCCGTAACCGGGGCATTTGACGAGCGCCACCTTGGATTTTTGCGCTTCGGCCCACGCGGAGGTGAGCGGGGACAGAAACGGCAGGCCTGCCGCGAGAACCGCGCCGCGCCGCAAAAATGCGCGGCGGCTGCATTCAAACTGGCGCTGGCAAGATGGCACGAGTCCATCCTCGCATAAAACCCTCCGGCGGCAACCCCAAATTGGAAACGCCGTCCCCACGCTCGGGGTCTGCTCGTATTGACATAGGCGGGCCGCGGCGCATCTTGCCAGAAGGAGGAATTTTTATGGGAATAGTTCGTTTTTCAACGCCGGCGCGCACGCGCCGCAGCGGTCTGTCCACGGGCGCATTGCGCGCGCAACGGAAGTTTTTGCATTTTTTCCCGGACGGTTTTCGCGACCCCAAATATGTGGCGTGGGAACGCGGCTACAAGTGGCGCGCGCATGAGGAATGGCGGGCGGCGTTGGGGCCGCAGGTATTTCGTGAACTTTTGCGCGGGCGCCAGTTTGCCGAGATCGCGGCTCGCGCCGTGCGCATTGAGTCTCGCACCAACCTGCTTTTCTCCTTTGAAAAAATGGCGTTGCGCGACGCCGTGAAGCCCGCGGGCGGCGCGAAAATCTTTGCCGAGGGGCTTTTCGAGTTTTTGCACGGGCGCGGGGGCATGGACGCGAGGTTTGCGGAATGGTGCGACATGGTTGGGCAATTGCCCCGCCGCCAAACCCGCGTCCTAACGTGGCCGGTGGTGACCGTATTTGGCTTCCTGGCGCAGCCGGATCGTCACTTTTTTCTGAAGCCCAATGTCACCAAACTGGCGGCGGCGGAGTATGGCTTCGAGTTTCCCTATCAATCCCGGCCCAACCCCGAAACCTATGGCAAATTGCTTGAATTTGCCGACATCATCCGCCGTGACCTGGGCGAACTGGCTCCGCGCGACATGATCGACCTGCAATCCTTCGTCTGGGTGCAAGGCTCCAGCGAGTATGACGAATAGCGAGCCTGGTTACTGATTCTTGAGGCAATACAAGCTGTGCCGGGTGCGAATAAACGCCTGGTCGCCGGCGAGCGCCATCGACGCGTCGGTGTGATCCTCCGCCAATTTATTGACAGAGACAACTTCGAGCTTGGGGCTGTCCTTCAGCACCACGCACACGCCTTCGCGGCCCAGCACGTAAATATTTCCACCCGCCGCCACTGGCGAAGCATAAGCTGCGTGCAAACCCTCCAACCGCTCCTGCTCGAAATGAGCGGCGCCGGTTTTGGCGTCGAAACACGATAAAATGGCGTCCGTCCCCTTCAGCTCATAAAGCCGGTCCCCCACGAGCAATGGCGAAGGAATATAAGGCGTCCCTTTCGGGTGACTCCACACAATCGCGTCCGTGCCCGTCAGATCGCCGGTTTTCCCCAGGCGCACGGCCTCCAGCGCGGCGCCGCGAAAACCGCTTGTCAAGTAAACGACATCGCCCAGCGCCACCGGGCTGGGAATGGCGTTGGCGGTTTGCCCGGTGCAGGACCAAATTTCGCGCCCCGTCGCCAGATCATAGCTGCGAACCGCCTTGCTGGCATTCACCACCACTTGCTTGGCGCCCTGGAAATCGACGATCAACGGCGTGGACCAGCCGGTCGCCTCATCGCGCGGCGTGCGCCACAGTTCCTGGCCGGATTTTTTGTCGAGGGCGGTGATAAAGCTGTGGCCGCTTTCGTCATCCCAATCGATCACCAGCGTATCCCCGGCGAGGGCGGGCGAAGCGCCTTCGCCGAAGCCCATTTTCGTTTTCATTCTGCCGAGATCCTTTTGCCAGGCGAGATTCCCATCAAAGTCGTAGGCATAAAGGCCGCGCGATCCAAAGAACGCGAACAAATGTTTGCCATCGGCAATGGGCGACGCGGATGCAAACGTGTTATTTTCCTGTCGGCCCTCGTGCGGCACCTCTTCGTGCGCGACTTTTTTCCACAGAACCTTCCCCGACTGGCGATCCACGCAAATGACGGTGAATTGATAGGGATCCTTGGGCGCAGTCGAAACGACCGCCCCTTCCGGCCCTACTGCGGTGAGAATAAAAACCCGATCACCCCACACGATGGGCGTGGCGTCCCCCTCGCCAGGGATGGCCGTTTTCCATTGCACATGATTGGTTTCGTTCCAGGTGATCGGCGGGTGCGCGTCGGGCGCCGTGCCATTGCACAGCGGCCCGCGCCACTGCGGCCAGAATGAATCCGCCGCCCGCGTACCCGTCGTGAGAGCCAAAGCCAAACCTGCCAGAGCCGCGCGCCGCCAGAAAAATTTCGTATTCATAGAAAACCAGGAACCGGGCAGCAATGCCGCAAACGGCGAGCCGACTCCAGCGCAAAATTGGCTTCTTAATCTTGTTCCAAGCCGGCGATCCCTTCGGAAGCCAGGACGCGCCAGGCGCTGTCCGGTTGGCCAGTGTTTGGCGGGGCTGGCGGCGGCGGCGGGATTGGCGCTCGGCGTCTCGGTGCTTTACAAACGGCGCGGCGGGCGGGCATAACGTCCGCATGAATTCCCAACTTCTCGCATTGTGTTCGGCTTTGGCCCTGGCCCAGGCGGCGGCGGCGCCCATGAGTTTTGATTTCAAAGATCCCAAAGGTGTCAACAACGCGACCTTCCGGCTGGACGCGCATCTGGAGGCGATCAGCGGCAGCGCCAATGGCGTCTCGGGCACGGTGTCCTTTGACCCGGAGAATCCCGGGGCCACGACCGGCAGCATCATCGTGACGACGGCGTCCCTGCATGTGCCCAATTCCATGATGGACGGCATTCTGCACAGCAAAGGCTGGCTGGACGCGGCGGGGCAGCCGGAAATTAAATTTGTCGCCGACAAGCTGGAAAACGTGAAGACCAGCGGGGAAAAAACCACGGCGGACGCGCACGGCACGTTCACATTGAAGGGCGTCAGCAAGGAAGTAACGGTCCCGATTTCTTTGACCTATCTCAAAGGCAAGCTCGGGCAACGGGTGCCGAATATGAACGGCGACCTGCTGGTGTTGCGGGCGCAATTCATGATCAATCGCAATGATTTCGCAATCCACGCGCATGAGGACGAAGACAAGGTGGCGCCGGAAATCGAGGTCAACTTGAGCATTGCCGGCGCGGCGCGGCAGTAGGCGGCCGGAAATTTTCGTGTCATCGGCGGCGCGGGCGGTTATTTTTCGGGCATGGACAAGTTGCTGTTAATCGATGACGAAGCGGACGTGCAATATTCGTTCAAGCGAATATTTGACCAGCCGGACATCGAGTTGACGACCGCCAACAGCGGGGAGGAGGGGTTGCGCATTCTGCCGAAAATCAAGCCTGACCTCGTGATCATGGACGTGCGCATGGGCGGAATGTCCGGGCTGGAAACGCTGCGGCGCCTGCGGCAGTTGGACGCCAAGCAGATGGTGATCATGATGACGGCGTACGGGACGACGCAAACGGCGATCGAGGCGATGAAGCTGGGCGCGTACGATTATTTGCTGAAGCCGTTCGATGTGCCGCGTTTGAAACAGGTGGTTCTCGGGGCGTTGAAGGCGGCGCGTGACATGCGGCAAGTGGTGTCGTATCAGCCGTTGCTGGAATCGGAGGATTACGACGTGGGCATCATCGGGCGCAGCGAGGCGATGCAGAATGTTTTCAAGATGATCGGCCAATTGGCGGGAAGCAGCGCCACGGCCTTGATCACGGGGGAAAGCGGGACGGGCAAGGAACTGGTGGCGCGGGCGATCTATCATCACAGCAAGCGAAACGGCCAGCCCTTTCTGGCGATCAACTGCGCGGCGATCCCGGAAAATCTGCTGGAGAGCGAATTGTTCGGGCATGAGAAAGGGGCGTTCACCGGCGCGACCAACCAGCGCATCGGGAAGTTCGAGCAATGCGATGGCGGCACGATTTTCCTGGATGAAATTGGCGACATGACGCTGGCGACGCAGGCGAAGATTTTGCGCGTGCTGCAAGCAGGCTCGTTCGAGCGCGTGGGCGGCAACCAGCCGATCAAGGTGGATGTGCGGGTGATTGCGGCCACGCATCGGCCCTTGGAGCAGGCGGTGGCGGCGCGGGAATTTCGCGAGGATTTATTTTACAGGCTCAACGTCGTGCGCATTCATATTCCGCCCCTGCGGGAGCGGCGGGAGGATGTCCCGCTGTTGGTGAATTATTTTCTGAAGAAATTTGCGCTGGCGCAGAATCGGGCGCCGAAATCCATTGTGCCGGCGGCGGGGGAATTGTTGCAGCGCTTTCATTGGCCCGGAAACGTTCGGGAGCTGGAGAACGTGATTCAGCGGGCCACCGTCATGGCCAAGGGGGACGTGATCCTGCCGGGAGATTTGCCGGGAGCGGTCGCCGCGCCGGGACAAGCTTCGGCTCCGGTCAGCGAACCTGTCGCGCCAGTGGCGGGGGAGGAGCCGGCGTCCAACATCACGAACATGGGGCGCATGCTGTTTCAATGGGCGCGGCAGCAGAATGATTTGAAGGTGTTGCCGGCGGTGGAGCGGGAATTGATCATCCAGGCGTTGCTGGAAACGAACGGCAACCAGGTGCAGGCCGCCAAGCTCCTGGGCATCACGCGCGCGACGTTGCGCAAACGCGTGGAGAAATTCAACATCAAGCAGGGGCTGGCGATTCAATAGCGCCCAGCCCGCGCCGCTTACTGCACAATCGCGCGGAAGAACCGAGCCTGGGGCGCCGGGTTGCTGTCCGTCCATTTGATCATGCCGCCCGTGCCCGCATTAGTGGAGACGTTTGTCCAATTCGCGGCGTCGGGCGAGGAAGAGCTTTGGACGATGTAATGCTTCCCAGAGACGCTGGGCCATTGCAGCGCGAACGCCGACCCGGCCGCAGATTGGAGCTTAAAGACGCTCGTCGCGTCGAGGGGATCGGTGCCCGCGACATATTCCTGCCAATTGGATTGGCCATCGCCATCCGCGTCAAACGTCGGATAGGAAGTCGGATCGGCGATGGTGCCGAAATGTTGCAGGCGCCAGACATCCGGGATGCCATCGCCCCAACTGGAGGCCGTGCGGGCGGAGGCGGTGACCAGGCCGTTTTGCACCGTGGCGGCGAAAACTCCGAGGCCATTGGGCGAGGCGGAGAAATTCTTGATGGAGACGCGGTAGGCGGCGTTGGCGCCAGCGCCTGCCGGCAAGGTGAGATTGATATAACCGAGGACACCCGCGCCGCTGACGCCCACAGAGGAGGCATCCAGCCACGCGGCGGAAAAGTCGTCGGCGGATTGGGTGAGCGTGAGCGTCGGCGCGCCGAGGCCGGGATTCGGGGTAAACGTGATGGGAGCGGTGATGGCCGGCGAACCATCGAGCGGCTCGGCCACGACGTCAAACATAAGAGTCCGCACGGGCATGCCGTTGGGATCGGGCGCCACCACTTGCAGCGGGATGGTGGCAGACGAGCCGGAGGCAATCACCTGGCCCGCGGCCACGGTTAAAGTGTGGGCAACGGCGACGCCGGTTTTGCCGGGGGTGATGGATGTCTTGACCGGGGCGTTGGAGGTGGCTTGGGCCACCAGGCTGCCGCCAATCCACGAACGCGTGTACCAGGTGAGGGTGGGATCCAGCGAGCGGCGGAAGGTGACGTAAACGTCGGAGATGTCGAGCTGGCCGTCGCCGTATTGCATCCCATTGATGATCGCGTTGGCGGCGGCTCCCGTGCCGTTAAAGATTTGCGGGTCGGCGTTGGCGCCGCCGTTGGAGGAATCCATGGCGTCGCGCATGTCGCTGCCGATGGGCGGTGAGTTGAGTTTGTAAACGGCGCTTTGGAACACTTCCATGACGTCGGAGTTGTCGAGATTGCCGTCGCCGAAGTCGCCGGCGTTGAACCAGCGAAAATTATTGACGTCACCCACGATGTATTTGGCGGAGCCGACCACGACCGTCTTGATGGAATTGATCGGGCCATTGGTCATCGAGCCATTGGTGGGAGCGACGAGCAGGGCGGGAACGACGCCAATGCCGTCCGCGGTGGCGGAGGGGCGTCCGATCTGGATTTTATATTGTTGACCCGCCGTCGCCGTGGTGGGCACCACGAAGGAATAGCCGCCCACGATGACCTTGCCGTCGGCGCTGGAGTGTTGAATGTCCTTGGCCTGGGAAAACGTGATGAGGTCCTGGGATTTGGTGTTGTAAAGGTTGGTGGAACCGGCGCGTTCGAGCCAGCCGACGCCGAGCAGATTGATGGAAGTGTCGGCAAAAACGCCGTTGGTAAAACCGGGTTGCGCGGTGATGACCTGGTCCAAATTGGTGGTGATGACGTTGGTCACGTAGTTGGTGGCAAACACCACGCCGCCGAACATGAGCGGGGGAATGATGTCAAAGACGCCGGAATTGTTCGGGTCCGGTTTTTCCAGCATCGATTCAAAGTTGTAGGTCGGCCCCGGCGCCGGCGAACCGGCGAGGTTGGTGACGGTCACATTGAATTGCAACGAATACATGGTCGCATTGGGCAGAAGCGACAGGGTGATGGGAGCGTAGAATTTCTGCCCGGCGGCGGCGATGAAACTGCTGGAAGCCTCGCCGAAGGCAAAGCCAAAGCTGATGTTGTTCGCCTGGAAATTGGTGACGGAAAGGTTCTCCGTGCTTGGGCCGCTGGGGGCGAATCCGGTGCGGAAACCGCGCACCGTGAGCGTGACGTTGGTGACGATGTTGAGGGAAATGGTCTGGCCATTGCCGATCGGGCCGACGGAGTTGGTGTTGCTGCCATCATCGGTGGGCAGGGAGCCGTCCAGCGTGTAAAAGAGGAGGGCGGAGGCGGTCACGTCTGTCAACTGAATGGCTGCCGGGTTGTCGCCGGTGATGACGGGGTTGCCGACCACGAATTGGTAGCGCGCGCTGACGACGGAGCTGGGCTTGCGGCCCGTGGCCTGGCTCACGGCAAAGAGCGTGATGTCTGGCTGGGGCTGCACGATGGAAAGGGCGCTTTCCGAGGCGCTGAGGCTGTCGCCGTGGTAAGTGTCCGGCGTCAGGCCGGTGCTGGGACCGGGAACCGGAATGGTGTTGTGAAAAGGATCGGGCGTGGGTCCAAACGTCAGATACGTTTGCGTGCCGGCTTCGGCTTTGATGGCGATGCGGGGTGGATCGAAGTTATTAAAGACGCCGTTTACCGCATCAGCGAACTGCGAGCCGTCTTTGCCGAAGGTGACATAGCCGAACGTGGGATCGGCAACCTGGGGTTGCGGCGGGCTGGGCTGGAAATCGCGGATGGAGCCATTAGCGCGATCCACCACGTAGAGGCCGGAATCATAGACGTCGGGGACAATCTGCACCGGCTGGCTAAAGAGGGCGACATTCGGCGCGCCATCGGTATGGCCCGGAGCGCCGGGAGTTCCGGCCAGCGTTTGGACCGCCCAACTGCCATTCGTGGAATAGAGGTTGCGGATGGTTTCGTTGCCGGTGTCGGCCACGAGCAAACTGCCGGTCTGGGCGTCCCAGAAAACGCCGCTCGGGAGGCTGAAGCGCGCGTTAAGAGCGTTGTCGTCATCGGTAACATCGTCAATCTGCACGGCGCCCGCGATCAGCGTCGCCGAATGGGTGATGCCCGAGGCGATATTGCTGATGACGCAGATGGTGTCGTTCTTGGTGTCTGCAATCCAGAGATTGCCCGACGGGTCCAATTCCAGGCCTTGGAGGTTGTAGAACGAATAGCCGTTTGTGATCTGAATGGTCCAGACGAGATTATTGGTGTCCAACAGGCGGATTTTGCTGTTGCCGGTGTCCGCGATATAAATATTTCCGTTGGGATCGGCCGCGATGCCTTCGGGAAAACTGAAGAACGCGCTGGCTGCGGGAACTGAGCCGGCCGCCGCCGGGCCGTACACGCCGGGGGTGCCCGCAATCGTGGTCACGACGCCGTTCAAAGTGACGAGCCGCAAATCGTTGTTCCCCGAATCCGCCACCACGAGGCCGCCGCGCGCCGGAACGTAGGCGATGCCAGCGGGATTGTTAAAATGCGCGGCTGTGCCCGTGCCGTTATTGGTCGCGCCCGTCGAACTGGGAAAACCGGCCAGAGTGGAAAGGACGCCGCTGCTGGGAATATATTTGATAACGCGATTGCTGCCCGATTCCGTGATGTACACGTTGCCCGACCCATCCACGGCGAGGCCGTTGGGTGAATGCAAGTTGGTGATGGCCGTGGAAACGAATTGGCCTTGGACGGAGGAAGCGCCCAACGCCGCAAGGCCGAGGACAGCGAGGCCAATTCGAGCGCTAAAATAATGGACTATGGGTTTCATGGCTGAAGGCGGATACGGTAGAATCGGGAACTCCCGCTAAAGTTGGTCACCACCAGGTTGTGGAGGTAACCGTCGCCCAAATTCGTCTTGATGGCTGACCAATTGCCGCTCAGGGCCGCCCGCGTCTCGAGGACGTAGGTTTTGCCGGGAGCAGTCAACCATCCAAAATTCACGGTCGGCGAACTGTTAAGGCCCCAGCTGCTGCTGGAGAATTGCAGGCTCGAGTGGCCGTCCGTGGGATCGGTGCCCGCGAGATATTCCTGCCAGTTGGATTGGCCGTCGCCGTCGGCGTCCATGTTGTCGGCCGCCAGCGGATTGGAGGCGTCGCCGAAGAAATGAGCCTTCCATTCGTCGGACGTGAGCGAGACGGGGATCGCGCCGTTGCCGACCATGGCGGTGGCGGGGAAGCTTTCAAGCTGATAGGCCGTGGAAATGTTGGGCGCGCCATCGACGCCGACGAAATGCAGCGAATAAGACTGGCCGTTTTTGGCGGACAACGGAATTTGGAAACTGATCGAGCCAAGATAATTGCTGCCCTGCAAACCAGCGAAGGAGCCGAGCGACCAGGCGCGAATGATGTCGTTGGGCGAAAGTCCGTTCAACGACAGCGGAGCCGGAAGGCCAGCTGCGCGGTTGAATTGGATGCCCGCCGGAGTCGGGGCGCCGCCATTGGGGGTGACGATGGCGCGGAATTGGAGACCGGAAAGACTGGAGCCAGGCTGAACATTGACATAGACCGGCATGGTGCAAGTGAGGCCGAGCACCAGGCCGGATTGGCTTTGCGCGCCGAGCGTGGCTTGCGTCGCCCACACGGCGCCGGGCGCCACGGCGGGAACATCGAGTTTCACCGGCGGGCCGAAAGGCGTCCAGGTGACATTGGAGTTGCCGCGGATGCCAGCGTCCGTCCAGAAGCGGGCCCAATTGCTGGGATCAACGCCGAGAGAGCGGCGGAGAATGGTTTGCCAGTCCAGGAAATTCACGAAGCCGTCGCCGGTGAAGCCAGGCAGTTCGGGATACACATCCATGGCGTTGTAAGCGTCGCTAAAAACGAAAGGCTTGTGAATGCCCACCGAGGCGTAGAGCGCATTGTTGACATCGACATTGTCGAGCTTGCCGTCGCCGAATTCGCCGGCGTTGTAGCCCGTGGCGGCGGAGCTGTCGCCGGAGAAATACGCGATGTTCGAGACCACAATGTATTGCGTGGGCAGATTGGTCAGGGAGATGGGGGTTTGCAGGGCATCGGAGGTGCCGGACGGGAAAACGACGGACATCGCGTATCGCTGTCCTTCCACCGCCGTGGAGGGGATGCGCACTTTCAACAAAGCGAGCACGGCGAAATTTTGCACCGTCAAACCGGAGCCGGGTTCGGCTTCCACCACCATGCCTTGTTCGGTCGGAGAAATCGTGTAGGGGAATGTGTCAAATATAACGGGGCCGGGGCCAGGCGGCGGATAGGTCACGAAATCGTTGGTCACCGGCAGAAGCGTGTAGGGCGACGCGATGGCCGGCGGGTTGCCATCGGCGGGATTGATTTCCAGACGGAATTGGAGCGATTGCAGCGCAGCGTCCGAACGAAGGTCGGCGACGAGCGGGATGACGACCGTGGAGCCGACGCCGGCGTAGGTCGTGCGGGTGAAGCCGATTTGATTGACGAGCGGATTGATGCCAGCGGCCACCGGGCTGAATGAGTTGCCGAGTGCGGAGATGAGGCGGAGCGTGGAAAGGTCGATGCCGGGATTGCACCATTGGAAGGTTCCGACAAATTGGCCTTGCTGCGTGGCGGCGTTGGTCACGACAAAATTCAGCGGAATTTGTAGGCTGTTGGTCGTGGGTGTTGTGCCGTCGATGGTGTAATAGACGGTCTGGACGGAGCTGGTGATGGAAAGAGGAATGCAATCCGGATAATAGCCGGAGTTCGGACTGAAGGTCGGCGCCGGGATGACAAAGGCGATGCCGTTGGCCGGCAAGCTGGAGCCTGTCGTCAGCGTGGAAATAATCCGCAAGCCGCTCAAGTCCGCCTGCGCGTTGGACCAAACGAACGAGCCGACAAAATAACCCTGGCTCGGCGAGGCATTGGTTTCGAAATAGGTGACGGGCGTAATTTTCGTGCTGTTGGTGGTCGGAAGGCTTCCGTCTGTGGTGATATAAATATTCGGGACCAGGCTCGTAATGGTGATGATCTGGTTCGTGGCGAAATAACCGGAGTCAGGGCCGAACACCGGGGTCGGAATCGCGATGCCGATGCCGGAGGACACGGCGCTGCTGCCGACGTTATTTGTGGCGACGAAGCGCAGGGCGCTCAGGTCGGCATTGCTGTTGGCCCAAAGGAGAGTGCCGGTGTAGTAGCCTTGGTTCAGGACGACGTTGGTCGGGACAAAGGTCATCGGCAGCGCCGGGCTCGCCGAGGTGGGAATCGCGCCATTGGTGGTGTAAAACACATTGGGCGCGAGGCTGATCACCGTGATGAGCTGGGGCAGCGGGAAATATCCCGCGCTGGGATTAAAGGCAGGAGCCGGCGGCAGCGTGACGGTGTTGGTGACGCTGGAAACTGAATTGCTCGTCACGGCGGTCAGGCCCGTGCCGGTGACATCGCGCAACGTATTGTAGAATAATTCCGTGACGAACAACGTGCCGGTGCGCGAGAGCGAGACGCTGACGGGCTGGCGGCCTTGCGCAACGGAATTTTCGCCGCCGGCGCCATCTTTCCAGCCGGCATAGACGCCGCTGTTGCAATCCGTGGCGCCCCAGGTATCGGAACGCGTGCCGTAAATCGTGGTGGTATTGCCGAGGGCGTCGATCTGGCGAACGAAATTATTCCCGGTGTCGGCCACGGCAATCTGCCCATCGCTGGAGGCGACGACTCCGTGGGGTTGATTGAACATCGATATTCCGGTGGGGCCATCGGCGTAGCCGGCGCCATTGCCGCCGGCAACGAGCGTCAGCGTGGTCGGGGCGTTCGTGTCGAGAGCGTAGATGGCGTTATTCGCCAGATCGCTGGCGACCAGGCGTCCGCCCGGAGTAAGAGTCAAACCAGCCGGAGACCAGTCTCCGGTGTAAACGACGACCGTCACACCGCTCAGCATGTCATAACGCCAGATTGTGCCGCCGCCACTCGAGTTGGTGGAGGCCACAAACACGCGCCCGGAACCGTCCTGGGCGACGGCGAAAGCCGTGGCGGTATCGGAGAAAGCCGGGTTCACGTCGGCCACGATGCCGGCGAATTTGACGCTGTATTCCTGGACTTCGCCGCCATTGGGGAGCAGGGCGTAGAAATTGTCCTGCGGATCGGTGGCGACGCCCACGATGTTGGTGAAGGCGTGGAGATTGGTCGAATGGATGCCGTACACCTTGATGGTGGAAGTCGTGCTGGAGCTTTGTCCGGCCTGGGAAACGACGCGAATGGCGTTGTTCTTGCGGTCGGCCAAATACAACGTGCCGGTCGAGTCCACCGCCGTGGCGTAAGGGGCGTTGAACTGGGAGTTCAGCAGGGTGTTGCCATCATGATAACCCGCCGTCGTGGCGCAAATCGTCAGCGGCCCGCCGCCGATGGTCGCCACCTTGATGGAGGTTTGCGCCAGCCCCGGGGAGGCGGCGCCCAGCGCCAAGCACCCCAATGCTAAAATGGTTGTGTTGACACGCATAAAACAAAAACGCTAAGGCTGATACAACGGGGCGACGTTCGCTTTCGGCTTGGTCCAGTCGTGCGGTTCGCCAGTGTCCCAGCTCTTCTCATCCATGGGCGACATCATCTGGCCGCGCCGCGTGAGGAACGTGGAATCCGACATCTGGAAGTCGGAGTCCTGAACAATGGTGGGCGTGACGAAAACGAGAATGGAATCGCGCGTATGGCTGCGGGCGTCGCTGCGGAACAGGTAGCCCACGCCGGGCATATCGCCGAGGAACGGCACCTTGGTGAAATTCTTTGTGACAGTATCCTGGTCCAAACCGCCCAGGACGAGCGTGAAGCCGCTCGGGACGGCGGCTTCGGTTTCAATGCGGCGGCGGTCGAAGATGGGCGCGGTGTTGACCTGGCCGTTGAGAGTTTCCGTGGCCACCACGGTGTCCTTCTGGGAAATCTCGGGTTTGACGTTGAGCAGGACGTTGGTCGGGCCGGCGATGCGGGGTGTCACGACGAGTTTGACGCCGACTTCGTTGAGGATGGTGTCGCCCACTTTTTTCTCGTAGTTCGGCAGGACGGTCGCGAGGCCTTGGGCGGAGCCGGCGGCCGGCGCGCTCTGGGTTTGCTCGAAGACAGGGACGTTCTGCACGACCATCAGGGACGTGGGCACTCCATCCAGCGCCACAGTGCGCGGGAAAGCGACAATCTTGGTGTCAGCATCGGTGTTGAGGAATGAAAGCACAGCTTGCACGCCGTCGGCGTTGAGAAAAGCGGTAGCAGGTGTTATGCCGTGGGCGGTATTAAGCGAAAATCCGCCGCCGCCCAAAGGATTGGCGGGAATGATTGAGGTAAGAACCGATTGCGTTGCGGTTGAATTGTAGTTGCTGGTGCCGGCGCCGCCGCTGACAGGGCGTCCACCTGGAATGATGGCCGAGGAAAGGGAATTTCCCGTCGAGCCGGAATTTCCGGTGGTGGTGGTGGTCTGGCCGGTGTTGCCGTTGCCGAAGCTGATGTGCTGGGAGGCGAGCGTGCCCGTCCAGTCAATGCCCTTGGCGCTGCTGATGTCCTTGGTGGTTTCCACGAGGCGGGCCTCAATCAAAACTTCGCGGGTCGGGGTGTCGAGTTTCTCGATCAGGCTTTCGATGCCCGGCAATTCTTTCTCCGTGGCGAGAACGACGAGTTGGTGCGTGCGCGGATCGGGGATAATTTTTCCTCGGGGATTAAGCAGGGTGGGCGTGACTTCGACGATGATGTTGGTGGGATTGCTGTATTTGAGAAGGATGACACGTTCGATCAACGGCTCCTGTTCATTGGGATTCTTGGCCGTGATGCGGCCGATTTTGCTCTTGGGATCGGCGACCAATTGCCAATCGTAGTTGTCGAGCAGGGCCGTCAGGGCTTGGAGGGCGGTGACGTTATGCCATTTTTCCGTGACGTTTGGCACGGTGATTGGCTGGCCGGCGGCGTTCACGGCATTCAGCAGCTTGGGATCAAATTGGATGTTCAGGCCGGCCTGCAACGCCAGGGTCCGAACGGCGTCGGGCAGCGGGACGGCGTCGAAGGCGACCAGGTCCACAATGCTGTCGGCGGCATTGGTGGAAGCGGAGGCGTCGGGCGGCGGAGTGACCACCGGAGGCGGAGCTGAGGCCGGAGTCTGAGCCACCGCGGAACCACCCATCGCGCACAGGGCCACGAGGAGCGCGGAAAAGATTTTGATTTTCATATAAAACTTCCAGCAATCCTGGCGCGAGGTATATATCGGCCCGGATGTTTAACGCGTTAACAAGAACTTTTATTTCTTTTGGTCCATCTCTAACTTTTTCGGCTGCGTCTCTCCTTCGACCTGGACAACGACATAATTGACGCCAATTTCCAGGCATTTAACTCGGACATGCCCGCCGGGGATACGGACGGGAGATTCTTCACCCACTTGCATCGTCTCGCTGTTGATGACGGCGATGCGGCGCCCGGCGGACCCGACAATCCCCTTCAGGACGAGAGTCGGGTCAAGACGAACTTTCGCCGCAGCCATGGCGGGCGCGGCGGGTTCGCGGCGATGCGAGGTGGGAAAAAAGGGATCCTTGCCCTTGGCGGGCGGGAGGTCTTCAAAAACAGAAAGGAATTGATTGGAATCGTGCGCCGGGGCGGCGGCGGCGGCCTCGGTCTTGGCGGCGATGGGCGTGAGGGGTTTGGCCGGGGCGGCGGGCGCCGGACGTTTGCAGCCGCAGAGAAGGGCAACCGCCACAAAGCAGGCCGCGCCAGCCAGCAGGCCGCGACGGGGTGGGGTGGAAAAGGAGTTCATTTGGTTTCCGCCGCGGCGACCACCGGCGTGACGATGTCAAAACTAAAGGCCAG
Organism: Verrucomicrobiia bacterium; assembly: GCA_035551475.1. Classification (GTDB taxonomy): domain Bacteria; phylum Verrucomicrobiota; class Verrucomicrobiia; order Limisphaerales; family Palsa-1400; genus DASZMX01. The sequence goes on from DASZMX010000043.1 coordinate 28,861, forward strand.
CTTTTCCGGCTCGGAGGCCGGGCCGGTGTTGCCGGAGATGTCGAGATTTTGAATGCGGAAATACGGGTAGGAATTCTCGAAATCCGCGAAGAACTTGCCGAAATCCTGGTAGTAACCGACCGCGCTGATATGGAAGGTGGCCCAGCGATAGGGGAACTTCGGCAGCAAACCCTGGTCGCTGATCGTTGGCTCGCTGAAGGAAACAATATTGACGCCTTTGCGGGATTGGATGAAGGGGTTGATCGTGTTGATGATCCATTCGTAGGCGCCGCGCTCGGGGGCCATGCCGCTTTCGCGCTGTTGCAGCAATTCAAATTTGTTCGTGAAATTGGCCCCGACATCGGCGGCGCTGCGGGCCACGCCCTCCGCTTTGGACAATTTTTCCTGTTTCTGGCTGATGTCGCGCTCGGTGCGGCGGAGTTCGTCCTGCTTGGGGACGACGAGCAGATACCAAACGGCAACCATGAGGACAATGGCGCCAATCACGATGAGCATCAGCCGTTCGCGCTGGGCCTTGGAAAGCTTATTCATTGAAGCGCGTCTCCGGGAAGCGTGAGGCCAGGGTGAAGGTGAGGAATTGGCGCGTCGGATCGAGCGGATCAGCCGTGACCGGACTGAGGACGCCTTCAATCACAAAACTGTCTTTGCGGCCCACGTGTTTGACGAAATAATCGGACTGATTGAGGGCTTCCTTGAATTTGTTGTAGCCCTGCTCGTTGGGATTATTGTCCCGGGCGTCGATGGAAAGCTTGATGTGTTCCGCCACGCCCGCCGGGTAATGAATCTTGCCGATGTCATGCGCATCTTCGCGCGTGTAGGATTGCTCGCCGTGAATGTGCGTGATCGGGACATCATCGATTGCGGTTTTCTGCAAGGCGTTGAGCACCGGGCCCCAGAGAAAACGGTTGGTGGTCAACCGATCCAATTGCGCGAGCTTGCGCTCGATTTCCCAGGTGCGGGCCTGATTATTGGTGACGCTGGCGTAAAGGGCTTCCTTGCTTTTCCAGCCGGCCTCTGTGTTGGCGTAACGGCTCTTGGCCAGGCTAATGTCCATCTGCACCTTGAAGGCCCACAAGGCGACGATGGCGAGGAGAAAACCTCCGACCCACATGGCGCGTTTGACCGGGTCATTGCGCCGCATCTCTTCGGCGGCCTGGGCCTCGGCAAGAAGGTTGATGCGTATGGGCATATTGAAATTAGTCTCGACAAGAAGGGCGCGCCAATCGCTGCGCCCGCACGGGGCCTCCCTTGAGCTGGCATGGCATTCGGTTTGGCAAGGGCATCACGTTGCAAGGCACGTTATAAGCAATTCACTGAACGGATTGCAAGTAGCATCTCGCAAGCCGAATTCAGGGTTGACAGAAAAATAAAATCTGTCCAAAAGCGCGACAGCCCGCGTCCCGGACTGAGGCGCTTTCTAGGCTTCGGCCTCTTCTTCTTCTTCGCCGACGGGCAGGGGTTCGGCTTCGGGCGCTTCTTTTTCCTGTTTGCTTTCGGAGGCCTCGGTGAATTTCATCGCGCCGACAAAAAGGCCGGTGAACAAGCCGCCGCTCAGGAGCGTGTTGCGGAAAAATTCCCAAGTGGAAGGGTAGCCGGGCATGCCCCCGGTGAGGGCTTGGATCAAACCAGCCAGGGTTTTCGGATAATCCAAATAGAGCCAGGAAGCGATGTTCGTGACCAAGTAAAACAAAATCGCACCTAGGAGGCCGCCGCCGAGGAGCGTGGCGAACGAGCGCCGTCGCCCCAACCAACGACCGAGGCCGATGAGCAGGGCGTAGCCTGCTTCGGTGGCCAGAAACTGCGGCCAGGAAGATCCAACGGAGCGGTAAAAGACAAATTGCAAAATGCAACTGAGCACGGCCATCACCACCAGCGTGCCATACCAGCCCACCGCGCCCGGCAGATACAATCCGGCGCAAAAGGCGATGGCATAAGCGGGGCTGAAGTTCGGCGGGGTCAGGCCCGGCCAGCGGCTGACGGCAAACACCGCCACCATGGCCACGGCCAACCAGACTTTCTTATTCACCCGCCCAGTATAAACAAACTCGGGCGATTGCAAATGAAGAAACCCATGGCGTTCCGGGCAAAAAAAACGCGCCCCCGGAACGGCAGGCCGCCGGGGGCGCGTCATGAAAAGCTAAGTTAACTTGACAGAGGTTGGGCGGGCGTGGCGTCGGCTTTTTGCCGGAACACCAGTTTGCCGTCCTCGACGGTGACCAGGATGGGCTCGACCGGCAGCAACTGGCCCTTGAGGATTTCCTCCGCCAGCGGATCTTCCAGGTAACGCTCCACGGCGCGGCGCATGGGGCGGGCGCCATAATTGGGGTCGTAGCCCTTTTCCACGAGAAAGTCGCGCGCGGCTTCGTCGAGTTGCAAGGTGATCTGCTTGCCTTTGAGGCGTTCGATGACCTTGGCGACTTCGATGTCCAGAATCTCGATCAAATCCGGCTTGGTCAACGAGCGGAAAACAATGATGTCATCCAGGCGATTGAGGAATTCCGGGCGGAAAACGCGCTTGGCGTCATCCATGATGCGCTCTTTCATCTTATCATAAGTGTGCTCATCGCTGATCGGCGAAAAACCCATGGTGGACGAGCGGCGGATCAAGTCCGCGCCGACATTCGATGTCAAGAGAATGATCGTGTTCCGGAAGTTGACCACCCGGCCGACGTTGTCGGTCAGTTTGCCTTCTTCCAGGATTTGCAAAAGCATGTTCATCACGTCCGGATGCGCTTTTTCGATTTCGTCGAACAACACGACGGAATAGGGGCGGCGGCGGACTTGTTCGGTCAATTGGCCGCCTTCCTCGAAGCCGACATATCCCGGCGGGGAGCCGACCATGCGGGAGGCGTTGTGGCGCTCCATGTATTCGCTCATGTCGAGCTGAATGAGGGCCTTGGGGTCGCCAAAAAGAATTTCGGCGAGACTTTTCGCGAGCAAGGTCTTGCCCACGCCCGTAGGCCCGAGCAAGGCAAAGGTGCCGATGGGGCGCCGCGGATCTTTGAGATCGGCGCGGGAACGGCGCAGCGCCTTGCACAAGGCGGTGACGGCTTCCTTCTGGCCGACAATCTTGTGCGCCATTTCCTGCTCCAATTCCAGGAGCCGGGCGGCTTCGCCTGCTTCCATGCGCTTGAGCGGAATGCCGGTCCATTTGGAGACGACCTGCAAAATGTCCTCTTCGCCCACAGTGACGCGTTTTTCCTCGCGGCTGGCGCGCCAGGCGGCGAGCACGGCGTCGAGTTTTTCCTTGGCGTGCTTTTCCTTGTCGCGCATGGCGGCGGCGCCTTCAAAATCCTGGTCTTTAATGGCGCGCTCTTTTTGCGTCTTGATGCGCTCGATGTCCGCTTCCAGATCTTTGACTTCCGGCGGACGGGTCATGGTGCCGATGCGGGCGCGCGAGCCGGCTTCGTCCATGACGTCGATGGCTTTGTCCGGCAGATAACGATCGGTGATATAACGATCGGACATGCGCACGGCGGTTTCGATGGCGGTGTCAGTGATCTCGGCCTTGTGATGCTCTTCGTATTTCGGCCGCAGACCTTTCAGGATCAAAATGGCTTCTTCCGCGGAAGGAGCCTCGACCTTGACGGTTTGGAAGCGGCGTTCGAGCGCGGCGTCTTTTTCGATGTATTTGCGATATTCGTTGAGCGTGGTGGCGCCGATGCATTGCATTTCGCCGCGGCTCAAGGCCGGCTTGATGATGTTGGAGGCATCCATCGTGCCTTCGGCGGAGCCCGCGCCGACGATGGTGTGCAACTCGTCAATAAACAAAATGATGTTCTTGGCGCGGCGGATTTCGTCCATCACGGCCTTGATGCGCTCTTCAAATTGCCCGCGGTACTTGGTGCCCGCGACCATCAACGCCAAATCCAGCGTGATGACGCGTTTCTCGCGCAAAATCTCCGGCACATTGCCGCGCGCGATTTCCTGCGCGAGACCCTCGACGATGGCGGTCTTGCCCACGCCGGCTTCGCCGAGCAGCACGGGATTGTTCTTGGTGCGGCGGCACAAAATCTGAATGACACGCTCGATCTCATTCTGGCGGCCAATGACGGGATCCATGTCGCCCTTGCGCGCGATCTCGGTCAGGTCGCGCCCGAACGCCTTGAGGGCGGGCGTCTTGACTTCGCCTTTTTTCTCCGGCGCTTTTTCCGGCGGAGGCTCGGGAGCCCCGGCAGTCTGGCCTTCTTCGCCCTGGGCAAAATTGGGGTCCAGCTCCTTCAAAATTTCCTGGCGGGTTTGCTCGATATCGACGTCCAGATTCTTGAGCACACGCGCGGCCACGCCGTCGCCTTCACGCAGCAAGCCGAGGAGAATGTGCTCGGTGCCGACGTAAGTGTGATTGAGCGTTTTGGCTTCCTTCGCGGCGAGGGCCAAAACCTTCTTGACGCGAGGGGTGTAGGGGATGTTGCCGATCATCTTCTGGTCCGGCCCGGTGCCGACTTGTTTCTCGACTTCCATGCGGACGGTTTCCAGATCGAGTCCAAGTTTTTGCAGAACATTGACCGCGACGCCCTGTCCCAATTTGATCAGCCCGAGCAAAAGATGCTCAGTGCCAACGAAGTTGTGGTTAAAGCGATCGGCTTCCTTTCGCGCCAGCGCGAGCACTTGTTGCGCCCGGGGCGTGAAGTTGTTCATGGCTTCTTCACTCATAGCTTAAATTTGCCTTGCTTAATTTCTTTTGTCCAGCGACCCATCTCCGCTGGGCGGCGCTTTCGGGTTCGGCCGGCTGACTTTCCGCAATCGCTCGCGCAACATATCGGCTCGAAGCAAATCCCGTTCCTCCGCGACGAGCTTTTCGGTGAACTGCTTTTGCAAATGCGCCGGTTGAGTCATGATAAACAACTCGTCAACCAGCGGGCGGTCTGCCGAGGGAAATTGATTGAGGTCGATGCCCAGCCGCATCAACGAAAGCAGGTTCATGGTTTCCTTGGAGGAGATGCTGTGCGCGTTGGCCAGAATGCCGTAGGCGCGGCCAATGTGATTGAAGACCACCTTCGGCTTTTTCTCCAACAACGTGGCGCGGGCGTTTTCCTCGTGCTCGATGATTTGCAGCAGGACTTTGTTCAGGCGCTCGACGATGTCGGTCTCGTTTTCACCGAGCGTCATTTGATTGGAAACCTGGAAAACATTCCCCAGCGCCTCGGTGCCTTCGCCGTAAAGGCCGCGGACGGCGAGGCCGAGTTTGTTGACAGATTGAATGATCTGGTTGATCTGCTCCGCCAGCACGAGGCCGGGCAAATGCAGCATGGCGCTGACGCGAATGCCGGTGCCGAGATTGGTGGGGCAGGCGGTCAGGTAGCCGAGGTCGGAGCTGAACGCGTAATCCAGGCGGCGCTCCAATTCGCTATCCACCTGGTCAATGGCCAGCCAGGCTTGCTTCAATTGCAATCCCGGGCGCAAGGCTTGCATGCGGAGATGATCCTCTTCATTGATCATCACGCAGAGCGATTCCTCCTTGTTGAGGACGAGGCCGCTGCCCGCGCTTTTGGCGGCATGTTCGCGGCTGATCAAATGGCGCTCGACCAGGATTTGTTTATCGAGGCCGCCTAGGTTGTCCATCGTTTCGGAAAACGCGTTGGGCAATTGCGGCAAGCTCTCGACCGCCGGGCGCAGGATCTCGAGGGATTTGACGCGCTCCGGTTTCTTGGCCCACCCCGGAAACGCCAGGCCGCGGAGATTGCGCGCCAGGCGCACGCGGCTGGACATCACAATGCGATCATGCGGCCCGCTGCGGCGGGCCATTTCCACGGGAGGCGTTAGAAATTCGTGAATGGTCATTTCTCGGTGACAGTGACTTGTCCCATTTGATCTTTGGTGACCTTGATTTCATCGCGCAAGCTGGCGGCCTGTTCGAAATCCTCGGCGGTGACGGCTTTGTCCAATTTTTTCTGGAGATGCTTCAAGCGATCCTGCAAATCGCGGCTCTTGCGCAACGCGGCGGGAACTTTGCCGACGTGCCGGGTGCCTTTGTGCATGGATTTCAACATCGTTTCCAGGCCCTCGGCGAACGTGTTGTAACATTGGGAGCAGCCGAGGCGTCCGGCCTTCTTGAAATCGGCCTGGGTAAAACCGCAATTCGGGCACTTCAATTCCTGCCCGCCGGCGGGAGCAATATCCTGGGAGGCGCCCAAGCCCAAAAGCAAATCAGCGAGCGAAAAGCTATTGGGATCATTGACGCCTTTTTGCCGGGCGCATTCTTCGCACAAATCGACCTTTTGCATTTTGTCGCCCACAATCTGGGTCAAATGGACCTTGGCGGGATTCTGTTTGCAAAACATGCACACCATATATCGTTAAAGTATCATATTATTCCAAAAAGAGAACGCATTTTCACGAGCCGATTCGACTTACCTACGGTAAGGGAACAGACCCCGTGCGTCCATGACGCCAGTCAACCCACACCTGCAAATCTTATATCGGTTCGCCTGAGCTTTGGGTTAATGCGTGATATTGCTGGATTAATTTCTTCGTGACTGGCCCCGGTTTCCCACTCCCAATCACTCTACCATCAATTTTCACGGCTGCAATCACCTCGGCGCCGGTGCCGGTGAGGAAGCATTCGTCGGCGTTGAACAAATCGTACCGGGTCAAATTGGGTTCGCTGACGGGCATGCCATTGCCGCGGGCCAATTCCATGACGGTGTGGCGTGTGATGCCGTACAGTGCGCCGGCGGAAAGCGGCGGCGTCAATAATTGGCCTTCTTTGACGATGAAGATATTATCGCCGGTGCATTCGGCCACGAAACCTTCGGCGTTGAGCATGACCGCTTCTTCACAGCCGCCGTTGATGGCTTCAATTTTCGCCAGGATATTATTGAGGTAATTGAGCGATTTGATCGCGGGATTGAGCGCGCTATGCAAATTGCGCGTGGTGGGCACGGTGATCAAATCGAGGCCGCGCTGATAAAACTCCGGCGGATAAAGCTGGATTTTGTCCGCAATAATGATGACGGACGGGCGTTTGCAGCGATGCGGATTAAGGCCAAGCGAACCGACGCCGCGCGTGACCACGAGGCGAATATAGCCGTCCCGCAACTTGTTGCGCCGGCAGGTTTCCGTGACGGCGGCCATCAATTCGGCGCGGGACATCGGCAGTTCGAGCAAAATCGCCTTGGCCGAATAAAAGAGACGGTCAATGTGCTCCGCCAATTTGAAGACCCGGCCGTTGTACGCGCGAATCCCCTCAAAAACGCCGTCGCCATAGAGCAAGCCGTGGTCAAAGACGGACACCTTCGCCGTGCGCTCGTCAAAATATTTGCCGTCCAGAAAAATCTTCATCGGTTGCAAAAAGATTACGGGCAACCGGCGCGGCTGACAAGTTTAAGACGGCGCGCGGAGATTTTCTAAAAAGAAAGCCAGAGCAAAGGCTGCGTGATGGGAATATTGCGGCGGACCTCGGCGTTGGCGGGATCGGCGGGCAGACGCTGCCAGAGCGCCACATAATCCGGCTGATGAAAAGCGAGGCCGGCAAAAAGGAGGCTCGGCTGGCGGGCGGGCCAGTCATTCCAGGCCTGCAAATCCGGCTTCAGGGGCCAGGTGGATTTGTCGGCAAGAAAAGGATAAAGATACTTGACAGCGAGGCCGAGGCCGCGCCCGTCCGGCAGCGTGAAATTCCAGAGATTGTCGGCCGGGGTGGAAAGTGTTTGACAGAGCATCGCCATGTTATCGAGCTGGAAAATGGAATAGCCGTAGGGCTTGGTGCGCTTGAGTTCGGCGGGGAAACTGCCGTCAGCGGCCATTTGGTTGGGGATGAGAACCTCTTTGAATTGGCGCCGGCAAAGGTCGAGCTTGTCCTCGTCGCCGGAGAAGCGGGCGAAGACGGCCACCTGCAAATAATAAGCGACGGCATGATTATTTTTGGCGGCGCCTTCCGCGCGGCCGTTTTTGCTCGTGACCATCCAATCGGCCAGGTCGCGAAACCATTTTTTCAGGCCGGCGACAAGCTCCGGCGAAAAGGCGGGCGACGATTGCAGGGCTGTCACCGCGGGGGGGATTTCGATGAGGTGCAAGCCGTCGATGATGCCCCAGCTTCGGCCGGAGTTGCGTCCGGGCACGGCCTGCGCGTATTGCAGGCTGGGGTTCATGCGCGTGGCGGGATCGAGAAAGAAAACGCGCAAAAGCTCCGCGGCTTTGGCGGCGTACCGATTGTCGCCGGTGATTTTATAGGCGGCGCCAAGGGCGGCCACGGCGTCGCGCAGTTCGCGAATGGCGAGGCGGTGGGCGGAGAAATTGTTGGGATTGGAATCGCCATCGTGCTCGAGGTAGGGAAGGCCATTGGTCTTGGTGGGATCAGGCCACCAATAATCGCCGTTGGAATAGAAATCATGCGGGCCGCCTTCACTGAGCGGGGCGCGAGATTTGGTGACGGCTGGCGGATCGAGCGTTAGGGCGGCGTCGGCGGCTTTCAGGATGCGAGTCCGATCCAGCGCGCCGACATCGATGGATACGGGCGGCGGATTGGTCAAGAAGAGGAATTGGGTGGGCAGACCGGCGCTTTGCACGCTGGCCACCGCGCGTGCGCCGGTGAAACGCAGGCTGATTCGGGCGCGGCCGTTGGCGAGTTGCACGACGCGCGAACCGGCGGCGGTTCCAAGGTCGTCCATTAATTCCGCATCGCCGGACACGCCAAAACGCACGGTGTTCATCGCATCGAGGCAGGGCGCTCCGTATTGATCGACGGCGCGCGCTTCGACGGTGGCGGGGCCAATGGAGCGCAAAGTGAGCGTGGCGGGTTTGCCCCAGGAATTTGTCTCGTAACCGACATTGATTTCGTCCGTGAGGCCGCCGGCGACGGCGCGCAGCGTGTTCGTGCCTTCATGAAATTTGACCATCCAATGCAAACCGGCGGCGGGAAAATCCGCGACGCGGCGCTGCTTCACGCCGGCGGAAACGCCGTTGACGAATAACTCCACTTCGCGGCAATTGGAAAAGACCTTGACCTCTTTTTCCTCGTCCGGGCGGCCCCAGCGCACGGGCCAGCCGTGGCCAAAAATGTGCAGCATCGGCTGCTCGGCCCAATAGCTTTGGAAGATGTAAAAACTTTCCTTCGGCGCGCCGTCGCGCTCCAGCACGCCTTTTTGATTGACGTAAGGGACGGGATTTTCGGGGCGCAGCGGCGTGGCAAAATCCTTGATCAGCCATTGCGCCGTGCCGGTGAGGTTGGTCATCTGCTCCTGCTCTTTAAGATGCCAGTCAAATAAATTTGCAATGTAGCTTTCCGACCAATCGCCGTCCTTGGCGGCGCGGGCGCGGCCGCCCGTGGTTTTGTAGGCGCCGGCGGTTTCAGCGGCGCCCCGGCCCGTCGCAACGTCATGCAGAAACGCCTCGGGATCCTCGGAGAAACGGCCCGCATGACTGTCGCCGCCCCATTCGGCATGGAAGAAATGCGGCACGGCTTTGATCTCGCGCTCCAGGGCGCCGCGATACTCGCGGTAACGCCCGGAATACCAGCCGGCCCAGACACTCGGCGAATAAACGTCGGGAATGTCCGTGCAGAAATTGCAATAGCGAATGCAGGTTTGACGGGAAGGGTCCAATTCGTGCGCGAGTTGGTTCAAGCTCGTCATGTAGGCGCGAATCGCCGTTTGGTCAAAAACGGGAAAATCGCCGGGCCAGCCGTTCTCGTTGCCGAGGCCCCACATGATGACGGACGGATGGTTGAAGTGTTGATCGATCATGGCGGTGAGCATGTCGCGACCTTGCTGTTGATAGCGTTCGCCGCCGAGCCCGCCGCGGCACCACGGAATTTCCTCCCAGACGAGGAGGCCGAGTTCGTCGCACAATTGCAGGACAAGCGGCGATTGCTGGTAATGCGCCAGACGGACGAAATTGGCGCCCATGTTTTTGATTTGCCGAAAAGTGTCGCGGGTCACGTCATCGGGCACCGCGGCGCCGACCCCGGCGTGGTCCTGATGGTATTGCGTGCCGCGCAACAGCAGGCGCTCGCCATTGAGCTTGAACGGGCCGTGCTCCACCCATTCGAGGGAGCGCAAGCCGAAGGGTTCGGACATTTCCTGCGCGCCATTGCTATCTGTAAACTTAACCGAGCAATGATAGAGAAGAGGCGTGCGCGGCGACCACCGTTGCGGGGCGGCGATGGCGCAGGCGGCGATCTCCTTCGCGCCCGTCCAGGCGGCAGTGGAAAAGTTCGTGGTATAAACCAATTTGCCCGAGGGATCGGTGACATTCAGGGCGAGTTGCACGGAGCCGCTGGCGGCGGCGGGGTTGTAGAGGCGGGCTTCGATTTTGATGGCGGCTGCGCCCGTGTCTCCCAGCGTGGGTTTTACATGCACTCGCGCGAGGGAAATTGCGGGCACACAGCGCAAGCTGACGTGCCGATACAGCCCGCCGTAACGCATGAAATCACTTAAGTCCGAAGGGATTGATTCGGCGTCGCGGGAATTATCGCATTCGACCGCGAGATCAATATGGTTGGTGGCGCGGCGGACGGCGTCGGTGATATCAACCTCCCATTCATCGTAACCGCCGAGATGTTCGCCGACTTTTTCGAGCCCGACAAACACCTGCGATTTTTGGCCGGCGCCATCGAAATGGAGCAGGACGCGGCCGTCGGGAAAAGGATTCGTCACCGCGAGGAGCGTGCGATACCAGCCGGGGCCCTGGTAGTAGTGGCCGTCGGGATCGACGGCGTCGCGCGCGTTGAAGCAATGCGGCAGGGTGACGGGCGTCCACGCGACGTTATCGCTGGCTTTTTCGCCGCGCCAAATTTCCCAGACGCTGCCGAGGCCGCCCTGGTGATATTCCCAATGTTCGTCCAGGCGGGTGATCGTCGAGGCATCGGCGGCGCACAACGCCCGGGCCGCGAAAGCTGTCAACAGAATGAAAAGCGGGCGGCGAAGTCGGATGAGAAATGACATGGATGATTGGACAAGAATCTGGCGGTTTGGATTCAGATTCACATCACTCTTTTGAGGGGTGCGCGCGAGGGCGGACGGACGCACCATGAGCGAGCATGTTCACCCCTGTTTACCGCGCGCGGCGCGTGGCTGCGGCCCTCGTGCTGGGAGCCGTATGCGCCGGGCCGGCGCGCGCTTGGCATAGCGCGCTTTATCCGGTCGATTGGCAGCCGCCCAGTGTGGCGGTGGGATTTGAGACCAACAAACTGATCCAGGATTTCTCGTATGCGGGTTATCATGCCGGCGAGGCGCCGATTCCGAATCGCACCGGGACCACTTACGACGTGAGCAAGGCCCCCTACAACGCCGACAAAACCGGCGCGCAAGATGCGACCACCGCCATTCAAAACGCGATCAATTCGGCCCAAGCCGCCGGGGGCGGCATCGTGTTTTTGCCCGCTGGCGTATATGCGGTCAAGCCGCCGGGCACGGCCAATTACGCCCTGCGCATCACTGCGGGCAACGTGGTCTTGCGCGGCGCCGGGGCGGGGCAAACGTTTCTCCTCAACACCAGCACGAACATGCGCAGCAAATCCATCGTGCTCGTCACGGGCCCGTCGGGCGCGGGATTTTATGCGTCGGGCACGGCGACGGCAACGATTCGCCAGGACTTGCTCGGGCCGGCGACGGTTCTTCCAGTCAATAACATCAATGGCATCCAGGCCGGCGATTGGGTGGCGGTGCGCGCGGATTGCACCGATGCCTGGATCACCGAACATAACGAGCCGGATTGGATTGGTTACGGCGACGACCTGCAAGGCGTGGCGTATTTTCGGCAGGTGGTGTCAGTGTCCAGCGTCAGCAACACCATCACGATCGCGGCGCCCACGCGTTATTATTTGAAAACACGCGACAATGCGCGTGTCGTGCGCCTGGGATCGGCTCCCGCGCAGGAATGCGGCTTGGAGGATTTTTCGATTGGCAACGTGCAAGGTTCGGGGACGGGCTGGGGCGAGGACGATTACACGGATTCCACAAAGTCGGCTTACTATTCGCATGACTCGTATGCGATCAAGTTCTCCTACGCGCGCAATGGCTGGGTGCGCTCCGTGCAGACGTTCCAGGCGGCGGGCAATTCGACGACGTGCGATTTGTTGAGCAACGGCTTGCTGTTCGAGCAATGCAGCCAAATGACGGCGACGAATTGCTCCTTCCAACGCCCGCAATATGGCGGCGGCGGCGGCAACGGTTATATGTATCGCATCAATAATGGCAACGAATGCCTGATGGATAATTGCCATTCCACCTTCACACGGCACAGCTTTGTGCTCTCTTCGATGGCGTCGTCGGGAAATGTTTTTCACGAATGCGTGGACAAGGATAGCGGCCACCAGACCGGCGACACCGGATCGCAAACCACGGCCGGCAGCAACAGCGATCATCACATGCACTTCAGCCACGGAAATCTAATTGACGCATGCACGGGCGACAACAGCGTGTGGGAGGCGCGTTACCGGCCTTACGGCAGCCCGCCGCTGCACGACTTGACGGCGGCGCATAGCGTGTACTGGAACACCCAGGGCATCAACGGCGGGCCAAGCTACGTCGTGATGAGCGAGCAAAGCCGCTATGGCTACGTCATCGGCACGCGCGGCACGCGCACCGGTGTCAATCTTTCCACGTATGGAGGGACCAAGTGCGATCCGCCGGATTACGTGGAAGGGACAGGGCAGGGCGGCACGCTGGAGCCGTTTTCGTTGTACGACGATCAACTGGCGCGCCGGTTGGGGCGCCCGCGCATCTTGCTGCCCGCCAGCATTGTCGTTCCCTTTCCCGCCAATAGCGTGCATTTGACAGCGGATCCCGGCGGAGCCGGGGCCACCTGGCAGGTAATCTCGTCCACGGGCACGGTGATTTTTTCCGACGCCACGGTGACGAATCCGTTGGTCACATTTGGGGCGCGCGGCACAAATGTTTTGCAAATCACCACCAGCAACGCTGCCGCGCAAACGATGGTGATCCTGGCTCCTGATGCGCTCGTGACGACGAATCTCACCGCCACCGCCACCACCTACGTGCGGGACGGCGCGTATGCGGGCAGCAATTACGCGGGCGATGGGACATTGCAGGTGAAGGTGTCGCCGACGGCGGGGTTTAATCGCCGGGCTTTTCTGCGCTTCGACGCGCCGTCGCTGGCATGGTCGGATTACAACCGGGCCATCCTGGAATTGTCCACGAGTTCGCCGCCGGCGGCGGGATCGCAGCCAACGTTGAACTTGAATTTGGTTGCGGACAACACCTGGAATCCCGCGACCGTCACCTGGAACACGCAACCGGCGGCGGGGGCGTTGATTGCGAGTTGGGTGATGTCCACCACGGGCTTGGACCGCATCGATGTGACTGCGGCCGCGCCGCATTTCAACTTTCGCCTTTCCGCCGCCAGCGAGCCCGCGAATGACAATTATATTTTCACCGCGCCGCCGCAGCTCATGCTGGACAACACCAATACGAGCGTCGGGTTTGACGGCGCGGTTTCCGTGGCGCCAGCGAATGGCGGGGTGACGCTCCATTTTGCGCAACGCAAGCAATGGCCGGCCGACGATTATTACGTGATTGAAACCGCCCCGGCGTTGGACGCGGCGGATTGGGAGCCGGCGCCGGGCATCGATTTCACCGTGGCGGGCGACTTGGGCGACGCTTACCTGATGAACGCATTTATTCCGGTGGCGGCGGAACAGGCCTTCTATCGTTTTCGCGTGGTGCGGGGGAGTTAGAACCAGTCCCAACGATTGTTGGACCATTGGCACCAGGATTTCATGTCCTGAAAACGGCGCCAGGCAACGTGCATGTCCATGTAAAGTATATTGCCGCCGGCGGGGACGTTTCTGGCCATGTGGCTGCTGTTATAGCCGCGCGGCAGTTCGGTGGGATTGACGGTATAAACATGCGCGAACTTGTCCGTGAGCAACCCGGAACCCTCGGAGCAAACGACGTCGTTGATCAACTCGGTGGTGGAGAGGGAATAGAAATTAGTGAAGACCGCGCCCATTTTGACGATGAAACCTTTCTGGGCCTGCCCGCCGAGGCCAATGGGCGGCTTGACGATGGACGTGCTGTAGGTTTGTGTGCCGTCGCGGGAGAAAATCCATTCATAACTGGTGACGCGGCAGCCGCTGGAATAGTTCCACCAAAAATCGCTGTCCTGCACCGTGGTGAAGCCGCCGGGGCAATAGAAGATTTTGCGTTTGGCTCCGGAGCTGATGAGGGAATCGGCCATGTTATGGCTCAAGTCCCAGATGGCGCTGCCAGGCGCCGGATCGGGCGTGGCGCCGGTGAGCACGACGCGCGGCAGTAAATTCTTGTTGTCATCCGCGTACATCTGGAGGGAGAGCCCAAGCTGCTTGAGATTATTGATGCAGGCGGTGCGCTTGGCGGTTTCCTTGGCCTTGGACAAGGCCGGCAACAGCAGCGAGGCGAGAATGGCAATGATGGCGATGACGACCAGCAGTTCAATAAGCGTAAATCCCCGGGCGGGGCGAGAGACACGAGAGCGGAGTAGGATCATATCGCGATTCGGGCTGATTTGCCTCGGAGTATTCCATGACAAGCCCGCGCCAACATCGCTCTTTCGAGCGAGGCAAAAGGCCGCAATTTGCTGGACAATTCATCGCAGCAAAGCCACATAGTCTTTTTCAAATGAGGCGCCTGATCATGAACGCAAAATGGGTTGCCCTGCTCGCGCTGGCGCTGGCCGGAACCGCGGGCGCGGAGGAAGCCGTCTTGACCAACGCCGCCGATATCCTCGCGCTGCCCGCCAAGGAAGCCCGCCTCAGCCGCAAAGTGCGCGTGACCGGCGTCGTGACCGTGGCGGAGCCCAATTGGCATGGCAAATTTTTCGTGCAAGACGCGTCCGGCGGCGTATTTGTCAATCATACCAAAGGCGAGGCCCCCAAACCGGGCGACCTCGTGGAGGTGACGGGCGTGACGCACCCCGGCGGCTATGCGCCCGACGTCTCGCGCCCGACCTGGAAAAAATTGGGGACGGCGCCTTTGCCGGCGGCCCGCCCGATTACCGTGGAGCAATTGATGTCCGGGGCGGAGGACGGGCAGCGCGTGGAGGTGGCGGCGGTGGTGCGTTCGGCGCAGGTGGGCCCCACGCGCATGACGCTGGAGCTGGCCTCCGGCGGCAACCGTTTCCGCGCGTTTCCGCCCGTGATGACCAATCTCAACCCCCAGGAGCTGATCGGCGCGCAGGTGCGCATTCGCGGCACGGCGGCGGCGTCCTTCAATGCGCCGCTGCGGCACATCCTGACGATGGTGATGTTTGTGCCGCAGGCCTCAGATTTTATAATTGACCAATTGCCCGGCGACGCGATGGCGGAGGAGCCGCTCACGCCGCTGAATGGAATTGCGCAATACCGCCGCCGGCTGAGCCCGGATCCGCGCATCCGCGTCAAGGGCGTGGTCACCTATCAACGGCTGGGCGAGGATGTTTTTCTGCATGACAGCACGGGCGGCTTGCAGGTGAAGTCCTCGGAAACCAACCGTTTTGCGCCCGGCGAAGTGGTGGAAGCGGTGGGCTTCCCGGACCTGGAGCATTATCTGCCGGTGTTGCGGGACGCCACCATCACCCGCACATCTGAATCGCGCGAGCTGGTGCTGCCGAAGGAAGTCCCATTTGTGGAGCTGACCAACGGCGCGCACCACGCGGAGGCGATCACGCTGCGCGGCAAATTGATTGACAGCTCGCTTAAGCGCATTGGCACGGCGCGGGCGCGGCGGGGCGAAATGCGCAGTGTGCTGACGCTGCAAAACGGCAGTTTTCTCTTCATCGCGGAAGCGCCGGCGCTGGCCGGTTCGGCCGATCTGGCGTCCATTCCCATCGGCAGCACGTTGGAGGTGTCGGGCATTTGCGAATTGCAGGTGGGCTCGGACGGCAAGGCCGACAGCATCCAAATCCTCGTGCCGACGCTGGAGGGAATCCGCGTTTTGCAACGGCCGAGTTGGTGGACGCCCGAGCGTTTGCTCATGGTGCTGGGCGGCGTGGTGGCGGCGCTGGCTCTGGCCATGACCTGGGCCATCATGATCATTCAAAAGAATTCCGCCTTGAAGGCTTCGATCGCCGACCGGATCGTGGCGCAGGAAGGGTTGCAGAAGGCGCACGATCTTTTGGAATCGCGCGTGCAGGAGCGCACCAAGCAATTGAAATTTGAGATGACCGCGCGCAAGGAGACGGAGGTGCAATTCAAGGCGACGCTGGCCGAGCGGACGCGCCTGGCGCAGGAGTTGCATGACACGCTGGAGCAAAGTTTGACCGGCATCGGCTTGCAATTGGACGCGAGCACCAAACTTTTTGAGCGCCAGCCCACCCGCGCCAGCCACCATCTGGAAATCGCGCGCAATATGATGATCCAAAGCCAGAAGGAATTGCGGCGTTCCATCTGGGATTTGCGCTCCCGTGAATTGGAGCAATTTGATTTGCGCAGCGCCCTGCTGGCGAGCGGGCGGCAGACCGCCAACGGCGCGAACATCACCGTCGATGTGCAGACCGAGGGCGCCGTCTGTCCGCTCTCGGAAGTGGTGGAGGAAAATCTTTTGCGCATTGGCCAGGAGGCGCTGACCAACGTGGTCAAACATGCGGAGGCGCGGAGCGTGCGCATGACGCTGGCGTTTCATCCGGCGTGCGTGATTTTGAAAATCAAGGACGATGGCAAAGGCTTTGCCGCCGGGCAGGTGATTGGGGCGGTCGAAGGGCATTATGGCTTGGTCGGCATGCAGGAGCGCTCCAAACGGCTGAACGGCACGCTCACCATTGAAAGCTCCTCCACGGCGGGCACGTGCGTGCAGGTTGAGATTCCGTTTTTGCCGGCGGTGCGGGAAGAACGGCCGCCGTCGGATCTGGCCGAGTTGGCATGAAGCTGGATCGGAAAATTCGGATCTTGGTGGCCGACGATCATTATGTGGTGCGCATCGGCTTGATCGCGCTGGTGAACACCGAAACGGATCTGGAAGTGGTGGCGGAAGCGGCGGATGGAGCGCAGGCCGTGGCTTTGTTTGCGGAGCATCAGCCGGATTTGGTGCTGATGGATTCGCGCATGGCGGTGAAAAACGGAATTGAAGCCACCGTGGAAATCCGGAACCTCGACCCGCGCGCGCGGATCCTGATGATCACGGCCTTCGATGGCGACGCGGACATTCGCCGGGCGCTGGAGGCGGGAGCGCAAGGTTATGTCTTGAAGAGTTCCACGGGTGAGCAGTTGATTCCGGCGCTGCGGGCCGTGGCGGCGGGCCAGCGCTGGGTGCCCAAGGAAGTGGCGCATCGTTTGGCCTCGCGCAATTCCTACGAAATCCTGACGACGCGCGAGATGGAAGTTTTAAGCCAGATTGCCAAGGGGCTCGCCAATAAACAAATCGCCGACATTTTGGGCATCACGGAACACACCGCCAAGACGCATCTGAAAAGCATTCTCGCCAAGCTCCGGGTGTCGGATCGCACGGAGGCGTTGAGCGTGGCGATTCAAAGGGGAATTATTCATTTATAACGCGCCCAAACCCGTTCGCAGTATCACTCTTACGAGGGATTCATTCTCCCGCGCGCCCCGCATACACTTTTTCCGTGGAACCCATTTTATATCTTCGACGCCGCGTTCTCCCCTGGCTTGGGGCGTCGATCTTGCTGGCGGCCTTTGATGTTTTAGGAACGGCGCAAGCTTCAGCTCCCCTGACGTTTTTGCGTGCGCGCGGGCAGGACATCGTGAACGAGAGCGGGACGGCGGTGCATTTGCGCGGCGTGGGCCTGGGCAACTGGCTGCTGCCGGAGGGTTACATGTGGAAGTTTGGCAACCAGGGGGACCGCCCGCGCAAGATTGAAAAGATCGTGAGCGATTTGATCGGGCCCGATGAGGCGAACCAGTTTTGGACCACTTACCGCCGCAGCTACATCACGGAAACGGACATCCAGCGGCTCGCTGAATTGGGATATAACTCGGTGCGGCCGGCCTTGAATTCGAGGTTGTTTTTGGACGCGAACAATGCGCCTGATTTGCAGGCCGAAGGCTTTCAATTGCTCGATCGCTTGGTGTCGGCCTGCAAAGCGCATGGCGTGTATGTGGTTATTGACATGCACGCGGCGCCGGGAGGGCAGACCGGACAAAATATAGACGACAGCGCCAACAACGAGCCGGAGCTGTTCACCAACCCAAAACACCAGGACGAATTGGTGGCGCTGTGGGAGGCGCTCGCGCGGCGTTACAAGGACGAGCCGGCGGTGGCTGGTTACGATTTGCTCAACGAACCCTTGCCCGCGCGCACCGGCGCGGCGCACGCGCACAAGGCGCAATTGGAGCCGCTCTATCGCCGCGTGACGGCGGCCATTCGGGCGATTGATCCCAAACACATCATCATCTTGGAAGGCGCCGACTGGTCGAATGACTGGTCGGTTTTCACCAAGCCGTTTGACCGCAACCTGGTTTATCAATTTCATTATTACTGCTGGGACTCGCCTTCGACGGTGAAAAACATTCAGCGTTACCTGGAGGCGCGCCAGCGTCTCAACGCGCCGGTTTGGGTGGGCGAAACGGGCGAGAAAGACAGCGCCATTTATTGGGCTACGACCGAATATTTCGAGGCCAACAATATCGGGTGGTCATTTTGGCCGTGGAAAAAAATGGACACGCGGAACACGCCGTTTTCGATCAAGGCGCCGCAGGATTGGGAGGCGGTGGCGGCCTACTCGCGCGGCGGCGACAAGCCTTCGCCCGCGGTGGCGCGGAAGGCGCTGGACGAATTGCTGGTGAACGTGCGCATGGAAAATTGCGTGTACTACCCGGACATCGTGCATGGGATGTTGCGCGAGGCGCCGGCGCGGATTGAAGCGGAAAACTTTGGCGTGGATGGCCCGGGCAATTCCTATTTTGTCAAGAATACCAATGCGCCGTCCCACTTTTATCGCGTCTGGGAAGCCGTGCCGGTGACGGCGCAGGAAACGGGCCGGCGGCAGTCGGAGCAGTATATCAAGCTGCAAGCGACCGAATGGACGGCCTACACCATTCACAGTGCCGCCACGGAAAAGTATCGCCTGACCGTGCGGGCGCGGTCGGCGCAAACGAACTCCGAGTTGCAGGTGTTGGTGGGGGACGAGACTTTCACCTGTCCGGCGCTGACGGCGGATTGGAGCAAAATCGACCTCGGCGCCGTGACGTTGACGGAGGGCGCCAATCATCTGAAATGCCGCGTCACCCAAGGGGCCGCGGATGTGGACTGGCTGCAATTGGATGTTTCGATGAAGCCGGAGCAGGCCGCGCGCGCGGAAGCGACGACGGCCAAAAAAGCCAATTGAGCCGGCCCCACCCTCGAAACAACTTATGAAAAGGTGCGTTCTTTTTCTCGCGTGCTGGGCCGCGCTGGGCGCGATGGCGCAATCCGTGGCATTATCGCCGGCGGATATTTTAGGCGTGTGCAAAAAGGCGGCGGATTGGCAGCTGCAACAGGCGCCGAAACATCCGGCCGACCATTGGACAGCGGGAGCTTTTTATGCGGGCCTGGGCGCGCTGGCGGCGGTGGCGGACACGCCGAAATATCACGACGCGCTGGCGGACATCGGACGGAAAAACGGCTGGAAACCGGCGAGCCGCGTTTTCATGGCGGATGATTATTGCGTCTGTCAAATGTATCTGGACTTGTATTTGCAGGAGCGCGATTCGGCGATGCTGGGGCCGACGCGCGAGCGCTTTGATTTTATTCTCGCGCACGCGCCGACCAACGAGCTGGCCTTTAAATCGAAAAACTCGCAGGACCGCTGGTCGTGGTGCGACGCTTTGTTCATGGGCCCGCCCGCGTGGCTGCGACTCTACCTGGCGACGGGCGACCAGCGTTATTTGGATTACATGGATAAGGAATGGCGCGCGACGTCCGACTATTTATATGACAAGGAAGAGCATCTTTATTTTCGCGACAGCACCTACTTCAATAAGCGCGAGGCGAATGGCAAAAAGGTGTTTTGGGCGCGCGGCAACGGCTGGGTTTTGGCGGGATTGGCGCGCGTCTTGGAAGTGATGCCGCCCTCGCATCCGCGCCACGCCTTTTATCAGCAGCAATACCAGGAAATGGCGGCGAAAATTGCCACGCTGCAACAACCGGATGGATTGTGGCGCGCGAGCCTGCTCGATCCTGAAACCTATCCGGCGCGCGAGACGAGCGGCTCGGGCTTCTATACGTTTGCACTGGCTTGGGGGTTGAATCGCGGCTTGTTGGCGCGCGAAACGTTTGAGCCGGTGGTGCGCCGCGCGTGGCAGGGTTTGCTCGATTGCGTGACGCCGGAGGGAAAGCTGGAGCGCGTGCAGCCCATCGGCGGCGACCCGCAGAAATTTGACCCAACCTCGACGGAGTTGTACGGCGTGGGCGCATTTTTGCTCGCGGGCAGCGAAATGTGGCGGCTGGCTTTGAGCGAGCAGCCGGCGGCGGCTTACGGGATGTTTGTGCCGCAGCGCCTGGACGACTTTGCCTGGGAAAATGATCGGATTGCCTTTCGCGTTTACGGCCCGGCGCTGGAGCGGACGGGGGAAATCAGCAGCGGCCTCGATGTGTGGACGAAGCGCACGCGCCGGCCCGTGTTGGAGAAATGGTATTACAACGATCATTACCACAGCGACCACGGCGAAGGGTTGGACATGTATAAAGTGGGGCCCAGCCGCGGCTGCGGCGGCACGGGTGTTTGGCGCGACGGCCATTTGTATGTCGCGAATAATTTTACCACCTACCGCCTCGTGGAAAATGGGCCGGCGCGCGTGTGCTTTGAATTGTCCTACGCGCCCTACGCCGCGGGCGATGCGCAGGTCACCGAAACCAAGCGGATCACGCTGGAGGCCGGCTCCAACCTGAATCACATCGAAAATCGTTTTGCGTGGACCGGCGGGCCGGAGCAATTGGAGGTGGTTGTGGGCATTGTCAAACACACTGCTGACGCCACCGTGGACTTTGGCCCCGAGCATTCGTGGATGGCCTATTGGGAGCCGGTCTCGGAAAAAGCCGGGGCCATCGGCTGCGGCGTGGTGATGAGCGCCGCGGCGGAGCCGTTGCCGGACAAGGAGCAGGCATTTTTGAAAGCTAAGGTCCAGCGGGGCGGAACGCTCGAATATTACGCCGGCGCCGGCTGGACGCGGAGCGGGGATTTTCCGGACAAGGCCGCTTGGGTCAAATATATTTCCAGTTTCCCGGCAAAAACGGCGATTGCCCCCACGGCGGCGCAGTGATAGGAAAACGGCGCCATGCAATTTCGCCATCTCCCCAATATCAACGATTACCAGGCGCTCGGCACGGCGCCGTTGCGCGCGGCGTACCTGGTGGAAGGCCTTTTTGCGCCTGGCAAAATCGAGCTAGTTTACACCGATGCGGATCGCGCCATCGTCGGCTCGGCCGTGCCGCAGGGCGCGTCTTTGGAACTGGCGCCCGATCCCGAGATGCGCGCGGCCTCGTTTTGCGAACGGCGTGAGCTGGGGGTGTTAAACATCGGCGGGGACGGCGCGGTGGAGGTGGACGGCGTTTCTTATGATTTGGCCAAGCGTGATTGTCTGTATGTGGGCCGCGGCGCGGCGAAGGTGGTTTTTCGGAGCCAGCGCGCCGAGGACCCCGCGGCGTTTTATTTGCTGAGTTACCCGGCGCACGCTTTTTTTCCCGTCAAATGCGCCCGTTGGAAAGAGGCTGCCGCCGTGGAATTGGGCACGCCGGCGGAGGCGAATTGCCGGACGATCTTCAAATACATTCATCCGGGAGGAATCAAGAGCTGCCAGTTGGTCATGGGTTTTACGCAGCTCAAGGAAGGCTCGGTGTGGAACACGATGCCGCCGCACACGCACGCGCGAAGGTCGGAGGTCTATCTGTATTTCGATCTCGATCCGCAACGGCGCGTGATGCACTTCATGGGCTCGCCGCAAAACACGCGGCATTTGGTGGTGGCGAATCGGCAGGCGGTGATCTCCCCGAGTTGGAGCATCCATGCCGGGTGCGGCGCGGGCAATTATTCTTTTTGCTGGGGCATGGGCGGCGAAAACCAGGCCTTTGACGACATGGATCCCGCGCCGTTGGAGCATTTGCTTTGATCCTCGAGCAATTCAAGCTGGACGGAAAAATCGCGCTGGTCACCGGCGCCAGCCGCGGCCTCGGGCGGTGCATAGCGATGGCCCTGGCGGAAGCGGGCGCGGATGTGGCGCTGACGGCTTCCGGCTCCTGTGCCGGGACGGCGGCGTCCATTCGCGGCCTGGGCCGGCGCGCGCTGGAAATAAATGCCGACTTATTGCAGGCCGATGCCGTTTCCCGGATTCTTGACAGTCTCATGAAGGAATGGGGCGGGATCGATATCTTGGTCAACAATGCCGGGATCATTCGCCGCGCGGCCCTGCTTGAATTCACGGAACGCGATTGGGACGACGTGATTCAGGTGAACCAGAAAAGCCTTTTTTTTCTCAGCCAGGCCGTCGCCCGCCAAATGGTGGCGCAAGGGCGCGGGGGCAAAATCATCAATATTGCGTCGCTGCTCTCCTACCAGGGCGGCATCCGCGTCCCATCCTATACGGCGGCCAAGAGCGCCGTGCTAGGCTTGACACGCATCATGGCCAACGAATGGGCGCCGCACGGCATCAACGTCAACGCCATCGCTCCCGGTTATATGGAAACCGACAACACCACCGCCTTGCGCCAGGACGCCAAACGCAACGCCGATATTCTCGCGCGCATTCCCGCGGGGCGTTGGGGCCGTCCCGAGGATTTGCAAGGCGCCGTCGTTTTCCTGGCGTCCGCTGCGTCCCATTACCTGCACGGCGCCGCGCTGGCGGTCGATGGCGGCTGGCTGGCGCGTTAAACGTGCGCGAGGCGGGGTTCCTGAGGAGGCTTGGCGCTGAGTCGAAAAATGGGATGAATTTTGGGGTCGTATTTTAAGGCTCGCATGCTGCCGCCGGTAAGGAGGTCGATGGTCCAACGGTCGAGCCGGGAAATAAGTTTTTGCCACCGCAAGGCGATGGAGGGGTCAAAACCCTTGTGTCTTTGGCCCGTCAGGCTGGAAGGCTGATGTTCGTGCGCGCCTCTCTCGGGCTCCAACATATCGGGCGAATAAGCGCAGCCCACGAAGTCGCAGACCTCCATGAGCGTTTTTTCCGGGTGCGCGAGCAAGTCCTCGTAGCGAAAAAGACGGTAGTTTTCAAGATGTTGATAGCGGCGATGGTAGCGCGCGAATTTCCGGTATTCGCTGATGATGAAGAAGACCATGGCCTTGCGGATCAGCCACGCCAGGCGCGGGTGTTGCGCGATCCGCACGGCTGTGCCCGTGGGATCGTTGGTCTTGGACATCGCCATGGCCCGCGGGTCGCGTGTCAAATGCATGATGCGGCAATTGGGAAACCACGAGATCAGCTCGGGGAGGTATTCGATGTCCACGGGAAACCGGACGCAGGCGCGCTCTTGGCCGCTGCCACGCACCATCTCTTCAATGATAACGCGGGCCACCGCGCCGAGACTTCGATCGGAAGCTTTGAGCCGGCGCAGAACTTCCTTTTTTAGCCCGGCATAATCCATGGCGGGGAGGTTTTCAAACCTCCAAAACGAAGTTTCCAAACCCGGGCGATTCTTCTTCGCGAAACACAGTTCGACCATCTTCTCCACATCGGCATCCACGCGGAGGTCGAGGCCCTCGGTCTTGAGGAAATAACGGAAATCCCGCTGGCGCGGCGCGCCCATGAATCGGGGCTCCCCGAGCCGCAGCAACCCGGGGCGCGTGACGAGCAGATTATGCCAAAAAGTTCCGCCGCAACGATGAATGCCGATGACGAAAATGGGGCCGTCCATACGGGTCCTTATTCGTCGGCGGTGAGGCTCCATTTTCCATCGATCCGTTCGATGATGAAGGCCGAACCGGTTTTGGGGCCGCCGCGCACGGCGATTTTATTGCGGTCGCCGCCATGAATCACCGTGGGCGCGGCGAGGAAGTTTCGGACATGCGTGACAGCCGCGATGGTTTGCCCGGAATCAGCCGCCAAGGCCATGAGCGAGAGCAGGCGCTTCGAATAGCGGTCGTAAAATTGGTTCCAGGATTCGCCGCCGGGAGCCGGAAGTTCCGGGCGGCTCTTGAGGAGATCCAGGAATGGGATTAACTCGCTGACCAACTGGCCGGCGAAAGACCCCAGATTCCAAGGCCGCAAATCACCCGCAGGAATTAACGGCGCGCGCGTGGAACGGCTGACAGAAACGGAAGTCTGGATGGCCCGGGTGAGGTCCGACGAATAAATCGCCGTGATGCCATAAGCGGTGAGCCGCGCGGCGGTTTGCTCCGCCTCGCGCAACCCCTGTTCGTCGAGCGGAATATCGAGCCAGCCGCGCAAACGCTCCTGTTCGCCGGCGAGATTCAAACTGGTGTGGCCGTGCCGGATTAAAATCAATTTTCCGGTTTGAGTTTTTTTCCGGGACGCCACCGCGGGCGCGCCTCGGACGAATGCGCTGCGCACGCGTCGTCGGGAGGATGATTTACGCGCAGAGTCGCGCGCAAACACTTCGTGCGGCTTGGCCTTGCTGGTGGTTTCGGATTTACGTCCGGTTAAGATTTCGGATTGGTATGTCATAGCATTAAACGTTTTCTTATGCTCAATCGCCGTGATCTCTATTAAGTTTATAGATTTAATAGGAATTAATGATTTGTGTCAACGATTTTGTCACATTTTTTTAACACTGTCGTTGCTTGAATCTTGTAAGTGTCTGCCAGAGAGATGTTAGAGACTTACTGGTGCGGGCCTACTTTTCTTTTAACTCGACTTCGCCGACCCAATCCGAAGGAGGAGGTTTGACGCGGAATTCCTCGATTTTCTCGAGGTAGAAGCGGGAGGGGCCGTCCACGGCGGTGAGGCCGGAGGCGGTGGCCATGTCGGGCTCGTTGTTTTGGCGGAGACCGTGGACAGCTTTGAATTTGACGGCTGCTTCTTCGAATTTTCCGCCGCGAAAATCCTGGAGGGCGTCGGCGAATTTTTCGCGCCACACACGGGTGGGTTCGATTTGGTCGCGGCCGCCAATGAGTTCGTGAATCTCGACGGCGCGGCCGAAGCCCTTGAATTTAAAATGTCCGATGAGGCGGGTGGCCAGTTCATTTTCCACGGCCCGTTGAATTTCGCGGCTGGCGAGGATGTTGGAGCCGATGTGCTTATTGAGGCCCTCGAGGCGGGAGGCGAGGTTGATGGATTCGCCAATCGCGGTGTAATCAAAGCGGATGGCGCTGCCGATGTTGCCAACGCAGGCCACGCCGGTGTGCAAACCGACGCGCGTGCGCAGCAGCAGATTGCGATGAGTCGATTCGAATTCCACGAGCTGGGATTGAAGCTCAATGGCGGCGCGGCAGGCGCGTTCGCGGTGGTCGGTTTGGCCGACGGGCGCATTCCAAATGGCGAAAATCGCGTCGCCGATCAAATCCACGACGGTGCCATCGGTGCGATGAATGCAATTAAGAGCGGCCTCGAAGTAACGGTTCAGGAGGTTGACGAGGTCGTCCGGGTGCATCATTTCGCTGACGCGCGAGAAGTTGGCAATGTCTGTGAAGATGATGCTGACTTCCTGCTTGACGCCGCCCACCTGGCGCAGCGCGGGATCGGCGACCAAACGCTTGACAATGGCGGGCGAAAGGTGCGCCGCCAAAGATTCCTCGACGAGGCGTTTCTCGACGTACACCTGGATGGAATTCCAAACCACCGAGCAAAAAAGGGCGACGACAATTTCGACGATGATCACCAGCCAATCGATCCAAATATGCGCATACCAGGCCAGCAGGCACGCGAGCCCGGCAACCACCAGCGCTCCCGCCGCGGCTGCGAGCGCCGCCCAGAGAGGAGAGAGACGCAGCAGGCCGAGGCTGAGTCCAAGGGCCAGCAAAAGATTCAGGATAATTTCGGAAGTGGTCGAAAGCGGTGAGAGCCAAATATTCCGCATCGTGTCCAGGGTGGCCGTGGCCAGAAAATCCACCCCGGGCGACGCCGGCCAGCCCCAATCGGAATAGGGCGTGCGATAGGTGTCTTTATTTTCGCCGGTGAACCCCGCCGGAGATTGGGCGCCGACAAATACGATCTTGTCCCTGAAGAAATTGGGCGGGACGCCATCGGGTTCCAAGGCGCGATAATAGCTGACGCTGGAAAAGGTTCCGGGCGGGCCGGCGAAGTTGAACCAGCCTCCGGCGTGCAGTGGCGCCGCCGCATGGGCGGCAAGTTGCGCCGCGCGGCGCGGGAGCCAGGGGACATCGGGCTGGCCAGGAAGGTTTTTCACGTCGGGAAAGGAGCGTCGCAACCCGCCGTCGGGATCGAGCATGAAATCGGTGTTGCCCCAGCCCACTGCGGCGGAGCGGAAAGGCTCGTCCGGCATTTCCTCCCAGTCGGGTTGATCATGGTGATAAAATCCCCCGATGACGACGCGCCCGCTCCGCTTCATGGCGGCGGCCAGCGCGGCATCGGCGGCTGGATTGGCGGAAGCGCCGGCGAAAATGACGTCAAAAACAATCAACCGCGCCCCGGCCGCCGTCAGGCGATCAATCAGGCGCGCGTGCAGAGTGCGGTCCCAGCGTCCGCCGATGACCTGGCGAAGTTCGCGGTGGGAAACATCATCCAGGTAAATCAAACGAATGTCGCCTGCCGGCAGAGCCGGGCGCCAGGCGAAGGGAATATCGTAGCTGGCGCGCGCCAGTTTGGATTCAAGCAGCAACACCAGGCCGACGAGCATGGTCAAGACGACGACCACGCCGGCGGCGAGGCGCGGGCGGTGGGCGCGGAGGGAGGAAAGCATGGCGGCCGTTCTAGGGCTTGGCGAAACTTAGGAGGCGCGAAAGGCGGCTTTGGATTTTCGACAATTGCGGCTGGAGCCGCTGGAAGCGGGCGTCCGCCTGCCATTGGGCGACCAACTGGGCGGCGGCGTTGAAGCGATTGCGCACCTCATCGCTGGGCACGGCCGGGTTGGGGGTGAGCAAATTGTGCGAGATCATGAAATTCTCGTTGGGAAAGACGCCGGCAAAGGCTTCGAGTTCCGGCAAGGGCCGGTTGGGCGCCAGCAGATATTCGGTCAGAAGATTGCGCTGCGATTCGTCGCGCACATCGGCGCGCGCAAAATAACCGGCCTCAGTGGCGGGCCGGCCTTCAAGCAGCGTGGGATTGTCCAGCAGCGTGCGCAGGGTGGGTTGCGGATCGCTTTGCGTCAGGCGGTCGAGGGTGAGAAACGCCGCATGGGCCAGAGCGGGATTGGATTTGTCGCGCACCATCTCCGCCAGACTGGGGGTAAAATCCACGTCGCGTGTGTAAACAAAAACGTCAAAGGCTTCCAGGAATCCGGCGGAGGGATTCTGGCGCCAGGGCTCGTATTGCGCCATCTCCTCGGCTTTGGCGCGGAGAAATTGCCGGGTGGCATCGGAGGAATCAGAGCGCGCCACAATCGCCAGCGCAATGGCCCATTCGTCCGGCGACCTTTTGGACAGCAGGATTTGACGCGCCACTTGGACGGCGGCGGCGAGATTGGTTTTGGCGAGAGCGTCCAGCGCCTGGATGCGCAGCGTGGGCGCTTCGCGCAAAGAGCCATCGTCGTTCACCGCGAAACCCTGGCCGGTGGGAGCATCGGGCCGCCCCTGCAGCAGATCGAAGGCGGGCGTCGCGGAAGGCGCCACCGCCAGCCGGGCCGGCGCCTTGGGGTGAACGGGGGTGGTGGATGGAGGCAGCAACACCGCTCCCGCGATCAGGACAAGAATCAGCAGGGCCCAAAAACGGGCGGTTTGCGAACGATGCGACATGGGTTGTTGGTTGAGCGGCCCCGGGCCGCGTCGAATGGTATAACAATCACGGGCCCACAGTTCAAGAGTGAAATCAGGCGTCGCGAAAAGCGTGAATATGGCTTGAGTCGTGCGCGCATTCCGGCTACGCTTTTCATCGCAGAAAACCAACTTTCGTTTAGGACCATCACATGTCGCGGCCCCTTTTGCGCGTCCAGTGCGAGCGCCCCCCCAAATTATGCGCCTTCGTCCCCATGTAGCGCTGGCTGTGCTGGCGGGAGTGTGGGTCGGTTTAGGCGCCATTTCCGCGCGCGGCCAAGTCACGCGCACATGGGTGGGGGCGTCGGGCGGCGATTGGTATAACGCCGCCAATTGGAGTCCGGCGGGGCTGCCGGGAGCCACTGATATTCTCAATGTCTCGAACGTCACTGTCGTTCCCGGGACGGGTTCGGTGGTGATTGGGGGACAGTTGAATTGTGCGGCGGTTTGGCTCAAGTCCAGCGACCTGGAAATTGACGTCGGCGCGACCCTGAATATTTCGGGCGATTTCAGCCTCGGCGGCTCGATTAGCGACAGCGGCACCGTCAATTGGCTCGCGGGCAATATGACGGTGGCGCAACAGGTGGAGAATCACGCCGGCAGCGTTTGGAATATAAATTGTGATAACACCATTACGGCGACCATCTTTGAGACTGACGGTGGAATCGTGCGCAAATTCGGGACGACCGGGACGACAGTGTTGGGAGCGCCGCTGAACAACTTTGGCCTGGTGGACGTGGAGGGCGGCAGACTCAGCCTGACCTACTTCGATTTTCTGCACGACCGTTACACGGGAGCTTATCAGTTCGGCCTCAATGGCGCGTCGGATTACGGCCAAATTATGTATCAAGGCGCGCCGGACATGATGGATTCGTCCGCCGATGTGACGGTCGTGCTGAACAACGGTTACGTGCCGCGGATCAACGACGCTTTTCATTTGATGCAATGGGGGGGGAAATGGGATGGCGTTGGCTTCACTGAGTTTGGCGGCGTCGAGAATTACCCCGCCGGCTTCGGATGGCAGGTGAATTGGGATTTCGACACCAATAATCCGGCGCCGGAAGTGACCTTGAAGATGACTAATTACGTCGGGCCGCCGGTGATCACCAATCAGTTGCGCGGCGCCACGGTGAGCGCGACCTATCCGATTACATTAGGCGTGGGCGCGTACGGCGCGGGGACCATCAAGTACCAATGGTTCTTTAATGGCGCGCCGGTTTCCAAAGCCACCAATGCCATCCTGACGCTATCCAATGTTACGGCCGCCAACTTTGGGGCTTTTTATGTGCAAGTCAGCAATGGATACGGAAGTGCGACGAGCTTCGTGGCGCAATTAACGGTGGTGTCGCCACTGACGGTGAAAACCTTCGCGGATTTGGAACACAGCGGCTCCTTTGTAGATCCGCAAGGAGTCTCCACCGACGGCGCCGGGGACGTATTGTACTCAGATTATGGCGACGAGCAGGTGCGAGAATTATTGCCCAACGGACAGGGGGCGAACCCGCTCGTGAGATTTCAGGGCGATAATCCTGGCGGGCCGCGGGATGCGGTGATGGATGCCGCAGGAAATTTATTCGTGTCGTATCAGGCTAACACCATCGCCGGAGGCTCGGTCGTAAAAGTCTCGACGAACGGCGCGGTCGTGACGTTGGGAGGCGGGTCGGGAACCTTCTCTCCGGTGATTGGAGAACTGGCCTTGGATCCGGCGGGGAATATTTTTCTCGTGGATACGGGCAGCAATGTTATCCGCGAGCTGACGAAAACCGGGAATAGTTACACGGCAAGTATTTTTGCGGGAACCGGCTTGCCGGGAGGGGCGGCGGATGGAGCCCGCGCCCTCGCCAGCTTTTATGCCCCGCGCGGCATCGCGTTGGATGGCAATGGCAATATATATATCACTGACACGGGCAACCACACCATCCGGCAAATAAACTCAGCGGGGGTAGTGATGACGATTGCGGGCCAGGCCGGAGTAGCGGGAGTGAAGGATGGATTGGGGTTGGCCGCCCAGTTCTCCAGTCCAGAAGGGATTGTCCTGGACGCGCTCGGAAATATTTATGTGGCGGACACAGGCAATAACGCGGTGCGCGAGTTGATCCACGAGGCAGACGGCTGGCGCGTCTGCACGGTGGCAGGCTACGTCGGCGGACAATACGGAAACCAGGATGGGGCGGGCGCCAACGCTGAACTGCACAGTCCGCGCGGCATCGGCATCGACGCGCACGGAAATCTGTTTGTGGCGGACGACGTGAACGAATCGATCCGCGAGGCTGGCTACGCGCCTTCGGCTTCGCTGGCCGGCACGCCTCTTTTGTGGGCGTTGGGGACCTCCACCAATTTGTCTTCCGCCGTTGCGGGAACGGAGCCGCTCACCTATCAGTGGCTGCTCAATGGCAACCCGGTCAGCGGGGCCACTAATTCCACCTTGACCGTCGTAAGCGCGGGGTATGCGGACGCCGGTTCCTATCAATTGGCGGTGACGAATGTTTATGGCGCATGCACTTCTGCCGCGATGCCGGTGACGGTGATGGCGGCTCCGGCGGTGTATGGCTTGCCGGCGCAAAATTTGGCGGCGCCGGGACAGAGCTTCACCCTCCAGGCATCCGTGGCCGGCGACGGACCGATCCGTCTGCAATGGTCGTTTGATGGCACGAACATCCTCAATGCCACAAATTTGCAGTTGACGCTCAACGCCGTGACCCAGGCCAGCGCGGGCACGTATGCGATCGTGGGCTCCAATGCCGTTGGTTCCTCCACGCAAACGCTGGTTCTCACCATTGCCGGCGTGGGGGTGACGGCGGGCAACATCAACGGCACATGGACGGCGGCCAATTCACCGTATGTGCTGAATTCGGACATGACGGTGAGCGGCCTCAATGTCCAGCCCGGCGTGAGCTTGTGGGCCAATGGCTCCTACACGCTGACCGTCACGGGGTTATTGACAGTCGTGGGAACGTCCAACAACCCGGTGGTTTTCGATGGGGTCACCTGGCAGGGCGTGGCGTTCCAAGGCGCGGACCCGGCGAGCTCCCTGACATGGGCCGTGGTGAAGGATGCGGGGAACAGCGGCATTCGCTGCGTGAGTTCTCCCCTGGCCTTGACCAACTGCGTGATTGCATACAACACGGCGGACAGCGGGGGCGGCATCTCCACCGACACCAATTTGTGGCTGCAGAACTGTCAAATACTCAATAACATTTCGGTCTATCCCGACAGCTTGCCCACGGTCACGCAGGGCGGGGGCCTGTATGTGGCGGGCGGCGCCGTCACGCTGCAATCGTGCCTGCTTTCCAATAACCTGGCGCAGTCGCCGTTTGGCAACGCCACGGGCGGCGGCCTGGACCTGGAAGCGGGCAGCGCGACCCTCGTGGATTGCACGGTGGTGAGCAATACGGCGTCGGCGGTGGGCAGCCCCACCACGGGCGTGGGCGGCGGAATTTACAGCGCGCCGGGGGCGGCTTTGCACATCAGCGGGAGCACGTTTTTCGGAAACAAGGCGGTGGACGGATTCGGGGGTGGGGTGGCGGCGGCGGGCGCGGCGTCCTATTTGACCACCATTTTCTCGCAGAACAGCGCGCTTTATGGCGGCGCCCTCTACCTGGGCGGCCAGACGGCGGCGACGAATTGTCTATTGACCGGAAATTTGGCGGCGGGTTTGGGCGGCGCGGTTGCCGGTTCAGGGACGGCGGGCGCCGGCGTGTTCGAGAATTGCACGGTGGCGAATAATGCGCCGGATGGTTTCTTTGGTTTCGCCGGCCTGATTCACGACGCGATTGTGTGGGGGAATGGAATCAATACAAACGGCGGCATTCCGATGGTGGCGTATAGCGATGTGGCGGGCGGCTTTGCCGGCGTGGGAAATATAAACACCGACCCGCAATTCCTGGGGGGAGCGGACGCATCGTATTTGCTGGGCGATGCCTCACCGTGCATTGATGCGGGCGATCCGGCCTCGGCCTACAACGATGAGGCCTTTCCGCCGTCGCAAGCCAACGGCTTTGATCTTGACGACATGGGCGCGTACGGCGGACCGGACGCGGCCTTCTGGCCGCAGTTTGCCGCGGCTACGCCGGTGATTTTGGTGAATGGCCAGCCCGCCGCTCCTTATCAAACCTTCACCTTTGTCAATACGAGCCAGCCCACGATTTCTTTTCAAGCCCCCTTTGCCAACGCCTTGATCACGTATAGCCTGGACGGCTCGAATCCGGCGGGGGCAATTAATTTTGATGCGCCGTTTTTGCTGCAAAACTCCGCGGTGATCCGGGTCTGGGCGTATTCCATCGACTCGGGCGAATCGGCGATTTCCGCCCCGGTGATTGTGAACCTGCCGCCGGCCTACGCGTTCAGCGCCGGGTCGGATGGCGGCGGCAGTGTTTCGCCGGTGAACGGTTTGCAATTGAGCAACACCATGGTGAGCCTGACCGCCACGCCTTCCAACGGCTGGCAGTTTCTCTATTGGACCAACGGCGTCAGCGGAACCGATCCGGCGCTCAAATTTGTCCTGTCCCAGCCGCTGCCCAATGTGAAGGCAGTGTTCGGGACGGCGCTTTCGTTGCACATTGCGCCGCTGAATTTCGGCGCGATTGCCAGCAATCCCGTGGCCGCCCTTTATCCCTACGGCGCGCGCGTGCAATTGACCGCCACGCCGACGACTGGTCACTATTTTATTGACTGGGTGGGCGGAGCCAGCGGCGCCGTGAGCCCGCTGGATTTAACCGTGACCAGTCCCGGACTGTCGGTGACGGCGCAATTTGCCAACCAGCCGGCCAACACCAATGTGCTTAATTTGGCCGTGGTGGGCGGCGGCGACGTAACGCGCACTCCGCAGCAGGTGGCCTACGCCACGGGCGCGAATGTGCAGGTCACGGCCACGCCGTTGCCGGGCTACATGTTCACCGGCTGGAGCGGCGGCGCCAGCGGTTCGGTCAATCCATTGAGCGTCACGCTCAATGCGAATGTTTCCATTACCGCCAATTTTGTCTCCACCAATGCGCCGGCCGTGGGGCCGCCATTGCTCGCCATCACCAACCCGCCGACGGGGACGATTTTCCAATTGCCCGCCACGATCACGATCAAGACCAGCGCGCACGATACGAATAGCAATGGCGGCATCGCGCAAGTCGTGTTCTTCAACGGCGCCACGAATCTCGGCACGGTGACCAACGCGCCCTTCGATTTTGCCTGGAGCAATGCGCCGGCCGGGACGAACCTGCTCTTGACAGCCGTGGCCGTGAACAATAGCGGCCTGGCCGCGACCTCGGCGCCCGTGGCCGTGACGACCCTGACGGCGCCGCCGGGGCCGGCAGCATTCACGCTGGACCAAAGCGCTTACACGGTGTTTGAAAACGCCGGCAACCTCACCATCACCGTGCGCAAAAGCCCCAACAGCCTCGGAGGCGCTGTCAATTATAGCACCACCGATGGGACGGCGCGCGCCGGGACCGGCCAGACCGGCAATTACGAGGCGGCCAGCGGACATCTGGTGTTCGCCGCGGACGACACGGCGAAAAGCGTGACGATACCGATTTTCGACCTGCCGGTGTACGTGGGCAACACGACGTTTAATTTTGCGCTGGCCTCTTCGCTGGATGGCAGCAGCGTGGGCAATCCAGGCAGCGCGGCGGTGACGATTGTGGAGGTCAATCTGCCGTCCACGACCAATTCAGTTTTGCAAAATGGATTTCCCTCGAGCGCCCCGCCGAGCCAGGGCTCGCTGCAGGTGTTCACCACGCCATCGGGCGCGCAAGGGCAATGGCGTTTGTTGTGGGAAGGCGTCTGGCACAATAGCGGCGATATCATCACCGGTTTGCCGACCGGCATTTACCCGGTGACCTTCAGCCCGGTGGCGAATTTTGTGGCCCCGGATGTTTTCACGAACTCGGTGATCTCCGGTTCGCTGACGGTGATGACCAATCAGTATGCCGCCACGGGTGTGGCCAGTTACGGGACGCTGTCGGTGACGC
Organism: Verrucomicrobiia bacterium; assembly: GCA_035551475.1. Classification (GTDB taxonomy): domain Bacteria; phylum Verrucomicrobiota; class Verrucomicrobiia; order Limisphaerales; family Palsa-1400; genus DASZMX01. The sequence continues at coordinate 62,490 of DASZMX010000043.1, forward strand.
TTTATCCCCCGGGGATTGGCCAATGGCGGGTCGTGGGAGAAACCACCTGGCGCGCGAGCGGCTACGTGGAAAGCAACCTCGTCAGCGGGGATCACATTATTGAGTTCAATCAGGCGTTGAACTACGTGAAGCCGGCGCCGCTGGTGGCATATGTCGGCGGCGGACAAGACAACACCCTTTCGGCCACCTACCTGATCGAAGAGCAGGGCGGGGCCACGGCGCCGAGCCTCCTGCAATTCAGCACGGCCTCCACCACACCCTATTTTTACAACGGCCAATTGTTGACGGACGTTGGGTACGGGAGCGGTTGCGTGGTGCAGCCGCGCGTCGTGCTGACGGCGGCGCACCTGGTCTTTGACGCCGCCACGCTGGGCTACGTCAATAATATCAATTGGTTTTTTGGCGAATACGCCGGGACCTACAATCCGCCGGCGCAAACTCCCGCCGGGGTTTACGTTTTCAGCGGTTACGCGGCGGCGCGCACCAATGATCTGAACAACGGCGGCAGCCCCGACGCCGAATCGACGGCTTCGCAAAACGCCGATGTCGCGGCGCTTTACTTTTTCGATGACGCCGGGCGGCATGGTTACAGCGGCTACCTCGTCTCGCAGCCGGGCGCCACGCCCTGGCTGCAAACCAGCGCCAATAAAATGCTGATTGGCTATCCGGTGGACAACGTTTCGCCGGTCAACCGCATGTACAACACGTCGCCGTTCGATGTGGAGTTTTCGCTCGTGGCCAATCAAGTTTACCAGACTGCGGACATCATCGGCTACGGCGGCAATAGCGGCGGCACCGTGTTTGTTGCTTACACCAACCAGAACAACAGCGAGATTTATTACCCCGCCGGCGTCTATCTCGGCGGCAGCTCCACCGCCATTGTTCGGGCCATCGATGGCGATGTGGCGGACTTGATCAACCGCGGCAATGTGAGCGCCGCCACGGGCGTGAACCACGCCGGCGGCGGAGTCGTGACCGTATCCTACAATCAAAGCGGCTCGACGGGTTTTGGATTTTTCAAGGTGACGCTGGCGCCTCCCGGCGTCGTGAGCGCGGGCGCGGCCTGGAAGATCGTGGAGAATCCTGGCAGCGCTTTTGCCAACGATGGCGCGGCCCATGCCTTGGCGCCGGGAACGTACACGTTGAGCTTCGCCGCCGCGACGGGCTACGTGGCGCCGGCAAATCAAACGCTCAAAATCTCGGCCAATCAAACCGCTTCGCTTACCGCCACCTATGGCTCGGTTGGGCCCTCCGCCCGGTTCGCGGGCTTTGGCTTGACCAATGGTTTCCTGACGCTTTCGCTGACTACCGCCAATGGCCAGAAATTCGCGCTCGAAACGAGCACGAACCTGGTGACTTGGAGAGCCGTGTTGACCAACACCGCGGCGTCGAACGGTTCGCTGAGCTTTACCAATAACACCGCCACCAACAACAGTAAGGCGGCCTTTTTCCGGGTTCGTTATGTGCCTTGAATATGAAAACTGCTCATTTTAAAACGGCGCTTCTGGCGGGCTCTGCCGCGGCGTGGCTGGCCGGGAACGCCTTCGCGCAAACCGTGCCGCCGTTGGTGAATTATCAGGGGCGTTTGTCCAATCCCGATGGATCGCCGCTTCCCGCCGGCAACTACACCTTGTCGTTCCGCATCTACGACGCCGCCGTGGGTGGCGCGCTGGTGTGGGGGCCGGAAATTTTTGACGGCCAAGCCGCCTTGGGCCACGGCGCGCAAATTCCGGTGGTGGACGGCTATTTCAATGCGTTGCTCGGGCCGACCGATACTGCCGCCGTCTCCCTAACCAACGCGTTTGCGGCCTCCAACCGTTTTGTCGAATTAACGGTCGCCGACCACGCCGCGATTTCGCCGCGGCAGCAATTCCTTTCGGCCCCTTACGCGTTTCAGGCGGCCAACGCCGCCAGCGTCGGCGGACAACCGGCCGCGACCATCGCCGTTGGCATCGGCGCGGCAAATGCGGCGGCGAGCGTGAATACGCCGAGCGCGATTGTAAAACGGGATGGGTCGGGGAATTTTTCCGCCGGGACCGTGACGGCGACATCCTTTAGCGGAGGCGGGGGAGCGTTGACGGGTTTGAATGCCTCGCAATTAACCAGCGGCACGGTCCCGGACGCACGCCTGTCGGCAAATGTCGGGTTGCAAAATGGAACAAATGTTTGGACAGGGACGAATCGCATCGCGGGTGTATTGGTGGCGACGAATGCCAATAACATTTTGACAGGCACGTTGACGGGCAGCATCACCGGCTCGGCGGCGAGTTTCACGGGAAGCCTGGGCGGCGATGTGACGGGGCCGCAAAGCGGCACGACCGTGGCCAGCGTGGGCGGCCAAACCGCCGCAAGCATCGCCACCGCGACCACGGCGGCAAACACGGCGGCGGCGGGCAATTCGCCCGGCCATTTGGTGACCCGCGACGGCAACGGGGATTTTTCCGCGCGAATTATTACGGCGACATTGGCGGGCAGCGCGACGAGCGCAGGATCGTTCACGGGCTTATTAGGCGGTGACGTGACCGGTTCGCAAGGCAACACGACCATCGCCAGCGTCGGCGGCCAATCGGCGGCGGCCGTGGCGGGCGCGGTCGTGACGGTCAATAATGCGACGTCCGCGGACGACGGCGGCGCCATCGTGAGCCGGGACGGCGGCGGCAGTTTCTCGGCCGGGACGGTTTCCGCGGCGGCGGTGAACGCCTCGGGCGCTGTTTCAGCCGGATCGTTCAGCACGTCCGGCACGATTTCCGCGGGATCGATCGGGAGCGTGGGAAACGTCCTGGTTGGCACGGGGCTTTCCACGTCCAGTCTTGAGATTGGAAATTCGCTCGCCACCGGCAGCACGCCGAATCTGGATTTCCATTTCGGCGTCGGCTCGGCGCAGGATTACAACGTCCGGCTGGAGAACGGCGCCAATGGCCAGCTTGTCATCTACGCGATTGGCGCGTCGACCCCACTGGCGAAATTCAACGGGACTGGCTTGACGGTGAACGGAACCTTCGTCAGCGCCAGCGATCGGACGATCAAGACCAATTTCCAGGCGGTGGCGCAACAGGAGGCGCTGCAAAAGATCGCCGCCCTGCCCATCACCACCTGGGAATTCACCAATGCGCCGGGCACGCGGCATCTCGGCCCCATGGCGCAGGATTTCAAGGCGGCGTTTGGCCTGGGCGATGACGACAAGCATATTTCCATGACAGACGAAGTGGGGGCGGCGCTGGCGGCCATTCAAGGCTTGCAGGCCGAACTAAAAGATCGCGACGCCAAAATCGCGGACTTGGAGCGGCGTTTGACCTCTTTGGAGCGCCTGCAAAAATAAAATTCATCATGCTCGGCAAACTATGAGAAACATTATTCTGCGATATGGCCTGGCAGCCTGCGTGGCGCCCCTCTTTCTGTTGACTGCACCGCCGGCGCCGGCGCAGCTCGTTCCGGCGTTGATCAATTATCAGGGGCGGATTTCCAACCCGGATGGATCGACGCTGGCCACGGGGAATTATGCCCTCTCCTTCACGATTTACGACGCCGCGACCGGCGGCACGGTGGTTTGGGGCCCGCAGATTTTCGACGGACAGTCCGGAGCGGGACACGGGCCGCTGATTCCCGTGGTGCAGGGCTATTTCAACCTGCCGCTCGGGCCGAAAGACATTCTCGGCAGCTCGTTGTCCAACGCCTTCAACGCCAGCAATCGATTTGTAGAATTGACAGTCACCAATCACGCCCCAGTGACGCCGCGCCAGCAATTTCTCACCGCGCCCTTCGCCTTCCAGGCCGCGGCAACAGCCACAGTCGGCGGGCAAGCGGCGGCGAACGTCGCCAGCGCGACCATCGCGGTCAATGGCGCGACCAGCGCCAACCAGCCCGGGAGCATTGTGCGGAGGGACCAGTCAGGGAACATCACCCTGAACAATTTAACTCTCCAGGGACCCCTCACCCTGGCGTCGCCCGCGACCATCACCGCCGGGGGTTTGACAGTGTTCCATTCTGATTATGCCAATCAAAATATGTTTGTCGGCCCCGAGGCGGGCAATGCGGCCAGCACGGGTTTTGGGGGCAACACGGCGCTGGGCGTTTTCGCTCTGACCGACAATACCTCGGGATCTTACAACACAGCCACAGGCGCGCTGGCCCTCAACTCCAATCTCGACGGCAGTTCCGACACCGCGCTGGGAAATACCGCGCTTCAATTCAACACGTCAGGAGCCAATAACACCGCCACCGGCGTAAGCGCCCTGTACTTTAACACCTCGGGCGGACAGAATACGGCCAGCGGGGTGAATGCTCTTTTCAACAATGTGAGCGGGTCCTTGAATTCCGCCTTCGGCGTGGCGGCTTTGCAGATTAACACCAATGGAACCGGAAACACCGCCGTGGGCGCGTTCGCGCTGGATGCCAATCAGGCGGATTATAATGTCGCCATAGGCTATGCCGCGTTAACGGCGAACACCAGCGGATCGGCGAACACGGCCGTGGGTAATGGCGCGGCGAGCCAGGTGACCGTGGGCATTAACAACACGGCGATCGGCAATTCGGCCTTGCAGGCCAATGTCGTGGGAAACAATAACACCGCGGTGGGGTCGGGCGCGCTCTCCGGCGCCACGGGCGCGAATAACATTGCCTTGGGCAAAAGCGCCGGTTCGAACCTGGGCAATGGCTCCGCTAATATTTATATCGGCAACGCCGGGGGAAGTTCCGAGTCCGGCGCAACCAGGATCGGCACGTCCGGCTCCCAGGTCACCGCGTTCATGGCGGGCATTGCCGGCGTGACGATTGGCAGCGGCACGGCGGTTTTTATCAACGCCAGCACCGGCCAGCTCGGCACCATCAATTCCTCGGCGCGTTTCAAGGAAAACATCAAAAACATGGACACCGCCAGCGACGCGCTGCTGGGCTTGCGCCCGGTGAGCTTTCGTTACAAGCCCGATCTTGATCCGCAAGGCACCCCGCAATTCGGGCTCATTGCCGAGGAAGTGGAAAAAGTGAATCCCGACCTGGTCGTGCGCGATGCGCAGAACCGCCCGTTGACGGTGCGTTACGAAGCCATCAACGCCATGCTGTTGAATGAATTTCTGAAAGAGCACCACAAGGTGCAGGAGCAAGCCGCGGAGATCGACGGGTTGAAAGAACGCCTCGACGCGCTGGAAAAAGCCTGGCGGACAGGCGTCCAGCCCGCGCCACAGTCAAATAAATCCCAACCATGAATTCGATTCTTTTGCCACGAGTTTTAAAAGCCGGCGCCGCGCTGGCTGCCCTGGGCCTGGCGGCCTTCTCGGTCGCCGCCCAATCTGTGCCGGCGCTGCTTAACTATCAGGGGCGCCTGTCCAATCCCGACGGCTCTTTCCTCGCCACCGCGGACTATGCCATTTCAATCCGCATTTATGACGCTCCCTCCGGTGGGGCGTTGGTGTGGGGGCCGCAAGTATTCGATGGGCAGGTGGCGCTCGGGCATGGGCCGGTGATTCCCGTCGTGCAAGGTTATTTCAACGTGATGCTCGGGCCGCAGGACATTTCGGGCAATGCCCTGGCGGCGGCGTTCAGCGCGAGCAATCGGTTTGTCGAGTTGACCATTTCCAACCACGCGCCCATCGCGCCGCGCCAGCAATTCCTGGCGGCGCCCTACGCTTTTCGGGCGGGAGCAGCCGACAGCATCGGCGGACAATCCGCTGCCGCCGTGGCCGCCGCCACCGTGGCAGTTGGCGCCGCCACCAACGCCAGCATATCCGGCGCGCTCGTGAAACGTGATGCGTCGGGCAGCATTTCCGCCGCTAATTTGACCGTGGGTGGTGCGGTGACGCTGCCGTCGCCGCCGGTTCTATACGGAGGGACGAACCTGCTGCTTTATGGGGATGGGACGAGTTTTTACGCGGGCCTGGGGGCCGGACGCACGAATTCGGCGAGTTCGTACAACACCGGCGTGGGCGCGCGCGCCCTGGCCGGCGGCGGCGGCGGCGGTCAGGGAGGCGGCAACACGGCGCTGGGTTATGGCTCACTGGGCGCAAATAGCAATGGTTACCAAAATACGGCGGTGGGAATCTACGCGCTGTTCAACAACGGCTCTGGATACGATAACACCGCCGTGGGCTCCGGTTCCATGAATTACAATCTCTCTGGCGCGGATAATACCGCGTTGGGGAGCGACACCTTGCTCTACATTACCAATGCCTACGACAACACCGCCGTCGGTTCTTATGCCATGGCCTATAACGGAGCGGGCAACGAAAACACCGGGATGGGAGCGTCCGTCTTGGAGAACCTCACCTCGGGCTCCGAAAACACCGCCGATGGGGTGGGGGCGTTGAACTACGACACCACGGGCAATGACAACACCGCCGTCGGCGCCTTCACCTTGGAATTGAGCTCGTGGGGCGACGAAAATACCGCCCTTGGCGCCAACGCCCTCTTAAACAATACCGTCGGCAGTTTTAACACGGCCTGCGGCGCCATGGCGTTGTCTCAAAATATCGGCTCCAACAATATTGCCCTTGGCTATGGCGCCGGCCAGGGCCTTTCTGAAGCCGGCAATAGCAATAACATCGACATTGGCAATCCGGGTTTTTTCCTGGATGCCGGGGTGATGAGAATCGGGACTTCTGGCGTGCAGAAAAGCGCCTATCTGGCGGGCATTTCGGGGGTCACGGTCAGCGGCGGCGCGCCCGTGTACGTCAACAGCGTTGGGCAGTTGGGCGTGCTTACGTCGTCTGCCAAGTATAAGGAAGACATTCACCCGATGAGCGATAGCAGTGATGTTTTGTTTGATTTGCGCCCGGTGGCGTTTCGCTACCGGCCGGACTTGGATCCGGGCGGTTTGCGGCAATTTGGCTTGATCGCCGAGGAGGTGGACAGGGTGGATCCCGAGTTGGTGCTGCATGACGAGCAGAGCCGGGCTTACACCGTGCGCTATGAAGCCATCAACGCCATGCTGCTCAACGAATTTCTCAAGGAGCATCGCAAGGTCAAAGAGCAGGGGAACGAAATCAGCGAACTCAAAGGCCGGCTGGAGGCGTTGGAAAAAACCGTGCAAGGAGGCAAATCCAAATGACAAGGCAATCAAACAAACGAGGCCGGAGAAGATCAGGCAACTCGCTCCTTTGCGCGCTCCAGATGGGCTTGATGCTCACGCCGCTCTGGGCCGCCGGGGAAGTCGGCCAGGCGGACTATCGCAATCAACTTTATGACGGTGCGCCCACCAACGCCCCCGGAACCTCCCTCGCCGAACCCGCGTCGGTGGCGATCTACAGCGGCAGCATTGGCAACGCCACCAATGCGGCGACGCCGAACGATGGGACGATTCGCTTGATAGGATCGGCTTTCGGCCAGCCCCTCGGCGGCAATCCGCTCGCCTTCTATTTGCCGGGCCTCAGCATCGCCTCTCCCACGGCCGATTTGGTCATGACTGCGCCCGCCACGGTGACCTTTAGCGGGCAGGCGTGGCAATTGGCCTTCGACGAGATTGTGTCGCATGTCGATTTTTATGCGGCTCCGGCCTCCGGCGGATCAGCGACGCGCCTCGGCTCGGTGACCAATACGTTGGCGGGAACGAACAATTTTCAATTCACCTGGACCAATGACGTGCTGGGCAATTACGTCCTGACCACCGTCGCGGTGGACAACCTGGGCGGAGCGACGACGTCGGCGCCGGTGAATTTGAGCGTGCTGCCGGTCATTCTCGTCAACGGCCAATACAGCCCGACGCATAGTTTTACGTTCTACTCGACCAATGCCATTCAAGTTACGATGGCCAATCCGCTGCCGGGCGGCATTGTCCAATATACCGTGGGCGGGTCGGATCCGGTCAATGGCCAGCTCTATACCGGGCCGATCAACGTGGCCAGCTCGGTCTTTATTCGCGCGCAAACGGCGGATGCGCTGGGCGCGCGCATCGCGGAAGTGGATCCTGTTACGATCACGGTGATTCCCGTGTACACGTTGTCGGCCGGCACGCTGGGCGGCGGACTCGTGACGCCGCCGGGCGCCACGCCGTGGGCCAGCAACCAAACGGTCAATCTTTCCGCCGCTCCCAGCAACGGCTGGACATTCCTCGGTTGGACGGGAGATGTGGTGACGAACACGGCGGCGTTTAACGTCACGATGCGGGGGAATTTAAATGAGCAAGCGGTGTTCGGCACGACCTTGAGCAACGCCGCGACTTCGGGCGGTTTCATTCTGCCGTCCAACAGCGCGCATTTGTACGCGTACGGCTCCGCAGCGGTGTTGACAGCGGTTCCTTCCACCGGGAATTATCTCAATGCCTGGCTCGGGGCAGCGGCCGGGATTTCGACCAATCCGCTGGTGTTTCCCATCACCGCACCCACGCAAACCGTGGGCGCAATTTTTGCCGGCCTGCCGGCGAATTCCTCCGCCTTGACGCTGGTCGTAAACGGGAATGGATCGGTGAGCCGGAATCCCTACAGCAGCTTTTACGCAACCAGCCAGAACGTCACGATCATGGCCACGCCGAGTTCCAACGCGGTCTTCACCGGTTGGACGGGCGATCTCGTGAGCCTGCAAAATCCCACCGTGGTCAGCATGGCCAGCAGCAAGGTGATCACCGCCAATTTCACGAACACTCCGCCGGGTTCGCCGGTTTTCACGTTGAGCTCGAGCGCTTATTCTGTGCAGGAAGATGGCATCGCGGTTACCCTCACGGTGCAGAAAAGCCTCAACAGCTCCAACGGTTCAGTCAACTACAGCACCTCGGACGGCTCGGCGGTCTCGGGCGGCGTGGGCGGCGGGAATTACCAGGCCACCTCCGGCTCGCTTAATTTCGCGGCGGGCGACGTCACCAAGACGGTGAGCATTCCCATCACGCATAATTATATCTACCAGGGCGACACGACCTTTAATTTTTCGCTGAGCGCGGTGCCCGGCAGCGGCAGCTTGGGATCGCCCAGTGTGGCGACGGTGACCATTGTGGAGGTGGATCCCTCGGCCACCACCAATTCGATTCTCGCGGCGCATTTTCCGGATGCCCCGCAGCCGAGCCAGGGAGCCCTGCAGGTCTTCACTCAGCCGGCCAGCGCGCAAGGGCAATGGCGTCTTTTGTGGGAAGGCACCTGGCATAACAGCGGCGATGTTATTTCCGGCTTAACCACGGGAAATTACCCGGTCGCCTTTAGCGCCGTGGCCAATTTCATTGCTCCGTCGGTGACCACCAACCCGGTGACCTCTGGATCCACGGCTATTGTGACAAACCAGTATTTAAGCAACGGCGTGGCCAGTTACGGCACGTTGACGGTGTCGCTGTTTCCTGCCGGGATTGGGGAGTGGCGGTTGGTGGGGGACGCGACGTGGCGGCCCAGCGGCTACGTGATTGGCGGCCTCGTCAGCGGGGATCATATCGTCGAATTTCAGCCGGCCTCGGGCTATGTCACGCCGGCGCCGCTCGTGGCCGCGGTCGGCGGTGGACAGGACAACGCGATCGCCGCCACTTATTTGGTGGAGGAACCGGTGGGCGCCTCGCCGCCGGCGGTGCTGCAATACAGCGACGCCACCACGGCCGGCTCCAGCGGGTACCCTTATGTTTACAACGGGCAATTATTGACAGATGTGGGCTACGGCAGCGGCTGCGTCGTGCAGCCGCGGGTGGTGCTGACGGCCGGACATATGGTCTTTGACGACGCCACCCTGAGCTATGTCGATAATATTTATTGGTTCTTCGAGGAGATGTCCGGCCTCTACAATCCGCCCGCCGCCACCCCGGCCGGCTTTTACAGCTTTAGCGGTTATGCCGCAGCCCGCACGAACGACCTGGCGCACGGCGGCGCGCAGGGCTCTGAATCTCTCGCCTCGCAGAATCTCGATGTGGCGGCGCTGTATTTCTTGCAGGATGCCGGGCGGGGCGGGAGCAGCGGCTACCTGGTGTCGGGGCAGGGCACCAATTGGGTGCAGGCGGCGGCGCAAAAAGTTCTGGTCGGTTACCCGGTGGAAAATGTTTCGCCGATCAATGTGGGGCGCATGCACGCCACGGCTCCCAGCGATGTCCCGTTCAGCCTGGTGGGTGGGAACGTGTATCAAAGCACGGCCATCATTGGCTACGGCGGCAACAGCGGCGGGCCGTTGTGCGTGCAGGCGCCCAACGGGACTTATTATCCGGCGGGAGTTTATTTGGGCGGCACGGCCAACGCGATTGTGCGGGAAATTGACGCCGATGCGGCGACGTTGATCAATGACGCCAGCTCCAGCGCGGCCACCGGGCAGAATCACGCCGGGGGCGGCGTGGTGACGATCGCTTACAGCGCGAGCGGCTCCACGGGCTTTGGCTCGTGCAAAATAGTTTTACAACCATCCGGCGCCGTGGCGGCCGGGGCCGGTTGGAAAATTGTCAGCATCGGAGGAGCATTCAGCGCCGACGCCTCGGTCCACGGCCTGGCGCCGGGAACCTACACGCTGACATTTGCCCCGGCGACAAACTACGTGACACCGCCGAATCAAGTCATCAAGATCACCGCCAACCAGATGGCCACCATCACCGTCACGTATGGCAATCCTCCGCCCTCGGCGTTTTTCTCCAAGGTGAATTTGACGGGCGCCATCTTGACGCTGTCGCTTGCCACCAGCAACGGCCAGCATTTTGCGCTGGAGCGCAGCACGAATCTGATCAACTGGTCTGCGCTGGTGACGAATACCGCGGCGTCGGACGGCTCCTTGAGTTTCACCAACAACACAGCGACCAATAACGGCAAGGCGGTGTTCTTCCGCCTGCGCGCTGTCTTCCCCTAAAACAATGCCGCGCCACGCTCTCCCCACGCTCCTTCTGCTTGCCTGGGCCTTCCGCCTGGGCGCCGCAGAGCCTGTCAATGAAATACTGGCCGTGGAAGGCGCGGTGGAGACGACGCCGCCCGGGGCGCCGGTGTGGAGCCCGGCCCGGCCGGGGCAGCATTTGGCGGCGCATTATCAATTGCGCACCGGCGCGAGGAGCCGGGCCGCCATCCGCCTCTCCGATCTGAGCGTGCTGCGCGTGGGCGAACTCATGCAGTATGAAATGATTCCCGCCGCCTCCGCCGGGGGGCGTCCGGCCCTCGATCTCAAGCGCGGCACCGCGTATTTTTTCAGCCGGGACAAGCCGGACAGCATCCAGTTGGAAACGCCCGTGGTCGCAGGGGCCATTCGCGGCACGGAATTCAACGTGACCGTGGCGGCGGACGGCGCCACGGAATTGACGATGTTTGACGGGCGGGTGGACTTGTCAAATGAACACGGCTCCGTGGCGCTGATTTCGGGCGAGCAAGGCCGCGCCACCGCGCAAACCGCGCCGGCGCGGACCGCCATCCTCAACGCAGTCAATATCATTCAATGGACGCTGTATTATCCCGGGGCGCTTGATCCGGCGGAATTGGCCCTGCCGGAGCAGGACGCGAGCGCCATCGCCGCGTCCCTGCAAGCCTACGCGGCGGGCGATCTGCCGGAGGCGTTGCGAGCCTATCCGGCGGACCGAAAACCGGCGGGAGCCTCCGAAAAGGCATATTTCGCCGGCCTATTGCTGTCCGCGGGTTTGGTGGAAAAAAGCCAGGCGGAACTTTCCAGCGCAGGCGAGCTCCCGCTGGCGCGCGCGGTGGCGGAAGTCACCGCCGCGGCGAAATTCCAGGTTTGGGGGCACACGAACACCATTTCCAGTGCGAGCGAATGGCTGGCGGAGTCCTATTATTTACAATCGCGTTCGCGTCTGGCGGCGGCCTTGGAAGCGGCGCGGCGCGCGGTGGAGAAATCTCCGTCGTTTGCGCTGGGGTGGGAGCGCGTGGCGGAATTGGAATTCAGTTTTGGGCGGACGCCCGCCAGTGAGCGGGCGCTGACGAATGCCTTGCGCCTTGGGCCGCGCAATGCGCGCGCGCAGGCGCTGCTGGGATTTCTGCGTTTGGCCGGCGACCGCGCGGCGGAGGCCGAGGCCGCGTTCAGCCGCGCGCTCGCCATGGATCCGATGCTCGGTGAGGCGTGGCTCGGGCGCGGCCTGGGTCGGATTCATGCCGGGCACGCGGCGGAAGGGCGGGCGGACTTGGAAACGGCCGTCACGCTGGAGCCGAATCGCTCCATCTTCCGCAGTTATCTCGGCAAAGCGTATGCCAACCAGGAGACGGCCATGCGCAATCCGGCGTTGCGGGGGCTGGCGCTGGCGGAATTGGCGCAAGCCAAACAACGCGATCCAAACGATCCGACGCCCTGGCTTTATTCCGCCTTGATTCTCTACAACGAATATCGCGACGCCGACGCCATCGACGACCTGAAGAAATCGGAAACGCTCAATGACAATCGCCAGGTCTATCGTTCGCGCCTGCTGCTCGACCAGGACCAGGCCGTGCGCAGCGCCAATCTGGCGAACATCTATAAAGATGCCGGTATGGTGGACGTCAGCCTGGCCGAGGCCGCGCAGGCGGCGGCATTTGATTACGGCAACTTTTCCGCGCACCTGAACCTCGCAAGCACGTTTGACGAATTGCGCGATCCCACGCGGTTTAACCTGCGTTACGAAAGCGCCTGGTTTAATGAGCAACTGCTGGCCAGCATGCTGGCGCCGCTCGGCGCCGTCTCGCTTTCCCAAAATCTTTCGCAGCAGGAATATTCGCGGCTGTTTGAGTCGCCGCACCTCGGCTTTTACGGCACGGGTGAATATTTCAGCGATGGGGAATATCGCCAGACCGCCACGCAGTACGGCACGGAAGGGCCGGTCAGTTATGCGCTGGACCTGGACTACGACTACAAACGGGGCGACGATCGAGTCAATAATGATTTGTCGCGCATTGAATGGTACACGCGTGTCAAATATCAAGTGGCCCCGCGGGACTCGCTGTTCCTGCTCACCAAATACCAGGATTATGATGCGGGCGATCAGTTTCAGTATTATGACCCGTCGCTGGCGCGCCCGGCCTTCCGCTTCTCCGAGACGCAAACGCCGCTGTTGCTGGCGGGCTGGCATCACGAATGGGGCCCCGGCTCGCACACGCTTTTCCTTGCCGGCCGCTTGGAGAACAACCAGCATTTCTCGGACACCAACGCGAACCAATTGGTGCAGCAGGTGAGCCCGCTGGCCAATCCCACCACCGTCCTGCCCTTCGATGTGGTGTACGATAACGCCTTTCAGATTTACACGGCGGAGCTGAACCAGATTGTGCAGCGCGAACGGCACACGGATATTTTTGGGGCGCGCTATCAAGAGGGTGATTTCCAGTCCGACTCCGTGCTTTACAATCCGCAACCAGCCGCGCTGGCCGCGCTTTTGCATCTGCCGTCCCAAGCATTGTCGAGCCAGAGCGAAGGGTTTGGGCGGTTTTCCGCGTACGAATATCATCATTGGGAAATCGTGGATGGTCTGATGCTGATCGGCGGCGCGGCTTACGATGCGGAGCGTTATCCAGCCAATTATCGCCGGCCGCCGCTGGCGGGCGGTGACAAACAAAAAGACCAGCTCTCACCCAAAGGCGCGCTAATCTGGAAAGCCGCGCCGGACCTGACCTTGCGCGCCGTTTACAGCGCGGGTCTGGGCGGTGTGAGCTATGACGAAAGCGTGCGTTTGGAGCCGACGCAACTCGCGGGTTTTGACCAGACGTTTCGCTCGCTCGTGTCGGAATCGTTGATCGGCTCCATCGAGGCGCCGCGTTTCGAGCTGGCGGGCGGCGCGGCGGACTGGATGATAGGGCGCCAGACGTGGCTGACGCTGCAAGGCTCTCTCGCGCGCGAACAGGTGGACAGCCAGTTTGGATATTTTACGGTCACTCCGTTTGCCGCCAGTCCGGCGCTGGCCGCCAATGCCCTTTCGCAGAACGATTACACGGAAACCACCATCCGCGCGACCGTCAATCAGATTGTGGCGCGGGAATGGTTTTTGCAGGCGCAGTACCAATTCTCGCGCTCGAAATTGCGGACGACGCTGCCCGATATTGCGGCCCTGCCGGGCTTTCAGCGCGTTTCGACCCAGGAGGGCGATCTCCATCAAACCTCGCTTTCGGCCACCTGGCAATCGCCCCAAGGCTGGTTCGCGCGCGGCGAAACCGACTGGTATGCGCAAAGCCTGTTCGGGGATGCGGCGCATCCGACCGGCCAGGATTTTGTGCAATTCAACGTGTTCGCCGGCTACCGCTTTCGCAATCGCCGCGCGGAAATCACGATTGGCGGCCTGAACCTCACCGGCGGCGATTACCACTTGCAGCCGATCAATTATTACCTCGACCTGCCCCACGGCCGCCTCTTCTACACCCGCGTGCGATTCAGCTTTTAGGAAGGAGAAGGCTGCTTACGAACCCTTCCGCCGGTACGTGATCAGCAGAACCGTCGATCCCTTGGGGCTTTTGAATTCGGTCGGACGCGCCGCGCCCGCCAAACCGTAGGAAATGCGCAACGTGTCGCCGTGCAGTTCGTAAATCGCGGGAATTTTTTTGCCCGCATTCGGGCCTTCGACGCCCACAATGTCCATGATTTTCGGTTTGACGCCGGCGTCAATCGTGTAAGTCCCTTTGTCCTCGCTCTCCGCGCGCACCACATATTTGCCGTGGTCCATGTGCAAGGTCGTCTTGAGAAAGGCCGCGCCGAGTGGCGTCCCGCCCAACTCCGCTTGCGCGGGCGCCCATGTGCCGCAGAGATCCTTTTCATCAGCGACGTCTGCGGCAAAACAAGGCAGTGTTGCGCACAAAACCAAACCGAGGAAAAAATGCTTCATGCTCATGATGGTAAGCGAAGTGTCTATCTACTCGACGTTTGCGAAAAAAATCGACCGATAAGATTGGTGCCAGCGAGTGGAATCGAACCACTGACCTCGGGCTTATGAGTCCCACGCTCTAACCAACTGAGCTACGCTGGCCACTGCGCTAATATCATTCGCGGAGAGGCTGCGTTGTGTCAAATCTGATTTCAGCGCGGGCGCAATTTCACGATGGTGGCGCCGGTTCCGCCAAAAGCGGCGGAGGCGAGGGCGTAGCTCTGGACATCGGGGCGGCGGGCGAGCAGGGCGTGGACGGTGCGCTGTAAATTCCCGATGCCTTTGCCATGGATGATGCGGATTTCGAGCAGGCCGCGCTCGCGGCAGGCCTCGAGATAGGCGGGCACCAACGCGCCAATTTCCCGAGGCGGGAAGGTGTGCAGATCAAGCTCGCCGTCGATGGGCAATTCGATTGGATCCACGTGCGCATTCTAGCGCCGAAGTGAATGGAGTGCGATGCGGTTTGCGTTTGGGGCGGGCTGGCGCCACTTTTCGGCATGCAAACGAAACGGCTGGGAAATTCGGACATGGCGATCACGCCGATGGGTTTTGGGGCATGGGCGGCGGGCGGCGACTGGCAATTTGGCTGGGGCGCGCAGGATGACGCGGCGTCGGTGGCGGCGATGTTGCGGGCCCTGGAATTGGGCATGAATTGGATCGACACCGCCGCCGTGTACGGGCTTGGCCATTCGGAGGAAGTGGTGGCGCGGGCGCTGGCAGAGTGGAAAGGGCGGCGTCCGTATGTGTTCACCAAATGCGGCATGATTTGGGATGCGAAGGGGGAAATTGGGTATTCGCTGCGCGCGGATTCCGTGCGCCGGGAATGCGAGGCGAGTTTGCGCCGGCTGAAAGCGGAGACCATCGACCTTTATCAAATTCATTGGCCGGCCGACGATTGGCCGGAGACCGAGGAGGGATGGCGCACGCTGGCGGCCCTGCAAAAGGAGGGGAAGGTGCGCTGGATTGGCGTCTCGAATTTCAGCGTGGAGGAATTGGAGAAAGCGCACGCCATCGCCCCGATCACCTCGCTGCAGCCGCCTTATTCGGCCATCAAGCGCGACGTCGAGGACGCGCAATTGCCCTGGTGCGAACAGCATGGCGTGGGGGTGATCGTTTATTCGCCGATGGCCAGCGGATTATTGACAGGCGCGATGTCACGCGAGCGTTTGGCGGGATTGCCGAAAAACGATTGGCGCACGCGCAATCCCGAATTTCAAGAGCCGAAACTGTCGGCGAACCTGGAATTGGCGGAGCGTTTCCGGCGCATCGGCGCGCGGCATGGAAAATCGGCGGGTGAAGCGGCGATTGCCTGGACTTTGCGCCAGCCGGCGGTCACGGGAGCCATCGTCGGCGCGCGCCACGCCCAGCAAGTGGAAGGGAATGTGGGCGCGATGAATTTCCGGCTGACGCCGGAGGAGATTCAGGAGGCGGGCGGCTCGAAGCGGTAGCCGATTTGGCGGACGGTGTGGATGTAAATCGGATTGCCGGGCTCGGGCTCGATTTTATTGCGGAGCGTGGTGACAAAGCGGTCGATGCTGCGGCTGGTGACGACGCAATCGTAACCCCAAACCGCGTTGAGAATGTCATCACGGGTCAGGGCGCGGCCCGGCTTTTTGACAAAATACTCGAGCAGCCCAAATTCCTTGGGAGACAACTCAATTTCCTTTTGTTGGCGCATCAAACGGCGGGCGGCCAATTCCAAACGAAAATCGCCAAAGGTATAAACATCCAGCGTTTCTTTTTTCTCCCGCCGCAGAAAAGCCGCGGCGCGGGCCAGCAGCTCCTTGATGGAAAAAGGCTTGGTCACATAGTCGTCCGCGCCGAGATTGAGGCCGAGGACCACGTCCGATTCCTCGCCCTTTGCTGTCAACATTATGATCGGCATGGTCAATTTCGCCTCGCGCACCAGGCGGCAAATTTCGTAGCCGTTGATTTGCGGGAGCATGATGTCGAGGATGATGAGATCGGGCTGGGCCGACAAGGCGGCGTTGAGACCCTTCTCGCCGTTCGCCGCTGTCAATACTTTATAGCCCTTGAACTCGAAGTTGCCTTTGAGGGCCGTCAGCATGGCGGCGTCGTCTTCAATGATGAGGATGGTTTCCATGTTTATTGAGAGGCAAGCAAACGGTGAAAACGCTGCCGGCCCCGGGTTTGCTCTCAACGGTCACGCGGCCATGATGCGCGTCCACGATGAATTTAACAATGCTGAGCCCCAGGCCGCAGCCTTCGGCCTGGCGCGCCAGGGAGCTGTCCACCTGGTAAAAGCTGTCAAATATTTTGCGCAGATGACGGCGCGCCAAGCCAATGCCGTTGTCGCCCACGGCGAAGCATAGGGCGTCATCGCGCGTAAACACCTTCAGGGTGATTTGTTTGTCCTGGGTGGTGTATTTGCAGGCGTTGTCGAGGAGATTGACCAGCACCGTGACGATGGCGTCGTGATCCGCCGGAATGGCCGGGAGAGACTGGGCGATTTCAACGGTTAAACGGCAGTTTTGCGCGGCGAACTTGGCCCGCACGGAATCGAGGGCGGCCTCGGCCATGGAGGCGGGCGAGACGTTCGCGAGGTTGAAGACTTTTTTATTGCGCTCCATGCGGGAGAAGGTGAGAAAGTTGTCAATCATCCGACTGAGGCGTTCATTTTCCCGGGCGGACATGCGGAGGTATTCCTTCGCCTGGGCCTCGTCGCGAACGTGGCCTTCGAGGACGGTGTCCACCAGCACGCGCATGGAGGCGAGCGGGGTTTTTAACTCGTGCGACACCGTGGCGATGAAATCATTTTTCATGCTGTTGAGGCGGATCTGGCGGCTGACTGCGCGCGTGGCCAGACCGGCGGCGATGAGCACCAGCAGAATGACCAGGCCGCCGGTCCAGATATAAACGGCGATCTGTCGTTGGGCGGCTTTTTCAAAGACATCGCCGCCTTGGAAATACAGCTCCACTTTCCAGCCGGGAAAAGCCGCGGGCAGCATGGCGACAGTAAAAGGGTTGCCGCGCGGTTGCGCGACGCCCGCGACGAATTCGCCCGAGGCGTCGAGAATTCGGTAGGTGGATTCGGTGCCTGTGAAAACGTCGCGAAAACCGGCCAGCACATCGGCGACGGCTTCATCGGAGAGCAGCGCGAGGGCGGTGGTGGAGCGGAGGCGGCGCCGCAGGCCGTACATGGTTTTCTGTTCGAGGGTCGTTTTGAAAATGACGTCCGTGGCGCCGGCGGCGGGGGTCAATGTTTCGGCGGCGGCAATCGACAGTTCTTCAGCGGCGGTGAGTTTTTGCAGGGCGGTCACCGCTCGTTCGTCGTGATAAAGGAAGGGGCCGTGCAGCGCCTCGAGGGTTTTTTGCGCGATGAACAGGTTTTGATTCGCGGAAAGCAATGGCTTATCCCCGGACGGGCTAAAGAGGTCGGCAACCAAGGCGTCGATCGTCTGCTGAAAAAGATTGGCGCGGGCGGGGTTGGGGCCGGCCTGGCGCAGAAGGGAAAGAAGCAGCAAGCGGGCATTTTCCACGGTGAGGCAGAGAGAGGGGTCTTCACGCCGCAGCGGAGCGAGCGCGGCCTGGCAACAAGCGGCGAGCGCGGCGTCCAAGCGGCCGAGGCGCGAGAGGCAGCGGGACTTTCCCACGGCGGCAGCGAGGGCGATATGCGGGTCGGCATCGCCCAGGAGCGAGTCATATAAATCAGCCGCCGTGGAGTAATCCTGATGCGCAAATTCCTCGCGGGAAGCGGCGCCGAATGGGCTGTCAGCCGAGGCGCCTGGGAGGGTCGCGCCGCCGAGTTGGGGGTAAATAAGCGTATCGTCGTCGGCGGCCAGGACGAGCCCGCGGAAATGATATTCAAGCACGAGCCGGCGCAGGGCCGCATAGGGGTTGGCGGCGGGTTTTATTTCTTCCAGCGCGCTGAGCGGGCCTTGGAGGCGGGACATGGTTTTGGCGGAGGCGTCGGCCAGCTTGTCCTGGTAAAGCACGGCCAATTTCTGCTGGACCACAAGGCGCTCATTGGCGATGACGCGGCTCATGAACCAAAGCAGGCTCGCCGTGGGCAGGGCCACCGCCACGGCGAGGAGCGCGAGCCATTGTAATTGACTGCGCTTGGTGATGAAGGCAGCCATGGGCTCTAGCGGCTTCCGCCCTCCCGGCCGCCGGCGAGAGCTTTGATGTCATCTGGAGCCAGCGCGTAATTATAGATGCGCACGTCATCGATCAGCCCGTCAAAGGAGCGTCCGGGCTTGCCGTCGTTTTCGCCGATCAAGACGTCGGCGTCATTTCTGCCGAGGCTGCCGGTCCATGCTCGGTCGGCGTCTTGTTTGCCATCGATGTATAAAATCATCGCGTCGCCATTATACACACCGATCACCGAATGCCATTCCCCGGGGGCGGCCAGCGTGGCGGAATTTATGAAAATATCCTGCCCAAATTGTCCGAAATCATTCACCGCGAAGTGAAATTGATTGTTCTTCTCCACGGTGGACAGGCGCCACGCCGTATCGCCTTTGGTGACAATGCCGGTCCATTCGTTGGGCACCGTGCGGAAATTCACCCAGCAAGCGACGGTCAATTGTCCGCCGATGTCGAAGGCCGATTTGTCGGCGATGCGGACATAGCTGCCCTGGCCGTCCAAATCGATGGCGCCGCCCAATTTGCCGGGAGCCCATTTGGCATGGCCGACGAGCGCGCCGTCGTGTTTGCCGCCGCTGCTATCGGCGGCTTTCGTGCCTTCGTTTTCGTCGAATTTCCACCAACCTACCAGGCCGCCGAGCTCCGCATTGCCAAAGGCGGTCGGAGTTTCCCAGGCGTTGTCCTCGGCGGCGTGCCAGGTCAGCTTGTGGCTGCGCACGCCGGTGTCGTCATCATTCACTTGAACATCGAGGCCGATGCGGGCGCCGGTCGCTGGTTTGCCGCCCAGCGCGGACCAGGGAAAACAGGCCGCGAGCCGATAGCCGTTGGTGGTGGCAACCATGGCAAAACGCACGCCTGCGACGCGGTGATGCTTGGTCTCCTGGATTTGCGGAGAGATTTTATCCCAGCTAAAGGCGAACTGAAAATCGGTCTCGCCATATTCCTGGGACTTGGCGTCGGTGGCGTCGATGTAGATTTCAACACTGTCGGAATCGTACCATTTATCCGGGGTGGAATCGTGGCGCAGAACGTCATCCACCACATCCACCAGAACGTAGAGGTTGTCATGATCCCAGAGCGAGCGATAGCTGGCGGCCAAATCGCTGGAGGAGGCGATCGGCGTGTAGAACGAATGCTCCAATGGAAAGGAGCGGGCATGCGCCCAGGCCTCATCAAGCGAGCCGTCCAAGGCGGGCGCCTGCGCGGCGGGCATGATGACAGCGGGTTTTTCCTGGCGCAATTGCCGGGCGTGGGCTTGAGCGGCAGCCTCGTTTTTGAGGCGCATCACGGTCATGACCGGGGCGAGAAACTGCGCGGTGGGAGGCAGCCCGGTGATGTCGGAGGACAGCACGAATTCGTTTGGCGCCTCCTCGGTGCGGATCATCACCGTGGTGGGTTGGGCGGCGGCGGCGAGCTGATCGAGGCTGGCATTTAATTCTTTGGCTTGCTCCGCCGTGAGCGAGGGGGTTTGCACCATGGCCCGCAGAAGATCCACGGCGCCGCCGACGTTGACAGCGATCAATTTGCTCGTGTTGGCGCTGATTTGTTTGACAGCGTCTTGCAGCGGGCCATGGGTGGTGATGGAACGGGATTCTTCCGCGGCGGTTTTTGCGGCCTGGTTGACCGCCGGATTGAGCGACAGCAACGTGGTGCGGTTGACCTGGTCAACGTAGCAATAAACCGGCTCGGCGCTGTTTTGGTCGATGCGAAATTTCCCGGGAGGAAGTTTCTCGGCGCTCTTGCCGACGGTGATAGCTCCGAGCACCGTGTTGAAAACCCGGCGGGTCTGTTCAGGGTCGCGGCTCGTGATGGCGAGGCCGAGGCAGCCGGGCAGCGGGGCTTTGCTGGCGCCGGGAGGCATCACAAAGAAGGTGATTTGCTCGATGTTGGCAAAAATCTCGCGGCCGATGTCCAGCCCCGTGAGGTTTTGAATCCGGGATTGAACCGCGGCGGATTGAACGGCATTGGATGGGCTCAAGGCGAAACTGGCCAGCCCAATGGCCTCGGCGGGCACCGCTTCCAAACCGGCGCGGCTGATGGCCGGGGTGTGGATCAAGCCGTAAGCCAGGCAGTGATGCCCGTCTTTAAATTGCAGGTCGAATTTGGAGGAAACGCCGTTGGTCTCGATGGTTTGGCTATACAGCATGTCATCCACGTTTTCAAAGTCCACCAGGGCATTGGCAACCGACATTTGGCGCGGAATTTGGCCGTCGGGGAAATTCTTTTGCATGGCGGCATAGCCGTCGGCAATGTTGGCCCACACCGTGGTGAGGTTGCTGGCCCGCTGAACTTTGCTGACTTTCTTGAACAGCGGATTGCTGGAAGCCAGCGACGGCTCGGAGGAAACGCCTTTATATTGTTTGACGCACCACGTTAATTGACTGGCCGGGCGCGCCGCAATCACGACGCGATCATCAAAGGCGACGGCGCCGAAGTTTTTTATGGTGACCGTCTGCATGCCTTCGATGGGCTCGCCGGGCGCGCCCACCATGCCGAGGCCGGCCTGGATCAAGCCACGCAAGGCGTCGCTTTTTCCTGGGTAAAGCACGGAAACCATCGGCGGATTGTTGCCCAACCCCATGACGCCGACGGCCGAACTGCGGATTTTTTTGAATTCAGCCATCATGCTCGGATTCAAAAGCGAGGTGATGAGGTTGGCGGGGCCATTGTTAGCCGCGCCAGCCGGCATGTGGCCGAAGGCGGCGAGCGGATTCTCGAAGGGCGTGCCTTTGAGGGTGGTCAGGATCGTTTCCACTTGGCGGCCTGGGCTGCCCAGTTCGACATACATCAGCGTGTTGGGCGGCATGAGGCTGGCGGGGTCAAAATCAGCCAAGTCATCGAGAGCGGCTTTGGCTTTGGCCACCATGTCCGTTTGGGTCGGATAATTGGCGACGAGTTTTTCGAAGGCGGCTTTCGCCTGGGGTTCTTCCTTCAGATTTTCGTAGCACATGCCCTGGCGATAAAGGGCTTGGGCCGCCAGCGCCGCGGGCGCCGCCGGGTCGCTGACGAGGTCGCCATACGTCTTGATGGCGGATTTCAAGTTGCCCTCCACTTCTTCGGCGTAAAGCCCTTGTTGCAGAAGCTGGCTGGCCGGAACGGCGCGAGCGGTTTGGAGGGAGAGGCCAGTCAAGATGACACCGGCGAGAAGGCTTTGGAATAGTTTCATAGGTTTGGGAATGTTGAATTTTAGGAGTGACGGGTTTTGGCGGGATGCGCCAAGTCAAAAGGATTTTGCACGGCCTGTTTCCCGGTTTCCCAGGCGGCCAGCTCGGCGGCGCGCAACCACCGCAGGAGCGCGCGATTGGCGGCGGTGACGGGCACACGCAGCGAAGGAGCGGTTTTGCTCGGCCCCACGGGGGGCTCGACGGCGAGAAGAGTGTTATGTTTCATCTCAAGGGATTCCTTTAAAAGGTTAAGCAACGCTTTCATCATTGCCCTTGAGAGTAGGTTGGCATTGTTACGGTTTTGCTACCGTTCCATCCTTTTACCGACAAAAAATGACGGGGGCAATGAACGTTCCTGGAGGGGGCCGGCGCAAGAAAGAGCCGGGGCGGGAAAAGGGGAATATATTTGACTATACCTCGGGGGCGAGGGGCGGTTGTTTGGGGGGAAGAGAGACGCGGGCGCTTACAACCGCCCAGTCAAGACGAGAATCAGCAGGATCAGCACGACGAGGCCCAGGCCGCCGCTCGGATAATAGCCCCAATTGCGGCTGTGCGGCCACGCCGGGAAGGCGCCGATTAACATCAAGATCAAGATCACCAACAGAATCGTTCCCACAGACATAACATTCCTTTCGATATTGCGGTTAAGGTTGCTAGCTGGTGTCAAGATAATCCCCGCGGCGGCGGCGCGCCATGAGGCGAAACCCGAGGCGAGCCACGGCGGCCACGCCATTCGCCGATCAGGATTGGGGAGGAAGGTGTGTCAACTGTTTGGTAGCGCGTACGGGAATCGCACCCGTCTTTCAGCCTTGAGAGGGCCGTGTCCTAACTGATAGACGAACGCGCCAATCAACGCGCAGAATTCTAGGCGCCTCTTGGATGAGTGTCAACGCGCGTGTGGCGGCAAATCCCGCCTCCCTCCGCCAAAGATCAGGCGATGGACGGTCGAATTAAATTGCGACGGCAGTCAATCCTATGCGCTTCGCCAACTCCAGTTGCCGCGTGTCGAAGGTGCAAAACTCCGTCGCGCCGACAAGTTTGGCGGTGGCAACATGCAGAATATCCAGGGTGCGACAACCGACCGTGGAAGTATGATTGACGGCAAGCGTTTCGGCGTCAAGCAAAACGCGATGCCAGGATCCGCCTCTCGGCACAAGCAGACCGGCGGCTAGATCAGCTTCCACTTCCTGCCAGGCGGACTGAACCTCCAGCAGCGTGAGACGTTGCTGAAATTCCGCCAGGCTTAATGCATTGCGCAATTCGAGCCGGTGCAATGCCGTGAACGGCAAGGGCGCCGGAGTGGATTGGCGCCAGGCGTCCGCCTTGGGTGAATGCGAGTCGGCGCCGTAAAGGGAAAACAGGAGGCTAGTGTCGGCGTAGGTCTTCACCAGCGTTCTTCTGCGCGGGCAGCCAGAACCATATTGGGCAAAACCTTGTCGCCAAAGATGCGACGACGGCGAGTAGAATAATCGGGCAACGGCAGGGCGGCCGCGCCATTCGCCGCCGGAACTTCATGGCCCCGGTTTAAAGAGGTCTCTTGCAGATCCTCCAAGAGCCAGCGCGCAATCTCCCATCGCTCTTGCGGGGGTAATTGCCGTAGCGCTGTTTCGAGTTCAAGAACTCTGCTCATCCGAAAATCGTAGCATAATTAAGGCGTAAGGGCGAGCCATATTCGGTGGGCAATAAAGTGCAAATGGAACTGCGCCAATGTTAGGCCGCGTTTTTCAATTCGATCCAGAAGCGGCTGCCGGCTCCCGCTTGGGACTCGACGCCGGCGCGGCCGCCCATGCGTTCGATGGCTTTGGCGACGATGGCGAGGCCCACGCCGGTGCCGGGGTATTGCCCCGCTTTATGCAGGCGCTGAAAGACGCCGAAAATCTGCTCGTGATGCTCGGGCGCAATGCCAATGCCGTTGTCCTGCAGCCAAAGACGAATCCATGCGCCGCGTTCCTCCGCCCAGATGCGGATGGCGGGCGGGACATTCGGCTTGGTGAACTTGAGGGCATTGGAAAGCAGGTTGCTGATGGCGACGCGCAAAGTGACTTCGTGCGCCACCACGCGTTGCGGGCAGGGAACAAGGTCCACTTGAGCGTGCGCCTGGCCAATTTCAAAGGTCATTTCCTCATAGACCTGGGAAACGGGGCGGCGCAAATCGATCTCCGCCAGAACGATCTCCGTCCGGCTGATGCGTGAGTAGGCCAGCAAATCGTTCACCAAATTGTCGAGGCGCGTGGCGGCTTGGTTGATGCGGTTGGCGTAGTCGCGTCCGGTTTCGCCGAGGAGATCGCCGTATTCCTCCAAAAGCGCCGTGGCGAATCCTTGTTGGGCGCGAAGGGGGGCCCGCAAATCGTGCGAAATGGTGTAGCAGAAGGCTTCCAGTTGTTTGTTGGTTTCGCGGAGAGAATCGGTGCGCTCATCGACGATTTTTTCCAAGTGCTCCGCCGCGCGCTTTTGCTCGTCAATATCGGCATTGGTGCCGATCCACATCTGGGCGCGGCCGAGGCCATCGCGCAGGGCCTGGGCGCGGGTGAGATGCCAGCGGTAACAACCATCTTCGCGCCGGAAGCGATGCTCTATCTGGAACGGATCGCCAGTGCGGAGGGATCGCTGCCAGCTTTCGCGCGTGCTCGCCAGGTCATCGGGATGCACGAAGGGCAGCCAGCCGGAATCCTTCAAATTCTCCGGCGTCAGCCCGGTAAATTCGCTCCATTGGCGGTTGAAATAATCCACCTCCCCAGAGGGTTGGGCGGTGAAGGTTTTTTGCGGCATCGACTCGGCCATGAAGCGGAACCGCTCGGCGGCAGCGGTGCGCTCGGTCAACAAATCGCGAACCTGATATTGCCGGCGCCGCGAACGAATCGCCACTTCCACCGCATGCACCAGGGTGGCGGGGCGGAATGGACGTTCCAGCACCGTGACATTTCCGCCGCGCCGAAAAAGCTCGAGCTGGCGCAAGGTTTCCAAAGTTAAATCACCCCCGCTGGTGACAATAATCAGGGGAATCTCAGACCAGGAAGGCTGTTGGTAAAGGATCTGCCCCAGCGCCTGAACGGAAGTCGGGTTCATCGCTTCCTCGGCCAGAATGATAGCGCCGCAACCATGGCGGGCGCGCGCGGTCAGGTCATCGATGGCGCGGCAGGCCACCACCCCCGCTCCCACGTCTTTGAGAAAGGAAGCGGTGAGCTCTGCGTCGCGCCCGGTGGGGGCAAGAATCAGAATACACTCATCGGTGTTCTCAGGCCGCTGTTGTGTCACACGTCAGCAATATATTTTAAAGCGAGCGTCGGGAATCCACAATTGGGACTACCCCTGATCCCAGCGGTCACTCGGCGCGGGCAGAACTGGGCGGCGTGCCATGGTGTTTGGGGACGCCGGTCAACACTCCTTGAAAGTTTTTCAACGGCGCCCCCACCATAATGCCTTTTTCGCTGATGGAAAACTCGCGCAACGTTCGTTCGTGGTTGCCGCTGCGTTTCTTGATGATGGAGATCGCTTGTTTGACTTCCCCCATGGCTTCAAAAAAGCGCAGGAGAACCACGGTGTCAGCCAGGTAGGTTAAATCGACCACGCTTTGCATTTGACCGACCAAGCCCTGTTGCGCAAGCACCAGGATGGTGGCGACGCCTTGCTGGTTCAGATAGGCCAGCAGCTCATGCAGTTGCAGACTGAGAAATCTCTCCTCCGGCATGGCGTTGAGATAGCCGTTAATGCTGTCAATCACCACCATCCGGGCGCTTTCCTTCTCCACCGCCTGCTGGATGCGATGCGCCAATTCCCCCGGCGAGATTTCCGCCGGGTCGATTTGTTCGACATGGATCAAGCCTGATTTTACATGCGACAGCACGTCCATGCCCAAGGAAGCGGCGCGGCAGAGAAAAGTTCCGATGGTTTCGTCGAACATGTAGAAATTGACGCGCTCGCCGCGCTCGGCTGCGGCGCAGGCATGCTTGATGGCGAGAGTGGATTTGCCGGTGCCGGGCGGACCCATGAAAATGGAGCTGGTTCCGCGGTCAATGCCGCCGCCCAACAAAGCGTCCAGGGTGGCCAGGCCGCTGGAGGCGGGTTCGCGCTTGAATTCGGTATGGTGCTCCGCCGCCACGAGCCGCGGAAAAACGATGACCCCGCCCGTTTCGATGTTGAAGTCGTGATAGCCATCGCGATATTTGCGCCCGCGAACCTTTTCGACGAGCAAGGTGCGCCGGGCGACACCGTAGCGCGGGGATTGCTTTTCCAACAGCACGACGCCGTGCGCCAGGCTGCGCACCTGGAGATCGTTGGAATCGGAGGTGCAATCGTCCAGAAAGATCACCGTGGTTTTTTGGCCGGCAAAGAATTGTTTGAAACTCAGCATCTGGCGGCGATAACGGAGCGGCGTTTCCGCCATCAGGCGCATTTCGGAAAGGGAATCAAAAATGATGCGCTTCGGTTTAATGCGCTCGATTTCGCTGAGCAGGATTTTGGTGGTCTTGTTAAGCTCCACCTCGGCTGGATGGAAAAACGTGTGTTCACCTTCAGCCTTGAGTTGTTGGTCGATGGCCGAAAGCTCAAAGATATTCAGCGCGTCCAAGGTCCAGCCGTGCGATTTGGCGACGGCTAAAAGCTCGTCCTTGGTTTCCGACAGCGTGATGTAAAGGCCGGTCTCCTTGCGCCGCGCGCCTTCGAGGAGAAATTGCAGGGCGAGGGTCGTTTTGCCGACGCCGGGGTCGCCCTCGACGAGATAAAGGCGGTTGCGGGGCAAGCCGCCGCAAAGAATGCTGTCCAGACCGGGCACGCCGGTTGGGCAAAGATCAATGGAAGGATTGGATTCGCAGTTCACGTAGTTCAATTTCTCGAAATCCGCAGAAAAAGACAACCGTTCCCCCTTAGGGGATGCCCCGGTTTATGCCTAGGGGAACTGAGGCCAAAAACTTTGCGCTTTGCTCTTGGGGGCAGGGGCCATAGACTAAGCCAATATGTCACAACATAGAAGTCTTCGTGCCGCGAGCACGTCCGGCGCTAAGCGCAATGTCCTGAAACGATTTGAAAGGGTGGCGGTTTTGAAAAAACGCGGCCAATGGAAAGCCGGCGACCGCGTCACCGGCCTGCGCAAAACCAAACCCGACGCCTAACCCGGCGCAAGCGGGGCGATGGCCGTTCGATTGCAAAAATACCTGGCGGAAGCCGGCGTGGCTTCGCGGCGGGCGTGCGAACAATACATCACGGCGGGCCGGGTCTGCGTCAATAATGACGTGGTTTCGGCTTTGGGCGTCAAAGTGGAGCCTGGCCGTGATCGCGTGACGGTGGACGGGCGTTCGGTGGCGCCGCGCCGCAAGCGTTACGTCGCGCTCAACAAGCCGCGCGGCGTGATGTGCACGCGTGAGGACGAGGAGGCCCGCGACAAAATCGGGGATTTGTTGCCGGCGGATTGGACGGACCTGTTCTCGGTGGGGCGTTTGGATTGCAATAGCGAGGGGCTGATTTTTTTGACCAATGACGGGGATTTTTGCCTGAAAATGACCCATCCGCGTTATGGCATGACCAAAACGTATGTGGCAAAAATTCAGGGCAAAGTGACGCCCGAGATGCTGAAGAGTTTTACGCAGGGCATTGTTTGCGAGGGGGAAAAATTGCGGGCGCGCCGCGCGCGGCTGGTGAGCAGCGGGAAATCCAGCAGCACCGTC
>DASZMX010000044.1:0-51987 GCA_035551475.1 Verrucomicrobiia bacterium
CACTGGATAAATGCACATGCCATGACGCCACAAATGAGACTGAAGAAGCAACAGCTCGCTGATCTCCAGTGTCTTCGAGAGATCGGCGAGGCAGGGATTCGCCAGATTGATGACGCTGTAGCACAGCTCCCAATCGCGCCGTTGCAGCCTACGGAGTTCCGTGGGAAATTAAAGACGTTACTGGCTGAGAACGACGGGGCAGCGGATGCTGTGCTGAGGACCTTGTTATCTCTTCATGGATTAATGCGTCAATTGGATCTAACCTCCGACGAAATCTTCGCAGGCCTTAACTCTGCTGTGCGTGAGGCGGACTGGAACGCTGAAGATCTAAAAAAATGGGAGCAGGCAGCAGAAGCATTTAAGGGGCTTTTTCACCTGCCGGTAGTGCGTTTGTCCGCAAAAGCATTGGAGCTTTCTTATCAGCATGCTCACCTCCTTCAGCGCTCACAAATCGTAACCGACATTCGCCCTCTGTTCGATCAAGAAGCCAAGGAAATTCAGGGGACGATCATTTCCCATAAGTTGCTGTTAAGGTATGATGATCTAGAAGGTGAACATTTGTTAAGCTTGGCAGTTGATGAGAAAGACATTTTATCGCTGATCAAGCAATGTGAGCGGGCGTTGCAAAAATCGAAGACAGTGCAAAGCCAGTTAAAGGACAGGGCGCAAATACAAACCCTAATTCCTGGAAAGGACGAATGATCGACTTAGAGATTATCAATAATAAGAGCCTTTTTCGCGACAATTTTCATGTCGCATTGCGGGAAGACGTTCAGCCGAACTTTGGACGGGTGCAACAGAAAGGGGTGCAAGCTCTTATTCGCGGTCGAGAATTTTCTCACGCGGCAGGGATTTATCGCGCAAAGCAAATTGAAAACTTGAGATCTGGAATGGGTTTGGTAACGTATGACCCTGCGGACCAGGACTTGGAGGCGGTGTGGCCAAATCTCTTCAAGGAGCACAGGAAGCCATCGACAAATGGTTTTTATCTAATGAACATTCTCAGTGCTCTTGAGGCTGATGAGAGCAAATCTCGAATCGCCGAAATCAATAAGGGCGACGCCAATTTCGTTAATAGAGCCAACCGTTTGGCGGCTCACGGACAGGTCGACTCGGCTCTTGACCTGGTATATGACTACATTGACAACCTGCTTACGAATAGTGAATTCAATCGGGTGAATTCAATTCTTCGAAATGTCGCACTAGCAGATGCATCGTCGGATGTGTTGCTTGGACTGCTAACTTCTACTCTTCCTGCAAGAAGGAAGCTGTGGTCACGTTCGCGCTTCTATAATGACGTGGAACTCGAATTTAGACGACGAGGTGAATGGGAAGAGGGCTTACTTACGGGTTTACAGCCAGGTTAAGCAATGGGCGAGCTACGTCTACCGGCTCAAAATCCGTTTTCCGAAGTTCTCCATGTCGCAATCGCCATTACGACCTTGCGGGAACATCCGGGGCAGCAGCATCTCGGGATTTTGCATCGAGACGGATCGGAGAACGCAGTCAGATTGCTTCATTTAGCTTGGCATAACCAACTTAAGAATAGCGACCCAAGACCCTCCTATGCTTGGATAACTTTGTCGATACCACCGAGGCGCGCCAGACAGGTAGCTGCGTTGTGTAGAAGGGTTTGGCGAGCTAACCCGGACGGTGTTCCTTATGCATTCAGCCAACCGAGTGACTGCTTTGCAACAACGGGTGAATATCTTATAGGGCCAACAAGACTTGGCCTTACTTGCGCTTCCTTTGTTCTAAGCCTATTTGAATCGGCGGGACTGCGGCTAGTGGAATATGAGAGCTGGCCGACCAACCGTGACGGCGATTCCGAACGGCAACGGCAGATCATTGGACTCCTGACTGAGGGTGGAGCCCCCGCGGAGCATGTCGCCGCTATTACGGCAGAAGTAGGCAATGTTCGTTTTCGTCCTGAAGAGGTTGGCGGGGCTAGCATTGCAACTGTATTGCCTGCTTCATTTTCTGAAGCTTGCAACAATGCAAAATGGATTTTAGTCGTTCTGTTTGAGCAGGGGCTTGTAACTTGAGAACACTCTAATCCAAGGCCGGCATTAATAATGCTATTTCGGCTTTATGGCCGAGGGAAAACGAGAACACATTTAGCGCAAATGTGGAGGGAGAATTATGCCTTCTGAAAATTATTCGGTCAAAGTCATACATGCGCCGGAACGGCAGCAGTTTGAAGTGCGGTTGGAGGGCGACCTGGCGGTTTTGACCTATACGACGCGTGGCGGCGACGTCAGCTTGGACCATACTTACGTGCCGGACGCGTTTCGCGGGCGCGGCGTGGCGGCGGAGTTGGTGCGGGCGGCGGTGGCGGAAGCGCGGCAGCGGCATTGGAAGATTCGCCCGCGTTGTTCCTACGTCGTGACGTTTTTTGCGCGTCACCCGGAATGTGCGGATGTGCTGGCCTCGCCATGAAGATCGCCACGTATAATGTCAACGGCGTGAATGGCCGCCTGCCGGTCTTGCTGCGCTGGCTGCAACAATCCCAGCCGGACGTGGTCTGCCTGCAAGAATTAAAGGCGCCGGAAGAAAAGTTCCCGGCTTTGGCCATCAAGGAGGCGGGCTATCACGCCATTTGGCACGGGCAAAAGAGTTGGAATGGCGTGGCGATCCTGGCGCGAAGCGGTTTGCCGCGCGAAACCAAGCGCGGCCTGCCGGGCGACCCGGAGGATCTGCACAGCAGATATATCGAGGCAGAGGTGAATGGCATTATCGTGGGCTGTCTTTACCTGCCGAACGGCAATCCGGCGCCGGGGCCGAAGTTCGATTACAAGCTGCGTTGGTTCGAACGTTTGACAGAACACGCGAAGCAGCTTTTGGCGCAAAAGATTCCGGTGGTGTTGGCGGGCGATTATAACGTGGTGCCGACGGAGCTTGATGTTTATAAACCGGAGCGATGGGTGGATGACGCGCTTTTTCGACCGGAAACACGAGCGGCTTATCATCGGCTCGCGGGGCAGGGGTGGACGGATGCTTTGCGCACCCGGCATCCGGGAGAGAAGATTTACACCTTCTGGGATTATTTTCGGAACGCTTACGCGCGCGATGCGGGCCTGCGGATCGATCACCTGTTGCTCAGCCCGCAACTCGCCCCGCGCCTGAAGGCGGCCGAGGTTGACCGCGAGGTGCGCGGCTGGGAAAAGACCAGCGATCACGCGCCGGTGTGGATTGAGCTTTCCGCGCCTAAGGCTGGCGGGCGCTGAACAGCCGCGCCACCTCCGCGTGGGAAAGCACGACATCAGGATCGCGTTGCAAAGCCTCGAAATAATGGCGGCCAAATCCTTCACCTTCCTCGGAGGCCACGAGCAGGCGGCGGGTTTGCTGCACGAGCGCCTCGGCCTCGGCGTCGGTGGCGGGTTCTTTGGCGTCCACAGCTTCATCCATCGCGACAATCAATTGCGAGATCGGATGCAGCCACGCGAACCACGGATCGCTCGTGAGCAGTTGCAGGAAATGATTCGGCGATGGGATGGTTCCGACCGTCTTTTCGTAGGTCACCCGCTCGGATTCGATCAAGGTCTTGTGCAGCTTGAGGAGGGCGTTGCGCACCTCCTGCAAGCGTTGCAAATTTGTGTTTGTCACTTCCGAAGTTCGCCCGTCCCCGCGGCGCCGTCAACTCCGCCTTTTTGCCTTTTCAATTGGGCCGCTTGCGGGATGATGGCAATCAAACCGTGAACGACAACAAAACTCGCTGCGCCTGGGCCTCGCGCGATCCCCTCATGCGGGCCTACCATGACAAGGAGTGGGGCGTCCCGCTGCGCGACAGCCGGGCGCTGTGGGAAATGCTGATGCTTGAGGGATTTCAGGCGGGACTGTCATGGTCCATTATTCTGAAGCGCCGCGACGCCTTTCGCGCGGCTTTCCGCGATTTTGATCCCAAACATGTGGCAAAGTTCGGACCGGCAGAGGTGAAGCGCCTCGTGCAGGACGCTTCGATCATTCGCTCGCGCGCCAAAATTGAAGCAACGATTGCGGGCGCCCGGATTTTTTTGCGGATGCAGGAAAACGGCGAGGATTTTGCGGCGTTCGCATGGTCGTTTGTGGACGGCAAACCGATGCAAAATAAAACCGGGCGCGTTCCGGCCCATACGCCGTTGTCGGAAAAAATTTCGCGCGAACTGAAAGCGCGGGGATTCAAATTTGTCGGCCCCACCATCGTGTACGCCTGGATGCAGGCGGTCGGGCTGGTGAACGATCATGCCCCGGACTGTTTTTGCCGAGCGAAAAGTCAGCGCGGTGAATAGCCTTGCCACACCCATTCCAGCGCTTCGGGCAGCGTCTGGGTGCGAACGGCGCGGTCCACGTGCCCGGCGTTGAGCGCATAGACATATTGATAATGATAGCCCTTCGCCTTGAGAACCGCCGCCATGCGGTTGTTGGCGGCCACCCAGTCATGTATATTATCCCGCATCACGTTTGGGTTGTATAAATCGCGGTCGCCGACCTCCAGCCAAAGGCGGATCGGTTTGGGCGCGCTCTGCGGAATGAGTTTTTCATGGAAATCCCAGGCGCCGCCGGGCGTTTCGGGGTTGAAGGGCCATTGCTGATTGACGTAGGTGCCGGAATAGGTGATGACGCGATGATACCATTCCGGGTGGTACCACGCCATCTCCAGCGCCGCGGAGCCGCCGGAGCTTCCGCCCATGGCGGCGCGGCCTTCGGGATCGCGGGTGAGTTTCACACCGTAATTGGTTTCCACCGCGGTCAAAACTTCCGCCTCGATGAACTCGGCGAATTTCCCCGACATCGTGTCATATTCCAGGCCGCGTTCGCTGCCTTGCGCGTCGCCGCCGCCATTGGCGATCATCACGGCGATCATGGCGGGCAAGCGGTGTTGCGCGATCATATTGTCCAATACATGCGGCAGACTCATATCCGGATTGCCCAGGCGCGGCCCGTCGTGCGTGACGATGAAAGGCGCCTCCGCTCCGGCGGCGAGCTGGCTCGGAATATAGACAGTAATGGTGCGGACGTAATGATTCGTGCGCGTGTCAATCAAAAGAGTCCTGGGATTGTTCGGGTCAACATTGCCAAAGGCGGCGCGGGCGATGCCGGGATAAAATTTGCTGTTGGTCGAATCGAGTGTGAACTGCTGCACTTTTCCCTGAGGAACGCCGGGCGTCACATTGAACTCCGGGGCCGGTTTGTATTCGGGCCCGATCAAAAAATTCCCTTCCGCATGCAAGGGCGGATTGGCCCCGGGCGCGGCGGACGTGGGGTTGGACGCGGCGTCATTGGTGGAGGCGGGGCGCGTGGCCGCGGCTTTGGCTTGCGCTTCGGCCTCGGGCCCCGCCGCCACGAGCGCCGGCGTGCCCGGATCGGTGGGCAAACGGGTCGGCGGCGCCGCCGCGGCGGAGTGGCTGAGAAGGATGCCTCCTCCGAGGAGGGCAACCGGCAAAAACGCGAGGCGTGTCATCATAAATACTTGGCGTGGAACCTGGATATAACTAGCGGCGCCGCCGAGGCGAAGGCAATCCGCATTTTTTTCACCGTGAAATGCCATTTCTGAAACTCGCTTTTTTCCGCCTGTCTGACAAACTGCGCCGACACAAACATGGATACCAAATCTGCCTTAAAAATCCCCGCCGCGCGCGGGTTGGATTTTCTCGCCCTGGGCGCTCTCGTGCATCGTCTGGACCCGGGCGTCGTGCCGTTTCGCAAGGCCACCCACTGCGACATTCACGTCAGCGGCGGCGAATTTAATGTCGCCGCCAACCTCGCTGATTGTTTTCGGCTCAACACCGGTGTCGCCACCGCGATGGTGGATTATCCCGTGGGCGATCTGATTGCCGAGCGCGTGCGCGGCATGGGGGTGCGCCCGTTTTACAAACATTTTGCCCATGACGGCGTGCATGGCCCCAACATGGCCACGGTCTATTCCGATCGCGGGCAGGGCGTTCGCGCCCCGGTGGTTTTTTACAATCGTTGCAATGAGGCTGCCGCGCAGCTCAAGCCGGGCGATTTCAAATGGAAGGAGATTTTTGGCCAGGGCGTCCGCTGGTTTCACAGCGGCGGCATCTTCGCCGCGCTGTCGCCCACCACGGCCGATCTCATCATCGAGGCGATGAAAGCCGCCAAAAAAGCCGGCGCCATCATTTCCTTCGATCTTAATTACCGCGCCAAGCTCTGGAACATCGTGGGCAGCCATGAGCGCGCGGTCGCGGTTCTCGATAAAATTGTGCGGAACGTCGATGTCCTGGTCGGCAACGAGGAGGATTTGCAGCTCGGCCTCGGCATTCCCGGGCCGGCGGTCGCCGCCAAATCGAAGCTCGATCCGAGCGCCTTTTTCAGTTTGATTGACAGCGTCATCAAGAAACATCCGCACATCAAAATCGTCGCCACCACGCTGCGCGAAGTGCATTCGACCAATCGCCACACCTGGGGCGCGGTGGCGTGGGTGCGGGGCCAGACGCACGTCTCGCCGACGTGCGAACTGGATGTGCTGGATCGGGTCGGCGGCGGGGACGGATTCGCGGCGGGCTTTTTTTATGGCTTGTTGAGCGGCGAAACGCCGCAGGCGGCGCTGAACCTGGGCTGGGCGCATGGGGCGCTGCTCACCACTTATCCGGGCGACACCACCATGGCGACCGTCGAGCAGGTACGGGCGTTCGCCAAGGGCGGCTCGGCGCGCATCCAGCGTTGACGCGCCTTATTGGGATTGCAGTCGATAATAATTCGGCGCGTTGCCCGTGCCGGGCAAGGTCATCGACCACAAAGTCGGCGAGACGACGGGCGTGTTTGTCACGAGGCTCCACGCCACGGGCGGTGTCAGGTTCGTCGCCGCATAAAGTTGGTAGAAGGCCGCATCCGGCGAGGCCATCAGTTTCACGTTTGCGCCGGAATTCGTTACCACCAGCGACAAACGTGAGCCCACGCCGGCGGTCCAAGGCAAGGCCCCGAATTCATACGCGCCCAAATCCGGCGCGGCGCCCAAATAATTGTCCGTCATCCCGGGAATGGCCACGCCGGCGTCGATGGCGGGGGCGTTGGTTTTGAGGCGAAAATCCCGGAAGGACCAATTCACCAACTGCGCCGCGGGCGAGCCGGAGAAATACAGATTGTTCGAGGAGGAGTATTGGTCGATGTCATTGGTCCAAAACGAAGGGTTCGGATTGTCACGACCCCAGGTGTCCAAGGAATTCGCCCCGACCGGCGCGCAATTGAAGATCGTGTTGTTGTAAATCTTATCGCCGACGTCCGGCGGATTGATGCGCACCCCGGCGTCGCCGCCGCTGTTCCAGATCACGTTATGATCCACCTCGTAAAAAGCGTCCCAATTGTCCAGGTAAACCAGGGGCGCGGGCGTCGGATGATTGTTGTCGTGAATCCAATTGTGCGCGATGCGGGTGGGCGTATTGTTCACGCCCAGGCCGATAATGCCCCAGGAATAAATAACACCGAGGTCCTTGTCCAGCAGGCCGGGGTTGGAAAGGTCGTTGAACTCGATGTCCGAGCCAATTCCCTCCGGGCGCAGAATGTCGCGTCCGGTCGCGAAGGCGGTGTTGAACGTCACCACATCGGCGCTGCCGCGCAGCGTAATGGCGGCGGCATAAGTCCCGGAATAATCCGTGTTGTAAATGGTGTTGCGCGTGACGATGTTGCTGACGCCGGTGGTAAAGACGCCGCTGCCGGCGGTGTTGCCGATGACGCAATTCCGCACTTCGTTTTGAATGCCGTTGACCACCACGCCCCCACCCTGCTGCAAGCCGCCGTTCTCCAAATAACCCGCGGTGATCACCATGTAATGGCTCAAATACTGCGCATTGCAGCTTTCCAGCAGATTGCTGTTGCCCGTGAGGTTGACGGCGCCCGCCCAAAGGTTCAGGCCGCTGACCTTGATGTTGTTTTGCCCGTTATAATTGACGGTCCAGATGTGCTTTTTGCGCTCCACGACGTGGGTGGTGGGATCCGCTCCGCCGGTGATGCGCAGGTAAAGCGTGTTGCCGGTGGTGTTCGTCTGCAAATACCATTCGTTGTCGGAGTCGAGCATGCTATACAGCCCCCACAAATGGCCCGTGCCGTTGCCGATGAACCACCAGGCTCCGGTTTCGGTCGTGGGATCGAGTGTGATGGAGTCGCCGGTGGAGCTGATCACGTGCGCCGTCTGCCACGCGGCGGTTTCGGCGACGCCCCCGATGAACCAGGCGCCCGCCCAATAATTATCCGGCTTGCCGCTGAAGGTCGTGCTGGTGACCACGTTGGGGGTGTTGGGATTGATAAACACGCTCGCGAACCCTGGGTGCATCACGTCGCCCGTGCCGTAATTGGGCGTTTGCGCTTCCTGAATCATGGCGCCATCGACAAAAATTTCATTGAATCCCGTCCCCATGTCGAAGGGCGCGTGCGCCTGGTAAATCCCGTTCGACACCGCTGTCCAGCCGGTCAAAGGGTCAGCCGCGTCGATGGTCACTGTTTCATTGGAGTAACAGGTGAAGGTGATCGGCGCGCCGCTTTTTCCCGAGGTCGCAGGCGTGATGGTTTCGTGATAGGTCCCGCCCCGAATCACGCAAAAATCGCCCGGGGTCAATTTTCCGGTGGCATGTTGAATCGTGAGGAATGGGGCGCCGACCGTCGTGCCGAGGTTGGCGTCGGAACCATTCGTGGCCACAAAGTAAGTTGTTGCCTGGGCGGGAAGGAGGGCGAACATCGCGGCCATAGCGAGGGCGCAGGCCAAGGAGGCGCGGGCCGGGCAAAAACGTGCTGACATAACCTCACCTTCCCCCGGGGAAAGGGAATAATCAAGACCGCCGACCTGCCTGCTTGGCGCGACTGGCGCTTACTGCATTGGAAGCTGTCACATCTGCCATGAAGTCGTCTCTCAGCCGGAAAGAACGCTCGAAACGGCGCGGGTGGCGCGCTAAATTCTGCGCATGAACACTGAAGTTGCCGCGCGTCCCACCCTTTTTCGCCAAGCCTTGTTGAGCGCGCGGCAGGGCATTCATTTGCCCTCGTTTGACCTTTCTTCGCAAGATGCCGCGCTGGCCGCCGGAGAGCCATGGCGCGTCCGCTTGCAAACATTGCGCGGCGGCAAACAGGAAGGCGTAAACGTTGTGGAAATTGACAATGGCCGCCTAAAATTGTCCGTCATTCCCACGCGCGGCATGAGTCTTTTGCGGGCCGACGCGGGCGATATCCGGCTCGGCTGGGATTCGCCCGTCAAGGAAGTGGTGCATCCGCAATTCATCCGTTTGGAAAGCCGGAGCGGCCTGGGCTGGCTGGACGGTTTCAATGAAGCCGTGGTGCGTTGCGGCCTGGAGTGGGCGGGCCATCCCGGGCCGGATCGCTTCCGCAACGCTTCGGGCGACGACGTGGAAATGAATCTTTCGCTCCACGGAAAAATTGGAAACATTCCCGCGTCCGAGGTGGAATTTTCCGTGGATGCGGAGCCGCCGCATCGCTTGCGCCTGCGCGGGCTCGTCGAGGAAAAAATGTTTCATGGGCCGCAATTTTCGCTTTGGACGGAAATCTCCACCGAGCCGGGCAGCCTGTCCTTTCGCATCGAGGACGCCATCACCAACCATGATGCGCATCCGCAGGAATTTCAGATAATCTACCACGCCAACTTTGGCCCGCCGCTGCTGGAGGCGGGCTCCCGTTTCTTCGGCGCGCCCAGCAGCGTCACGCCGTTCAACACGCATGCCGCGAAAGGATTGAACGAATACGACCGTTACACCGCGCCCGAGCCCGGTTTTGTGGAGGAGGTTTATTGCCTTTATCCAGGCGGAGACGCGGCCGGGCGGACGGCGCTCCTTTTGCAAAACGCGGCGGCGGATCGCGGGGTGGAAATGGCGTTCGATGTCGCCAGTCTGCCATGTGTGACGCTGTGGAAAAATCTCGCGAGCCTGGAGGAAGGTTACGTGACGGGGCTGGAGCCAGGCACGAGTTTTCCGGCGAATCGGCGGCACGAACGGGTCGCGGGGCGGGTGCCGCGACTGGGGCCCGGTGAGACGCGCCGGTTTGGTTTGGATTTTTCGGCGCTGCCTGACGCGGCGGCCGTCACCTCGGTGCGGGAACGCATTCAGGCCTTGCAATCGGCTACGCCGTATTTGCCGCGTTGAGCGGTGATCTGGCGCTCAGGAAAGCAGGCAAAGATCGGAGGTCAGCGGCGTTTGCCGGTTATTTCTTTGGGACGGGGCAAATAGGCGCCGCAGGATTCGCGGACGACGAGGCGCGGCGGCAGGTTGATGCTGCGGGTGGGCAGCGTAGGCTCGGCGAGGCGTTCCAGCATGCTGCGGAAAGCGATCGCGGCAATGTCGCGGCAGGGTTGGTGAATTGTGGTGAGCGGGGTGGAAACGAGCGTCGCATACTTGACATCATCAAAACCCACGACGCGGGCGTCGCGCGGCACGCGCAAGCCTTGCGATTCCAAGGCCCGCAGCAGGACGGCGGCGGTGTCGTCGTTGGCGCAGATGAACGCGTCCGCCTGGCGGCCCGCCACCAGCGAGCGGAAAAATTTTAGCTCGGAAGGATCGCCCGATTTCACCCAATCCGGGTCCGGCTCGATGTGATTGCGCACCATCGCCTCGCGAATGCCGGCAATGCGGGCGTTGACGGT
Source organism: Verrucomicrobiia bacterium (assembly GCA_035551475.1). Lineage (GTDB taxonomy): Bacteria > Verrucomicrobiota > Verrucomicrobiia > Limisphaerales > Palsa-1400 > DASZMX01. The sequence goes on from DASZMX010000044.1 coordinate 10,580, forward strand.
GGGGGCGGACAAGGGGCGCGCCACAAAAAAAAGTTTGCGGCAGCCGAGCTTGATCAAATGCTCCGCCACCATGGAGCCGGCGGCCACGTTGTCGATCCCCACAAGATCAAAATCGCTGCGCTCGGGAAAACTCAGCAGGTCGCGGTCGATGAGCAGCACGGGAATGCCGGCTTCGCGCAGGGATTCGGCCAGGCGGATGTTCGCGCGCTGCTGGCCGGGCTGGAGTTCCGCCGGCGCGAAAAAAACGCCGCTGACTTTGCGTTCGATGAACTGTTTGCAAATCTCCTCGGCGTGCGTCCAACTGGTGTCGGTGTCCACGTGCGGGTTGGCCGAACCGCCCCAGAGCAAACCATATTCGTTGACCCGCGCGAGGCTGGCGATTTCGCCGCAGATGATTTGAAAAATTTCCGTGCTGGCCAGCCCCGGCACGAGCAGGCCGAGGATGCGGGCCGTCGTGCTGCGCTGCGGGCTCATGCGCATGTAGGTGCCCGAGCCCGCCCGCCGTTCGATCAAGCCTTTTTTCTCCAACTCGCGAAAGGCCCGCGCCACGGTGGGGCGGGACACGCCGAATTGCTGGACCAATTGAATTTCACTCGGCAGGCGCGCGCCATCCCGATATTTCCCGGCGGCGATTTCCATCTCCAGATGGCTGCTGATTTCGCTGTGCTTGGAGGTGGGCGTCATAGTAGGAAGGCAGAGCTGTAAGTACCGATCACAAACCAGTCATATCATCTATTTGGCAGGCAGTCTAGTCTATATTTGCGGGTTGTCCGGTTCGTGTATTAACTACTTCCATGACCCATCGAGTGGACCATCTGGCGCTGTCTTCGGAAAAAATCTCCGCGGACGCCAAATCCCTGCCTGCAATAAAACAATCAAACATTCTCATGAGCGTGAAAATCACATCCCGAAATGCCGCCGCCCTCGCGGCGGCTTTTGTCTGTTGCGCCGCATCCGCTTTTGCCCAGGCGGATGCCAGCCCCACGACCGTTGGTTATTGGAAAATGAACCACTGGTCCACGAATCTTCCCTTCGGCTCGGGCGTCACCGAAGGCATCGCTGACCTTGCCACCAACGCGGGGCAGGGGACGCTCACGGGCGGCACGCCGGCGCCGGCCGCGGAGGACGACCTTTACGTCTGGGGCGACATGGCCCTGGATTTCCAAATCGTTAATGACGCCCCGCCCGCCTCGATGTTCAATCGCGGCTTCGACGGCGGCGGCGCTTCCTGGAATTCCGCCCATAATCTTAATGCCGGCGGCCAGATGTTTTTCGCCCAGGACCAATTCGGCAACGAATTCGCGGGCCCGAGTTTCACGGAGGAGATTTTCTTTAAATCCGCCGGACCGAGCGCTGTCAAACAAACGCTGATCTGGAATCATCAAAGCTCGGCCTACGCCCATTTGCAGGTCAATGAAGATGGCAACACCGGCGACCTCACGTTTTGGGGCTATGACGGCGCCAATATTCAGGCGGTGCGCCTCGGCAACGGCCCCAGCCGGTTCGATGACGGCATGTGGCATTGCGCGGTGTGCCGCTTCGACGCGGCCTCGAAAGTGATGAGCCTCGTAGCCATCAGCGAGGATGGCACAAGCTCGTCCAATTCCATCACGCTCACCCAAAACCTCAATCCCGAGGGAGCCAATAATTTCTACATTGGCCGCACCGAAGGCGAGGGCGACCGTTTCAATGGTGAAATCAATCAGGTGCGCTTTTCCAGCGCGGCCTTGCCCGCGAGCCAGTTGCTCGCCGACGCCGGTTCGGCGCAGGCGCACACCATTGCGTATTGGCAGATGAATGGCACCGTCAATAACCTCGCCGAGAACGGCCTGAGCGGGGTGGGCATCCTCGATCTCGCCACGAACGTCGGCCAGGGCGTCCTCAACGGATCCGCGGCGGACAGCGGCATCCTTCCCTCGGTGGACAACCTGTTTGTCAACGGGCCGAGCCTGCCGGATAATATTGTGTTTGACGGCATTGTGCCGCCCACCTCGATGTTCAATGCGGCCTATCCTTATAATCCCGGCCAGAATTCGTGGGATTGCGGCGCCAGCGCGGATGCGGCCGGCCAGGTCTATTTCCCGCACGATGTGTATGGCGATGAACTGAGCACGCCGAGTTTCACGGAGGAAATTTTCTTCCGCGCCACGCCGCAGGCGAATGTCACCAAGCAAACGCTGATCTTCAACCATCAAAATTCCGCCTACGCCAACTTGCAGCTCAACGAAAGCGCCGACTCCGTGCCTGATGACCTCGGCAGCCTGCTCTTCTGGAGCTTTGACGGCGCGAACATCATCACGCTGCGCATGACCGCAGTCCAAAACGGCGGCGAACGCTTCGACGACGGCGCCTGGCATTACGCCGCCTGCCGTTTTGATGCCGCCACCAAAGTGATGAGCCTTTTGGTCGTCAATGAAGACGGCACTAGTTCGGCGGTTACGCAGACCTTGGCCAATGATCTTTATCCGGGAGCCAACGCGGGGGACACGATCATCGGCAATGACGGCGATTCGTTCCAATCCGTTTTCTACGGGCTCATCAATCAAGTCCGCTTCTCTGATGTGGCGCTGCCGAATCAAGAGTTGCTCGCCAATGTGCCGGAATGCATTCCGCCGACGATTGCGGCGACGTCGCAGCCGATTACGAATTATGTGGGTGATGTCGCGTATGTCGCGGTCTCAGCCGGCGGCATCAGCCCGCTCTATCAATGGCGTTTCAACGGGACCAACATTGCGGGGGCGACCAACAGCCTCTACGCGGTGTTTCCCGTGGAAGTCACCAACGGCGGCAACTACGACGTGGTGGTGTCCACCGCGTGCGGGCTGGCCCTCACCAGCGCTCCGATTCGCTTGACAGTCATTCCCACGGTGCGTCCGCCGGTGAACATCGCGCGCTGGAGCATGGACGCGCAAATCAATGCGCCGAATAACAATGGCGATCCCGCCTTCAATGGCGTCGCCGATTCCGACACCAATTCCGGCCAGGGCGTTTTCGGCGGCCCGATTTCGCCGGCGATTGATGATTTGATCACGTTCAACGCCGCGTCCGGCGGCGTGGCCGTCACCAATGACGCGCCGCCGACCGGCATGTTTATCAATGGCAACAACGGCGGCGTTGGCTCCTATTATGCCGCCGCGCTCAATGGCGTGGATGGCGCGCTGTTCTATCCGCAAGATCAATATGGCGATGAGTTTGATTTCCAAACCGCCTTCTCCATCGAGCTGTTCTTCAAGACGCTCGGCAACCAATCCGGCGCGGGCAAAATGGAATTGATTGCGCAAGGCTCCGACGGCGGCCAAACCCTGCGTTACGGCGTGGACGTCAACGAAGCCGCGCCGGGCTCGGTCACGTTCGCGCTGCAAAAGAACGGCAATTATCAAGCCGTGAGCCTGACGAACGCCAATTACGCCGACGGTTCCTGGCATTATCTCCTGGCGCAATACGACGCGCTCGGCAATCAAATCATCTTGACGGTGGTGGATCAAAACGCGGTCGCGCACATCGCGGATGTCACCTTGCCCGCCGGTTTCGGTCCGCTGCCCAGCGGCAACAACGGCAACGCCTTCATTGGTCGTTTCAATTATGCCTTCAACCCGCCGAACGACGATCCCCGGACCTTCCTCGGTATGATTGACGAGATCCAGATTTCCTCCGGTTTGGTCACTCCGGCCACCGGCCAACTGGGTCTCGTGCCCACCACGGTCACGCCGCATATCACGGGCATTACCGTGAGCGGCGGCAATGTGACGGTGACCTTCACGGGCAGCCCGTCGGACAATGCGTCCGCGTTCGCCCTGGTGGGGTCGTCCACCGTGAATGGAAATTATGCGAACCTGTCCGCCGCGATCACGTCGCTCGGCTCGGGCAATTTCCAAGCCGTCATTGCGCAAAGCGGCGCGACGGAATTCTATCGCGTTCGCCGTTAAGTGTTAGTTTGTGGGGCGGCCGGCCTGCGGCCATGACGCAGGCCGGCCGTGGCCCAGGAGCCAGCCATTATGAAAAAAGCAGCAGAACATAAAGTGAGGTTTCCCTTCCGTCGCGCCCTTGGCTTTACGCTCATCGAATTGCTCGTAGTCATCGCGATCATCGCGATCCTCGCCGCCATGCTTCTGCCCGCGCTGGCGCGCGCCAAGGAGAAGGCCACCCGCACCGCGTGCATGAATAATCTGAAGCAAATCGGCATTTTCATGCAGCTTTACACGGACGACAATAATGACCGTTTTCCCGATTCCGCCGATTCCTATTCGCTCAATGATGTGGTGAGCAACTGGTGGGGCATGCGCATCATCGGTTACGCGCAAAATCAGATGAATGTCTATCACTGCCCGGCGTTTCCCAGCCCAGGCTGGCCTTACAAATGGAGTTTCGATTTTGATCATGTGGGCTACGGCATGAACGCCTACTTTCTCGGCTGCCATCCGCAAGCCGAAGGCATCAAGGTTTCCGTGCAGGGCTATCCCTTTGTTTCCGCCACGCAATTTAAACGCACCTCCATCAAGCGTCCCATCGATTGCCTTGTCATCGGTGATAAAAATCCGAAGAACGGCGTCTCGCTCGTGCCCAGCAATTCCGTCGGCACCGTCAGCGGCAGTCTCTGGTGGCCCGATGCCATGACCAAGCCGGTGCCGGCGCCTGGTGAAGGCATCGACACGCTGCGCCACTTTGGCTTGGGCGTCGTCGTCTTTGCCGACGCCCATGCGGAAGCGCGCAAGGATGCCAAAATCAATCCGCCCGATGATCCCATCAATGGCACAATTAAGTCGCTGGTTAATTCCCAATATTGGGACCCGCTCCAGTCCGCTGGACAAAGGTGAAAATCATTTTTCCATGTCGCATCTCGAATGGCTCCCGCCGTCGCTCTGATCAATTGACAGCCACCTTTGTTCCAGTGCATATCAACCCATGAACAAACGCATACTTCTTTGGTCCATCACGTCTGCGCTCGCCGGGTTCCTTTTTGGTTTTGACACGGTGGTGATCTCGGGTGCGGAGCAGACCATCCAATCGCTCTGGGGTCTCGGCGCGGGCATGCATGGCGTCGCGATGGCGGCGGCGCTTTATGGCACGGTGGTGGGGTCCTTGCTCGGCGGCTGGCCGACCGATCGCTTTGGCCGCAAAGCCACGTTGTTATTCATCGGATTGTTCTATTTGGTCGGCGCCATCTGGTCCGCGCTGGCCGGCGATGTTTATTCGTTCATCATCGCGCGCGCGATTGGCGGCCTCGGCATCGGCATTTCCACCGTGGCCGCGCCGCTTTACATCTCGGAGATTGCTCCGCCCAAATACCGCGGACGTCTCGCGGGCATGTTCCAGTTCAACATCGTTTTTGGCATCCTGATCGCATTTCTCTCCAACAAACTTCTCTCCGGCGCCGGCCCGAATGCCTGGCGTTGGATGCTCGGCGTGGCGGCGTTTCCGTCTTTTGTTTACGCTGTGCTGTGCTTCAGCCTGCCCGAGAGTCCGCGCTGGCTGCTCACCCGCAAAAATGACCGTCCCGAAGGCTTGCGCGTATTGCGCTTGATCGAGCCGGAAGCATCCGCGGCGGAAATTGACGCGGCGGCGAACGAGATTGTCGCCGCCTCCCCGCAAAAGGCGGAGGCCTCGAATTTTTGGACGTGGCGCCTGCGCATTCCCATCATGCTGGCGTTCTTCGTGGCATTCTTCAATCAGCTCTCCGGCATCAATGCCATTCTTTATTTCGCGCCGCGCATTTTTCAAATGGCCGGGCTCGGCGCGCAAGCCGCATTGCTGCAATCCGTCGGCATCGGCATCACCAATCTTATTTTCACGTTTGTGGGCCTCTGGCTGATTGACCGCCTGGGCCGGCGCACGCTGCTTTTTATCGGCTCCTTCGGTTACATCATTTCGTTGAGCCTGGTGGCGTGGGCCTTTTTCACGAGCCATTTTAGCATTGTGCCGGTGTGTATTTTTGCGTTCATCGCGGCGCATGCAGTGGGGCAGGGCGCGGTCATTTGGGTTTTGATCTCGGAAATATTTCCCAATCGCCAGCGGGCGGAAGGGCAGGCGCTGGGGAGTTTCACGCATTGGATTTTTGCCGCGCTTTTGACCACGTTTTTCCCAAAAATGGTGACCGCGTTCCCGCCGGGCTACGTCTTCTCGTTCTTCACCTTCATGATGATTTTGCAGCTCATCTGGGTGCAGACGATGGTGCCGGAGACCAAGGGCGTGCCGCTGGAACAAATCCAAAAACAATTGGGAATTGAGTAGAGCAGTTTATGAGTTTTAAGATTCTGGGCATCGGCGAAGCCTTGTGGGATTTGCTTCCCACTGGTCCTCAAGTCGGCGGGGCGCCCGCCAACTTCGCCTGTCACGCCCGCGCCCTCGGCGCCCGCGCCGGGGTGGTCACGCGCGTGGGCCGCGATGACTATGGCCGCGGCATCGTGGATTTTTTCCGGAAAATGGGCATCGCGCACGACGCCGTGCAAACGGACGACCAAGCCCCCACGGGAACCGTCACTGTCACGCTTTCCGGCCAGGGCATTCCGCATTTTACAATTCACGAAAATGTCGCGTGGGATTGCCTGGAAGTCACCCGCGAAGCGCTCGCGGCCGTGCGCGCGGCGGACGCCATTTCCTTTGGCACGCTGGCCCAACGCAGCGAGGCGGGGCGGGTCTCGGTGCAGCGCCTGCTTTCCGCGGCGCCCGCAACCACGTTGCGGGTCTTCGATGTGAATTTGCGGCAGCGCTATTTTTCGCACGAAGTCATCGCGCAATCGCTCCAGTTGGCGAATGTTTTGAAACTCAACGACGGCGAACTTGAAGTGTTCAGCGCCCTCTTCAAGTTGTCGGGCTCCGTCGCGTGCCGCCTGGAAACGCTCGCGCAACGATACGGTTTGCAGGTCGTGGCCCTCACACGCGGCCCCGCCGGCAGCCTGCTGTATCAAGCCGGCCAGTGGTCGGATTGCGCGGGGTTGCCCATCCAAATTGTTGACACGGTGGGCGCCGGCGACGCCTTTACCGCCGCGCTGGTGATGGGCTTGCTGCAGCGCATGGAACTCGACCAGATCAACAGCCTGGCTGACGAAGTGGCGCGCTATGTTTGCACCCGCGCCGGCGCCACGCCGCCGTTGCCGAAGGAATTCTCCGAGCGCTTCGCCGCGCATGACGCCGCTTTGAAGTTATGATCGCCAAAGTCGCCCCGATTTTTTTGCTCGCCGCCGCCGTTGTTTCGGCCCAGCCCTATCGGCCCGCCTTCCATTTTACGCCGGAAAAAAATTGGATGAACGACCCCAACGGCCTCGTTTTTTACGAAGGTGAATACCATCTGCATTATCAATATAATCCGTTCGGCGAACATTGGGGCCACATGACCTGGGGCCACGCGGTCAGCTCTGACCTCGTTCATTGGCAGCATCTGCCCTACGCGCTCACCGAGGGCGATGGCGTCATGATTTTTTCCGGCAACGCGGTGATCGATTGGAACAACACCAGCGGGTTCGGCCAAAATGGCCAGCCTCCGATGGTCGCCATTTACACCGGCTTTCGCGAATCGGATCAGCGCCAGTATCAATGCCTGGCCTACAGCAACGACCGGGCGCGTTCATGGGTCAAGTATTCCGGCAATCCCGTGATGGATTTGGGCATGACGGAGTTTCGCGATCCGCGCGCGCAATGGTATGAGCCCGCGCATTGTTGGGTGATCACCACCGCTCTTTCCGCCGAGCACAAGGTGCGCATTTATCACTCGCCCGACCTCAAGCATTGGACGGAGGTCAGCGATTTTGGACCCGCCGGATCGACCGCTGGCGTCTGGGAATGCCCGGATTTTTTTGAGCTGCCGGTCGATGGCGATGCGCACCATAAGAAATGGGTTTTGATGGTCAGCATTTCCGGCGGCGCTCCCGCCGGCCAATCGGGCATTCAATATTTCGTCGGTGATTTTGACGGCTCCCATTTTGTGGCGGATGCCGATTCGGTTTTTGCGCCCACGGCTCCGGTGGTTCCGGCGGGGCGCATGCTGGCTGATTTTGAAGGCGCGGATTACGGCGCGTGGCAAGCAACGGGCACGGCTTTCGGCAGCGGCCCGGCGCCAGGGGCTTTTCCCGGGCAAAACCCGGTGGCCGGCTATCGCGGCCACGGTCTGGTCAACACGTTTCTCAACGGTGACGGCTCCACGGGCACGCTTACGTCCCCGGCATTTACCGTCACCAATGATTACATCAATTTCCTCATCGGCGCCGGCAGTCATGCCGGGGTGACTTGCATGAATTTACTCGTGGACGGCCAAATCGTCCGCACCGCCACGGGGCATGACAATGAGTTGCTCACATGGGATTCCTGGGACGTTCACGCCCTGCGGAATCGAACGGCGCGCATCCAAATCGTGGATGAAGACACGGGCGGCTGGGGGCACATCAATGTCGATGACATTATGTTGGCGGATGCCCCGGCGCGGCCTTCGGCGCAACCCGCTTTGTGGGTCGATCAAGGCGCCGATTTTTATGCCGCCACGAGCTACAGCGAAATGCCTAAAGGCGATCATCGCCGTGTTTTCATCGGGTGGCTCAATCATTGGCCGGACGGACTTCCGGGCGTGACGTGGCGCGGTTCGATGTCCATTCCGCGCGTCTTGACTCTGCGTCAGACGCCGGCTGGCGTGCGCCTCTTTCAAGCGCCGATTGCTGAGCTGAAATCTCTTCGTCTCCCGGCGCGTCCGTTGTCCGCCGCCAACCATGCCCCGCTCGAATTTGCGCTCGATGTGCAGCCGGGCCAAAACTTTAAGTTCAACGGCAAGACGTTCGCCGCGCCCGCGTCCGCCCGCCATCTCCAGGTTTTTATCGATACGTCGTCGGTGGAAGTCTTTGTCAATGACGGCGAATCCGTTTACACCGATCTGACTTTTCCGCCGGCTGCGGCCCCGGCGGTTGAATGCCCCGATTCGAGCGGCGTCCAAAAGATGGAGGTTTGGCCGCTGCAATCGATTTGGAAGTAAGAACAGGCTTCAGCCAATTTTTTCATGCGTGCATCGTCCTTTAGCGCCGTTCTTGTTTTTGCCGGACTTGCCCTCGGGCCATCGTTCGATCTTCACGCGCAGGACATTCTGTTGTCCAATTTCGAACAGCCAACCTATGCGTGGCTGCCGGGGAATTCCTGGGCCGTGGATGGCGAAGCCTTCGGCACGGCGCCGGCGCAAGGAACTTTGCCCAACCAAAGCCCGGTGACGGGTTATCTCGGACACGGCCTCGCTGATTCCTACACCTCCGGCGACGACAGCCTGGGCACACTGACCTCGCCGCAATTCACGATTCAGCGAAAGTACATTCGTTTCCTGATGGGCGGCGGCAACTATCGCGGGCAGACCTGCATGAATCTTCTCATCAACGGCCAGGTCGTGCGCTCCGCCGTGGGCATGGGTGATCGCGAAGATCTGGATTACCTGCAGTGGAACGTCTCCGCGTTTTTAAACCAAACGGGCATGCTGCAAATTGTGGATGCGGCGGTGGGTCCGTGGGCTCATATCAACGTCGATCAAATCACCGAGACCGACAATGCGCTTCCGAACGTCCTCGTCGCCTCGCAGCATTATCTCAATTTGCCCGTGCAAACCGGCGCGCCGTCGCATCTTGTCGAACTCATCCAGAACGGCTTGGTCGTGCGCGAATTCAATATCGAGCTCGCCGACACCGCCACGAATTTTTATGCGTTCATGGATCTCACGCCGTTGCAAGGCCAGGAGCTTTTGGTGCGGGTCGATTCCCAGCCGGCCAGCGCCGGGCAGCTTGCCACGTATTTCGTGCAGGGCAGCAACATTCTGACGGATGTCCCCATTTACCAGGAAGCCTTGCGCCCCGTCTTCCATTACACCGCGCGACGCGGCTGGCTCAACGATCCCAACGGCATGGTCTATGACAACGGCGAATATCATTTGAGTTACCAGCACAATCCTTACGGCTGGGATTGGGACAACATGCATTGGGGCCACGCCGTCAGCCGCGACCTCGTGCATTGGACGGAACTGCCGGAAGCGCTTTATCCCGATTACCTGGGCGCGGCGTGGTCGGGATCTTCAGTCATCGATTGGAGCAATTCCGCTGGTTTCGGCCCCAATGCCATGCTCGACTTTTACACGGAAGCCGCCGGCCACGCCAATAATCCCCGGATGTCGGCGCCCTACCGTTTCACGCAGGGGCTGGCTTACAGCCTCGATCACGGCCGCACCTTTACGAAATACAGCGGCAACCCGATCGTTCCCAATGTGGCGGGGGACAATCGCGATCCAAAAGTCATCTGGTACGCGCCCGGGCAAAAATGGGTGATGGTTTTTTGGCTCATCAATAATGACTACGGCTTTTTTTCCTCCACCGACCTCAAACATTGGACGCAAACTTCCACGTTCACCTTTCCGCACATCATCGAAGTCCCCGAACTTTTTCAATTGCCGCTGGATGGGAATGTCAGCAATCAGCCGTGGATATTTTATGCGGGCGCCGGTAATTATTATGTGGGCCAATTCGACGGCAACACGTTCTCCAGTCAATATGGCCCGTTTGCGATTCGCGGCGGCAACAGCTTCGCTGCGGCGCAGACGTTCAATAACATGCCCGCTTCTGATGGCCGCCGCATTCTGATCGCCAATGGCACCCAAACCTACCCGGACATGCCGTTCAATGAAGCGATGGATTTCCCAGTGGAATTGACGCTCAAGACCACCGCCGGAATTCCGCAAATCTACGTCAATCCGGTGCGCGAAATCTCCCTGTTGCGCACCAGCACGAATGTCTGGTCAGGCCGTTCCATGCCAAATAATGTGAATCTGCTGGCTGGCGTGAGCGGCGAGGCTTTCGAGATCGACGCCTATTTCAATCCCGGCGCGGCGGATCACGTCACCTTCAGCCTGCGCGGCACGGATGTCGTGTATGATAATATCGGCCACCAAATCGAGTGCGACGGTCTCAGTCACACGCTCAATCCCATCAACGGCGTCGTGCATCTGCGCATGCTGGTGGATCGCGGCACTCTGGAAATTTACGCCAACGACGGCTTGGTGTACATGCCGATGAGCGTCGATCCCGTAGCCGGCCCGCAGCCTGTTAGTTTGACAGCGTCCGGAAACGGCGCCCAATTGATGTCCTTGAATTTATACAACCTCGGCTCGGCCTGGCCGGCCGCGGCGCCTTTCATTTCCTCGCAACCGGCCTCCGCCACGATCCATGCCGGCGGGCCGGGCGCGCTCTCTGTCACCGCCTCAAGCGCGACCGTTCCGATATTTTACCAATGGCGGCTTAATGGCGCGCCGATCGCGGGCGCCACCAATAGCAGCTTGTCGCTTTTTCCCGGGCCGGCTTCGAATTCCATTTACGACGTCATTGTCTCCAATTCCGCGGGCGCGGTGACCAGCCAGGTTTCCGCGGTCACGGTGATCCCGCCGTATATTGTCGCCAATTGGCGCATGGAGAAAGCGGCGGTCGTTCCCAATTCGGCGGGCAGTCCCGCCTTTAACGGGATCCTCGATGCGGCGACCAATTCCGGCCAGGGCATCGTCGCGGTGGGATTGGTCGTGCCGGCGGCGGAAGATGATTTGATCACATTCAACGGACTGCCCGGCGGGCCGGTGACGCTCAGCCCGAGCGTTCCGCCGGCCTCGATGTTTGTGAACCGGCACAGCGGCGGAAATTTTTCCTATAACGCGGAAGCCATCAGCAATGTGGATGGCGCGCTTTTCTTTCCTCAGGACCAGTACGGCGATGAAATGGATTTTACCGGCCCTTTTTGCGTCGAGCTGTTTTTCAAGACGGATGGCAATCAACAAAATGCCGGGCCCATGCAATTGCTCGCCCAAGGCTCGGACAACGGCCAGACTTTTCGCTACGGAGTGGATCTTAACGAGCCAGTTCCAGGGGCCGTCCGTTTCAACCTTGCCGCCGCCACGAACGATCTGGTGGGGGCCAACTACGCGGATGGCAAATGGCATTATCTCCTCGCCGCCTGCGACACGACGGCCGGTCCGGCTGGACAGCTCCGGCTGACCGTCGTCAATGAGGATGGCGCCGAAGCTGATGCGACCAACAACCTTGCGCCGGGCGTGCTGCCGTTGCCGGCCGGGAACAGTGGCAACTTGTTCCTCGGCCGCTATTCCTATCCGCTCGCGCAAACGCCCCGCACCTTTCTCGGCCTGATCGATGAAGTGCAAATCACTTCCGGCCTCGCCGCGGATGCCTGGCGCCTCGGACGAATCCCTTCGCTTGACAATCACCCGCGCATCTCCGCGGCGGCGGTTTCCCCGGCGGGCGTGAGCCTGCAATGGACGGGCGCCGCCGCCACGAATTTCCTCGTGCAATTCGTCCCGGCGCTGGGCGGCGTCTGGCAAACCATCGCCACGCTGACGAATGCCAATTTCATTGACACAAATATCTCTCGTCTGGCGGGAGCGGAAGGCTATTATCGAGTCCTTTCCCAATGAGATTAGCCTTGGTTTTTCTGGCGCTCGCCGTGGTTTCCGCCATGGGCGCCGCCGTTGCGGATCGACAGGATTTCACCCCGCCTGACCGCGTCCAGCTCAGCGGCTGGATGGGTTCGCGCGTGCAGGCAAGTGAATCCAACCGCCTCGCGCAAATGGATGTGGATCGTCTGCTGGAAGGCTATCGTAAGCGTCCCGGCCGGCAGGCCTGGGACGGCGAGCACGTGGGAAAATGGCTCCACGCCGCCACCCTCGCCTGGGTCAATTCCGGCGATCCCAAGCTCCGCCAAAAGCTCGACCACGTCGCGGCTGAACTTGTGAAATGCCAGTTGCCCGACGGTTACCTGGGCACGTACCTGGACAAGGATCGTTGGACTGATTGGGATGTCTGGGCCCACAAATACAATCTCATCGGCCTCCTCACCTACATCAAATTCACGGGCAACACCAACGCCCTCCCCGCGTGTCGGCGCATGGGCGATTTGCTCTGCCGCACCTTCGGCGATCAACCTGGCCAGCGCGACATTATCAAAGCCGGCTGGCATGTCGGCATGGCCCCCACCAGCGTGCTGGAGCCCATGGTGTTGCTCTACCGCGCCACCGGCGACCCGCGTTACCTCGATTTTTGCGCCTACATTTTACGCGCCTGGGAACAGCCCAACGGCCCCAAAATCATTTCCACGCTGCTCACCCTCAAGCGCGTGGACAAAGTCGGCAATGGCAAAGCCTACGAAATGCTTTCCTGCCTGAATGGCGCCCTTGAATATTATCGGATCGTGGGCGATCCGCGTCTCCTGGCGGCCTGTGAAAACGCCTGGAAGGATATTGTTGACAACAGGCTTTACGTCACCGGCGCCGCCAGTTACGATGAAGTGTTCCATGATAACTTTGATTTTCCGAACGTCGCCAATGTCGGCGAAACGTGCGTCACAGTCACGTGGCTCCAGCTCAACGCCCAGTTGTTGCGCTTGACCGGAGAGGCCAAATACGCTGACCAATTGGAGCATGTCATCCTCAATCAATTGTTCGGCGCGCAGAAATGCGACGGCACGGCGTGGGGTTACTACGTCCAAATGGAAGGCAAGAAACCGTATAGCAGCGATCTCGACGGCCATTGCTGCCTCTCCAGCGGCCCGCGCGGCATCGCGTTGATTCCGACGTTCGCTTTATCGACGGACGCCGACGGCGCGGTCGTCAACCTTTACGACGCGGGCACGGCGCATCTTATCTTGCGCGACGGCTCTCCCGTGACCATCGTCACCGAGACCCGTTATCCCAGCGATGCTGACATCCGCCTGTCGGTCCAACCCGCCTCCGCCCAATCTTTCACCGTCAAACTTCGCATTCCGTCTTGGTGCCAGGACGCCTTGCTGCAAGTGAATGGGCGCAAAACGTCCCTTCGTCCCGACCCGGATGGCTATGTCGCGGTGCATCGCAAGTGGAAGGCCGGCGATCAAATTCACCTCACGTTACCCCTCGGGCCGTCGGTGATCGTGGGCGATCACAAGAACCAGGGCAAAGCGGTTCTTTGTTATGGCCCGCTCATTCTGGCCGCAGACCAGGCTCTCGATCCTGCTTTGGATTCCGCGACTCTGGCCGGAACCAATCTGGCGACGCTTTCCATCCAATCGCAGCTTGCGCCGGCGTCCGCCCGAACCTGGCCTGCCGCCCGGGTTTATAGCGCCAATGCCTTAAACGGAAAAATCCGGCTCCTCCCATTTGCCGATGCGGGAGAAGCCGGATCAACCTACAAAGTCTGGCTGCCTTACGGCGTGCCTTGAAGGCGATAGAACGTCTGCGGCGACGTGTTCGTCACGGTCACGCCGATGATTTTGGTGGCGTTCGACACGGTGGTCCAAGTTGTGGAGGCCACATTGGTGCTGGACTGCAGCACATAATTCGTCGCGGACGCCGGCCAGTAGATAACTTCCTGGTTGCCCGAGCTCACGATGTTCAACTGGGGCTGCGGGCTGATGCTGATGTTCAGGTTCGAAAGCGAGCCGGAGTTGGAGGGATTGCTCGAATCCTGCACGATTTGGAAATACGCCCCCAAAAGGCTGCCATCGCCGGCATCCAGAGAGCCGTTGCCCGCCGAGGCCGTGAATTCAAACACCGGGCTCGAGAACTGATTCGCGAAAAATTGCAGCGCGTTCTTGCCATTACCGTCCAGGAAATATGACATCCCGAGCCGGATGGTGTCGCCGGAATTATAGCTCACCAGGTTGTTGCCGCTGAAAGTGTAAAATGACAGGCCGCCGAACTGCACCACTTCATGTCCGTCAGTGTCCAAAATGAATTGAATGTCGCCTTCGGAGGCGGTGCTGAAAAGGATGCCCGCCTCTTTGCGGGGCGTGATCGGAGTTCCAGTCAAGACAAAATCCATCGACACATGAAAATAGTCATTGTGCTGGAATTGATACGGCGTGGCGCCGTTGTCCGCGGAAAAGCGCCAGATGTCGCGGTTGGCGAAGCCGCTGGCGGCGCTCACGTTTTGCTCGTTGAAGGAAACGACGCTGGGATAGTTCGTCACGACCGTCAAGGTCGCGCCCGGCACGTCGTCGTAAACTCGCTCCTGAATATTGACGGAATTGATCGAGGTCACCTGGCCGTAGGCGGCTCCGCCCAACAAAAGAGCAAGGCCGGCGTGATACGTAAACAGAGAATGAGTGCGTGTGGTTTTCAATGGGTTCATAAGGCGGACTCTATCGGCAGCCGCCGCCGCTTGTCAAGGCGGAAGAATTCCGAGCCAAAACGAATTGACAACATTTGGCCCAATGCTAGAATACTCCCTGTCCCACGTATCAAGATTCTACCGAATGAAAACTACTTCGACGATTTGTCGTCTCGACTTCCGCCTGGCAGTAGCCGCCTTGCTCACGTTGGCTTTTTTCAACGTGCGCGCCGGCAATCTGCTGGTCAATCCGAGCTTTGAGGCCAACAGCGGAAATGTCGTTCCGCAAGGCTGGACTTACTTTCTGCCGCCCACCACGGCGCATCCCAAAGATTATTGGATTGAAGGCAACGTCCCCCGCCATTCCGGCGCCTTTTATTGGAAGGAATGGGGCGCGCTCTATTTGCCCGCTCCCACGAACAACGTCGCCGGCATTTATCAGGACTTCAGTTGCGCTCCCGGCTCGACGTTCCAGGCTGACGGCTGGATTTACACCAGCCACTCCGATGTTCTCGGCGCCGATTGCGCGGTCTGGATCGAGGTCTCGTTCCTCGACGCCTCGAGCAATGCCCTCGCCCTTTATAAATCCGCCAATTTCACCGCAGCCGCCGGCGCCGACGCCTGGATTGACTTCCCGGTTACGAACGCCTGCAACCTCGCCGCGCCCGTTGCGACCGGCGATCCATATTATCCTACCTACGCCATCACGGGAGCGGTCAGCCAATTGACTGCTCCGCTCGGCACCAAGTCCGTGCGTTACCGTTACGCCTATATGCAATCCGGCAATGAAGGCGGCTCGGCTTATTTCGATGACGCCAACCTGAACCAGGTCAGCGGCCCGATCGCGCCTATCATCACAAATTTATTTCCAGTCAACATGATTTTTGTGAATCCGGCGGATGGGCTCTCCTTCACCGCGAATTCTCCCAGCGGCTTCACGATTAACAACAATGCCATTCACGTCGTCGTCAATGGCGTCGATGTCTCCGGCAATCTTTCGTTCGGCGGTTCCGCCTCGAACAAGACGGTCATTTACAATGGCCTGCAATCCAACACCGTTTACACCGTCTCCATCTCGATTACTGACAGTTTTAATTTCACCGCCAGCGCCAGCACCACGTTCCAAACGATGTGGATCGGAATTCCTCCCATTGTTTATCTCTGGGAAGCGGAGGATTTTGATTTCAATGGCGGCTCGTATTTTGACAACCCCACCCTCTGCAATGCGGACGCCGGCCCGAACTGCTATTTTGGGACCGTCGGCGTGCAAGGCGTGGATGAAAACAGCTTCAGCGGCAGTTCCGGCCACGAATATCGCCCGGATGATGGCATTAACATTGACGCCGCGGGCGATGCGCTCCGCAAAAATCTCGTCGTCGGAGGCCGGGTCGATTACCGCATCGATCCTTTCATCACGGGTGAATGGGTCAATTACACCCGCGACTGGACGAATGGCACGTATTGGGTCATCGCCCGCGTCGCCACGGGCGAAGGTCTGTCCGGCTCGCTGACATTGAGCCGCGTCAATTCGGATTCCACGGTGACCGATCTGGGAACGTTCACCGTCGCCAGCGGGCAGGGTTGGACCACGTTCAACAACGTGTTTCTTCTTGATACGAATGGCAACCTTGCCAACGTCACGCTCAGCGGCAAAGAAACGCTGCGCGTCACCAGCGGGGGCAATCTGCTGCCGAACTTCTTCGCGCTCGTCGCTGCCACGGTCGATTTGCCGGTGCTGAAGAATATGTATCCCACGGGCACGAAGCCCTTCGAGTACACCAACGCTCTCGCCTTCACCGCCAACTCCGCCGGCGCGACTTTCCCGCTGAGCGGCATCAAGGTGAATCTCGACGGGGTGGACGTTTCATCGCTCCTGACCTTCAGCGGGGCTTCGTCCAATCGCACGGTCGTTTATCCCGGGCTTTTGCCCAACGCCGTCCACACCGCGATTATTTCGGTCACGAATTCCCTCGGCCACGGCATTCTCGTCACCAATAATTTCGACACCTTCTCGGAGAACAATTTCATGTGGGACGCGGAGGATTTCGATTTCGGCGGCGGCCAATTCCTCGATGCCGCCGACTGGCAGCCGGACGCGTACTCTTCTTACACGTCCGTCGATGGCGTTGATTTTCATCACACGCCCGAAGCCGGCGAACAGCTCGGCTACCGCTACAACGGCGTGCCCACCGAAATTGCGCGTGATTATCTGCGCCAGGTATTTGTCGATTACGGCGCGATTGATTTCCATCTCGCCTGGTTCGGCATTGGCGATTGGGCGGATTACACCCGCGTTTTCCCGACGGGAAAATTCTATGTTTATGCGCGCACCGCCGGCTTTGGCCCGTTCACGATGGATCTGGATAAGGTCGTCAGCGGCGCCGGCACGAGCAATCAAGTCACCAGCCACGTGGGCCGCTGGGGCGCAGTGGGCACCGACAACCAGACGCACTTCTGGGTGCAGTTGACCGACGACGCCCTGACTGCGCCGGTGGTCGTTTCGCTGGGCGGCCAAAGCACGGTCCGCCTCTCCACCGCCACCGGGGACTGTTATCCGAATTATTTCATGCTCGTCCCAGCGACCGGCATCAATCTCTCCGCCGCGCGTTCGGGCAACAATGTCGCCATCTCCTTCCCTTCGCAGAACGATGTCGTCTATAGGGTCTTTTACCGCACCGACCTCACTTCCGCGAACTGGACGCTGCTCACCTCCGTGGTGGGCAATGGCTCCGTCACGACCGTTAATGACGTCGCGGCTGGTTCCCGCTTCTATAAGGTTGTCGCGCCGTGATCAAGTCAGCCGCTGCTTTTGCCGCCTTGCTTTTTGCGGCCTTGGTGTTGCCGGCGGGCGCGGTCAACGCCCCGACCGGATTGGTGAGCCGCTCCGGTGACCAGAGCATCGTCTTGCATTGGGATCCCAATACCGATGCAAATCTCGCGGGTTATCGCGTGTATCGTTCACAAAACGGCGGCGCGTTCCAATCGCTCAGCAACAACCTCATCACCACGCGCGGATTCTGTGATTTGAGCGCGCTAAATGGCAAAACCAACGTGTATCAAATCACCGCCGTGAATGCCTCCGCGCAGGAGAGCCCGCCCTCGGCCCAAGTGGCCGCCATTGCCAACCCTTTTGCGTCGGACGACGCGTTCCTGGATTACGTGCAGGAGGTTAATTTCGATTACTTCTGGTATGACGGCAATCCGGCCAACGGCCTGGTGCCCGACCGCAGCGCCAATGGTTCGGCTTGCAGCATCGCGTCCGTCGGCTTTGGCTTGAGCGCAATTGCGATTGCTGTCGATCACGGCTGGATTACGCGCGCCCAGGGCGCCGCGCGCGTTCGCACCACGCTCAACACTTTTCTGCAAGGCCCGGAAGGGACGGCCACGTCCGGCACGATTGGGTATCGCGGCTGGTTTTACCATTTTCTTGACATGAACACCGCAGTGCGGTCCGGCGCGGAATTGTCATCGATTGACACGGCCTTGCTGCTGGCCGGCATGCTGCACGCCAAACAATATTTCAATCAAAACAACGCCGATGAATCCGTCATCCGCTCCTCCGCCGACACCATCTTTAATCGCGTCGATTGGAATTGGATGGCTCGCGGCACGAATGCCCTCTGCATGGCGTGGTTTCCTGAATCCGGATTCATCACCAACAATTGGGTGGGCTACAACGAGGGCATGATTCTTTACTGCCTGGGCATGGGCGCCGCCAATCCGTTGCCCGCCACCTCCTGGAAAGCGTGGACCAATGGCTATGTCTGGACGACGAATAACGGCCAGAGTTACACCGCTTTCGGACCGCTTTTCGGCTTCCAATACTCGCATTGCTGGATCGATTTTCGCCACATCGCCGATGGCTACATGAACAGCCATGATTGCACGTACTTTCTCAATTCCCGCCACGCCAGCCTCGCGCAAGTTTCCTATTGCATCACGAACCCCAATCACGAAGTCGGTTACTCCAGCAATGTCTGGGGTTTGACCGCGTCCGACGGGCCGAATGGCTATGATGTGCATGGCCTGCCGCCGCTCGCCGTCGATGACGGCACCATCGCTCCCACCGCCGCCGGCGGCTCCATCGCTTTCACCCCGGAATATTCGCTGCCAACGCTTCGTTATTTTTACAGCCATTTTCGGCCGCGCGTCTGGACCTCCTACGGTTATCGGGATGCCTTCAACCTGGGCGCGCAATGGTACGGCCCCGACGAACTCGGCATCGATCAAGGCCCGATCGTCATCATGATTGAGAATTATCGGACGCAGCAGCCGTGGCATCTATTTATGCAGAACCCGGAAGTCCAGCTCGGCTTGCAACGCGCTGGTTTCGTAACGCTGCCTTTTGTCCCGCTCAGCGCCACGGTCGATCCCGATCAGGGTTCTGTCACGCTTGATTGGAGCGCGCAACCGGGCCGCTCGTATCAAATTGAATATTCTCCCGATCTCCTGACTTGGTTTGGACCCTCGAACGGTGAAATTCTCGCCAGTGGCTCCAGCGCCGCCTGGACCGACAGCGGTCCCCCCGTGAGTTCCGCGCTCCCCTCCACCCAAGGCGAGAGATTCTATCGCGTGCTCCAGCTCGGCGCTCCTTGAACCAGGCGGGCCACGCTAAACCGCTCGGGCATACATGCGTTGCATGTCGCGGAAATTGATGTGGAAATGGACCTTATCCAAATGCATTGTTCGACAGATTCGCATTAGAAAATCGCGCAGCCGGGAGCTGCGGGTGACTAGACCCACATTCCAGATGAAGCGCTCGAGGGTGAGCGTCCGTCCGACCCGCTCGGTTTTGAAAACCTTGAAACCGTTGCGTTCGAGCATCGCGCGCAGGGTGTGCTCGGTGAAGAAATAAATGTGGCCCGGGCAGTTTTGGATGCTGCGTTCCCGATGCTGCAAAATTTTGAAGAGCAGTGAATTGAAGCGCGGCGTCTCAACCACGAAAACTCCGCCCTCGCGGACCAGGTTCCGGACGTCGCGAATGGTGGACGATGGGTCTGGGATGTGTTCGATGACGTGCAAGAGCAAGACGACATCAAACGCAGCGGCGGGCAACGCCGGATTGGGCAGGACGCCGTCCACGATTTCGAGGCCGTACTTGGCGCGGGCGTAACGCCCCATCGGCAGGTCCGGCTCAAGGCCGGTCACCGTCCAGCCGTCGGACCGGATGCGATCGAGAAAAATTCCTGCGAAGGGTCCGATCTCCAATAATTTGCCGCGTTGCGGGAAGAGCTCATTGATCACGCGCAACGCGCGCAGATTGTCTGGAAGTTGCGTCAGCTGCTTCTGATAGTACTGCCGATAGTCGGGCGACTCCGGGTCGTAAACTTTGTTCAGGCCCTGCTCGGCAAAGTCATCGCAATCCACATGCCCTCGCGGATTGGCGTACATCAACTCGCATTGACGGCAGCGGACAATTTGTTGAAACGGCGCGATCTCCTTGGGAAAAAGCAGGTCGGCGTCATCGGCGCCGCACAAGTTGCACCGCACGTGCTTGGAATCAGGAGCGCCTAGAGGCGCAGACTTCGCAGGAGAGACGGGATCCTCCCCTAAGCCTTTCGTGCCTGAGGATGCTTGCATCACAGGATATTCGCCAACCGCCGCGATTGTGTCAAGGCACGGAGGCGGCCTCCCTCAAACGAGGGTTGTCTGTGGGCGCGAATCGCCTACGATGAGTCCATGCGCAATATATTGGCCGGCACGCTTCGGCTTTGGATCGTTCTGGGCGCGTTCGCTGCGTCCGCCCAAATTCCCGGGCGCGGGCCGGAGTGGGAGGCTTGTGTCGCCAAGGCCGATGCCCTGCTGGCCCGCATGACGACGCCGGAAAAAATCGGGCAAATGGTGTTGTTCACCAGCACGCAAATCCTGACCGGCGCCGCCACCAATGCGTCGCCGCTCGAAGTCGAAATCCGCGCCGCCCGCTGCGGCAATGTATTCAACGCCTACACGGCCGCGTACGTCCGCCGCCTCCAGCAGATTGCCGTGCAGGAAACGCGCCTGAAAATTCCGCTCCTCATCGGCTTCGATGTCATTCACGGTTACAAAACCACCTTTCCCATCCCGCTGGGCCAGGCCGCTTCCTGGGATCTGGACGCGATTGAGAAGGGCGATCGCGTTGCCGCCATCGAAGCCACCGCCGGCGGCTTGAATTGGACGTTCGCGCCGATGGTGGACATTGCCCGCGATCCGCGTTGGGGGCGCATCGCGGAGGGCGCCGGTGAAGACACTTATCTGGGTTGCGCCATCGCCCGCGCGGCGGTGCGCGGCATTCAGGGCACGAATCTCGCCGACCATTCGTGCCTCCTCGCGTGCGTCAAGCATTACGCCGCTTATGGCGCCCCCGAAGCGGGGCGGGATTATAATGTCGTGGAAATGTCCGATCGCACGCTGCGCGAATTTTATTTGCCGCCCTATCGGGCCGCCCTTGACGCCGGCGCCTTGAGTTTCATGTCGTCCTTTAATGAGCTGAATGGCATTCCCGCCACCGCCAACCGTTTTCTCCTCCAAAACATCCTGCGCGATGAGTGGCATTTTCCCGGTTTTGTCGTGAGCGACTACACCGCGGTCAATGAATTGATCAATCACGGCATCGCCGCCACGGCCTACGACGCCGGACGCGCCGCGCTCAACGCGGGCCTCGACATGGACATGGAAGGCTCCATCTATCACGACCATCTCGCCGCCATGCTGCAGAAGGGCGACATTCAAATGGCGCAAATCGATGATGCCGTTCGCCGCATTCTCGCGGTCAAATATGCTCTGGGCCTTTTCGACGATCCTTATCGCGGCGTCAGTGAGGAGCGCGAAGCCGCTTTTGACAACTATCCGCAAGCCCATCTTGACGCCGCTTACGACCTGGCCCGCAAATCCTTTGTCCTGCTCAAAAACGACCAAAACCTGCTCCCGCTCAAGCCGGGCTTGAAAATTGCGGTGCTCGGCCCGCTCGCCAATTCCCCGCGCGACCTTCTCGGCAGCTGGAATGGCCTGGGCGACGCTGCCCGGACCAAACCGATTCTTGACGCCATCACCAACGCCAATGTGGGCGGTTCCACCACCTTTGCCGAGGGCTGCGACATCTCCACCACCGACCGTTCGGCCTGGCAGGGAGCGATCGACGCCGCGCGCCAGGCGGACGTGATCATCATGGTCATGGGTGAAAGCGCCGACATGACGGGCGAAGCCGCCTCGCGCTCCAGCATCAACCTGCCCGGCCTTCAGACCGAGCTGATACGTGCTGTCAAACAAATTGGAAAGCCGGTTGTGCTGGTGCTCCTGAACGGGAGGCCGCTGGCGCTGGAGGAGGAATCCACCCTCGCCGACGCCATGCTGGAAACGTGGTTCCCGGGCACGGAAGGAGCCCGCGCCATCGCTGACACACTCTTTGGCAAATCCGATCCCTCGGGGCGCCTGCCCGCCACTTTTCCGCGCAATATTGGCCAGGTGCCGATCCACTATAATCATAAAAACACCGGGCGCCCTTATCACGGCAATCCCAAGGTCAAGTATGAGTCCCGTTATTTGGACACGCCTAATTCGCCGCTTTACCCGTTTGGCTTTGGCCTCGGTTACACGACCTTTTCCTACGGCGACCTCAAGCTCAGCCAGGCTTCGCTGTCGGGAAATCAAACCCTCACCGCCACCATTCATGTGACAAACCGCGGCGCGCGCCCCGGCGAAGAAACCGTGCAGATGTACATCTCCGATCCGGTCGCCAGCGTCACTCGTAATGTCGAGGACTTGCGCGGCTTTCAAAAAATCAGCCTCCAGCCGGGCGAAGGCCGCGATGTTTCCTTCCAAATCACGGTGGATGACCTCAAGTTCTACAATCAGGAGATGAAGTACGATTGGGAGCCGGGAGAATTTATCATCCGCGTGGGCCATGATTCCAGCCAGCTTGCCGCCGCCTCGGTGCAATGGAGTAAAGACTAATGTGGCGCCGCGCTTCATGGGGCGTTTTGGGAATGTGGCTGTTCGCCCTGCGGGCCTCGGCGCTGTGGCTCACCGGCTATTATCCTTCCTACGTCTCGATGCCGGTGACGGCCGTGGATTTTTCCAACGTCACACATGTCATCCATTTCTGCCTGTTGGCGGGCGCGAATGGCTCCATCACCAACAACGGCTTGGGCGGTTCCGCCTCCACCAGCTTTGTCAAAACCGTTCACGGCGCCGGCCGACAAGCCATTGTTTGCGTGGGCGGCGCGGGCAGCCAGGCGGGATTTGAAGGCGCCACCACTTCGGCCAACGTCACGAATTTCGTGGCCAGCCTCACCAATTTCGCCGGCACGTATGGCTACGACGGCGTCGATATCGATTGGGAGCCGCTCTCTTCCTCGGACGTGCATCAATACACCAACTTCGTCCAAACCCTCCGCGCGGCGCTGAATCATCTTGGCTCGGGAAAGTTATTGACTGTGGCGGCGCCAGCCTACACGCAAGCGGCCATGTACGCGTCCATCCAATCCCAGTTCGATCAAATCAATATTATGACATACGACCTTTCAGGGCCGTATGAGGGATGGGTCACCTGGTTCAACTCGCCCCTTCAGGATGGCGGCTACACTTTTCCCAGCACGCATGGTCTCGTGCCGTCCGTCAATGGCGCCGTCAACAATTTTACCAGCGCGGGAATCGCCCCCGGTAAATTGGGCATCGGCCTGCCGTTCTATGGTTATGTCTGGACGGGCGGCCCGGGCGTGACGGCGCCGCGGCAGGGGTGGACGACGCCGGTCCCCACGGTCTCCGAACCCACTTATCAGAGCATCATCAAGAATTACTACCAACCTGCGCGCTACCATTGGGACGACGCCGCGCAGGCGCCCTATCTCAGCATCACAAACACGACGGCAGCCAACGATATGTTCATCTCCTACGATGACGCCGCAGCGTGCGAGGTCAAAGTCAGCTACGCGCGCAATCACGGCCTGGGCGGCATCATGATCTGGGAATTAAGCCAGGATTATTCGGCTTCTTCCTCGCCGACACACCCGCTCCTGCATGCGCTGGATCAATCGCTGGCGACGCCCCGCATTCTTTCCGCCGCGCTGCAAGGCGGCAACCTCGTCCTTTCCTTTAGCACCCTGCCGCTGGCTTCCTATCGCGTCGCATGGACGACCGACCTGGCGGCCGGCAACTGGAACACGCTGTCAAATAATATTCCCGGGGACGGTTCGCCCGTCACGATTTCCGATCCCGCGGGCCTCGGCAGCGCCGCCCGTTTTTATCGCGTCCAGACTCCGCCCTGAGCTTACTGCGCCGCCCGTTCCCGCACCCATTGCATCGCGTTAAGCACCAGCTCCGTGGCATTTCGAAATTGCAGCTTCTCCTTGATCCGGTTGCGAAACGAATGAATGGTTGGAATTGTGAGGTCCAAAGATTCCGCGATTTCGCGCGATGATTTTCCCTCGCCCAGCATTTGGAAAACTTCCAGTTCGCGGTTGCTCAATTGGTCGATGGGTGACGTGGGCTCCGCCTTTTTCCCCAGCAACAATTTCGCCAGCACCGACGCCGACAATTTCTCGCTCAGAAAAATATCCCCCGCCAACACCTTGAAAATCGCGTCGCGCACGATCTTGATCGGCTGGTTTTTCATGACGTAACCCTGCGCCCCCGCTCGCAACGCGCGCTCCGCGTAGAGCGTCTCGTCGTGCATCGACACCACCAGAATCGGCAGCTCCTCGTATTTCGCCTTGAGGCTCTTGATTAGGTCGATGCCGTTCGATCCTTCCAGGGAAATATCCACCACCGCCAGGTCAGGCTTCAATTCCGCCACCGCTTTCATGGCCGATTCCGCATTGGGCGCCTGTCCGCACACGATCAAGGCCGGGCTCCGGTTAATCACCTGGCGCACCCCTTCGCAAAACATGGGATGATCGTCCACGATGAGGATTCGGCTCTTGTCCGGTGATCGGGCCATAGGTTTAAGATTGCGCCGTCTTGGCCAGCTCCGGTTTATCCCGGCGCCGCCGCGGGGCGCCGCGGCTGAAATCGCGCGAAGCCGGGAGAAACAGGCATGAAACAGTGGTGCCGGAACCCGGTTGGCTCTGCAAGCTCAATGTCGCCCCGATCACCCGCGCGCGATAATGCAAAATGCGCAGCCCCATCCCGTCGTGATTGTGCGCCGGGACGGCAAAACCGGCGCCGTCATCCTGCACCGTCAAAAGCCACCGGTCGCCGCTGGGCTGCAAACCAATCAGGACATTCTGGGCTTTGCTGTGCTTGACAGTGTTGGCCACCGCTTCCAGCGCGATGTAATAAACGTGCAGCGCAATTTCGTTTTCCACTTCCACCGGCGGGCCGGCCGCCGCAAATTCGCATTGGATTTTATAGACTTCGCTGGTGTTGGCCGCCAGCTCCTCCAGCGCCGCCGCCAATCCTTTCTCCGCCAGGCGCACGGGGAACAGCCCGCGCGCCACGCCGCGCGTCTGGTCAATGGCTTCGTTGATCATGCCGCTGATTTTTTCGGCCTCGGCCGCTTGCGGCGCGCGTTCCTGCTCCAGATCCTCGGCCAGCGACGCAATCAAAAAGGCGATGCCCGCCAATTGCTGGCAGATGCCGTCGTGCAAATCATGCCCGATGCGGCGTTGTTCGCGGTTGCTGATCTCCAGAATTTCCAGCTCGAGCCTTTTGCGTTCCGTGATGTCGCGCGCGATGCCTTCCACTTCCGTTTCCTGGCCGTCCTGCGAAATCAAGCGCGCGCTGATTTCCAATTTCACCCGCTCCCCGGACGCCGCCGCGAAATCCCATTCCATCGCCGGCAACGCCGCGCCTTGGAGCGCCTGGTCCAGCCATTGCCGCGCCGAGGCCCGCTGCTCTTCCACCACAAAATCCAGGATGTTCCGGCCCAGCACGGCCCGTCGGTTTTGTTGCAGCAGCCGCTCCCCGGTCTGGTTGATGGACGTGAGGCGGCCGGCCCGATCGTGCGTGTAAAGCATATCGGTCGCGTTTTCAAACAGCTCGCGGTAACGCTCCTCCAGCGCCGCTTCGTCTTCCAGTTTGCGGCGAATCAGTTGTGTTTGATTGCGCACCTGCCGGCGCAGCAGCGCCACCCAGCCCAGCGCGGCGGAAACCGCCAGCATCATGCCGCCGGCCAGCATAAAAGAGCGCCGCGCTGTCCAATAGGGCGGCGCCTCCAGCAGGCGGACGTCACCGGGGGCGCGCAGCAGCAGGCGAAAGGTTTCCGGCTCATGCCCTTGTCCGCCTTGAATGGAGCAGACGCCTGTCAACTGCAAACGGCTGCCCGATTCCAGGTCGGGCATCTCTTGCCGTCGCGATTGCATTTCCAGGTGCGCTGTGAAAATCGCCGGCCCGTCCTGCAACGCCAGCTGCGGGTTGGCCGAGCGCGGCACGCTTTGCAGCAATTGCGCGTCAATCTGCACGATCTGCGCGTCCGCCGCGCCGTGCAGCAGAATTTCCTCCGCTGTCGTCACCTTGGCCGCGGGCAGGGGAGCCGCTCCCAGCGTGCGAAAGTCCGCTTCCTCCAGGTAGGGCGAATAATCGCCAATCGCGGGAAATCCGATCGCCTCCACCAGGTCGCCCACCCGCACGTCATTGGTTTGCCGCGATAGCACCCGCATGCCGCCCGTCATGTCCTGCAAAATAAATCCCTGGCCGGTCATGCGCAGCGTCACCACCCCTTGGATTTTCACGCGCCGCCCCGCGAACCGGTCCGGGTCAAAGGTCGCCACCGCGTCAATCCGCGTCGTGGCGATGGAGAAGGGGTCGGTCGGCGCCGGCTCCAGCACCCGGATTTGCTCCAGCCCGGGCACATGCAGCGTGATGCCGCTCAATTGCCGCCGCACATTTAATTCCGAGGTGCAGGCGCCTTGCACACTGACGAGACAGTCAAGTAAATGTATGGGCAGCGGCTTGCCTTCGAATCCCGGCACGATCGCCCGAAAGCGTCCTTTCGGCGTCATCAGGCTCAGGCTGGCGTGCCCCGACAATTCATCCACGCGCCGCACGACGCCTTCCATCTCCACCCAATGCGAATCAAAATGCCCGTTGGCCAGGTCCTCCAAATCGACCCGCGCCGGCGCCGGCAGGTTCGTCGTCCCGAGAACCTCCATCGAGGAGCAAAGCACTTCCGGCGCAAATCCGCCGGGGCTCGTTTGTCCCTCTAGCTCCACCCATTGGCCGGGTTGGACATGCTTTTGAATCGGGTCGAGGTCCACGTAAATGGCGTCGCCTCCTTCCTGCAAGAAGCAATTGCGCCAGTCCGAATCGGCGAACGTGATCACGCCCCGCAGGCGCGCGGTGAGCCGTTGCGCTGCCTCTTCCGGGCGCAATTTCAAAATGTCGGAAACGCGCGTCAACACTGCCGGCAGGCGCGCCACCTTGG
The DNA here is from genome assembly GCA_035551475.1 of Verrucomicrobiia bacterium. Taxonomy (GTDB): domain Bacteria; phylum Verrucomicrobiota; class Verrucomicrobiia; order Limisphaerales; family Palsa-1400; genus DASZMX01. The sequence goes on from DASZMX010000044.1 coordinate 38,006, forward strand.
AGAGCGGAGCCGCCGGCGTCGCGGCGGCGGCATCGACGGGTGGCGGATGCGTGACTTCGAAATAGGCCGTCTTCAGATAGGTTTCGTCCCGGCCGGCTTCCAGGAATCCCCAGACGTCCACGCGCTCATCGCCGCGAATTTCTGTCAATTGAATCACGCGCGCCCGGATCACGCCGGTCGGGTCTTTGACCACAATCAATTCGCCCGGCTGATACGAGACCGCGAGGCCGTTGACGTGCACCCATTGGTTTGTCCACGAGCCCAGTTCGCGATTGAGCAAGCCGCCAATCGACGTCACCGGCGTTGCGGCGGGCGAGCCGTCGGCGGGGCCGGTGGTTTTGATTTCATCCGCGCCCGGCGCAAAAACCAGAGCCGATTCCAAATGCTCGTTCGCCATTCGGCTGGCGTTGATGCCGCGCACCGTCGCTTCGCACCCGAGCCAGGAGCGCACGTCATTGGTCGCGGGCGCGCCCAGCAGATACACGAGGCAATTTTCTCCTTTGTCATGCAGCAGCAAGGCGAGCCGGCCCCGGCTGTTTTCCGCCGACAGCACGCGCCCGGTGATTTGCACCCATTCTCCATGTTCGCGGCCCAAGTCGGCCAATTCCAACCTTTTTGCCGGCGGCAAAGTGACCGCGCCGAGGATGGTGAGTTTTGGGTTCTCGAGCAGGTTGGTGCCGCGGGCGCGCCCGGTGATTTCCACGGCGTCGCCTTTATGCGGTTGCGTCGAAAAATCGTCGGCGTTGAAATAAAGCGTTTCGCGCCCGTCGTGCAGATAAAGCTGGTGCCAGCCGGCGTCGTAGCAGACCACTGTGCCTTTGACACGAACCGGCAGCCCGGCCTGCGCCTGGGCGGGCGTGAGGTTTTTTAGGTCGCGGAGCGTGGTCAGTTCGCGCGGCCCCGCCTCCTGGCTGAAGACGAGGCCTGCCGCCGTCAGCCAAAGGCCGATCCACGTCATAATCTCTCGCCAGCGTCTCATCCGTCCAATCGTTTCTGGCGCCGGGACCAGCCTGAATTCAAGCAATATCGCCTTATTTCAGCGCCCGATGATTCACCCCTGCAGCGTCCAGCAACGCGCATTCCGTCTCCAGGCGGCGGTTGAAGTCCGGCCAATTCCGCGCGGCTTTGGGCGACCACGTCACTTCCGCCAAGGCGCACAGGCGCGGGAAAATCATGTATTCCACATGCTTGAAATTCGGAATGTATTCCGTCCATAGATTGGCCTGCGCGCCGAGGATATGGGCCTGAAATTGCGGGGGCAGATTCGTCGGAATCGGCTCGAACGCATACACCTGGCTTAACGGCAAATATCCGCCGATGGCGTGCGGTTCGGTCGTGTGATCGCGCGACTGATAATGGTCAAAATAACAATCCGCCAGCGGCGCCATCACCACATCGTGCCCGGCCGTGGCCGCTTCCACCGCGCCGCCGACCCAGTCCATCACCGTCGCGTTGGCTGCCAGGCCGCCCTCGCGGATTTCGCTCCAGCCCACCAGGTTTTTGTGATGCGCATTGACGAATTTTTCCACGCGCCGGATGAAATAGCTCTCCAACTCGCTTTCCTTCGTCAGGCCTTCTTGCTTCATGCGCGCCTGGCATTTGGCGCAATGTTTCCAGTTAGCCGTGTCCACTTCATCGCCGCCGATATGCACGTATGGGCTGGGAAACAGATCGAAAACTTCCGCCAGCACATTCTCGACAAATTCCAGGGACGCGTCATTCCCCACGCAATAAACTCCATTGAACACCCCTCCCGGCAAATCCGCCGTGAACGGCCCGCCTGTGCAGCTAAATTGTGGATACGCCATGAGCGCCGCGCTCGAATGCCCCGGCATTTCAATCTCCGGCACGACCATGATGTGCCGCGCCGCCGCATAGGCCACGACTTCGCGAATGTCATTTTGCGTGTAAAATCCTCCGTAACGCCCGTCTGGCCCGTAAGCCGTCGTCGCCGCCGGGTCGAGCTTGAATCCGACGGCCTTCCGCCACGCTCCCATGGATGTCAACAATGGATATTTCTTGATTTCAATCCGCCATCCCTGGTCGTCCACCAGGTGCCAATGAAAGACGTTGAGTTTCAGCGACGCCATCGCATCCAGCAATGTTTCCACTTCGGACTTGGTGAAAAAATGCCGGCTCACATCCAGCATCAACCCCCGCCACTTGAAGCGCGGCTGGTCTTCGATGCTCACGGCCGGGATCGTCCATTTCCCGTCGCTCCCGGCGTGCAATGGCAGCAATTGCATCAGGGATTGCGCGCCATAAAAGGCGCCCGCCGCCGTCCGCGCCCGAATCGACACGCCATCCGGCGCCACCTTCAGCGCATAACCTTCGTCGCCGTATTCACCGGCTGATTCGTCCACTGTCAACTGAATCGCCCCGCCGCCGCGAGCGGAGCCTCTTTTTACCGGCAACTCCGCGCCGGTGCGCCGCTTCCACTCGGCCGCGAGGCGTCGCCCCGTCTCGGCGGCGCCCTTGTTCACCATGATTTTGGTGTCGGTCGAAAAGGTCAGGGAGCCGGTTTCCGCCGCGATTTTTTGGGGCAGGGGAACGAGGGCGGGCGCGGCCATTTCCGCCGCCGGCAAGGCGTCGGACGCCAGGCAAAACGCGAGACCGAGACAAAAACAAGCGCGGAATATTTTCATGTCCTTTATCCGTCAGCCTAGGCAATGCGCGAAAGAGGGGCAAGAAGATTTGTAATAATTTTTATTGCATGCATTCCTGTTTGTGATAAAACCTCGGCATCGCCAGTGGTAAATGGCAGAAGAGAATGGGCTGGCGTTCGTGTTGTCCGAGACCAAATTAATCAATAAAACTACTATGAAATCACTTGGAAAACTCACGCCCGGATCGCTTCTGCGACGCCCTTTGCTGGCGCTGGCGTTTATCGGCGCGGCGGCTTCGTCGCACGCGGTTGATTACCCCTCCACCATCCTCGCGGACCATCCTTCCGCCTACTATCGTCTCGAAGAGCCGATGTTCTCCACCGTCGCCTCCGATTCCTCGCCGAACGCGACCGACGCCTATTATGTTTACAACGGCGAAAACACCTCGCCCCTCCTGGGTCAGGCGGGCATCGACACCAATTCCATTCTCTTTAACGGCGGCGGCTCGGATTACGGTTATGTTGACATCCCCGCCAGCGGCCTTGTGCAACCCGTCGCGCAGGACGGCACGAGCAGCGGCGCCTTCACCGCGGAACTTTGGGTCGAGCCCACCGCGTTTCCCTCCACCTGGTCGGTGCCCATCGAAGTGGCGCAATACCCGAACGGTTGGAACATTTACATTTCCGGCCCGGACGCCGGCAATGGCAACACCGCTTACTTCTACCTCGACATGCGCCCCTCGGTGTTTGCCGGCGCGGCCAATTTCCCCATCCAATACCAGCATTGGTATCATCTCGTCGTCACCTTTGACGGCGCCAACGCCAACTTTTACATCAATGGCGTGGCCAACGGCCCTTATACCGCCACCGGTTTCGTGCCCGCCATCGGCGCCGATGTCCACATTGGCTCCGGCCAGGGCGTGGGTTGGACGCCGGCTCTCGCGGGCGTGGATGAGGTCGCCTTTTACACCAACGTCCTGACTCCGACCCAAATTCAAAGCCATTATGCGATCGGCACGAATTCTTTCCGTCCGACATTCTTCGGGCCGTCGGTGCTGACCGATCCCGTTTCGCAATCGGTTTATTCAGGTTTGCCCGCCACCTTTACGGTCGGCGCCAGCGGCACCCAGCCCCTGCATTATCAATGGCTGAAAAATGGCAGCCCCGTCGGCACGGATTCCAGTTCCGTGACCATCAACGCGCAATATCCCGCGGACGACGCCTCCAGCTTCCAGGTTGTCATCACTAATAATTATGGCGCGACCACCAGCGCAGTGGCCACCCTGAGCGTGTTGACCGGGCTCAACATGATTTCCCCGCCTAATTCCATCACCCGCAACGTGGGCAGCTACGCGGCTTTCCACGTCACCGCCAATGGCGCCGTGCCCATCACTTACGGTTGGACGGTAACCTCCAACGGCGTCACCCAATCCATCCCTGGCGCCACCAACGCCACCCTGTGGCTCACAAACGTGACCCTCGGCCAAAACGGCAACGTCTATACGGCCAATGTCACCAACCCTTTCACCTCCTCCTCTGCCGGCGCCTCGCTCACAGTCCAGGCGCGAACTGATCCCGCCGTTTCTTTGACAGGCTATGGCGCGATCGTCGCCGCCGACAAGCCGGTGGCCTACTGGCGCATGGACGAATCGACCGGCAGTTCCATCGCCATTGATGCCGTCGGCTCTTTTGATGGAACATACACCCCGGGGACTGGCTCCATCACCTACGGCGTTCCGGGCGGAGTCCCGCACAGCGCGGATCCTGCCATCACTCTTGCGGGCGGCGCCACCGTGCAAATTCCCTTCGCGCCGGAGTTGAATCCCGACACCGCGTGGTCGGTGGAAACATGGGTGCAGCCCTCCTCCATCGGCGCCAACGGCGGCGATTATCGCGTGGTGTTGTCCTCGCAATACAACCTCTATCCCAATCCTTACAACGGCTGGTATCTCTATCAGCAGCCCAATAACACATTCGCCTTTGTGCCGCAGCCGGCCAACGGCTTCATCGTGGCGGGCCCGGATGATCCCGCGCACACCAACAATATTGTCGCAGGCAAATGGTATCACGTGGTCATTACTGATGACTTGACTAGCTTCGTGGTTTACATCAACGGCGAAGCCATCGCCGGCGCGCCCGTGAGCGCGGTGCCCTTCGTGCCGAACGGCGACGGCATCAACCTCGACGGCAGCGCGGGCCTCGGCGGCGCTGATCAGGCCAACTTCGTCATCGGCCAGCGCGATGACGTGCAATTCGGCACCTTCCTCGGCTCGGTCGATGAAACCGCCGTTTACAAATACGCGTTGAGCGCTTCGCAGATTGCGCATCACTACGCGGACGCCGCCACGCTCACGATTTCCACCTCGGGTGGAAACCTGACATTCACCTACCCGGTCGGCGTGCTTCAGCAATCCACCAACGTCGCCTCGGGCTACACCGATGTGCCCGGCGCTTCGTCGGGTTACTCGGTCGCGCCCACCGGACCGCAAGAATTCTATCGCATTCACGTGCCTTAAGGGTGGGGCGGTGATCTAACCGAAGCCGGGGCGGGCTCTTCCGCCCCGGCGCTTCCAGCAGTCTTGAATCGTATGAAAGACAGGCTCCCTCGTGCCCACGAATCGCGCGGCTTCACCTTGATTGAGCTGCTCGTTGTCATCGCCATCATCGCCATTCTCGCCTCCATGTTGCTGCCGGCCTTGAGCCGCGCCAAAATGGAATCGTGGAAGGCCAAGGACATGGCCAATCACCGGCAGCTCGTGTTGGCCGCCACCATGTATAAGGACGATAGCAACGGCTATCTTCTCCCCAACGCCCCCTCCGGTTGGAGTTTGACCGGCGGCGCGAAATCGTGGATCGATTCGGCCCACGACGAAGGCTGGGGCGCCCTCGACGGCAACACCAATTTGTCTCTCTACACCTCCGCCCTGCTCGCGCCTTATGTCGCCAATCAAATTGGCATCTATAAATGCCCCGCTGACATCATTCCGTCCGCCAACGGCCAGCGGCTGCGCAGCTATTCCATGAATGGCCAGATGGGGGCCGTCTATATCACGGACCACAATCTGCACCCGAACCAATTGCAGTATATCAAAGAGCGCGACCTGGTTAAGCCCAGCCCTTCCATGGCGTTTATTTTCTGCGAGGAAAATCCTGATTCCATCGGTGACGGCTATTTGGAAGTGGATAGCCAGGGCGGTTCGTTTCCTGACGTGCCGGCGGCCTATTTGAATGGCGCGTGCGGATTTTCTTTTGCCGATGGCCATGCGGAAGTTCACAAATGGGTCACCAAGACGCTCACGTCCATCGTCGTCGCCGCGCCTAAATCGTCGCACAACCCATCAGTCGCGGGCGGTGTCAACAATGCCGACTTTATTTGGTTCTCCCAGCGGTCCGCCGCCGCGAAGTAATCGTTGAATTCATGAATTTTTGCCTGCGAGTCCTGGCTGGGGTGGCCTGTCTGTTTTGTTCTGTGGCGCGCGCCCAATTGTGGACGACCGCATATTTTCCCGGCTGGGAGCAAGGCCAGATGGCGGTTGCCGACATCGATTTTGGCGTCATCAGCCATGTCGTCCATTTTTCGCTCGTGCCGAATCCGGATGGGACGCTCGACGCGGAGGCCAATCACATCACGCCTGACAACACGGCCGAATTGGTGACGCGCGCGCACGCCGCCGGCCGCAAAGTGTTGCTCTGTGTGGGCGGCGCCGGCTCGCAGGCTGGCTTTCAGGGTGCGGCCTCCGCCGCCCATCGCAGCGCGTTTGTCACGAACCTCATCCATGCCCTCAGCGTGGGGCAGTACGATGGGCTGGACCTGGATTGGGAGCCGTTGCCGGTTTCAGACTTTCCTCTTTACACCAATCTCGTTCACGATCTCCGCGCCGCCCAGGCGCCGGGCCAGCTTCTGACCGCCGCGGTCTCCGCCTACCCGGCATGGGGCGATCCGCCTCGTTCCGAATCCGCGCTTTTCGCCTCACTCCAGGGACAATTTGATCAAATCAACTTGATGACCTACGACCTTTCGGGCGCTTACGCCGGGTGGGTTTCCTGGCACAATTCCCCGCTTTACGATGGCGGCTATCGTTTTGCCTCCACCACGAATTTAGTCCCCTCCATCGACGGCGCGGTGCGCGGCTTCACGGCAGCGGGCGTCGCTCCTGCCAAAATCGGCATCGGCGTGGCGTTTTACGGATACATCTGGACCGGCAGCGTTTCGGCCCCGCGCCAAACCTGGAGCGCGGCGCCTATTGTCAAACAAATTTCCTACGCCGATATTCTCGCCACGTACTATCGCCCCTCTTCCTATCGCTGGGACACCAATGCGCAGGCGGCTTATCTTTCGCTTCCTGCCAGCGGCGCGGGCGCGCGGTTTATTTCCTACGACGATGAGCGGGCTTGCCAGGCGAAGGTTCGTTATGCCCGCGACCAGCGCCTTGGCGGCGTGATGATCTGGCAATTGGCGCACGGGCATTTGCCGGGGCAGCCGGCGGGCCAGCGCGATCCCTTGCTGCGCGCCATCCAGAAGGAAATGGCCGCGCCCGCCGGCGGCCGCAAAGACACTGCCGTCAATCCCTAACATGCAACTCCATCCGATCGACTGGGTCATTGTCGCTGCGACCTTGCTCATCTGTTTTATCCCCGCGCTGTTCTTCGGACGTCGCGCCGGGAAAAGCTCCTCCGAATTTTTCGCGTCCGGTCGCTCGGTCCCCTGGTGGCTGGCCGGCCTTTCCATGGTCGCCACCACCTTCAGCAGCGATACGCCCAACCTCGTCACCGACATCGTCCGCCGCCAAGGCGTGGCGGGCAATTGGTGTTGGTGGGCCTTTGCCCTCACGGGGGTGGCGACGGTTTTTTTCTACGCGCGCATGTGGCGCCGCTCCGAGGTGATGACCGACCTGGAGTTTTACGAGCTGCGTTATTCCGGCAAGGCCGCGAGTTTTGTGCGCGGTTTTCGGGCTGTTTATCTGGGGCTTTTCTTCAACTGTTTTATCATGGCGTCCGTCAGCCTCGCCGCGTGCAAAATCGCCAACATTCTCTTTGGCCTGCCGCGCTGGCAAACGTTGCTGGCCTGCGGAATTTTGAATGTTATTTTCGCCGCCTATTCCGGCCTTTGGGGGGTGCTCGTCATCGACATGATTCAGTTCTTCATCAAGATGACCGCCGTGATCGCCGCGGCTTACTTCGCGGTGCAGCACGTCGGCGGCTTGCCCATCATGGTGCAGAAACTCTCCGCGCCCATGCTCGGCCCCGATGGCCACACCACGCTGCATTACCTCAACATCCTGCCCGATTTCTCCAACAACTGGGACATCGCCCTCGCGGTTTTTGTCATGCCCATTGCCGTGCAATGGTGGGCCACGTGGTACCCTGGAGCCGAGCCGGGCGGCGGCAGCTACATTGCCCAGCGCATGCTCGCTTCCAAATCGGAGAAAGATTCCCTTGGCGCCGTGTTATTCTTCAACGTCGCCCATTACATTTTGCGGCCCTGGCCCTGGATCCTCGTCGGCCTTTGCTCGCTGTTGGTTTATCCAGAGCTGGCTGACATCCAAAAAGCCTTTCCCAATCTCGACCCCAAATTGCTCGGCCACGACATCGCCTATCCCGCCATGCTGAAATTTCTTCCTGTCGGGTTCGTCGGCTTGATGGTGGGTGGATTGATTGCGGCGAACTCATCCACGATTCTCACACATCTCAATTGGGGCTCATCGTATCTTGTTCATGATTTTTACCGGCGTTTTATCAAGCCGGACGGCGATGAAAAACATTACGTCGCGGTGGGCCGGTTTGCCACGGTGGGGCTGTTCCTCTGCGCCTCCAGCCTGGTCTATCTGCTGGACTCGGCCAAGGACACTTTTGACATCATTCTGCAGGTCGGCGCCGGCACGGGCTTGCTGTATCTGTTGCGGTGGTTTTGGTGGCGCATCACCGCGTGGTGCGAAGTGGCGGCCATGATCAGCTCCTTCGGCGTGTCCGTGCTGATTCTGGCCTTGCGCAAATACGGCCACATGGAAATTCCCACGCAATACGCGCTTTTGGCCACGATTGCCTTTACCACCTTGTGCTGGCTCCTCACCGCCTTTTTCGGCCCCCAGACCGACCGTCAAGTATTGGCCGCTTTCGTCCAAAAAGTGCAGCCTTTCGGGCCGGGCTGGAAACCCATTCGCCGCTCCCTGCGCGACGCCGGAATTCCGCCCGTGGCCACGCGCGAAAGCATCCCGCTTGCGCTTGTCGGGTGGTCCACGGGTTGCGCGACCATTTGGTCGGGGCTATTTACCGTGGGAAATATTCTTTATGGACGCTATCAGCTTGCGCTTCTGCTGGGGGCTGTCTTTGTCGTCAGCGGCACGATCCTCTGCGTGATCATCAACCGGCTGTGGACCGGCCCGTCGCTGTCAAACAGCCAGAATTAAAATCGGCTCCGCCAACTGGTCGAGGTCCGCGAAATTGCGCAATTTCTCCAGCAAGATCGGCGACACGCGCACGCCGCTCGGCGCGATCGGCACGCCGTCCTTGGTGTGGGCCGGCGATTTCAACACATCGCCCACGTGCAGGTCCTTCACGCTGACCGCCCGCGTCGGGGCTTCGTCGCTCTGCCGCGCCGTGAAGAAAATATCCAGGCTCGCCGCAATCGCTTCCAACACCGTCGGATCATATAACTCCGGCGATTTGCGCATGATCGACATGGCTCGTTCCGTTGGCTTGCCGCTGGCTTCGGCCGCCTGCAAATCGTGCAGAATCCGCAGAATCCGCGCCCCCAGCGGAATCTGTTCCCCCGCCACGCCGTCACACGGATAACCTGAGCCGTCGAAATTCTTGTGCTGGTACAAGACAATTTTCGCCACTGTTTCCAACCGCGAAATATTCGTCAGCAAATTCGAGCCGACCAGCGGAGCGCGCGCGATCATGTCCTTTTCCTGGGGGGACAACAGGTAATTGGCGCGCGCCTTTTCCAGCACAGCCACCGGGACCGCCACGTAACCGATTTGAGAAAGCATCGCTCCCAGCTCCAGCTCCCAAGTCGGCTTCAGCTGCAAAAAATTCGCCACCGACCGCATTGATTGGCTCAACCTTTGCCCGCGCCCAAAAGAATCCGGGTCGTGCATGGCCAGAATATCGCTCAAAGCCTTCACGCTCCCGTGGAGGGTGTTTTCCAAAAGCTCGCGTTCCGCCGTGATAAGTTGGTATTGACGCAGTCCCGCGCGCAACGCCGAGATCAGCTCATCGGGCGGGCAGGGCTTGGTCAGGAAGCGGAAAATATGCCCATGATTAATCGCGTCGCGCGCCGTCTGCTGATCGGCGTTTCCGGTCAACATGATGCGCACCGTGTCCGGCGCCTTTCCCTCCAGCTTGATCAGGAAGTCGATGCCATTCAGCCCGGGCATCCGCATGTCGGCCACCACCACGGCGTACGGCGGACGTTGCGCCATCGCCGCCAGCGCTTCTTCGCCGCCCGTCGCGATGTCGATTTTGAAATCTTTCCGCAGAACGCGCTGGAAGCCGGCCAACACCTCCGGCTCGTCATCCACGAATAAAATCTCCGCCGTCATGGCCCCTTCCGATCATCCGCCATCGGCAGTCCCACAATAAAAGTCGTGCCGCGCCCTTCCTCGGTTTCAAACGACAGCTCCCCGCCATGCCGATCCACCATCACCGAGCGCGCAATGGCCAGGCCTTGCCCCGTCCCGCGCCCCACTTCCTTGGTCGTGAAAAACGGATCGAAAATCCGGTCGCGAATCTTCTCGGGAATGCCGCCGCCGGTGTCGCTGATGCGTATTTCCACGCGGTCACCCTTCTGGCGCGTTGCGACCAGGATCGTTCCTTTGCCGGTCTGGCCCGTTCGCGCCATATGATCGGCGATGGCATGGGCCGCGTTGACCACGATATTCAAAATCGCCTGGTTGACCTCGCCCGGATGGCAGAACACCGCCGGCAAACCCGCCGCGAAATCCGTCTGCATGTCGGCCACATATTTCCATTCGTTGCGGCACACCGTGAGCGTGCTTTCGATCGAGCGGTTCAAATCGATCGGCACTTTGTTTTCTCCGCCCGGGTGCGAAAACTCCTTCATCGCCTGCACGATCTTGGCCACGCGCTCCACGCCCGTCAGCGATTGTCCGATGGCCAGCGGAATTTCGCGCAGCAAATCCGGCAGCTCCATCGAGCCGATGGCGGCGTCGATTTTCTGCGTTAATTCCGGCGCGAAGGATTGCTCGCGCGCCCGGTTCAGCAACTCGCCAAATTGCTCCAGCAAACCGTTCAAATCGCCGAAGGCGTCCTTGGCAAAACGCAGGTTGTCGCCGATGAATTGCGTCGGCGTGTTGATCTCGTGCGCGATGCCGGCGGCCAATTGCCCGATGGATTCCAGTTTTTGCGCCTGCCGCAATTGCGTTTCCATGCGGCGCCGCTCTTCCTCCGCCCGTTTGCGGCTGCTCATGTCGTGCGCAATGAGCGAAAGAAATTCCACCCGTCCCCCGGCCGATTTGTGCCCCAGCGCCACTTCCGACACCGGGATTTCGCGCCCGTCGCGTGTCAATAACATGGCTTCGCCAATCCACGAGCCCTTTTCCATCGCCGTGGGGATGGCTTCCTGGCGCACCCGCTCCAGCGCCGAGGGCGGATGCAAATCATCCACGCGCAGCTTGGTGACATCGTCGTTCGGCCCCAGGCGGAGCATCTCGCGCCCCGCGTGGTTCATGTACAAAACGTGCTGCGTGGAGACGTCCGCGATGCACACAAAATCCGGCGTCGCCTCCACAATCGCCTGCAAACGAATCTTCGTTTGCTCGGATTGGGTGCGCAACAACGCCTGTTTGCGCAAACGCGCATCGACCGTGGCGAGGAGGGATTGGGCCTGGAACGGCTTGGTCAGGTACGCATCCGCGCCGCGTTCCATGCTCTGCCGCAAACCCTCCGGATCATCGCTGCCCGTGACAAAAATAAATGGGATGGTGGAAGTCGAGGTGTTATGCCGCAGCGCCTCCAGCACGTCGTAACCCGAGCCGTCCGGCATTTCGACATCGCAGACGATCATGTCTGGTTGATGCGCAATCGCCGTGCGGATGCCATCGCGGCAATTGGCCGATTCCAAGGTGGTAAAACCGCTCCCCTGCAAGGTCGCCTGCAGCGTCTTGCGAAAAGGTTCGTCATCATCGATGACCAGGATGCTTTCCATCTCTTAGTATATCGGCGGCAAGAACTTTGACTTGAGGCAACAATCCGAAACCAGCGAATCCCCTAGACCGCTACGTCAACGGCGCAATCGCCCGCACCTGGCGCATGCGTTCCGCCTCGATAATCGCTTCCATCCGCCGCAAATCTTCCTGCACGCTCGAGCTGATGATCAGGTATTGGAAATTTTTCCACTGCTCGATTTCCACGCGCGCCACCTCCAGCCGCTGGCGCAAATCCTCCGGCAAATTGGCGCCGCGCCGTTGCAGCCGTTGGGCGAGGATTTCCAGCGAGCCCGGCGTCAAAAAAACCGTCACCATCGCCTGCCGCAGTTCCGCGTCGTTCGCCGCCCGCGCGCACACTGTCGCGGCCCCTTGCACATCGATGGCCAGGAGCACGTCGCGTCCCTGCCGCAATTTGTCCAGGGCCTCCGCTTTCGGCGTGCCGTAAAATTGCCCGTAAACGATCGCGTGCTCCAGGAAGTCCCCGGCGTTCACCCGTTCCGCAAACGCCTCAGGCGTCAAAAAAAAGTAATCAATCCCGTCGCGCTCTCCCGTCCGCGGCGGCCGGGTGGTGCAAGTCACCGCCCGGGTCATTTCCGGATGGGCCGCGAGCAGTTGCTGGCAGAGCGTCGTCTTGCCCCCGCCTGACGGGGCGGAAAGGACAATGAGCAATGGCGCCCTGGTTTCGTTCATTCGACATTCTGGACTTGCTCGCGAAATTTTTCCAGCTCCGCTTTCAGCATGACAATGTCCCGGGAAATCGCGCTGTCATTGGCCTTGGAGCCCAGCGTGTTCACCTCGCGGTTGATTTCCTGCGCCAGAAAATCCAGCGTGCGCCCCGTCGGCTCGGTGGATTTCACGCAGTCGTCAAACTGCTGGAAATGACTCTGCAACCGCGTCAATTCCTCGCTGACATCCGAGCGGTCGGCAAAATAAAAGACTTCCTTCAAGAGCCGTTCATCCTCCAGCGCCGGCGCCTCAATGCCCGCCGCCTGGATGCGCTTGCGCAACTGTTCGCGGTAACGCTTCGCGACTTCCGGCGCCCGCTTCGCCACTCCCTCCACGGTTTTGCGCATCGTGGCAATGCGCGCTTTGAGATCGCGCGCCAGAAAGCTGCCCTCGCGTTCCCGCATTTTGATCAACACTTGCAGCGCCTGAGCCAGCGCCTTGGAGGTCGCGGGCCAGAGTTCGTCCGCCTCGGAAATCGCCGCCGCCGGCTGCAACACGCCCGGGGCGCGCGCCAGCAGGTCGAGGGTGATGCCGTCTGTCAACTTCAATTCCTTGGCCAGGGCCCGCAGTTCGCGCACATACCCGCGCGCCAGCTCCACATTGATGTGCGTGCCCGCCGCGCCGTCCGCGGCGTGGGCCGAGACGCGCACTGTCACCCGCCCGCGCGCCACCGCCTTGTTGATTTCGTCGCGGATCTGCGCCTCGAGCACTTCCAAATCGCGGGGGAGGTTGACCGCGATTTCGCTCTGCTTGCGATTCACGGAGCTGATCTCGACGGTGATTTTGAAGCCGCGCTCGGAGCATTCGCCCCGGCCGTAGCCAGTCATGGATTTCATGCCGGCGGCAGGCTAGTTGATAAACGCCGGAAGGTAAATGTTGAACGCCGTCCCTTTGCCGGGCTCGGAATGCAGGTGCATGAAGCCGCTGGCCTCTTTGAGCAGGCGATGCACAATCGCCAGCCCCAGCCCCGTCCCTTTCCCCGCCGGCTTGGTCGTGAAGTAAGGCTCGAAAATCTTCGGCAGAACCTCCGCCGGGATGCCCGGGCCGTCGTCCCGCACCGTCAAAACTAATAACGGCGGCGTGTTGATCAGCGCCTCCGCGTGCAGCCAGCGGTCATGCGGCCCCTCCCGCAACGTCGCCAAATCCACCGGGTTTTCCAGCAGTTGCCCAAAAATCTCCACCGTGTGCGGCTCGGGGCACGCTTGCAGCGCGTTGATCGCGAGATTCAGCAAAATCTGAATCAAATCCGTCCCGTTGATTTCCAGCTCCAGGCCTTGCGGCAAACTTTGGATGCGCAGCGTGTTGCTGCCCTTGCTCGGGTGCACGTTCAACAACTCCCGCAAATCCTCCAAAATCTGATGCACCGCAATGCGCGCCGGCCCCTTGGGCTGCTGCCGCATAAAACTCAGATAGCGATGCGAAATCTCGATGCAATTGCTCACCTGCCGCGTGATGCGCCGCAGCCGGTCTTTCACCATCTC
>DASZMX010000045.1:0-4923 GCA_035551475.1 Verrucomicrobiia bacterium
CTTCCTCCCTGCTCCCTCCGCCCTCCTGTTAAAAAAGTCCCCCCTTCAAGGCACGCAATGCGCACACAACGTCAGCGCATAAACCCCCAAATCCGACGGCACCGGCACATCAATAATCTGCGACCCCGCCGCCGCGAACACCACGCTCGGATGCGACGGATCAACCGCATCCGCCGTCAACGAATCATTAGTCAAACAGATTGCCACGCTCGGACTGCTCGCCGCGTAAAAGCTGATTTGCCACGGCGCCGGCGCCAGCACTTGCAGCTTCTGAATCCCGAAACCAATCGTCGCGCCCGGCCCGGTTCCATTGTGGCCAAAAACATTTTCCCCGAGCAGCGACGAAAAGCTGACCTCCGCGTCCGCCAGGGTCACCAGCGAATCGCTATGCGAACAACCCGTGACTTCGAATCCGTAATCGAACAGCCACACGCTGCCCCACGGCACCGTCGTGATGTCATACGCCAGCACGTTGCTGAGGGCGTCGGAATAACACGAATCCGGCGCGACGATCGACCCCGCCTGCGCCAGCACGCCGCGCACGCGCAATTCGCACAAATCAACCGCCGACCGGCCCGCAAACACCAGCCGATCGCAAATGGGTGGAATCGGATCGGCCATGCGTCACGGATCCTGATAAAGCGGCGAACAAAGAAACCAGCGAAACGATTTGTTCGTGCAATCTTCGCCCGTGTAAATCTTTTGCAGCCACACGCCGCGGCGGTTGATGTTGTCCGCCGGATCGGGCGCAATGTCGCTCACCGCCAGCCGAATGAAATTGCCCAGCACGCCGGCGTCGTTGCCTTGTTTGGCCACAAATAAACACGGCCCGGTCGGCGCCGCCAAATCCGTGTTGTCCACCGGCGTGGGATTATGCGCCGTGGCAATCGGCGTGGAGGTCAAATGATTGGTCGAAGGAAGGTGTCCGGAAACCCGGCTGTCAACTGTGATTCCTGGAAAGCCGTTCGGGTAGAGGCTCGACAAGCTGAGAATGTCGTTGGCTTGCGTCGCGAAAATTTTGTGCGGATGGTTCTGCACCCCCGAGGACCGGCCCGTCTGCGGCGTCTGCGAGGGAATTTCCAAATCCTGCGACGACGAACCCTCGTTCAATTGGTTGGCGCCGATGAGATACACCGCGCGCGGCGCCACATTCACCCGCAACCGCTCCATCAAATCCCGCGCCCCCAGATGCGCCGCCGGCCCGAACGTCAGCGTGGTCGAACCCGCGTCCAGATCATAAGTGATTTGCTGGACGCACGCGTTCATCGTCTCCCATTCCGCCGCGCCGCCCGTCAGGTTTAAATTTTTTCCCAACGGGCACACATCCGTGATTTCCCCTTCATGGAATGTGCAAGACCCTTGGTACGGCGCGATTTTCTCGATGTTATAAATAAAGGACGCCAGGCCGAACGGCACTGGTTCGCCGGGCGTGATGGACGGGCTCGAAAAATACGTGCCGCCCGGCAGATTGGTCAGCGTCAAGTGCGCCGTTTTTTCATGATAATCCACCACGCCGGGCGTGGCCGTCCCGCTCCCTTCGGTGTACGAGAATCGGCCTCGCACCACCACGCGTTGCGCCACGCCCGGCGTCGAACCATCGAACATCCAGGAGGCGGCGCCTGGATCGCGCAGGATGAAAGCAAAAGCGCTGAAATCCACCGCCGCGCCGCTGTCCGGATCGGTCAGCGACGTGAAACCCCCGCTCAAATGCGTCACGGCGCTCAACTCCGGAAAAATCGCCGTCCAGCACGCCAGCGCGCCGCCGTCCGTGGATGGATTTCCCAGGTTCAACGGCAAACAAGCGATCGTGCATTTGGCCGTGCTGACTTTCGGGCCTTCAAAATCGATCGTCGCCACTTGCGCCGCAAATTTTCTCCCATACGGCAGCAGCGCTGGATCGGTCACGCCCGTGGCTTCGTTGGTCGCGCCCGCCGCGCAGGCCAGATCATGAAAAATCTGCACGACCGACTGGCCATCGTGTTCGCTCGTGACGCGAAACTTCAAATCAATCGCGCTCGGAACCAAATCATCCCGGCGCATCACCTGCAACCTCTCGACGCCGCCGAACGCGGGCAGCGTGACCGCCGGCAATTGGTCGCGCGTGGAAACCTTGAGCGCCGGCGGATCAAGCGTGTAATCAAACCACATCACCGGTGAACCCACGCCGCCAATCCACCGCAGCATTTTCCGCATCGCCTCCGCGCACGTGATGTCATTCACCGCGTCCAGCGGCGCGCGCAACGGCACGGTCGTCTGGCCCGAGGCCAGCCCGTTGCCCACTCCGCCGGGCGCGTAATCGGGTATTTGACAGTGCGGCCCGAGCGACGCATTCAGCACAAACGCGCCGCCGCCATCCATCACCAACGGGTCAAACTGAAATTGCGCGCTGCCAAATTCCGTCACGGTCTGGCCGATGGCGTACGCCGCGATCTCCCGCAACTGCTGCCCGATGCTCATCAGCGAAGTCGCCACCGAGCCGGGCACTGTGTCGGTCGCGCCGATCAGGGCCGTGAGGCTTTGCCCCAGCACAATCTGGCTGCGATAATCCGCCGTCTGTTGCGCGCCGTTCCAGGTCAGGAATAATTTTTGAAACACCAGCCGCTCCAGGAAAAATTCCCACGGCCCCGCGAACTTGTAGCGCATCGCCTCCAGCGCCGCTGACGCCTGGCGCACGCCGTCCACGCGCCAGCCCACGAAAAAGATTTTGCCGCCGCTAAACGACGACAGGCCGCTCGCCGGCAACGTCGGATTGGGCGCCGTCCCCGCTGCGGAGCGCCCGAGGCGCACCGTGATTTTCGCCCCAAACGGAAACGGATCGACGGCGTCCGCTGCCGCGAGCAAATCGAGCGCAAACGTGTCGCTCGCCTGGTTGCTCGCCTCGCGCCGGGCCGAGGTCACTCCCCAGTCCGCGAGCGTTTTTTCCACGGAACCGTATTGCAGGGTGGTGTAAGTCATGGCGTGCGGCTGGCGTTGACGCGCGATTGCAAATTATTGACCAGGCTCCGCAGTTGCTCCACCTGCGCGGACAATTCCCGCACTTCCGCCTGCGACGCGCTGTGCGCGGCGAAATCGTTCATCATGGAAAGCGCGCTCGTCAGTGATTCCTGAATGGCCCCGGCATTATTTTGCTCCACTTGGAATTGCGCCGAGCGCCGCGCCACCTCCGCCGCCAGTTCCATTAATTCATTTGACACAATCATTTCCGTCGGCGCCGCTTCCTCGTGCGGAACCGGCGCTGCCGGGGCGGTGGGGGCATCGACCGCGGCCGGAAGCGGCGCCGTCGGCGGAGGGGATGGCTCCGCCGCCGGCTCGCTCGGAATGGGAGGCGCAGGCGCTGCCGCCGACGGCTCAGGCAACGGCGCGCCAGCCGGCGCCACGTCGTCGTTTTCCAGCGCCGATTCAGGCGCAGGGGGACGCGTGGTTTGCGCCAGAACTTCCATCGCTTCCCCCAGCGCGCTGGCGTGCAACGCCGCCGCTTTCATCGCGTCCTCCCAGGCGTCCATGGCCGGGGCGTCTGCCTCGAGTGGTTCGGAGTGATCTATTTGCGCGCGTGCAATCATAAATCCTCCTACCACGCCAGGACTGAAACCTTGGCGATGAAGTTCACCAGGTTGGTGCCGCTGCCCGTGACGGTCACCGCATTGCCCACCGTGGTGACGGAGCCGCCAATCGACACCCCGCCCGCCGGCCCGCCATTCGCCCCGGAATCCACGCCCACGGACGTGTTGGCGCCGTTTAAATTATAACCAAACCGTCCGCCGTTCAGAATGCGCGAGCCGCAATTGGCCAGGTTCGTTTTGCATTCCCAAAAGGCGGTGTAGCCGTAATACCAGGTGTTCGTCGTGCCCGCCGCCGTGCCGTTGGTGGAGACAATCCAATTGGTGGCCGCGCCCAATATGTTCGACACAACATACGAGTAGGAAGTGTAACTCGCGACGTTCAGCTCATAATTCGTCTGCGAGAAAAAACCGCCCACCCCGCTCGGCCCAGGCGTGAACGCGTAGTTCAGCGTCGCGGGGCCATTGTTGATCAGCCCTTTTCCCGTCACCGCGCCCGCCGTGGAAAAGTTGCCGCTCAAATCCATGTTCCCGAGGCTGGTGTCGTTGCTCGACCAGCTGAAAATCGTCCCCAAAGTTTGCCCCGCCTCGGCGTTGAAGCGATGCACATTGGTGTTCGCGCTCCCGCCGGTCTCGATGGCCGCGCCGGAATTCGGACCGGTGACCACCGACCAACCCGTCCCGGCGCCCGCGTTGGAGCTGCTCAACGTCGTCACCTGCAGGTTGCCCGCCAGGCTGCGGTTGTTCGCATCCGCGTTCGTGAGGGCGAACGCCGGCAACGCCGCCGCCACCCCGGTCAAGAGCGACCCGTCGCGCGGCCCGCTCGGCCCCGCTGTCAAGTATTCACCGCCGCCTTCGCCCCAGATCGTCACGCCGTCGGTGATCAACCGCACCGCGCTGCCATAGGGCACGCTCAGGTTCGTCGTCGCGGCCGGCCCGCACCAAATGACGTCGTGATTGGTTGTAAAAACATGCACGGCATTCGCGCTGTTCGTGCCGAAATGGTAAATGCTGAACTTAAGCGTGTTGCTCGTAAAAATTGCCTGCGAGGGCGGCAATTGCCACGCTTCGCCCAAATACGAATTGGTCAGGCGCGGCAGAATGATGTTCATGTCCCCGTTCGTCGGCGTGGCGATAATGTGGCAATCGTAGAGCGACGCATTTTGGCTGGTGTGGTAGGTCGCAAAGATTTCTGGGATCATCGCCGTGACCAGCCGCCCGTCGCCTCCGTTGATTTGCGTGACATACCGGCCCGCGTGGCTTTGGTAATTCGTGCCAAAACTCGCGATCAAATCACGATTGCCCACGCCGTACGGATAACTGCTGATGCCTTCAAAATCATTCTGCCCATAGATCGTGATGCTGC